>CACNRW010000014.1 GCA_902622875.1 uncultured SAR116 cluster alpha proteobacterium
CGGAGATGATACTTTTATTTCTGAAAGAGTAAGTATTTCTGTTAACTGTAAAATTGGTAAAAAGTGTTTTTTTGGTGTTGGAACAGTAGTTGAATTCACTATAATAGATGATAAAGTCAAGATTTTACCTAATACAGTTATAGGTAAATCTGGTTTTGGTTTTATACCTAATAAATCGAAAACGTATTTAACTCCCCATATAGGTGGTGTCTTTATTGGTAAAGGTACTAATATTGGCGCAGGTTGTACCATTGATAGAGGTTTAGTTGATGATACCATAATAGGTAAAAATGTTATGATAGATAATCAAGTACATATAGGCCATAACTCCACTATTGGTGATTTTTGTATTCTAGCTGGTCAGGTTGGATTATCAGGATCTGTGGTATTAAAAAAAAATGTTACTATAGGTGGTGATGTTAGCATTAGAGATAATATTACCATTGGTGAAGATTCAATCATTGCCGGCGCTTCAAAAGTTTTTAATAGCTTTCCAAAAGGAAGTTATATTGGTGGCAGTCCAGCACAGGACATTCAAGCTTGGAAAAGAATGGTTGCATCACAAAGGTTAAATTTAAAAAAAAGAAAGAATAATTATCATGACTTTAAAAGATCATAATGGTGATGTAATAACTCTTTTACACAATGATATAATAAAGTTGATACCACATAGGCATCCTTTTTTATTGATAGATAAAATAACTGATATTAAACTAAATAAATGTATAACTGGCATAAAAGCAGTTACTTTTAACGAACCATATTTTCCTGGACATTTTCCTGAACATCCAGTAATGCCTGGAGTTCTTATTTTAGAAGGAATGGCTCAGACTGCTGCTTGTCTAATTTCATACGAATACCAGTCTTTATCCAAAAACAATTTAGTTTTTTTCACTGGAATTGATAAAGCAAAATTTAGAAAACCTGTTTTACCAAGCTGTGAATTATTTTTTAAAATTAATCTTATTACTAGTAAAAGATCACTATATAAATTTAATGGAGAAGCGTTTGTTGGAGAAAAATTAGTTGCTTCTTCTGAATTTTCTGCAATGTTAGTTAATAAGGAAAAAGCTAAATGAGCAGGCAGTTTCACCCAACATCCATAATACATAGTGGTTGTGAAATTGAAGAAAATGTAGTCATTGGTCCTTATTGTATAATTGGATCTAATGTTAAAATTGATAAAAATACAAAAATTCATTCTCATGTTATTATTGATGGAAATACCACTATTGGTGCTAATAATGAAATATATCCTTTTTCAGCAATCGGTTCTAGTCCTCAACATCTGAAATATTGTGGAGAGTTAACCGAACTCATAATAGGTAACAACAATATTTTCAGAGAACATGTTACGATCCACCCTGGGACAAATATAGGAACCAAAAAAACAATTATAGGAAATAATGGTTTTTTCATGGTTGGCTCTCATGTGGCACATGACTGTATAATTGGAAACAATGTTGTTTTTGTTAATAATGCTGTTATTGGTGGTCATGTTGAAATTTCTGATTATGTATATTTAGGAGGGCAAAGTGCTGTACATCAATTTTGCAGAATTGGAAAACACGCTATAATTGGTGCAGGTACTACTATAGATGGTGATGTTATTCCATTTACATCAGTTGTTGGTAGTAGAGGGTATCTAAGTGGTTTAAATTTAGTAGGTTTAAAAAGGAGATCTTTTAAAAAAGAAGAGATAAAAACATTAAGAAACGTATACAGGCTGCTATTTGCTCCGGAAGGTACATTTAATGAGCGATTATCTGAAGTTAATGATACATATAGTGACAATTCATTTGTAAAAGAAATATTAGTATTTCTTTCTGAAAATTCAAACAGACCTTTGGTTCATCCAAAAATGGATAAAATTTAATGAAAATTGCTATAATTGCAGGTAGTGGTAACTTACCAGTACAAATAGCAACGCAAAACAGAGAATTTTTTGTATTGTGTATTCAAGGTTATTCTTGTTCAAGTTTATTTAAAAATAAGTCTGAAACAGTTTCTTTATTTGAACCTCTTCTTTGGTTGAATATTTTGAAATCTAACGATATAACTCACATTGTAATGGCAGGTAAAATTGAAAGACCATCTGATGTTATTAAAATTTCTAACGAAAAAGCTAATGAATTGATAAATCAAATTATTTCTGTCGGAGACAATTCAGCTTTAAATTATATACAAGATTTTTTTAATAAAAATGGTTTTGAAATTCTTCCAGTAAATTTAATATTGAAAGATTGTTTTTTCGCTAAGGGTTTTCATCAAGAAGAATTGTTTTCACAAAATTTCAAAGATTTTGTCCGTAAAAGTACAAAGTTTGGTGTTGATCTTCTTAATACAATTTCAAAATTTGATGTAGGTCAGTCGGTTGTAGTAAAAAATAAACTTGTTTACGCGATTGAGGGGTTAGAAGGAACTAATTCTATGATTGATAGAGCTGGAAAATTATATAATCATTATAAAAATCATAATAATTTTGGACCTGTCCTAATTAAAATACCTAAAATAGGCCAGAATACAAATTTAGATTTACCAGTAATAGGATTAGAAACAGTAAAAAAATGTAAAAATTTACGTTTTAGCTCTATTGTTGTGTCTTCAAAAGGCACATTGATTGTAGAATTAAACAAAGTAGTGGCGTATATTAAAAAGAATAATTTTTGTATTTATGCTGTCTAAATTTTTAAATAATTTTTTGTAAGTTTATGTCTTTAGCCAATAATAATAAAATATTTATATTAGCAGGTGAATCCTCAAGTGACTGGATAGGCTCTTGTATAATGCAAGGCTTGAAAAAAGACATTAAAGATTTAAATTTTTTTGGTGTGGGTGGTTCTTATATGATAAAAGAAGGGTTAACTGCTGTCTATGAAATAAATACATTTAATATTATTGGTTTTTTAAACACTATTTATAATTTCAAAAAATTGAATAATCATTTAAATGAAATCGTCAAATTGATTTTAAAAGAAAAACCAAAAGTTGTAATAACAATTGATACAAAGGGTTTTTCTTTTGCTTTGGCAAAACAGTTAAAATTAAAGTTTTTGAAAAATAAATTTAAATGTCCTTTGATACATTTTGTCCCTCCTACTATTTGGGCATATGGAAAAACAAGATTTAAAAAATGGAAAAATCTTCACGACGGTTTGTTTTGTCTATTCAAAAAAGAAGTTGATATTTTCAAGAAACTTAATACTGAATGTAGTTATGTTGGGAACCCTATTATTGAGAAGGTTTTAAAATATAACAATAAAAATGGACTTAGAATTATAAGTGATAAATTTTACTGTAATCCAAAACATATTAATTGTTTATTATTACCTGGGAGTAGAGAAAGTGAATTAAAATATTTACTTCCTGAATTTATTTCTTTGATTAAAAATAAAAATCCAAAATTAGCTAATATAAATTGGATTATACCAACAACTAAGTTTCAATATAACGAAGTGAATTCAAAAATTAAAAGTTTTAATATTGCAACTAATACTAGAGTAGTTGTTCTTGAAGAAAATTATGAATTACTAAAATATGCTGATTTAGCAATTGCATGCAGTGGAACCATTACACTTGAGTTAGTTTTATTTAAAGTTCCAACTATAGCTATTTACAAATCAGATTTATTAAGTGCTTTTATAGGAAGATTATTAGTTGATTTTAATAATGTATTGCTTCCTAACTTTTTGTTGGGAGATAAGTTAGTTCCTTTTTTATTTCAAGAAAATTGTAATAGTTTACATATAAGTAATTTATTAATTAAATTTATTGAGGATTTAGATAACAAAAAAAAACAATTTAGAAAATATTCTGAACTAATACTCAATAACATGGATTATAAAAAATCAAAAGAATTTGATTTTTCTACTAATTCAAGCAAAGAAATTATTAGAATTATAAATAATTATAATTATTAATTATCTTTTATCTAGATCTACAAAATCTCTTTTAATTTTACCTGTGTAGAGTTGTCTTGGCCGTCCTATTCTCTGAACTGGGTCAGTTATCATTTCATTCCATTGCGCAACCCACCCAACTGTTCTAGCTACAGCAAATAGAACCGTAAACATATCAGTTGGAAATCCCATAGCCTTAAGTATTATGCCAGAATAAAAATCAACATTTGGATAAAGTTTTTTTTCTATAAAGTATTCATCATTAAGTGCAATTTTTTCTAACTCCATCGCTATTTCCAATAAAGGATCATCCTTTACACCTAATAAATCTAATACTTCATGACATGAAACTCTCATAACTGCGGCTCTAGGGTCATAATTTTTATATACCCTATGACCAAATCCAAATAATCTAAACGGATCATTTTTATCTTTAGCTTTATCCACAAATTCTCCAATTCTATCAACAGTTCCTATTTCTGACAGCATTTTTAAAACTGCTTCATTTGCTCCACCATGAGCAGGGCCCCAAAGAGAAGCTATTCCTGCTGCAATACAAGCAAAAGGGTTTGCACCAGATGATCCAGATATTCTAACTGTTGAAGTTGAAGCATTTTGCTCATGATCAGCATGTAAAATCAAAATCTTGTCCATAGCATTTGCAATAATAGGATTTATGTTATATTTTTCAGCAGGTACAGAAAAACACATATGAAGAAAATTTTCTGAATATGATAAATTATTTTGAGGATAATTAAATGGTTGCCCTAGAGAATATTTATAAGCCATGGCAGCTATTGTTGGGATTTTGGCTATTAATCTTCTAGAAGAGACTAATCTTTCATAAGGATCATTAATATTGGTTGAATCAGGATAAAAAGCTGAAAGAGCACCAACAACCCCTACCATTATAGCCATTGGGTGAGCATCCCTTCTGAAACCTCTGTAAAAATTGATTAATTGTTCATGAACCATTGTATGAAAAGTAATAGCATTTTCAAACTCTTCTTTTTCAGGCTTTTTAGGTAATTCCCCATTAAGAAGTAAGTAAGCAACCTCTAAAAAACTACTTTTATTGGCAAGTTGGTCTATTGGATAACCTCTATGTAACAAAATACCTTTTTCACCATCAATATAGGTTATTGCTGACTCGCACGAACCTGTCGACCCATAACCAGGGTCGTAGGTAAATATGCCCAAATCACTATAAAGGGATCTAATATCCACTACAGAAGGTCCAACTGATCCAGATAAAGTTTCTAATTCTAGTTCTTTACCATTAAATACAATTTTATTCTTTTCTGAAAATGAATTTTTTTTCATGTAAAATACCTACTTAAAAATTTTTGTTCGCAAATTAATTATGATATCAATATTTATAATTTAGTCGATTTAATGAAATTGTACAACCTAGTTCATAAATAATTGACACCAAGTCTGGAGCACTAGTTTTTCCTGTTAAAGTCATTCTAAGAATTGGTCCAATATCTCTAAATTTTAGAGATTTATCTTGAATATATGTTTTTAAACAGTGATTTATAGTCTCTTTATTCCACTCACAATTTTTCAACAAATCACCAATTTCATTAATTATTAAATTATATTTTTTTAATATTTTAATCTTATCTTTTTCTTTACAAAGAAAGTTATCATCAATTATCCACTCAAAGTCATCTTTTAGGTCTATGTATACATCAACTCTTTTTAAAAGCTCGGGTAATAGTGCTTTTAATCGTTTTTCCTGATGAATATTTAAAACTAATTTAAACCTTTCAATTAATAACTTATATATTTTATCAATATCAATTTTATTAAGATATCTTGAATTAATATTGTTTAGTTTTTTAATATCGAATTTGGCTGGGGATTTGTTAATTTTTTCTAAAGAAAACAAATTAACTGCTTTTTTAAATTCATAATCATCTTCCTTATTATCATGAGATGTCCATCCTAACTGCATCAAATATGATAACATTGCTTCACTAGTAAAGCCCATATCACGATAATCAATTAAATTTGTTGCTCCATGTCTTTTAGATAATTTAGAACCATCAGTTCCGTGTATTAATGGTATGTGTGCATAAGAAGGTTTATCCCAGTTTAAAAAATTAATAATTTGTATTTGCCTAAATGCATTGTTGAAGTGATCATCTCCTCTTATGATATGCGTTATACCCATATTATAATCATCAACTACTGAAGATAACATGTAAGTTGGTGTTTTATCAGATCTTAAAATTATCATATCATCAAGTATTTCGTTTTTTACTGACACTTTTCCTTGTACATAATCTTTTATGGTAGTAGTGCCATTAAGGGGCATTTTAAGCCTAATAACATATTCTTTTTTTTCATTGTTAAATTTGCTATTTCTCCATGGAGACTTTATTGGTTTTCCATTTGCTCTACTCTTAATTCTCAAATCATTTAATTCTTTTGTATTTAAGAAGCATTTATAAGCAAAACCTTTGTCTAAAAGTTCATAAGCAATTTTTACGTGGGATGCTAGATTTTTAGATTGGTATATTATTTTTTCAGTAGAATTAATGCCAAGCCAATTAAGACCATTATGAATGGCACCAACAGCTTCATTAGTTGACCTTTTTGTATCTGTGTCTTCTATACGTACTAAGTATTTACCATTGTGTTTTTTGGCAAACAAGTAATTGAATATAGCAGTTCTTGCACCGCCTATATGTAAATAACCTGTAGGAGAGGGAGCAAATCTAGTTACAACTTTCAATATTATTCTCGTAATTAATAAAATGATAACTAGTTACATAAATCTGAGCAAATATAAAGCTTTTTTAATACTTTCTTATAAGTACACTCAACTTACCTTGAATAGTAATTCTATCTGGACCATAGATTTGTGTTTTATAATTTTTATTAGCTGGTTCAAGTGCAATGCTATCACCCTTTTTTCTAAATTTTTTGAGTGTAGCTTCTTCTTTATCTATTAATGCGACAATAATATCACCATTCTTAATATCTGTTTCTTTATTTATTATAACAGTATCTCCGTCATAAATGCCTTCGTCAATCATTGAGTTACCCTCAACATTTAAGGCAAAACAATCCTTTGATGATATATATGAAGATGGAACTTCAATAAATTTATCATAATTTGAAATTGCTTCTATTGGCGTGCCTGCAGCAATTTTACCTAAAAGCGGAATTTGATCAGTATTAAAGGGTGCTGGTTCTTTCATAAGACTATTTTTTTTATCTAAAAATTTATTCGTAAGATTTATCACGTTGCTTATATACGGTTGACCATTAGTATATTTTTTTGGAGCTATTGCTCTTGCTTTATTTTCTAGACGTTCAACATATCCTCTTTCTTCAAGAGATTTAA
The DNA here is from genome assembly GCA_902622875.1 of uncultured SAR116 cluster alpha proteobacterium. Lineage (GTDB taxonomy): Bacteria > Pseudomonadota > Alphaproteobacteria > Puniceispirillales > Marisalimonadaceae > Marisalimonas. The sequence goes on from CACNRW010000014.1 coordinate 7,258, forward strand.
CAATTCTGTGAATACCTGATTTTGATTTCAAAGATAATTCTATACAAATTTCTTCATAAGAAGGGGAAACACCTACTTCTTCTATTCGCTTTATGAGAAAAGATAACAACTTGCTTTGTTTTTGTGTTAACATTACAACTCCATACGTTCATGATTTGTTCTATCATATTTATTTTATATTACAAGTTTTTAAATATTATTAGGAAATTTTAAAATTTTAATTACTTCACCAATGTTTTTTATTTCATCAAAAGGTTTTCTAGTTATTAAACAGTCTGAATGAGAAAACTTAGTTATCATAGAACTATCTTGTGTGGTTATTGGTGTAACATAAGTATCACCATTTTTGTAATTAATATTAGCTCTAACAAAATCAAAACGTTGATCGTTACGTAATAATTTTCCATTTAAAATAGCTTTTTTAAATATTGGAAATTGACTAGAATCTCCTAACATGGTTCGGATAGCAATATTAACAAAAATAAGAGAACAAACTCCTGAAGAAACTGGATTACCTGGAAGACCTATCAAAGGAGTGTTGTTTATTCGAGAGAATAATAATGGTTTACCAGGTCTCATAGCAATTTTCCAAAATTCAGTTTTGTTTTTTTCAAAATGCTTTAATGCCTTTTGAATAAGGTCATATTTACCAACTGAAACCCCACCTGTAGTTACAATTAAATCACAATCACTAGCGTCTTTTAAAATTTTATATATATCTAATTCATTATCACCAGCAATAGGTAAAATTCTTGGTTTTCCACCAAATTCTTTTATCATTGACGCAAGCATGAGACTATTACCATTTGGTATTTGGTCTTTTTTTTGTATTTCTCCTACTTTTATAATTTCATTTCCAGTTGATAATATTGAAACAATTGGCTTTCTTGAAACAGTTAACCAAGTTTGGCCAGTCATAGCAATGGAACCAATATGTCGCGAGTTAATTACTATACCTTCGTTAAAAAGGATTTCATTTTTTTTAAAATCCAAACCTTTTTTTCTAACAAACTGATTTTTTTTGATATTAATCTTTGTTTCAACATATTTCTTATTTGATGAATTTTTAACATCCTCTTGGATAATTACTGTATCAGTTCCTGAAGGTAATTTTGCGCCAGTAAAAATTCTAACTGTTTCTAGTCCTTCAATTTTTTTTGGGAATGAATTACCAGCAGAAGACTCTCCTATTACTTTCAGTTTCTTCGTGGTTTTGTTATTCATTCTAATGTAATTATTGTAATTTACGGCATAACCGTCCATGGAAGATACATCATATTTTGGATTGTCTATACTACTTACAACTGGTTTTGACAAACATCTACCTAAAGCATTTTGGATAAAAACATCCTCAGAGCTAATTTTATCAAAACTTAATTTAATTTTCTTGATAGCCTCGTCTAATGATAACAAATTAGACTTTTGCATCAAATTCTCCAGATTTTCCACCCGATTTATGAATAAGTTTTATGTCAGATATAACCATTTCTCTGTCAATACTTTTACACATATCATAAATCGTAAGTGCAGCGACTGAAACCGCGGTAAAAGCTTCCATTTCAACACCAGTTTTGCCAACTAATGCTGCTTCAGCTTTTATATTTATACATGATACTTTTATTTCAGGTTTCAAATCAACATTAACATAGGATAAAGGTATCGTGTGACATAATGGTATCAATTGGTCAGTTCTCTTTGCAGCCATTATTCCTGCTATTTTAGCAATATTTAGCACGTCTCCTTTTTTTATTTTTATATCTAGTATTTTTTGAAGAGTTTCCGTTTGCATTGTTATTTTTCCAACTGCAATTGCAACTCTTTCAGTCATTTCTTTTTTTTTGATATCAACCATGGATGGATTTCCATCGTCATCTAAATGGGTTAATTTATTTTTATTCAATTCATTAACCCCAATATCTTTTTTGTTGCCAAAGTTAAATCTTTTTCTCTCATTAAACTCTCTCCAATCAAAAAGTTTTGTATTCCGTTTTCTTTGAGTAATTGTAAATCTAAATTATTTTTAAGACCACTTTCGGCTACAATAATTTTATCAGGGTTAATGAAACTTTTTAATTTTAAAGTATTATTTATATCAACTTCCATAGTTTTAAGATTTCTATTATTTATACCAACTAATAAGGTTTCAAGCTTATTAGCCATTTCTATTTCTTCCTTTGTATGAGTTTCTACTAACACATCCATTCCAAAATTTTTTGCTTCTTGTTCTAATATAATTGCCTCATTTAATGTTAAAGCTGCCATTATTAACAATATACAGTCTGCTCCTAGTGATCTTGACTCTTTTATTTGCCACGGGTCGACAATAAAATCTTTTCTTAAGATTGGTAAATCAACTTCTCTTTTTATAATGTTTATGTATTTATTATTTCCTTGAAAGTATTTTTCATCAGTTAAAACAGATAAGCATGAAGCATTGCCATCTTTATAGCATTTGGCTAAATGTAAGGCATCAAAATTATTTCTAATAAGTCCTTTACTTGGAGATGCTTTTTTAATTTCTGCAATTAAGTTTAATTTCTTTGGATCATTAAGTTTGTTAATAAAGCCTCTTGGTTCTTTTTGTTTGTCTATCATTGAATGCAATTCAAAATCTGTAATCTGACTTTTTCTATAAGAAAACTCTTCTTTTTTATAGTTTATAATTTCTTGTAATTTTGTAATCATCAGTGTCTTTAAACCTTAACTGTTTGTCATTTCAATTAACTCATTTAATTTATGTAAAGCCTTTCCATTATCCAACGAATTAATAGACATACTTGCACCTTCTTTTAGGGACTTGGTATGACCTGTTGCAACCAAAGCAGAAGCTGAATTTAATATAACTACATTTCTAAATGTACTTTTTTTACCATTAAATAATTCAATTATTTCTTTCGCATTTTCTGTTGGTTCTCCTCCAACAATTTCATTGATGTTAGCTACAGGAATATCTATGTCAGATGGATTAATCGTGAACTCTCTAATTGAACCATTTTTTAATTCTGCACAATGAGTTTTACCTGTAATAGTTACCTCATCTAATCCATCACTGCCGTGAACTATCCAGGCATGTGTTGATCCAAGCCTTTTTAAAGATTCTGCAAACGGTAAAATTAATGATTTATCATATACACCCAATAATTGTCTTTTCACTAAAGCGGGGTTAGACAATGGACCAAGTAAATTGAATATAGTCCTAATTCCAATTTCTTGTCTTATTTTTCCAACATATTTCATTGCAGAATGATGTTTTGGTGCTAACAAAAAACAAATACCTATATTATTTAAGCATTTTTCTACTATATCTATCCCGCAGTCTATATTAACTGATAAAGATTTTAGAACATTAGCAGCACCTGACTTAGAAGTTGCGGAATAATTACCATGTTTTGCAACTGGCACACCAGTTCCAGCTAATACGAAAGATACTGCAGTAGAAATATTCAACGTTCCTAAATTATCACCACCAGTTCCAACTACATCTATTGTATCCTCTTTTGATGGAACTTTTAAACATTTTTCTCTAAGTATTTCTGCACCTGCAGCAATAACTATTGGGTTATGACTTTGCATTTTTACAGCAGTTAAAAATGATGAAATTTGAGCGTCAGTAGCTTCCCCGGACATTATTATTTCAAAAGCTAACTTACTTTGAATGGTATTTAATTCATTTCCGTCTGTTATATTTTTCAAAATATTTTTGAATTTACCATCATTATCCATAAAAAAACTCTTTGTCTTATTAGTTGAAAATTAATTACTTATCATCAAAAACAAATATAATATTTTTTATTGATTTAATCTAGGATTCTTTATTCACAATTTTAATGTGGTATTATGGCACTCATCGTTTTAAGTTGTTGAAAATAATAAATAATAATTAAAATTTTTGATTGACTGATAAAATTAAAAGGGTTAGATGTTCTTTTGATTAATTAAATGTATTCAAACTTATTTAAAGGAAATCAAATGGCCTTAAAAGGTACTTATTCGGCTAAGCCTAAAGACATAACTAAAGATTGGTTTATCGTTGACGCAGAAGGTTTGGTTCTAGGACGTTTAGCAGTAATTATTGCAAATAGATTAAGAGGTAAACATAAGGTTGGCTTTACTCCTCACATGGCATGTGGAGATAATATAATTGTTACAAATTGTGAAAAAGTTGTCTTAACAGGAAATAAGAGATATCAAAAAATATATTATTGGCATACAGGTTATCCGGGTGGTATTAAGGAAAGAAAGGCTGATAAGATTTTAGATGGTAGATTTCCTGATAGAGTTATCCGTAAAGCAGTAGAAAGAATGATCCCTCGTGGTCCTTTAGGACGTCAAGTAATGAGACAGTTATATATTTATGCTGGTAGCAATCATCCACATGAAGCACAATCTCCTCAATCTTTAGATATAAAATCTATGAATAGAAAAAATAGTTAAAGGTTTAATTATGACTGAAGAAAACAAAGAAATTAATGATTTAAGTGATCTATCTAAATTAAAAGAAAATGAAGAAAATCAGGTTGTCCAGATTGAACCAAAAATGGACAAACTTGGGAGATCATATGCTACAGGTAGGAGAAAAGAGTCTACAGCTAGAGTTTGGGTAAAAAGAGGTACTGGGAAAGTTTTAATTAATGGCAAAGACATGATTAATTACTTTGCTAGACCTGTCTTACAAATGCAACTTAATTTTGTTTTTGATATAACAGAGCGTAAAGACCAGTTTGATGTCATTGCTACAGTAAAAGGCGGAGGGTTGTCTGGACAAGCTGGTGCAGTTAGGCATGGCTTGAGCAGAGCCCTGAGTTTATTTGAGCCCGAACTTAGAAAACCACTTAAAACTGCAGGTATGCTTACAAGAGATTCTAGAGTTGTAGAGCGAAAAAAATACGGTAGAGCAAAAGCAAGAAAAAGCTTTCAATTTTCTAAAAGATAGATTTTATTCAATTTTATTCAAAGGTGTGCTATGCGCACCTTTTTTTTATTTTAAATATATCATATAAGTATTTATAAAATAACAAAGGATATAAATTATGAGCCTTTTAAAAATTGGAATTGCAGGTCTTGGGAATGTTGGTGAAGAGGTTGCTTATCAACTTATAAAAGGTTTCAGAGTGCAAAAAAATCTTTTTGAATTTGAATTAGTAGCTGTTTCAGCAAAGTCAAAAAATAAAAAAAGAAAAATTGACGTTAGTGGTGTTAAATTTTTTGATGATCCGCTCAAAATGGCTTCTTCTCAAGATATTGACGTAATAGTAGAATTAATAGGTGGTGATGAAGGAGTTGCAAAAAAACTATGTTTTACAACATTAGAAAATAAAAAATCTTTAATCACAGCCAACAAAGCATTAATAGCAAAATATGGAAAGCAACTTGCTGAATTAGCTGAAAAAAATAATTTATTTTTTTCCTTTGAAGCATCTGTAGCTGGAGGTATCCCTATTTTAAAGCTTATAAGGGAGGGTCTAATTGTAAATGAAATTACAGAATTAACTGGGATACTAAATGGTACGGCAAATTACATTTTATCAGAGATGGAAGTGGCTGAAAAGGGATTTGAAGAGGTCTTAGCTGATGCCCAAAAAAAAGGTTATGCGGAGGCTGATCCTTCTTTTGATATAGATGGTATTGACGCTGCTCACAAAACAATAATTTTATCTGCTTTGGCGTATGGGAAAATGCCAAATTTAGAAGATTTATCTATACAAGGAATAAGAGAAATTACACTTAATGATATAAAGTACTGTAATGATCTGGGTTATAAGATAAAATTATTAGGGAATTCTCTAATTTCAAAAGATCTTAACGGCAAAGAAGAATTATTTTGTTCAGTTAAGCCTTGGCTAATTGCAAAAAACTTTGGTCTTTCAAATGTTTCTGGTGTAATTAATGCTGTTCAAATTGAATCAAGCCTAGCTGGCTCTGTTATGATTACAGGAGCTGGAGCAGGGGGTGAGCCTACAGCTTCAGCTGTACTGGCAGATATAGTAGACATTGCTAATGGAACCAAGTTATTTTCTTTTGGTAGAAACTCTTATGACATAAAATGTAAATTTAAAACAACACCTTATAAAGAAAAATACAAGTTTTACTTAAGAATAAATGTCGTTGATAAATCTGGTATTCTTGCCGATTTAACATCTATCTTTAAGGATTGTGATATATCTATTGAGAGTGTTTTCCAAAAATCAAATCAAGAAGATAAAACAGCAGAGTTAGTAATTATTACCCACAAAGCTAATAATTCAGTTTTAGAAGATGCATTGAAGTCGATAATAAAATTAGATGGTGTTATTACTAAACCTGTTTGCTTAAGCATTTATTCGTAAAATTTTATTAAGATTTTAATTTGTCCAAAACTATATTATACAATTCTAAAAGATCAGTAAGTAATGCTGAATGGAAAATTATTGTTTTAGATGATTTTACCAGAAGATTTGTAGACTATTTATCTCAAAAATATAATTTACCAAACTTTATTTCTCCTTATTTAATGTTTAAAAAAATAAATTTAGACGATTTTGATAATTTTTTTACTCCAAAGCTGAAAAATCTTCTCCCTGAACCCTTTTTATTTAAAGATTTAGAAAAAGGTGTCAAAAGGTTGGTAGATGAAGTCGAAAACTCTCGTCCTGTTGGAATTTTTGGAGATTATGATGTAGATGGAGCAACATCTGCTGCTATGATATCAAGTTATCTAGAGCAATGTGGTTGTAAAACATTCATTCATATACCCGATAGATTTTTAGAAGGCTATGGTCCAAATGAAAAAGCTTTAAAAGCTCTTCATGAAAAAGGTTCGGAATTAATTATAACTGTCGATTGTGGCATTTCGTCATTTGAACCCTTGCAAGCAATGAAATCTGTTAATATAGATCTAATAGTTATTGATCATCACATCCCAGACATAATATTACCCCCAGCATACGCAATCATTAATCCCAAAAGAGTTGATAATCATAAAGGATATGAAGATTTGTGTGCAGCAGGAGTGACATTTATTTTTCTTATTGGACTTAATAGGGAACTTAGAAAAAAAGGTTTTTTTAAAAATAAAAAGGAACCTGATTTGTTGCAATTTTTAGATCTTGTAGCATTGGGGACTGTTTGTGATGTAGTACCTCTAATTAAATTAAATAGGGCATTTGTAAAGCAAGGTCTTTCTATAATGAAAAAAAGAGAAAATTTTGGCATCAAAGCTCTTTCAGATATTAGTAAATTAAGCAGTGCACCAAATACTCAAGCTTTAGGATTTTCATTAGGTCCTAGAATTAACGCTGGGGGGCGAATTGGTAATAGTGAACTAGGTGTATATCTTTTAAAAGAGACTGATGAAAATAAAGCTTTTGAAATTGCAAGTAAGTTAGATGATTTAAATAAAAAGCGAAGATTTTTAACTACTGAATTAGAAAGTAAAATTATAGGACAGATTGAAAAAATAATTTCGAAAAATAATAGTGAAGTTCCAACTGCTTTAGTTGTTTATGGTAGTGATTTTCACGAAGGTATTATAGGTATAGTTGCTGGTAGAATGAAGGAACTATATAATAGACCCGTTTGTATAATTGCTATTAATCAACATGGAATAGGTAAAGGATCTGGCAGATCAATTCACGGTATTCCTTTAGGGGAAATAATTTTAGAAGCGTTAAGTTTAAATATAATTAATTCTGGGGGAGGTCACGATATGGCTGCTGGATTTACAATTGATTCTAATAAAATAAATAATTTTATTAAATATATAAATGAAAAGGTAACTAACTTAATGAATGCTGAAACCCCTAAGGTTTCATATATTGCAACCTCAGTAATACCAATTTCTGCTTGTACTTTAAATTTGGTAGATTGGCTGGATAAATTAGGACCATGGGGCCCAGGTATGGAAGAACCAAAATTTATTATACCTAATTCTAAAATTTCATCATTCAGAAGGTTTGGTTCAAATAATGAACATGCATCTTTTTATATCAATGATGCGTCGTCAAAAAAATTAAAAGTTAAAAAATTTAATCTTCTTAATAATCCTTTGAACAAAGTATTTGATAATTATGAAAATGTTAATTTTAATTTCTTAGGCACATTAAACGTTGATACATGGAATAATAATAAATCTATTGAGCTTATGCTGGATGATATTATTTATTCAGATGTTACTTGATTTTTATTAAAATTAGAGTTAATAAAAGTTTTAAGTGGTCCCTTCGTCTAATGGTTAGGACACCGCCCTTTCACGGCGGCAATACGAGTTCGAATCTCGTAGGGATCACCACTTTTATAGAATATTAAGCCTAAATAAATTATATTTTATAACATAATTTGTTTCTTAACTTTTTTAATTCCATATTTGTTTAAAAAATAAAAACCAATTTTGTCCTAGTATTTTTTCAATACGTTTTGTTGACCATCCAGCACGTTTCATTGCAGATACAAAGTTTTGAAATTGGCTCAGTTTTGAGATTCCCTTTGGCATAGGTGGCACATCTTTGTAAGGAGTTGAAACAAATCTACCTGTTCCTTTATCTCTTTGTAGGTATTCAAAAAATGCTATATCCTGATCTTGAACCCAATCTGTACCTATACCAACACTATCCTCTCCTACAACATTAATCATATATTCCATTCCTTCAACACAATCATCAATACTGCTATCAGCACCTTTCAGTAAAAAAGGAGTGTAACTTGCAAACCCTATCATTCCACCTTTATCAGCGATTTCCTTGAGTTGATCATCTGTTTTATTTCTTGGATGTTTCTTAATTGCTGGACAGCAATGAGTATATGCCACAGGCATTTTTGACAATTTAATTGTATCGGAACTTGTTCTAGGTCCTACATGTGAAAGGTCAATGACCATGCCAAGTCTATTCATTTCGCTTACTACATCCCTACCAAAATCTGATAAACCTCCATCATTTGTTTCCCAACAACCAGAACCAACCAAATTTTGTGTATTGTATGTTAGTTGAGCTATTCGAACACCTAAATCATAAAAAATCTGAAGTTTATTTATATCGTCTTCGATAGCGCTTGTATTTTGCCATCCAAGAATTATACCAACTTTTTTATCTGAATGTGCTTTGATTATGTCATTTGCAGATTTGACATGACAAATAATATCACTGTTTGTTTTAAAATGATCATTCCAGACAGTTAATTTATTGATCGTTTCATTAAAGTTTTCCCAAACACTAAATGTACAATTTGCAGCGGTTATTCCCCCGCGTTGCATTTCTTTAAAAACCGATCTGGAGAATTTGGCGATTACTAATCCATCAATAGAAATGTGACTATGAATATTATTTGATAACTGTTGATCCATATTCATATTATCTTCCTATGAAATTTAAAAAATTCTTAATATGTTTAATTAGGTCATTTGTTCGCGTTTCTGTTAGCATATGACCGCCACTATCAAGAGTAACTAATTGTGAATTATTACAGAGTTTCTGAAGTTCTATGCCGTGATACACTTTCATTAATTTATCATCAAGAGCATTGATAAATAGTTTAGGCTGTTTAAGTTTATGAATTTCGTTTCCAATATTACAATCCAAAATGGATTTTAATCGTTGTTCTTTATTAACAACGTCAATACTGTCATTTTTCTGATTATGTATATGCTCATTAAATTGTACCTTATATTTATTAATATATTCGGAAGAATATAAAAGATTATATTCACTTTTAAGATACATGATAGTTTCTAGATTTTTGGAATTATCTACTCTATTTTTTTGTATTGAAGTAAAGTCTTTATCTTTTTTGTTCCAAGGGCTAATTAAAATAAGACTCTTACACTCTTCTATATGATTTTTAGCTATAAATGTTCCTAAACCACAACCAGTGGAATGACATATAATATGAAATTTAACCCCTTTCCATTTTTCTAATGCAATATTGACAGCTAAAGCTTTGTTTTCAAGAGAATTATCATGAAAAGTGTTGAAAATGCCTAATTTCTCTGTTTCTACGTCATCATATTCCAGTAAGTTAAAATTATCCTTAATTAACTTTTTAAAGTTTTTTATGCCGATTGGTCCTTTTGTTTTTGGTAAAAGAAGTAGGACATTAGGTTGTTTTTTTTTAAATCCAAAGCCACCACGAAATACTAATTTCTCTGGCATGTCACAGAGATGTTTTCTAGTCGTCAAAACATACTCCTTAAGTGTTATATCATTTAGTTACTAGTATAGTATAATTTCGTAAATAAATATTATAACGATTTTATTTAAAGTATAAAAGATATTAAAAAGTTTAAAAAATAATGAATAATGATGGTTATAAAAAAAATTATCACACTTATATTTTTATAAACTCGTTCTTGTTCGTAAGTCTATCTTCAGCGATACTGTTTGATTTGTAAAAAATTAAATAATTAAAAATTAAATGGTGGCAATTTTTTTATACTTTTTTTGAGAGATTCTCCCCAGCCATTAGAAATTTTCTGGAAATAAGGATCATTCTTCTCTATTCTAATTTGTTTGTTAACTTGATATTGATCTTTTTTCATAGTGCAAATATCTATTGGCATTCCAACAGAAACATTAGCTTTCATGGTACTATCAAAAGATACCAATAAAAGTTTTATAGAGTCACCAAAAGTTGCATCTTGTTCCAATGCTCGTACTAAAATAGGCTTCCCATATTTAGTCTCACCAATTTGAAAAAAAGGTTGATCCTCAGATGCTTCAATAAAATTACCTTCAGGATAAATCAAAAATAACTTATGGGTTTGTCCCTTAAATTGCCCGCCAAGTATAAATGTAGACGAATAGGGATTTTCACCAGCTTGTCCATCAGATGCGTATTCACTTGAAATATTTCTTAAAATTTTACCTATAATTCTTGCTACTTGAAACATTGAATTTGCTTTTAGAATGTTTTTTTCGTTATTTTCGTGGTCTTGAATACCTTCATTGATTAGATTAATAGTAGCTTGTGACGTTGCTAAATTTCCAGATGTAAGTAAAACAATGCATTTTTCGTTATCTTCGTGCCAATTAAACATCTTTTTATTAGTATTTATATTATCTATACCCGCATTAGTTAGAGTATCTGAGATAAAAACTAAGCCACGATTTAATTTAAGTCCTACACAGTAAGTCATTTTTTATCCAACTTATTGATCCAATTTTTCAATACTTAACTCTAAATTTTGATTTTCAACGAATACACCATTAATAACACCTCTAACTGGCGCAATGTTATTATAATCAAAACCTTTTGCTATAACAACGTAACTATCATCAGGAGAAACACCGTTGGATATATCAAAACCTATCCATCCTAAATCTTCAACAAAAACCTCAGCCCAGGCGTGCATAGCAAGATTTTGATTTTTGTTTTTTGGTAGAAAAAAACCACTTACATACCTGCATGGTAATTTATTTAGTCGAAGGATAGATAAAAATATATGAGTATGATCTTGACAAACTCCTACTTTATTTCTGAATGCTTCTTCAGCATTGGTCTTATAATCAGTTTTTCCACTTTTATATTTGATATTGGTTTTAATTTTATTAGATAAAGTATGAAGACTTTTAATTAAATCACTGAAATCTATAGGATTTTTTTTATAAAAGCTAAATATATTATTACCTGGCTTCGTAAGTTTAGTGTCAGATGTATAACACCAAAGTGGTAAGTCTTGTTTAGATGTTTTAGTAATTCCACTAGTGTTTTTAGTTTCAATCTCTCCAACAACATCATATTTAATTTTTGTGGAATTACTTTCTATGCTCACTAAATCGACTAAGTTACCAAAATGATCAGATGAACTAAGTTCCTTTTTACCTCCTTCAATATTAATATCCCAAAATCTAATTATTTGATTGTCGTCATTTTGTGGAGTTAGTATTAATTTGTTATAACCAAAATTAACTATACCATTAATATCATAATTTATTTTTTGCTGAATTTTTAAAATCATAATTTTTAATGAAAATTAAATTCATCCTCTATTTCATTAGCTAATTTCATATTTAATTCTATTAGATCATTTAAAAATGAATAATTATTAGAAAACATTTTTCTTGATTTTATTTTTTTATGAATATTTTGTGCTGTTTTATAGCATTTGCTCTTATAAATATTCCTACTAAGTATGATTTTTATACAACTTATAGTTTCTTGAATAGAAAACATTAATGATCTTGGCATATCTTTATCCGATATTAGAAAATTTGACACTTTTTTAGAGTTTATTGTATTTTGATTTTTCCACATAAAGGATCTATATGATGAAATAGATCTTAAAATCATTTCTAATTGAAAATTATTGTAATTTTCTAATCCATATAACTTTTCTTCAACGAGTAAATACTGTCTTGTATTCAATATTCTTGCAGTGTTATTAAATTTTTCGATATATGTGCCTAAACTACAAAAACTTAAAATTTCGTCTTTCAACATAGTTTTCTGTAAAAAACCATAAATAAGGGCAATTTTTTCTCTAATATTTTTTATAATGGCTTGGACTTTGTTTTCAGTTACATTTTTTTTAGTCTGTTCCTTAAGGTATAGCCAGCAAGTATTGATCGACTCCCAAACTTCAAGAGTAATAGCAACTCTAGACCTTCTTGCATTTTCTCTTGCTTTTGAAATTAATAGATAAATATTATTAGAGTTTTTTTCATCTTTAAACATAAAGTTTATAATTTTTAGACTGTCTAGTTGTGTATTATTTTTTCCGAAAAATTGCCTAATTGAATTGGTTTTAAGAATTGCATCCCATTCGTTTTTTAAATTTTTTGAAGAAATGAGATGGAGTTGAAAACCACTTTCTATTAAACAAAGAATATTCTCAGCCCTTTCAATATACCTAAACATCCAAAACAAGGAATCTGCAGTACTACCTAACATTATTCACCTAATATCCAAGTATCTTTAGTACCACCGCCTTGGCTGGAATTAACTACTAAAGAATTTTTTTTTAATGCTACTCTTGTAAGACCTCCATTTGTTACAGACACACCGTCGTTTGATAATAAAGCAAATGGTCTCAAATCAACATGTCTCGGAGATAAACCTTTTTTGGTAAAGATTGGGCAGGTAGACAACGAAAGCGTTGGTTGAGCAATATAATTATTTGGATTTTTTAAAATTTTATTTTTAAATTCAGAAATTTCACTTTTATTGGATAACGGACCAATCAACATACCATATCCACCAGATCCATGTACCTCTTTTACGACTAAATCACCTATAAAATCTAATACGTATTTTAAATCATTTTGATCACTGCATTTAAAAGTTTTCACGTTTTTTAATATAGCTTTTTCACCAAGGTAAAAATTTATTATTTCTGGGATATAAGAATATATAGCTTTATCGTCAGCTATTCCAGTTCCTGGTGCATTTGCTATTGTAATATTTTTGTTTCTATAGACTTCCATTAAACCAGGTACACCTAGAAAACTATCTTCTTTGAATGTTAGGGGATCTAAATATTCGTCATCAACTCTTCTGTATAAAATGTCAATTTTTTCCCATCCTCTAATAGTTTTCATTTTTAAAAATTTATCAACAACTCTTAAATCTTTTCCTTCAACTAATTCTGCGCCTAATTGATCAGCTAAAAAGGCGTGCTCAAAAAAAGCAGAATTATGAACGCCTGGTGTAAGAACAGCAATATTAGGTTCTTTTTTTCGACTCAAAGGTGAACAATTTTTTAAAATTTTGGATAATTTATTAGGGTAATCTCTATTATCAGTTACAGCGTATTTAGAAAATAAATCAGGAAACAATTTCATCATAGTATCTCTATTTTCAATCATATAAGAAACACCTGAGGGAACTCTCACATTATCTTCTAAAACATAAAAATCATTTTTCTCCGTTTTTATTAAGTCAATTCCAGATATATGATTATATATTTTATTAGGAGGAGTAAGACCCATCATTTCAGGAAAAAATGCAGAATTATTTTTTAATAAACTTATCGGTATTATACCTGAATTGATAATTTCTTGATTTGAATATATATCATTAAGAAACAAGTTAATTGCAACAACTCTTTGAGTTATGCCCTTAACAATTTTTTCCCATTCTCTTCTATTTATTATTCTAGGTACAATATCGAATGGTATAAGATTTTCGTCATCATTGCTATCAGAATAAACTTTAAATGTAATTCCAGTATCTTTAAAAAATTTAAAAGCTTCTGAATTTTTTTTTGTTAAATTAGAAAAGTCTTGATTGTTAAACCAATTATAATATTTTTTATAATTTGTTCTAACTGATTCGTCGCTAATAAAAGCTTCATCGATATTTTTAATCTTGTAGACCATGAAAATAGTCTTTATAAATAATATTTTTAGTCATATCATAATTACTTTCAACGAATTTCATAATAAATCAAAATTTTATTAAGATCATAAACAATTGTAATTTTTAAAATAATGCCTAATAATTAAGCTCAAATTTATCTTTATGATAAAATAATTATCTAATTTTTTGTTATGATTTAATTATTTTTAACAGTTTTATATAAAATTATTATGGAAATGTTTTTATTTTGGATGGGTGGCGCATTAATTTGCGGACAAGTTTTTAAAATTTTATCTTTACCAATCTTAATTGGTTTTATCTTCTCTGGTCTTTTATTCAAATATTTTAATTTTGCTGATGTTAATAGTTTACTTGATTTTCCTTCAAAAATTGGTGTTGAGTTACTATTGTTTTCTATTGGCCTCAAAGTTAAACCTTCGGCTTTTCTAAATTTTACCTTTTTAAAAGTCTTTTTTATTCATGCGGCAGTTGTAAGTTTTGTTTATTTTTTTTTAATTAACTTAAACGTTAACTTAGAAGTTAAGGTTCTGTTATGTATAGCTTTAACTTTTTCAAGTACAATTATCGCATCTAAATCATTAGAAGATAGACAAGAAATTAATTCGTTTCATGGTAGAATTTCTATCTTAATACTTATATTTCAAGATATTTTAGCATTAACTTTATTACTGTACACTAGTAGTAATAATTTATCATTTAATACACTATACTTACTTTTTATTCCTTTAGTTATACCTATTTTAAAAAAATTTTTAATTAAATTGGAAACAAGTGAGGAATTAGAATTGTTAGCTTCAGTATTAATTGCGTTATTATTAGGAGGTTATCTTTTTGAAAAATTTGGTTTAACTGGTGAAATTGGAGCCCTTGTTTTAGGGATGTTACTCTCTAGTTATAAAAGGTCACAAAATTTAGCTGAAAAAATTTGGAGTTTAAGAGAGATTTTATTATTGGGCTTTTTTATTTCACTGGGAATGAAGTTGAATTTAAGCTTTGAAATTGTTTCGGAGTCATTAATAATAATAATGTTTCTAATTATTAAATTAGTTATACTTTTTCTCTTATTAATTTTTGTAAATTTAAGAGCTTACTCCTCTTTCTTAATTTCAATTTCACTTTTAACATATTCTGAATTTTCTTTAATTTTGTTAGCTCACTGGCTTAAAATTGGAATAGTTGATAATAGCTTATTTGCAGTTTTAGTTTGTTCTGTCAGTTTAAGTTTTATCATTGGGTCTATTTTAAATAAATATATTCATGAAATTTATGTAATCTTAGAAAAATATTTAGTAAAGTTTGAAAGAGAAAAACATCATCCAGATGAACAACCTCATACTTGTGGAGAAGCTCAAGTAATGATTGTCGGTATGGGTCGAATTGGTAATGCAATATTTGAAAATTTATCTAAAAATAATATTAAAGTGGTTGGTTTTGACGCTAACACTGACCTTTCTCTAGATCTTTTGAAACAAGGAAAAAGAGTATCCTTTGCAGATGCCGAAGACCCAGGTTTTTGGTCTAAATTAAGGTTTGGTAAATTAACAACTATTATCCTTGCTTTGCCTGAGTTTCATGCTCAAAATTGGTCGGTAAAACAGGCTAGAAAATATGGTTTTAAAGGAAGAATAATAGTACCTACAAGATCTCAGGGTAATCCAGATTTATTAAAATCGTCTGGTGCAGATGAAATTTATGATGCCTACGATGCTGCTGGTATTGGTGTAACTGAATCTTTTCTGAGGCATAACGAATAAATTTTGCTACAATTTTATTATATTTCGATTCAAGGATAAACCCATGAAAAATGAATTACCAACAGAAACTATTACTATTGATAATATTGAAAGAATATATGATTTTATTTTTGCTCCCTATGTAAAACAACTAAAATTATCTTTTTTAGAAATTGAAGAGGGAAGGGTAGTAGCTAGGTTAGAAAACTCAAAAGAATATCAATTTGTCACTGGTGCTCTCTCTGGACAGGTGATAATGTCTGTTATTGACACAACTATGTCAATTGCCATGAACACATCCTTAAAATCACAGAGAGGTACACTTTCACAAAATAATAACTTTATACGTCCTGCATTTGGAGATTATTTTATTATTGAAAGTGTAGTTCAAAGATTTGGGAGTACTATCGCAATTGGAGAAACAAAAGTATATTCTGAAAATAATAAAAATGATATATTATGTCACGCAACCTCAACATTTCCGCTTAAGTAACTCTAATATAAAGATTAATAAGTCATGAAAATGACAACTAGTATAGCCATTATTGGTTTGGGTATAATCAGCACTCGTAAGATGAAGCTTATGAGGTTACACAAAAAATTTAGACCAGATTATTTGTGGGATCCCAGCTCAATTGCTTGTGAAAATTCGATAAAACTAGATTGTAAATCAAAAATTATGAAAAGTGTTAATGAGGCGATTGAAAAAACAGACTTTGTTTATTTAGTATGCGCACCAACTGTAAGGGAAATATATGCTATTAAAACTGTTGATATGGGAAAAGCTCTTTTTTTAGAAAAACCATTTGGCATAAACATTCAAGAAAGTAGAAATTTTATTAAAAAACTTCAAAATTATGATGTTCCCATGGCTGTGAATTTTACAGAAGCTGTTGGTGTTCCTATAGCTGATTTATTGGCTAGTAAAAATAGTGGTGAAATGTGAGATATGCTAAGTGTTGATATTATTGTTACATACTTTTCTTGGCCACGTGAATGGCAAAAAGAAGCGGATTGGCTTAGGTTTAAAAAAGAGGGTGGTATGACAAGAGAGGTAATATCTCATTTTATATTTTTCACTGAACGTGTTTTAGGTCCTCTTAAACTAATTTGGGCTAATATCTCATATCCTAAAAATCAAGAATTATGTAAAACTTGTGTTTTTGCAAAATTAGAAAATGAAAATGGTTTGCCCGTTAATATTTTTGCAAGTGTTGGTGGCATGCAACCAGATCGACAGGAACTTATAATCAAAAGGTCTAAAAAAAATAAAAAAATTTCAGAATTTTATAGAGATTTAGTATCTGCTGGTGATAATTTTATTCCTCAAAGGGGAGAACATAAAAATCCAAGAGCGGTGAGTTTAAAGGCTCAACTTGATAACTTGGTTCTTAAAATAAATAATAAACCTAATAGTTTAGCTACAATTAAGGAGGCGTTTAGAGTACAAAAATTAGTTGAAGATGTATTGTCAAAAATTTAAATTTATTTAATTAGGCAAACTTTTTATCCACTCAACCATTTTTTTTCTTGCAAACTCTGTTTGCCTTGGTGATAAAATATCTCCAGCAATTACGTGTGAGTACTTGTCATCAAACTCTGACATTTTTACATTTATAGTTTTTGTTTCACCTCCCCAATTTTCAATAAATTCCAAAGTTTTTTTAGGTTCAACAATTTCGTCATCCATTGAAAAATAAAATAAAGCAGGGTTATTTACATTACTAAAGTCTTTATTATTAATTTTTTTGACTAATCTAGCCATAGGTATAAGAGCATTTGTCGGATACGATAATGTCCAAAATTTTTTGTCTAATTCGTTTCTAGGTTTTATAGTTCTTGTTTTTCCTATAAATAAATGCAACCAATATTCAGTATAAGGCCATGAAATTAAATTGGCTAATTTATGATTTATACCAAAATTAGGTGAAATAAATATATATCCTAATATTGTTCTTGAAAGACTTTCATCTAATGCTGATATAGCACTCAATGTGCCACCAGTTGAAGTAGAAATTAAAGTTACTTTTTGACCAATTCTACTTCCAATTTCAATAGCTTCATGTAGGTCATTAACCCAGTTAGATATAGATGACAAACCCATTGCATCAGAACTTCTTCCGTGGCCCGTTAATCTTGTATAAAATATATTTGCTCTTATATCTTTTCCGATTAAATCAGGAAGGGGGCGTACTTCTTCTGATGAAGCAGAGAAACCATGTATATATACAATTGAAATTTTAGTTTTAGTATTTTTCTTTCTAGACCAAATTATTTTTTTTTGAACATTTTTTTTTAGATCAGAAAATTGACTTTCTTTATTTTTTAAATATTGGTCTAAGTCATTTCCAATCAAATTGATATTAAAACTACTTTTAAAATTTATATTATTTTTATGCATAGTGAAAATAAGTGTTATAAAAAAAATTAAAGCGACTAAGAAAAATATAAATTTGTTTTTGATGACTGAAACACCTTTCAAAATTATAGAATATTCTAATTATAAAAATTAAATAAAACACTTCTATATTAAAAACTATTGTATATTTAATTAAAAATATGATTAAAAATAATCTAATATTATTTAGGTTAATTTAAATGAACACTTTAACAAAACTTTTTTTTGAAAATTCATTATTGTATCAAAATAAAACATTATTTGGTTTCAAAAAAGATGGAGAATGGAGCCATATTTCTTGGAACGAAGCTAGTAATCTTGTTCAAGACTTAAGTGTTGGTTTACATGAAATAGGTGTTAGAAAAAATGATAAGATATCAATTATAGCTGAAAATTCCTATAAATGGTGTGTGGTTGATTTAGCTATAATATCTTTAGGTGCCATAACTGTTCCTGGTTATACCACAAGCAACGAAGATGAGATATTTTATCTATTATCTCACTCTGAAGCCTCTGTTGTTTTTTTGAACTCAAAATTATTATCAACTATAGAAAATATTTTGCCAAAATTAGATAAAATAAAACATATAGTATGCATTGATGAAGTTAAGAGTACAAAATTAAATATGACTATTAATAGTTTCGATAATCTCATTGGTAAGGGGTCTAAAAGTTTAAGTAAATCGAGCTTCAAAGAAGACACTCTTCACAAAGTCAAAGAAGATGATGTGGTTTCTATTATATATACGTCTGGCACTAGCAGTAAACCTAAAGGTGTAATGCTTACTCACAAGTCTATTATATCAAATATCTTAGGTGCAAATGAACTAGTTAAAGAATTAGAAGTTAAAGACCATAAGTTTTTATCTATAATTCCACTTTCACATGCATATGAACACACTGCTGGTTTTTTCCTTCCTATTCTGATTGGAGCAGAAATTTTTTTCAACGAAAACCGTGATCAAATTGTTAATGATTTACTGAGTGTCAAACCCTCTTTAATGACTGCTGTACCTCGGCTCTATGAGGTATTGCATAAAAAAATAAACAAACAGTTATCTAATCAAAGTAAGGTCACTCAAAAACTATTTTTTAAAACAATTGAATTGGGAACAAAAAAATTTGAAAAACATGAATTACTATTTATAGAAAAACTTCAAGATTTTGCTTTAGACAAATTAGTAAGAAAAAAAATTCAAAAAAAATTTGGTGGTAATTTAAAAGCTTTTATTTCAGGTGGAGCTGCCTTAAATGAACAGGTTGGATTGTTTTTTCAATCTCTTGGTATTAATATTTTGCAAGGCTATGGACAAACCGAATGCTCACCACTCATATCATGTAATCCAATTCATAACATTAAAATCAACTCTGTTGGTCGAGTGATAAAAGGTATTGATATTAAATTATCTAAACATAATGAGATACTTGTTAAAGGCAATTCTCTGATGAAAGGATATTGGAAGGATAAAAAAAACACTAATAATACAATAATAGACGGTTGGCTACATACTGGAGATTTGGGATCGATAGATGAAGATGGATACCTATATATATCTGGCCGAATAAATGAGATGATTGTAAACTCAGGTGGAGAAAACATTGCACCTGTTCCAATCGAAAATCTCTTAATGTCTTACGATGAGATTGAACAAGCTCTTGTTTGTGGTCATAATAGACCCTTTCTAATATCTGTACTTATCCCAAATGAAACATTGTTAAAGGCAAATAGAAGCAATGTTAATAAAATGAAAACAGATTTCCAAAATATTATTAACAATGTAAATAAACAGTTATCGCAAAACAAAAAAATTAGAAAATTTATTTTGTCAGACAAACTTTTTAGTATAGAGAATAGTCAATTAACGCCAACTCTTAAAATGAAAAGGCGTGTGATTGAAGCTTTTTATAAAGATGAAATAGAGAGCTTATATAAAAAATCCTATTTTTAAGTTTTGATATGGTTTTAAGGTGTTGAAATTTAATTTTTTTAATCCACAGGTAACTGATAATCCTGTTTCCTCCCTTACTATGTTAATCATAGGTGTTATAATCTTATCTTTACAAGATAGTTTAATTAAATACATGGCTAGTGAAACAAGTTTTTGGCAACTTCAATTTATACGTTCAATCGGAAATATTATTTTGTTATTTGGTATTGCTAGGATAACTAATGGGATTGATATTCTATTTCCACTTAAATGGAAACCAGTATATTTGAGGGCATTGACAATGACTACCTGCATGTTTTGTTTTTTTGCAGCGTCACCACAATTAAGTTTTGCTCAAATGGCAGCAGGTCTTTATACATTCCCAATTTTTGTATCTTTATTAGCAATTGTATTTCTTAAGGAAAGTATAGGTTTATGGAGATTTTTTGCCCTAATATTAGGAAGTTTTGGAGCTTTGCTTATTTTAGAACCATGGTCTGAAAATTTTAAATTTTTACAGATTTTACCTGTCATGGCAGGCTTTTTCTTTGCTTGTAATATTATTTTAATAAGGAAGTACTGTAGGCAAGAGTCTGTTATGTCTCTTACTTTAGCTGTAGGGGTAATGTTTTTTATTTCAGCATCGCTAGGAATATTGTTATTTGAATTAATATTTCAAAATAATTTTCTTAGAGGGAATAGTCCATTTGTTTTTATAGGTTGGCCATCTTTAACTCTAATTGTTTTTGTATTTTGCTTTTCGTGTTCAATTCTTAATATTTCAGGTAATATTCTATTGGCAAAAGCATACCAGACAGCAGAAAGTAGTTGGTTGGCACCAATGGATTATTCTTATTTAGTTTTTGCAGCTATTTGGGGAAAGATATTTTTTGGAGTGTGGCCAACTTTTTTGAATTTAATTGGAATGTTCTTTATAGCTTTTTCTGGTATTTTGATAGCTTTTCGTGAGCAAAGAAAATTAAAGTCTAATTAAGAAATGACAAACTTAGGTTATTATTAAAAAGTATATCTGAGATATTTATTGGCCTAGTTAAAAATAATCCTTCTAAAGATGTTACTCTACTTAAAGCTACGTAGGTTTGACCAGGTGCAAAAGAGCCTCTATCTAAATCAATTATAACTTTTTCAAAAGTTTGTCCTTGGCTTTTATGAATTGTTACTGCCCAAGCTAATTTGATTGGGTATTGGGTAAAAGTTGCAACAACTTCGTGTAAAACTTGACCATCTTTTATCAAATAATCAAATTTTTCCCAAGTATCCTGTGTTATTTTATGAACCTTATTCTTTATTTTCAAATGAATACTATTTGGCGTTAAATCAGTAACGATCCCAATAGAACCGTTGACCCATCTCTTAGGAGATTTAATATCATTTTTAATTAACATTACTTGAGCACCAACTTTTAATTCAAGAACTTCGTCAGCGGGTTTTTCTTTAAAGTCACCTGTCTGTGACGATTGATATGAAAATGTTTCATTACTTATACTTTTAAGATTTGCACTATTAATAGCGTCAACCTTACGATTAGTGGGTGATAGTATTATAGACTCATTTAAATCATTAGATCCTTGATTAATAACTTTGTTATTTAAGGGTATGAGATCTGTATCAGTTATATTTCCGGATCTAATCTTATTAAGTATGTCAATAAACTCGGTATCTTTTTGTCTATATATTTTTGTGAGTTCATATGTGCTTATATTGCTATTTTCATAACAATTAGCATGAAAAAAATAATGTCCATTAGGATAAAAATTATCAAAGATATCTCTTTCATTTTCTCTTATCACTGGTGGAAGTTGATGAATGTCACCCAAAAGAATAATTTGAACTCCGCCAAAAATTTCATCATTATTTCTATTAAGTCTAAGTGACTGGTCTATTGCGTCAAGAACGTCACATCTAATCATAGAACATTCATCAATCAAAATAGTATCAACGTTTTTAATTAAATTGCCTCTTAATCTTTTAATTTTTTCATTGATTAATATTCTGGGTGGGAATAAGAAAAAGGAATGTATGGTTTTACCTTTGGCTCTAATCGCAGATATTCCTGTTGAAGCAAGTATAACAAAATTTTTTTTGGAATTGATACGAAAGTATTCTAATAATGTTGTTTTACCAGTCCCAGCTTTACCAGTAATAAAAATATTTTGATTAGAATATTCCATCTTATTAAAGATATCTTCAAATTCATGTTCAAGTTCAATTATATTAGATAAATTATTATTTTTATTAATTTTATTTTTCATGATAAAGCTTGTTATTTTTAAAAATTGACATTAATTGATTGACCATTTTATCTGGTTCTAGTGGTTCATCTAAAGTTATGGCTTTTTCAGGCTCTTCTAAAATTGAAAATTGGCTTTCAACCAAGCTGTTTGGCATAAAATGATTTTGCCTGCTACTTATCCTTTTTCGAGCTGTTTCTTTTTTAACCTTTAAATAAACTAAATAACAATTCTTAACTTTAAGTATTGACCTATATTTTTCTTTGAGGGCGGAGCAAGTGACAACAAGATTTTCTTTTTTTTCCCTTTTAATAATTTCTTCTCTAATTTTAATACACCAATCATGTCTATCCTGGTCATTTAAGGGGATGCCCGAATTCATTTTTTTTACATTATTTTGACTGTGATAGTCGTCTCCTTCTATTAGAAAAGCATTTATTTTTTGACAAAGTTTTTTTGCAATTGTTGTTTTTCCTGAACCAGCAACACCCATAATCAAAAAAGTAACAAATTTTTTATTCATAATTTAGTCCAATAAGGTTTTATCTTATTGTTATCCTTTTTATTCTTTATAGGATGAAGTCCAAAAAAACTTCTTTGTAATTGGATAGTTTCTCCAATTTTATGATTTGAAAAAATTAAATCGTAATATGCAAGATTTGAAGATAAGACAGGGCAAGGGAGGCCAGATCTTATTCCGTTTGAATTAAATTCCCTTATTGATTTGAATTTTTTTGAACATTTTTCTTCAATTAAACTATGTAGAAATTCAAAATTTAAGTTTTTGTGATTTTTATATTTTTGAGATATATAATTAATATAATCGCCCTGTAATATACATCCTGCACTCCATGCCTGAAAAATATCCTCTATGTTATAATCAAAAAAATCCCAAACATTAGATTTTTTTATAAGATTAAGGCCTTGATATAGAGAGCAGGCAAAATTAAAAAAGATGATTTCTTCGAGGGCTATTTCAACATCGTTATTTTTTTCAGAAAGTATTTGGTCATTATTATTACCTTTTGATTTTTGCTTAAAATTATTTGAAAGAGACCTTGTAGAAACAGCTTCATAAATTGATGGAATACTTACTCCAAGTTCTAAAGCTGCCATTATTGCCCAAATTCCTGTTCCATTTTGCTCTATTTTGTTATCTACTTCGTCTATGAAATATTGGCTATTATTATTTTGAGCACTTAGAATTTCCGAGGTAATTTCTAAAAGAAAAGAAGAGGACTGAGTTTTTAATATTTCTTCGAATTTTTTAGCTCGTAAATCATTATCCATATTATAAGCGTGTTCTAAAATATTACTTATTTCTGCTAATCCTTGCATAAGTGCATATTCAATCCCGTTATGAATTAATTTTACAAAGTGACCGGATCCCGCGCTTCCAAAATAACAGCAGGCACTTTTGTTATCAATTTTAGCGCTTATATCTTCAAATATACACCTTACATTTTCCCACGCGCTTTTTGAGCCTCCAACCATTATAGCAGGGCCGTCTTTAGCTCCTCCTGGCCCACCAGAAATACCAATTCCTAAAAAACTAATATTATGATCCTTTAAAAGTTTTTCTCTTTCAATCGAATGTAAATATAATGAGTTTCCTAGATCTGCAATTATATCTTTTGGGTTTAAATAATTTATTAATTCATTTATACACTCATCAATTTTATTTGCTGGAAGGCTTAGCAATATTATTTTTGGTGAGGGAGTCTTATTAATTAGCTCTTTAGTAGAACTTAATAAACATAAATTTTTGATATTGTCATTTTTTATGCTTTCAACAATTAATTTATTTTTTTCATACGCATTTACTTGATAATTTCTAGAGACCATATTTTTAGCTAAATTATAGCCCATTGAACCAAGTCCAATAAGTGCAATATTCATACTATCTATTACCCATTTTATTTAAAAATTATTTTTTTATAACAATATAAATTATTGTTTACTATTAGATCTAACTTAACTTAGATCTTGTTTGACTTACATATAGAATTATTCCTCCAACAATTATTAAAGTCGTTCCAATAATACTGATTTTGTCAGGTAAAATTTGAAAAATAAAGAAATCATAAACACATACAAAAATCAAAGTGAAATAAAAAAAGGGTGCTACAAAATGAGCTTCACTTCTTTTCATTGCTTGAATAAAACATACTTGTGCGCAAAGCATGAGTGCGCCAACAAAAAACAAAGCTAAAATTTGTTTTATGTTTGGTGAAATCCAGACGAAATATATTGGTATCGATGAAATCATTAATCCAATTCCATTATTTATTAACAATATTTGTTTAGGTTTTTCTTTTATTGTAAGAATTTTTATAAATATAGACTCCAGTCCTAAAGCTAAAGCTCCAAAAATTAATAACATATAGACAAATTGTATTTCTAAAAGATTATTTTCTGGCCTAATTAAAACAATTGCTCCAATAAAGGTGATAGTCACCGCAAACCATTTTGTAGTTTTAACAGTCTCTCCTAATAACGGTATAGCAAAAATCATTGTAAAAATTGGGTTGATAAATATCAAAGCTGTTGCATCTGAAACAGGTATTAGAATTGAAGTTCCGAATAATATAGTTATCCCAATCCATCCACAAAAAGATCTACTAAAATGAAGTTTATAGTTAGGTTGAATTATTTTTGACTTTGTTTTCAAAAAAAAAAAAGAAAAATTAAAATAAATGCAAAAAGAAATCTAGAATGGCTAATTTGCATTGGATTTAATGGTCTTCCTAATAAGTCTGTGCCCAATACTTTAGCGATCATAGTTGTTCCACCAATAAATAAAGAGACAAAAATCATGTAGCAAATTGAGGAAAGTGTGTTATTTTTAATTATCATTTATTTTAATTATTTTAGAGATTGGTGTGTAGAAAATCTCTAATATAACGAAACCAGTTATTACGAATATTGCTATTAATTGATTGATGCTGATATAGTCCTTCAAAATAAAAAAAGCGAGGCAAAGTGCTATTACAGGTTTTAAAAAGAATAAATAATTACCGCGAGCAACATCAGGGATTTTAGAAAGTCCCCACAGCCACAAAATGAAGGCAATGCAAGTGTTCCAAATACCAAGTGCAATGATTGAAAAATATTCAACACTTGATCTATCAAAATGATCAAGTGGGTTTACCCATATACCCCAGATTATGCCAATAGATGGATATAATGCCACAAATCCAAGGGTGAAAGTGTAGGTTGTCATTCGAACAGATCCGTATAATTGCACATAAGGCTTTACCATTACAAGATAGATTGCGCCAACTAGAGCACATCCTATTGATAAACATATTCCAGTTAAACTGTTACTTGTTCCACTAAGTTGATCAAGATAACCATCCGTTAACAAAAATATGCATCCTAGGAAAGCTCCAATACCACTTATAATTTTTGGAGGTGTTATTTTTGTTCCTTCAATAACTCTTGCCACAAAAACCACACATATCGGCATTATTGTTACCATAGTGGCAACTTGTACAACAGATGCAAAATCTAAAGCCCAGTGAAATAGAAATTGGCCGAAAGCCATTCCTAAAACAGAAAGAATTAAAATAGGATAAGCATTTTCCTTTAGTGGTTTAATTAATTTTCTAGAAGTAGGACTTAACATGCATAGAATTAGGAGTGCAAATCCTCCTAATCCAAATCTCCAAACAGAAGCTTCAACACCAGTTATACCAGATAGTTTTACAAAAAATTTTGAACTAGCATGCCCACATACACCTAAAAAAGCGGCTAAATAAGCTAATATGATAGTTGTTTTATTACTTTGTGTCATAAAATTAAAACAAAAATCAAAACTTTAAATTAGTTGCCTTCGATAATTTTCAATACCTTTGGTGGTGACATCGGTAAACTATAAGATCTTTTTCCAATAGCTTGATATACAGCATTTGAAATGGCGGCCAAAGGTGGAACCAATGGAACTTCACCAACCCCTCTAACACCTTGCGGGTGTTTTGGGTTAGGAACTTCAATTAAAACTGTATCTAGCATAGGTAAATCAGAACAAACTGGCATTCTATAGTCAAGGAACCCTGTGTTATCCAAATGACCTTGTTTGTTATAAATATACTCTTCACTTAAGGCCCATCCGATTCCTTGTGCACAGCCACCTTGCAGTTGACCTTCAACATAATCTGGATGAATAGCCTTTCCCACGTCCTGTATAGAAGTATATTTTTTTACTCTTACTATGCCTAAGTCCATATCAACTTCAACATCACAAATATGAGTTGCAAATCCGCCTTCAGCTCCTTCAGTGTTCACTTGATAACCTGCTCCAATAGGTCCTCCAGTAGCAGTAGCTTTACTAGCCAATTCTGCTAAAGATAATGGATCAAAATTACCAGCATTGTCTCCAGCTGGACGAGCTTCACCATTTTCCCATTCAATAGCTTCTTCATCAATCCCCCAAATTTTAGCGGCTCTTTGTTTAAGTTGCTTAATTACTATTTTAGCGGACTCAGTTACAACCATTGCAGATGCAAATAAGACTCTACTTCCGCCAGTCAAATTACTATATCCAATGGTTGCTGTGTCACCTATTAACACAGAAACTCTATCATGATGAATACCTAAAAGTTCTGCGGTAATATTTGCTATAGAGGCTCTAGAACCCCCAATATCAGGGTGACCAGTAGTAACAACTACATTTCCATCTTCTGTAATATTAAGTTGTGCACTAGATTCTCCACCAGCATTAAACCAAAATCCACTTGCAACACCTCTTCCTTGATGCTTCCCTAGTTGGGATTTGTAATGTGGATGCTTTATTGCAGCATCTAAAGTTTCCATGTAACCCATTGTTGGATACGTTGGCCCATGTACAGCTTTGGTACCTTCTTTTGCAGCATTTAACTTTCTTAACTCAAGCGGACAAATTTTTAAAGCCTCTGCAATTTCATCCAATACGCATTCAACGCCGTAAGCGCCAATTGGAGCTCCAGGCGCTCTATATGCTGCAACCTTACATCTATTCGATACAACATCGTATCCAAATGTATGTGCATTAGGAATATCATAAGGCGCTAATGAACATCCAACGGCACCTCTAATAGGAGATCCAGGAAATGCACCAGCCTGAAGATAATATGTACCTTGAGCAGCTACAATCTTTCCATCTTTGGTAGCTCCAATTTTAATTTTACTTTTTGAGCCTGAAGTAGGTCCAGAAGCCCTCATCGTATCTTCTCTATTCATCACAATTTTAACAGGACGACCTGTTTTTTGGGACAAAACTGTTGCTAGAGGTTCAAGATAAACAATTGTTTTACCACCAAAACCTCCACCAATTTCAGCTGGTATAGCTCTTATATTACTTTGGGGAATACCTGTAAGAAAAGATGTCATGGCCCTTACCATAAATTGGCCTTGACTTGAACTCCAAATAGTAGCTCTACCATCGGCCGCTACACTTACAAGGCATGAATGAGTTTCTAAATAACCTTGGTGGACAGCTTCTGTTTTGAAATCGCGTTCAATAATAATATCGGCTTTTGCAAAACCTTCTTTTATATCACCTTTTTTATGCTCTAAAGTACTCGCTATGTTAGACGGTTTATCATTAAATTTAATATGATCGTGTAAAATTGGAGCATCTGGTTTAATTGCGTCTTCAATGTCAATTGCCCAAGGTAAAATTTCATAATCTACTTCAATAAGATTACAAGCTTCCTCTGCTATTGCTTCTGTGGTAGCAGCCACTGCTGCTAGTGGATGACCATGAAACAATACTTTGTCTCTAGCCATAACATTTCTACACATCCAGCGCATATCTTGTATACCAAGAATTACAGGTTTATCTAACGGAAAATCAACAATATCCTTAGAAGTAATTACAGCTTTAACACCGTCGAGAGCTTCAGCTTTTTTTGTGTTAATAGATTTGATCTTAGCATGAGGGTGAGGGCTTCTTAATACATGTCCCCATATCATTCCAGGCATTTTAGTATCTGAAGAATATTGAGCTCTACCAGTTACTTTTTCTGCACCATCAGGTCTGACAGTGTTTTTCCCGATCCATTTATTACTAATTTCATTCATTAAGCACTCTCCTTCATATCTTCAGCAACTTCAAGAACCGCTTTTACGATTTTATCATAACCAGTACATCTACATAAATTTCCAGCTAACCAAAATCTTACTTCAGTTTCAGTTGGTGATGGATTATGATCTAGCAGGGCTTTTGATGCCATCAGAAAACCAGGTGTACAAATACCGCATTGTAACGCTGCTTTTTCTAAAAACTTTTGTTGTAAGGCATGAAGCTTTCCACCTTCTGACATACCTTCAATCGTCTCTAATTTGCTACCTTCGGCTTCAGCGGCTAACATTAAGCATGAGCAGACAAGTTCACCATCTAAAATAATACTGCAGGAACCACAATCACCTGAGCCACAACTTTCCTTAGAACCTGTTAACTCTAATTGGTTTCTTAAAACGTCTAACATAGTGTCATGAGGTTCACATAGATAATCGACATTTTCATTATTAATTTTTGTTGACACTTGAATTTTAGCCATAAGTTAATTTCCTTTAATTCTATCAATTGTAGTTAATGTTGCTCTTTTAAATAAAACACCAGCAACTTTAGTTCTGTAATCTATAGTTCCTCTTTTATCATCAATAGGGTCGCATAAATCCATGCATATCT
This sequence comes from uncultured SAR116 cluster alpha proteobacterium, assembly GCA_902622875.1. Taxonomy (GTDB): domain Bacteria; phylum Pseudomonadota; class Alphaproteobacteria; order Puniceispirillales; family Marisalimonadaceae; genus Marisalimonas. Next base: position 36,528 of record CACNRW010000014.1, read on the forward strand.
TTGAAACATTATCTAAAATTTCAGAGTTAAGATCTGAGCCAACCATTATTTTTGATGCTTCTTTTATCAGAAGAGGTGTTGGAGCAACTGCGCCTAAAGAAACCCTAGCGGCGGTACAAACATTGTTTTCAAAAGTAATGTTAACTCCACAACCTACAACAGCAATGTCCATTTCCGTTCTTGGTGTCATTCTCAAATAGGCGTCAGATGAGTTTATTTCACGTTTTGGAAATTTTAGGCTTACTAACATTTCTCCATTATCCAACACAGTTTTTCCAGGACCAATATGAAATTCCTCAATTGGTATTTCTCTTTTACCATTTGGCCCAGCTATTAAAGCCATACATCCAGCAGCAATCAATGCTGGCACGCTGTCACCTGCTGGAGATCCATTACAAATATTCCCACCTAACGAAGCTCTTCCTTGTATTTGTTCAGAACCAATAAGTCTAAATGCTTCAAGAACACCTGGCCAAAGTTTAGAAAACTTCTTATTTCTATTTAAGTTAACACCTGACACAGAGGCACCAACTACAAATTCATTTTCTGATATTTCTTCTATCGAATTTAATTCAACTATTTTTTTTACATCTATAACTAAGTTAGGTTTTCTAATTCCACTCTTAATTTGAACTAATAAATCTGTACCTCCAGCTAAAAATCTAGCCGAACCATTTGCTTTTGAATGAGCATTGACAGCTTCTTCAATTGTGGAGGCTGCTAAGTATTGAGTATCTGACATTTTTACTCCCGAAATTATAAAATTGTGTATGTGATAAAATGCATGTATTAATAAATAACAACTAAATACTTCTTATTCAATATTTAAGTTCCTTTTAAACACTATTTCTACATGAAAATATTCACTAACGCACATTTTTTATTAACCTTAACTTCTTTGTTTTGGGCTTTTAATGCAATTGCAGGCAGGGCAGCAGTTGATGAAGTTTCACCATTGCTTGTCGTAAGCGTCAGATGGTTTTTTGTATCAATTTTATTAACTTTTTTATGTAGAAAAGAGTTATTTGAAACTTGGAAAGTTTTAAAATATAGACTCAAATGGTTAGTCATTATGGGCTTGTTTGGTTTTACTAGTTTCAACTCTTTTTATTATATTGCCGCACATGATACTATAGCTATAAATCTAGGATTAGTTCAAGGAACTATGCCTGCTTTTATAATAATTATATCTAGAATTTGGTTAAAAGAAAAAATAAATATACCCCAACTAATTGGTGTAATTATTACGTTTGTTGCTGTTTTGTTAGTTGTAAGTTCAGGAAATCTCTATGCACTTATAAAACTTCAATTAAACAAAGGAGATATTGTGATGATATTTGCTTGTACTTTATATGCAGTTTATGCTGTAGGGCTTAGAAAAAAACCAAAAATTGGAGCTTTAGTTTTACTTACATTCTTTTCGTATGTAGCATTTATTGGATCTTTACCTGGATTATTTTATGAAACTTTTACTAGCAATTTAGTATTGCCAGGTATGAAAGGTTTAATCATTATAAGTATTATAATTATCTTTCCATCTTTTTTAGCGCAAATATTTTTTATGAAAGGAGTTGAAAAAATTGGACCAGCAAGATCAGGTCTTTATACTAACCTAGTACCTGTGTTTGCTTCTATTTTAGCTGTTCTTCTTCTTGGTGAGTTATTCAAATTGTATCACTTAATTTCTTTAATCTTAATTTTCTTAGGAATTTATATGTTTGAAAAAAAGAGAGATCAGGTTAATTAAGTACATAAATAAAAAAAAAAATTTTAATAATGTTATTGACTGGTTATAATTCATGTTTTTAGATTTATCATACAGCTCTATGCAAGGTTTAATTTTATTGGTTGCACTTATTTTTTCTGGCCGAGCTTTTAGAGAGAATTGGATAAAAAAAGGCAAAAATTGGATTTACAAATCTTGGTTTTATGGATTAATTTCTTCTTTATCATTTTTAATATTAGCACTTATACCAATGAAAGGATAAAAAGTTAGTTATTTCTTTTGCAATTTAGTTGGTTAATAAGAGGATTATTAGGATCTATATCCTTATTACATATTGAGCATTTATCTGATCCAGAAATTGCATTAAGACCACCACAACTGCCTTTAATGTTTTTACCCATTAACATTACACCAAGTGACATTAATATTATTATTATAGAAAGGATTATAAATGTTATAAAAAAAATTTCCATATAGCTCTAGTACATTATTATGAGATTAAATTCAATTTTTACTTATATAAATTTTTAAACTGGCTACTTTTAATTTTCAATAATTTATCATCTACTTCATCCACAAACATAACAGCAATTTTTTCATTTTCTGCAACCTTTAATCCTTCTTTACTTCCCATAGCAAGCATTGCTGTTGCCCATCCGTCGGCACTCATTGCATTTTTATATATTACTGTCACTGATTTTGTTGAGTGTGTAATCGGCATCCCATTTTTAGGATTAATAATATGTGAATATTTTGTTCCATTTTTTGAAAAGTAATTTTTATAATCGCCTGAAGTAGCTACTCCTTTATTTGAAACAGTAATAATCTCTTTGATCAACTTCTCATCTAATTTTGGATTTTCTATTCCAATTACCCAATCTGTATTATTTTTATTATGCCCTTTTACAAATATATCCCCTCCAATATCAATGATATAATTTTTTATATTAAGATCATCTAATGTTTTAGCAATAATATCTATTCCGTAACCTTTACCTATAGCTGATAAATTTAGTTTAATATCTTCATTTTTTTTTAATAATTGATTTTTGGAATTAATGTGTAGCAGTTTATTTTGATTAACTAAGGTAAGAGTTTCTTTTATTTTATCTTTACTTGGAACTCTCTCAATAGTGTTGTTTTTTGAATAACCAAACCCCCATAATTCTATCAATGGATCTAATGTTAAATCAAAATATCCATTACTTTTATCATTTATAATAATTGCCTCTTTGAAAACATTTATTAAATCATTAGAGATACTGATTGGTTCTGTAGTTTTATTGTTATTTAACTGGCTAATTTCTGAAGTTTCATCCCAATTAGATAAAATTTTATTAGCTTTAGATAAAGAATCTCTAATCTTTAATTGTAATTTTTCTTTTGTTATAGTTTTTGGAATGTCTACTAAGCTTATTAAATAATAAGTACCCATAGTATTGCCTTTAAGGTCAATATTATGACTTTTATTTTCAGCACATGATGATAATAACAAATAAAGAATTATATAGATAAAAAAGTTAAAGTATGACATTACTAATAATTACTGTTTCATAAAATTATGATAAACTAATACATTATAAATTGAATGATTGTTAGTTTAAATTGTCCATTTTTAAAGCATATTAATTTAATATTTAAAAATTAAAAAAAAACTCAAAAAAATCTATATATAACCTTGTTTTTTTTTTAATATATTATATATAAACCTTATTTAGTATGCATACACATAATCCTCATTTTTAAAGTTTCAAAGGCTAAATAATTTTTAATGAAAAAATTCAAATTAAAAAAAGGTTTAGACTTACCTATATTGGGAATTCCGAAGCAAGTTATTAATGATATTGAACATCCTAGATCAGTTGCTATATTAGGACCTGAATACAATGGTCTCAAACCTAAAATGCTTATCAATGTTGGTGACAGTGTTGTTAGAGGTACCCCACTTTTTTGCCATAAAGACCATCAAGAAATTTTGTACGTCTCTCCCTGCAAAGGAAAAGTTTCAGAAATTAATAGAGGCGAAAAAAGAGTTCTTTTAAGCGTTGTAATAGAAGTTGAAGATTTTGCTCATAAGGGAATAGGAATAACAAAATTACATTCAAAGATTAAAAATAAGACTGAATTTATTAAAAATTGCTTGTTTGATAGTGGTTTATGGACTTCATTCCTAACAAGACCTTATTCAAAGGTTCCAGCAAGTGATTCAAAACCTTCTTCAATATTTGTTACGGCTATGGACACAGAGCCATTATGTCCAGACGCAGAATTAATTATTAATAATGATTTAAAAGCTTTTAATGAAGGTGTTGAAAAGATTTCTTCGCTTACAGATGGTAAGGTGTTCATTTGTAAAAAAGAAAATAGCAGTATTAAATCTAGTGAATTTGAAGTATGTGAATTTGCAGGTCCACACCCTGCTGGTTTGCCAGGTACTCACATGCACTTTCTTGATCCTCCAAACTCTGATAAAACTGTATGGTCAATCGGCTATCAAGATGTTATAGCTATAGGTAAATTATTTTCTACAGGCTTCATTAATATAGATCGTGTTGTATCAATTGCTGGACCTCTTGCCAACAACCCAAGATTAGTTAAAACAGTTTTGGGCGCATCTTTAGATGATATACTTGAAGGTGAATACCCAAAAACTGAAAATTGTAGAGTAATTTCAGGTTCTGTCTTGTCTGGGTTTCATGCTGTTGATGATTTGGCTTTTTTAGGAAAATATTCTCGTCAAATAACAATTATAAAAGAAGATAAAGAAAAACATTTTTTTGGTTGGATTAAACCACAACCTAGCAAATTTTCTGTAATGCCAGTTTTACTATCAGCGTTTAGTTTTTTTAAGTTATTTAATTTAACATCAAATCTAAATGGCGGTAGAAGAGCAATGGTCCCTACAGGTGTTTTTGAAACTTTAATGCCACAAGACCTTTTACCTACACAATTATTAAGATCATTGTTGGTTATGGATACTGACGTTGCTCAGTCTTTAGGTGCATTAGAATTAGACGAAGAAGACGTTGCTTTATGCACTTTTGCTTGTCCTGCTAAATATGAATATGGTGTAGCTTTGAGAGAAAGTCTTCAAAAAATTGAGAAAGAAGGTTAATTAATGTCATTACGTAGTTATTTCAATTCTATAGAACCTCATTTTGGAAGAGGTGGAAAATATGAAAAATATTATCCGATTTTTGAAATGGTTGAGACAATTTTTTTTACAAGTAATACTGTAACAAAAGTAGCTCCTCACGCTAGAAGTTTTGTTGATATGAAGAGAGTAATGACTTATGTCGTTATATCAACCATACCTTGCATATTGTGGGCTTTATATAATACTGGTTTTCAAACAAACACAGCTTTGACTTCAGTTGGTTCAAATGGTGAAGTAGGTTGGAGAATTGCTCTTTTAAAATTAACTGGACTTGGACTTGATCCACAAAGTCTATTATCTAATATTTCTCATGGTTTATTATATTTTCTTCCTATATATCTAACAACTCTAATTGCAGGTGGTATATGTGAAGTCACATTTGCTACAATTAGAGGACATGAGGTAAATGAAGGTTTTTTAGTTTCTTCTATGCTTTTTGCGTTAACTTTACCTGCATCTACTCCATTATGGCAAGTTGCTCTCGGCATAGCCTTTGGAGTAGTTGTTGGAAAAGAGGTATTTGGGGGGACTGGTAAAAATTTCCTTAATCCTGCCCTTACAGGTCGTGCCTTTTTATATTTTGCTTATCCTGCTTACATGTCAGGTGATTCAATTTGGACACCGGTTGACGGTTATTCAGCTGCTACTTCCTTAGGTATTTCTGCTTCTGAAGGTTACGAAAGTCTTAGTAACTATGGAATAACTTGGCTAGACGCGTTCTTAGGTAACATTCAAGGTTCATTAGGTGAAACTTCAACGCTAGCCATAGGTATGGGGTTAGTTTTTCTTTTGATAACAAAGATAGCTAACTATAGAATGATAGTTGGTTGTTTATTAGGTATGATAGTCTTTTCTTCTTTTTTAAATTGGGTTGGTTCTGATACTAACCCTATGTTTAGCATGCCGTGGTATTGGCATTTAGTGATTGGTAGCTATGCTTTTGGTTTAGTATTTATGGTCACAGAGCCTGTTTCTGCTAGCCACACTAATATGGGTCGTTATATTTATGGAGTTTTAATTGGTTTCATGGTTGTGATGATAAGAGTTTTAAACCCAGCATTTCCAGAAGGAATGATGTTAGCGATTTTATTTGGAAATATTTTTGCTCCATTGATAGATCATTTTGTAGTAATGGCCAACATTAAAAGAAGGGCTAAATTTAGTGTCTGATTCAAATAATATTTTTACAAAATTCAAAAATATGCCTGTCGATGGTATTATTAAAACAGTTATAGTTGCAACTGCTTTATGTTTTGTTTGTTCTATGGTTGTCTCTTTTGCTGCTGTAAATCTTAAGTCCATACAAGAAGCTAATAAAGCAATTGATAAGCAAAAAAATATTCTGCAAGTAGCAGGTGTTTACCATGAGGGTGTTGACGTAAATAAAACATTTTCTTCCTTCCAACCATTAGTAGTTGACCTTAATAGCGGTAAGTTTACCGATAAATTTGACCCATCCATTTTTGATGATAAAAAAGCAGCTCAGGATCCATTGCTCAGTGTATCTCTAGAAAATGATCCTGCATCTATAGGAAGAAGAACTAACTATGCTACTATTTATCTTTTAAAAAAAGATGATGGATCTTTAGACAAAGTTATTCTACCTATTCATGGATATGGTTTATGGTCTACATTATATGGCTTTATTGCATTAGAGGATAATCTTAATGACATTTTTGGTCTTCAATTTTATCAACATGCAGAAACACCTGGTTTAGGTGCTGAAGTTGACAATCCTAAATGGAAAGCTCAGTGGAAAGGTAAAAAGTTAAATAATGAAAGCGGTGAATTAATGATACAAGTTGCTAAAACTCAAAAATATAAAGAACATCATATTGATGCATTAGCAGGCGCTACACTTACTTCTAACGGAGTAGATAATCTAGTAAAGTTTTGGATGGGTAAAGATGGCTTTAAAAAATTTCTTAATAATTTAAAAAATGGAGCAGCTTGATGTCTCAGACTAGAAAACAGTTACTAGTCGATCCTCTAGTTGATAATAACCCTATAACTCTTCAAGTTTTGGGAATTTGCTCAGCTTTAGCAGTAACTTCTTCTTTGAATGTAGCTTTTGTTATGTCTTTAGCTGTTATTGCTGTTACAGGATTTTCCTCGCTATTTATCTCCTTCCTTAGAAATTATATCCCAAATTCCATAAGAATAATTGTCCAAATGGTTATAATAGCTTCTCTCGTTATTCTTGTTGATCAAATAATAAAAGCTTATGCTTATGAAATATCGAAAACCTTATCTGTGTTTGTTGGATTAATAATAACAAACTGTATTGTTATGGGAAGAGCAGAAGCTTTTGCTATGAAAAACACTCCTTTCAATTCTTTTGTAGATGGAGTTGGGAATGGATTAGGATACAGCTTGTTACTAATGTGCGTAGGAGTAGTACGAGAACTTTTTGGTTCAGGTACATTATTTGGAATAACCATTTTAGACCCAGTTAACAATGGTGGATGGTATGTTCCAAATGGTTTATTATTATTGCCGCCATCTGCGTTTTTTATAATTGGTTTTTTAATTTGGGGTGTACGTTCCTGGAAGAAATCACAAGTCGAAGCTCGTGAGTATAAAATACAATCATTAGAGGTCCATTAATGGAAGCCTTAATTTCATTAGCTGTAAAAGCAATATTTGTTGAAAATCTTGCACTTTCCTTTTTTCTTGGTATGTGTACATTTATTGCT
>CACNRW010000015.1 GCA_902622875.1 uncultured SAR116 cluster alpha proteobacterium
CATAATATTGCAATTTAAAACATAATAAATCAATAATAATATGAATATTTTACTAGAAGCATTTGCGAAATCATTTGAGTTAGTTTTTACTCTTAATGAGGATTTATTTGAAATATTACTACTTTCTTTGAAAGTTAGCGGTATTTCATTACTTCTTTCTTGTTTAATTGGTTTGCCATTGGGAACTTTTTTAGCCATTAAAAGTTTTTGGGGTAAGGATGCATTTTTAGTTCTATTTAATACTATGATGGGGTTACCGCCAGTTGTTGTTGGATTAATTGTTTATATACTAGTTTCAAGGTCTGGGCCATTTGGCTGGCTGGGTATTTTATATACTCCAACTGCAATGATAATCGCTCAGATGATATTAATAACTCCAATTATAGTTTCGTTAACCTCTCAAATAATAGAAGAAATTAGTCAAGAATATAAGTCTCTTTTTGCTTCTCTGGTAGTACCATCTCATAAAGCGATCATAGCGTATCTTTTTGATGCTAGATATTCGATACTTACAGTAGTTTTAGCCGGATTTGGCAGAGCTATATCAGAAGTTGGAGCTGTTATAATTGTAGGTGGAAATATTGATCACTTAACAAGGGTTATGACGACAACAATAGCATTAGAAACTTCTAAAGGTAATTTGTCTCTAGCATTAGCTTTGGGAATAATTCTTCTATCAATTGCATTAACTACAAACTTTATTTTAATTCGTCTAAAGATTAGGGCGAAAAGAAGAATGTATGTATAAATCTAGCAAAAAAAATTAATGAAATTAACCCCCATTAAAGTTATTGATCTATCAGTTTCATTGGGAAAAGATCTGATCCTAGACAAGGTTAGTTGTAGCATTAAAAATAATTCTATTACTGCAGTAATTGGACCAAACGGTGCAGGCAAAAGTATATTTTTACAGACCATAAATGGATTAACAAATATAGATAATGGGAAAATAACGTTTAACAAAATATACAACAATGATGAAATTAGAAATAAGCAAGCAATGGTTTTTCAAACTCCAACTTTGTTAAGAAGAAATGTAAAATCCAATATGGATTTTGTTTCTAATGTTAAAAATAAAAATGGTAAATTAATTATTAAAAATATTTTAAAAAGAGTTGGATTAGAGGGATATGATGATAAACCTGCACGCTTACTTTCTGGAGGAGAAAAACAAAGACTTTCTCTAGCAAGAGCATTATTAATTGAGCCATCAGTTCTTCTACTTGACGAGCCTACTGCAAACTTAGACCCATTTTCATTGAAATTAATAGAAGAAATTATTCTAGAGGAGAGTAAAAAAGGAGCTACAATTGTACTTACTACACATGATATGGCTCAAGCTAAGAGACTAGCATCTGATATAATTTTTTTAAATAAGGGTAAAATACTAGAGCAAACAGATGCAAATGCATTTTTTAGAAACCCTTTAACTAAAGAGGCAAAAAAATATATCAATGGAGAAATTCTTTTATAATTATTAATCCACAAGGATTGTTTCAGCTAAGTTTGCCCAGTATTCAGCACCAATTGGTAATAGTGCATCATTGAAATCATAATATGCACTGTGAAGCTTTTCTGCATCCTCGCCTGCTCCTAGCCAGATATAGGCTCCTGGTTTTTCTTCAAGCATATATGAAAAATCTTCAGAACCCATAGTTGGAGTTTCTTTAACATTGATTGAAGCTTCACCAAAAGTATTTTTAAAAATTTCTGATGCTATTTTCGCACTTTTTTTGTCGTTTATTGTTGATGGATATCCTGGCCTAATTTCAATGTTAACTTTGCAGTTAGAAATTGCGCATGCGTTTAATGCAACTTTCTTAATCTTCTTTAGCATGTCATCTCTTATGATTGTATTGGTTGACCTTAGGGTCCCTCCAATTGTTATTGTATCAGGTATTACATTAAAAGCTGAACCACCTTCAATTTTAGTAAGTGATAAAACAGCATTTTTAAATGGATCTAATTGTCTTGAAATTAAACTTTGAAGAGCTGTAATAGTTAAACCGGCAGCGACCATTGGATCATTAGAATATTGAGGCTGGGCTGCATGCCCTCCTTTTCCTTCAATGGTAAAAATAATTATATCTCCCCCAGCCATTGCAAAACCCTCATGAATGACAGCTTGGCCTAGAGGTATTCCTGGCCAATTATGTATTCCCCAGACAGTGTCAATTTTAAATTTTTTAAAAAGACCATCATCAATCATTGCCTTTGCGCCTGCGTTGCCACCTTCTTCTGCTGGTTGAAAAATACAATAAACTGTTCCATGAAAATTTCGTGTTTCTGCTAGGTATTTTGCTGCACCTAATAACATTGTTGAATGACCATCATGACCGCACGCATGCATAAATCCTTCATTTTTGGATGCATAGGGTAAATTAGTCTTTTCTGTCATAGGAAGAGCATCCATATCAGCTCTTATTCCTATTGTCTTTTTTGAATTACTATTTTTACCTTTAATAATTCCAACAATACCAGTCTTACCAATACCTTGATGCACTTCTATGCCAAATTCACTTAGCTTCTTTGAGATAAAGTCAGAAGTATCTTTTTCTTGGTATGCTACTTCAGGTTTCTCGTGGATACTATGTCGCCATTCAATCATTGCGGGAGTTATTTGTTCAATTTTTTGCTTGATATTCATTTTTTATACACTCAATAATTAGGTATTATTTTAAAATTTGGAGCTTCAAATGTCTGATAAGATCCTAAACGTTGAAGGAGATGAAGGTCAATCTATTCCTTTAATAATCGATTCTCCTCATAGTGGTACTGAATATCCATTAGATTTCAATCATCAAGCAGAACCCTCAAAACTAAGACAAGCTGAAGATACTCATGTTAATGAGCTATATGAATATGTTTCATCTATTGGTGGGGTTTTTATAGAAGCTAAATTTCCAAGGTCATATATTGATCCTAATAGATCAGAAACCGATTTCATATTTGAAGATTTAAATGAAAAAAATAACAGTATTAGCGAAATAAAATTTAATCCCACTATTAAAAGTGAACTTGGCATTGGTTTAGTTTGGATAAAAATTCCTCCAAATGGAGAGCCAATGTATAAAGATAAAATTACATTAAAACAATTAATGGATAGAGTTAATATATATCATAGACCATATCATAAAATACTTAAACACACACTAAATGAAACTTATAAAAATTATGGAAAGTTTTACCACATAAATGCTCACTCCATGCAAAATCAAGCTACAGCAATGTCAGATCAATCAAAGGGCACAATAAGACCAGACTTTGTTATAGGAGATAGAGAAGGAACATCTTGTCATAGAAAGTTTACAGACCTAATTGTAGATTTTTTGAGGGGTTTAAACTACTCTATAGATATCAATTATCCATATAAAGGTATGGAACTTGTAAAAGCATATAGTGATCCTTTGCAAAATAAGAATTCAGTTCAAATTGAGGTAAATAGAAAATTATATATGAATGAAGAAACAAGAAAAAAAACAGACAACTTCAAAATTTTAAAAAAAGATTTAGAAAAACTAATTAATAAAATAAAAAAAGAAATTGATGAGGGTTACTTATGAATGAGTTAGGTTTACAAAGTAAAAAAAATAACTCCTTACCTGTAATAGAAGTAAAAGATCTTAGAGTTCATTTTAATTTAAAAGATCAAGTGGTTAAAGCTGTTGATGGAGTATCATTCGATATAAAAAAAGGAGAAACAATTGCTATTGTTGGGGAATCTGGTTCAGGTAAATCTGTAACTGCATTATCACTAATGAGACTTGTTGATTTTTCAGGTGGAAACATAATTTCAGGAGAAATTAATCTAGAAACTAAAAATAAAATAAATCTAGATTTAGCTCAACAGAGCCAAGATATAATGAAAGATATTAGAGGTAACGATGTTTCTATGATTTTTCAAGAACCCATGACATCGTTAAATCCAGTATTCACAATACGAATGCAAATGACAGAAACAATCTTAAAGCATCAGGGAAAAACTAGGGCGGAAGCTCTCGAAATAGCATTGGAAATGTTGAAGTTAGTTAGAATACCTGAGCCTGAAAAAAGATTAAACCAATATCCGCATGAGCTCTCAGGGGGTATGAGACAAAGAGTCATGATAGCTATGGCTTTAAGTTGTAAACCTTCTTTACTAATTGCTGACGAACCCACAACTGCGCTTGACGTTACAATACAGGCTCAAATACTGGATTTAATTAAATTGTTACAACGTGATATAGGAATGTCGGTAATTTTTATTACTCATGATATGGGAGTAGTTGCAGAAATTGCTGATAGAGTTGTTGTAATGTTTGCTGGAAAAAAAGTTGAAGAAGGATCTGCATTAGAAATTTTCAATAATCCACAACACCCTTATACAAAATCATTGCTTGCAGCCGTTCCAAAATTAGGAAGTATGAAAGGTAAGTTACTACCCGCAAAATTTATGAATGTAGATATAAATTCATCAGAAAATCAGCAATTAAAAATAACAACTCAAAATAAAATAATTGAAATAAAAGATACTGTAAATCGAGTTTCCAATCCGTTACTTCAAGTTAGAGGATTAACAACAAGGTTTTCTATAAAACAGGATTTTGGAACAAAAAAAGGTAATATTCATGCTGTTGAAAATATTGATCTTAGTTTGCAACCTGGAGAAACTTTTGGGCTGGTTGGTGAAAGTGGATGTGGAAAATCTACAACTGGAAGAAGTATTATAGGTTTAACATCACCAACAAGAGGAAGTGTTGTTTTTGAGGGGGTAGAATTAACCAACTTAAATAATAAAGAGATGATTCAATATAGAAAACAAATGCAAATGATATTTCAGGATCCTTTTGCATCTTTAAATCCTCGTATGACAGTTGGACAGATAATAGCTGAACCTATTTTAGTACATGGATTAGACGAAAAATCTGGATCAACTGAAAAAGTTATGCAATTGTTAAATCGTGTAGGATTGAACGAACAATATGCCTTGAGATTTCCACACGAACTTTCTGGGGGGGCAGAGGCAGAGAATTGGGATTGCAAGAGCACTTGCTTTAGAACCAAAATTAATTATTGCTGATGAAGCTGTTTCCGCCTTAGATGTCTCCATCCAAGCACAAGTAGTTAACTTAATGATGGAACTTCAAGAAGAATTTGGCCTGTCTTACCTCTTTATAAGTCATGATATGGCAGTAGTTGAAAGAGTTAGTCATAGAATAGGTGTAATGTATCTAGGTGAGATAGTTGAAATTGGTCTAAGAAGTGAAATTTTTGAAAATCCGCAACACCCATATACAAAAAAGTTAATGGCTGCAGTGCCAATAGCAGATCCCAGTAAAAGAAAAACAAAGTTAAATTTGATGAGCGACGAAATTCCTAGTCTTTTAAAACCACATGGTTATGAGCCTGAAAAAATAGAAATGGTAAAATTGAGTGAAGACCATTTTGTTAAACCGTTTGAAGGAATGATTAATTAACAATGTAATTTAGAGATAAGAATTATGAATGACCCAAGACTAGATTATGCTAATGAGTTCCCGGTTGAATTAACTGCTCCTGACATATCAAGTTATAAAAAATCTAATACAGGAGTCGATTATATATTATCACTTGATAGCGGTATGAGTGGTCCTCATGTTTTTATATCTTCAATAGTACATGGGAATGAGCCTTGTGGAGCTATTGCTTTAGATTGGTTTTTAAAAAATAATTTTAGACCTAAATCAGGAAAATTAACTCTTGGTTTCATGAATGTTGAGGCTTATTTTGCTTTTGATCCCAAAAATCCAAATAGAACTAGATGGGTTGATGAAGATTTTAACAGATTATGGGCAGATGGTGTCTTGGAAGATACTACCAGAAAAAAGACTAGTGAATTTTTTAGAGCTAATGAAGTCAAGAGCATAGTATCACAAGCTGATTATTTATTAGATATTCACTCAATGCAAAAACCATGTATTCCACTTATGATGGCGGGAACATTAGAAAAAGGTATTAACTTTGCTAAATCTGTTGGAATGAGCATGCCTATTATTTCTGACACAGGCCATAAAGAGGGGATGAGAATGAGAGATTACTTGGACTTCTCAAGAAAAGAGAGTAATAAAAATGCACTCCTAGTTGAATGTGGTCAACATTGGGAAAAACTGTCTGAAAGAATAGCAATCGAAACTCTGATAAGATTTCTTAGAAGCACAAGCACTATGGATAAAAAATTTGGTGAAGAGTTTCTAAATGAATTAAAGCCTAAAAAATTTCAAAAAGAAGTTTATCGGGTAGGAGAAATTATCACTATAAAGACAGATAAATTTAAATTTTCTAGTGACTGGCAAGGCTTTGAAGTTCTAAAAAAAGGGACTGTTATTGGTAAAGATGATCAGGAATTTGTTTATGCTCCATATGACGAAACAATTTTAATAATGCCTACTAAAAGGTTATTCAAAGGTAAAACGGCTGTTAGGCTAGCATACAGAATTCAAGATTAAACAATTATTTATTTTTAATGAAGTCGAGGATTAAACATATCTCTTAAATGGTCTCCAACTAAGTTTATGGAAGCAACGGTAATAAGTAGCGCCACACCAGGAAAGATGCTAATCCAATAATCACCGCTATACATATATTCAAATCCATTGCCAATAAGAAGACCTAAAGAAGGCTCTGTAATAGGTAATCCGAGCCCAAGAAAACTTAGCGTTGCTTCCAATGAAATAGCATGAGCTGTTTGAAGAGTACCAACAACAATTAGCGGTGCCATACAATTTGGTAGAATATGTTTAAACATGATCCTGGTATTACTAAAAGCCAAACATCTCGCTGCATCAACATATTCTTTATTTAACTCTACTAAAGCACTCGAACGAGCTGTTCTTGCATAATAGGCCCATTGAACTAATATCAATGCAATAATAGTTTTTTCAACTCCTTTTCCAAAAGCAGCTAGAATAATCAGAGCAACTAAAATTGAAGGAAAACTTAGTTGAATATCAACTATCCTCATAACTACAGATTCGTATTTTCCTCCAAAAAAAGCTGCTGAAATTCCAAAAAAAGATCCAATAATAAGAGCAAAAATGCCTGAAAGTACACCAACGCCTAGACTAACACGTAAACCATAAAATATAGCAGAAACCATATCTCTTCCAGCTCCGTCGGTGCCAAGTAAAAAATAATTCCCAGAAAAGTCTTCTGAAAAAGGGGCTAGCCTACTGTTCATTATACTTACAGTATTTAGATCATATGGGTCAGTTGGTGATACTAAAGGTGCAAAAACAGCAACAAATAAAATTAACATAAAAACAATTAAAGACACTACAGCAACTTTATTGGATGAAAAATCTTTCCAAAACTCTTTGATTTTTTTTATTTTGGGGTTCATTGACTGTCACCTTTAATTCTCACTCTAGGGTCTAAAAATGTATAAAGAATATCGACAATAAGGTTTAAAAAAACAAAAAATGTTACAATGATCATCAGATAAGCGACAATAACTGGTCTATCTAGATTATAAATTGAGTCAATGATTAGTTTACCCATTCCAGGCCACGCAAATACTGTTTCAGTAACAGTTGAAAATGCGATTAGTGATCCAAATTCAAGTCCAACGACTGTGACAATGGGAATTAGAATATTCTTTAGTATATGTACTAAAACTATTCTTTTTTCAGACAAACCTTTTGATCGAGCAAAAGTAATATAATCTTGAAGAATTATTTCTCTTGTTCCAGCTCTAGTTAAGCGGATCACCGATGAAATTTTAAATAATGCTAAATTCAAAGCTGGTAGAAAAACGTGTGACAACCCATTTAAGGTAAATAAAGAGCTGTTAATCCCTAAAAAAGTACCAATTTCACCTCTTCCAGTTGATGGTAACCATCCAAAATGGACTGCAAAAATCATAATAAAGATAATGCCTACCCAAAATGTCGGCATTGAAAAACCTAAAATTGAACCACCCATTATTATTTTGCTAGTTTTACTCTCTGGCTTATAGCCTGCATAGATACCAAGAGGTATTGCTATGATAAGTGAAATAAAAAGAGAAAATAATGCTAATTCTAGTGTCGCCGGCATTCTTTGAATAATCAGTTTCAATGCTGGTTCACCAAAAATAAATGAATCTCCAAGATCCCCTTTAAAAGCATTTACTAAGAAATACCAATATTGTTCTGTAACAGGTCTATCTAATCCTAACTCTCTTATAACTCTTTCTACTTCGGCTTGGTCAGCTTCGGGGTTAATCAGCATTTCAACTGGATCCCCAACTAGATTAACCCCCCCAAATACCAAGAGTGACATTATAAATAATACGAGCACACTTTGGGCTAATCTTGTAAATATAAAAGGGGTCATGTTTTCATCATTTAATTAAAAAAAACCAGAGCAGTTATGCTCTGGTTTAAATTGTTCTAATTACTTACAGTTTACGTAAGTTGCAATAGTTCTCTCATCTGTTCGAGGAGTGTAGCTACAGCCGGATTTAGATGCCCAAGTATTCATTTGATAATGTATTGGGATAACACCATAATTTTTACCTACTGCTACTTCTGTTGCTTCAGCAAGAAGTTTTCCTCTTGCATCAGAATCAACGGTTCCAAGAGCTTCTTGAACTAGTTTGTCGACAACAGGATCAGAATGTCTTCCTCTGTTGGCTCTTCCCATTCCTATAGACTTATCATAAGTATGCAAAAGTGCTCTCAAAGGAGATGAAGCTTCTCCGGAACCAGCCCCCCAACCAAGAACCATAAAACTGAATTCTGGACTTTTATTAGGACCACCACGTGATGCTCTTTTGAAATAGACAGCTTTTGGCATTGTTTCAACTTTTGCTTTAATACCAATTCTAGAGAACATTTGAGCTAAAGCTTCTGCAATTTTAGCGTCATTAATGTATCTATCATTTGGTCCGTGAATTGTCATTTCAAAACCATTGCCATAACCAGCTTCCTTCAAAAGCATTTTTGCAGTATCTGGATCATAAGGATCAGGTTTCATTTTTGTTGAAACTCCATGAAAACCTGCGGGTAATAATTGACCTGCTTTAACAGCTATACCTTCCATTACCTTCGCAACCATTGCGTCACGATTAATTGCTAATGATAAAGCTTTCCTAACTCTAACATCCATTAATGGGTTTTTAATTTTTCCGCCACCAATGGCAGTGATGTGAGGTGAATCTTCTCTGAATTGGTCCATATGTAAATAAATAACACGGTTAGATGGACCACTATTTAATTTGATTGTAGGATTTTTTTTCATTTTTCCAACATTCAAAGGAGGAACGTTGTCAATAAAATCAACATCCTTTGCTAATAGTGCTGCTATTCTGGCTGGACCAGATTTAATAGGCTTAAAAAGTACATTTTCAAACTGTGCCATTCCAGTACCGGCTCCATGATAATCTTTATTAGCTTTTAGGACAATCTTATCACCAGGCACCCATTCAACAAATTTGTAAGGCCCAGTTCCTATCGCAGCTTTTCCACTATTGTAGTCACCTGTTGTAGCACCTTCACCATTTTTCTTGGAAATAATTTTAACAGTCATTATGTCATTAGGCATTAGAGGATAGGGCTTTTTGGTTTTAATATGTATAGTATGACTATCTATTTTAATAAACTCTTTCCCTTTTAAATAAGTACCAAATCCTGATGGAGATTTTGGAACATTTTGTGCTCTCTCAGCAGTAAATATAACATCGTCAGCTGTAAAATCACTGCCATCATGAAATTTTACCCCTTTTCTAAGTTTAAATTCCCATGTTGTATCATTTATAGGCTTCCATGACGTAGCTAAGTCAGGATAGTGTTGTTGGTTTTCGTCTGATCCAACTAAAGTTCCGTAAATATGTGTTGCGAAAGCATTATTAGGACCAAGATTATGGTAATGTGGATCAATTGAGCTAGGCTCAGATTTTAATCCAACAGTAAGATCTTTTGCCAAAGCCATAGTAGACAAAAGACAACTTATCATCACTATAAAAAGTCTGTTGATTAATTTCATTTTTCCCTCCTGAAATTCTATATTAAAAAAAACTTTGTAGTAAAAATGGAATAGAGTCAAAATAAAAGATATAAGTATACCTTAATAATACCTTTAACTTTTTTAAACTAATTCATAGAGTAATTTTATTTTAATTTTTGGAGTTAGCCATTTGCATTTTAGAGAAATAATAAATCAGTTGCCACAATTAAAAATATTTAAGGACAACACATACAATATACAAATTTCTTACAGATACCAAAAATTTAATGAAGAAATTCCAATATTATTTCTACATGGATTTAATGGAAATAGTAAAAGTTGGGCATATCAATTTCATTATTTTAAAGGTAGAAGGTCAGTTATAGCTATTGATGCGCCAGGTTTTGGTCAGTCTGATCCTTCAGATTTAGATATGTTGTCTATATCAAATATTGTTTATAACTTATTAAAAAGTATAGATGTTACAAAGTGTGATCTAGTTGGTCATTCAATGGGCGGAATGCTTGCTCAAATAGTTGCATCAAGATATAGCCAATTAATTAATAAGGTAATTCTATCTTGTACTCATAAAGGTTATGCGATGCCCGTAGGAAGTTCTCTGAGAGAACCATATAAATTAAGGCTAGAAGAGCGAAAAAAAATGTCAAATAAAGAATTTGGTCAATTAAGAATCCAAAAAATGTTACCTGAATTAAAAAATCCAGAGATTTTCAATTTTTTATCTTTAATAAGTGAAGAAATTACGGAAGGTTCTATCAAATCTGGAGGAATGGCAATGCAGACTTTAGATACAACTGATTATTTATCAAATCTTAAACAAGATTGTCTTATATTAAAGGGTTCAAAAGACATTGTCGTATCTAAAGAACGTTCTTATCAGTTAGAAAATTTATTGAGACACGCAAAAATTAAAGAAATACCAAATGTTGGACATGCACCTTATTGTGAAGATAAAAAAACTTTCAACGCCGAAGTGGAAAATTTTTTCCAATAATGACTGCCTTATCAAATAAGCCTTTTACCTTATATTTTCTCAGTAATACAATTGCTCTATTAGGCCTTTGGATACAAAAAATTGGAGTTGGTTGGCTTACATGGGAAATTACCGAGTCAACTTTTTGGACAAGTTTTGTTACTTTAGCTTTGATGGCTCCAGCAGGAGTTATAGGTCCTCTATTTGCTGTTTTTGCCGAAAATTGGAATATGAGAAGAGCAAGTATTATATTGAAAGTGCTAATGTTTATGACTGGAGGTATAATCTGGTTTTTGCAGTATTTAGATATGCATTCGCTTTTTACTTTAGCTTCTTTATCAATTTTACAAGGTTTGTTAAGCGCATGTTATCATCCAGTAAGACTAGTTTTTGTGTCTATAGTTGTTCCTAGAAATTTGTTATCCAGTGCAGTAGGGCTTAATTCAGCCTCTTTTAATGGATCCAGAGTTGTAGGGCCAGCTTTCGCTGGGGGCACAATAGCTTTATTTAACCTCGAAATAACTTTTTTTATTGCCATGCTTACTTATATCCCACTCATTCCAGTTTTAATTTATATGCCGCTTAGAAATCGAGTTAAATCCTCAAGTACACACGATAATTTTTTCAAACGTTTGTTAGAAGGTGGAAAAGTAGCATTGAAAACTCCAATTATCGCCAGGGGTTTGTTTGTAGTTTTTATCAGTGCATTCTTTGTACGTGGAATGCTTGAGATACAACCTACTATTGCAGGAGAAATTTTAGATAAAGGTAGTATGGGATTGTCTTTAATTACAGCTACTGCTGGTTTTGGGGCTTTACTTGCTTCTATCTGGATAGGTTTGCGAACTAATACTGAAGTAAAAATTGAAACTAAATTGGTCCCAATGTTAACTCTAGGACTAGTAGTAAGTTTCATACTTGGTTTTGTCTCAGAAATGTACTTAATGGCATTTGCTTTTACAATTGTTGGCTTTACTACGACAGTTGTAGGTATTGGCACTCAAACAGTTATACAATTAAAGGTTGATGAAATTTATCGAGCTAGGGTTTTAACTTGGTGGTCCAGTGTTTCTTTTGGTTCTCTCACAATTGGAGGAATATTGTTGGGTCTTGCAGGAGAATTTATCCCTCTGAATGTTGGTATGATGATAATGCCAATTCTAGGATATCTGATATTTAAATTAGTGGTTTATTTTCATTTTAAAAACGACTTTATGTAGTTTTTTTTTATTTCAGCTTCCCTTTTAAAAATATATAAACCTGAAATAGTTATTATAATGCCGCCTAATATTGTAGAGAAAATTGGATATGTATTCCAAATCAAAAAATCAAAAATTATTGCCCAAATAATTCCTGTATAATTAAATGGACTGACTATTGACGCAGGGGCTTTTTGAAGTGCGTAAGTCATTAATAGTTGCGTTAAAAAGGCAGAAACGCCTAAACCAATAAATAATAACATGACTTCTATAGATGGCTGTTTCCAAACAAATGGTTGAAAAAATGAAGTTACGATTACGCTGACTAACATGAAAAAGAACACTGTTTTAACTGGATGTTCAGTGGTACCAAGTAATCTTAAAAAAATAATTGTTGTAGACCACATAAGAGTTCCAATTAATGCATAAATAGAGGCTATGGCAATTTGTCCGGTTGGATTTATAGCTATGATGACACCTAAAAAGCCAATAAAAATTGCCGTCCATCTACGCCAACCTATAGTCTCTTTTAGAAAAAAAATTGCAAAAATACATGCAAAAATAGGGACTGCTTGAGAGATTACAGTCACATCTGCAACTGGAAGTCTTTGAAAGGCTAGGAAGAACATTATATTGCCAATCAGACCTGCAATTCCTCTAAAGAAATGTGTCTTTGGTTTTTTAGTTTTAAGAAAATTAAATCCACCTAATTTGTAGATAATAGGTGACAATAGAATTAAAACTACGATAGCTCTTGCAAAAGCAATTTGAACTGGGTGGTATTCTATACCAATTAACTTTGCTTGGACACTCATTATAGTGACACATAAAACAGCTAAAATCATAGCTATAATAGCTTTAAAATTGTCGTTCATATTTTTATAAATATCAACTATTCGCAATTTATTTTTGGTTTCGCATATCTGTAAGCTTTTTCGATTCTCTTAAAAAGAAAAAACATAAAAAAGCTGACAAGAAAGGGTATAGTGCTGACATTCTAATAGTAAACAATAAGTCATATCCTAAGTCCATTGCCAAAGCAAATGGCATTGCTCCAATAGATGCACCTACGACCAGAACCATTTGACCTGTTCCTTGGATACTCCCAACATGAAGCCGACCAAAATATCTTGGCCATATATATCCAAATAATGCCAAATTAAAAGCGTTATTAATTCCAAAAATTATTGAATATATTATTGCAAAAGTGATGTTTGATGAAAAAGTAATTAAAATTAAAGATGCAGTTGTTACTAGAAGAGATGTTCCAATTACATTATGTGTTTTAAATCTGTCTAAAAGTTTTCCAGCTAATGGGATAAATATTATCATTGTAATCATGGTAGGTATAAACAACGCAGCAGCTTCCCTACTTGGGAGACTAAAATACTGATTTAATATTGTAACTTGGAAAAAATGGAGGGCAGTAACTAGAGAAGATATAGAAAAAAAAGAAAATGATAAAATATAAAAACTTTTTTCTTTGAGTGCTTCATTTAAATTTAAACCAAAAATTTTAGTGTTTTTATTGAATACCTTTTGTTTAATACCATCAGGTTTTTCATTAACATCTTCTGGTTTGTCAATAGCTAAAAATATCAATGGTGGAAGCATTAAAATCCATGTAGACAAACCTATAATTACCCATGCATTTCTCCAACCATAATTAGTAATTAAAAAGTCAGAAATAAGTGGATGTAATCCCATTGAAAAAGCAAAACCTAATCCCATTAAGCCAAGTGCGATACCACGCTTTTTATCAAACCACTGGGTAATAATATTTGCTGAACCTAACATTAAAGTTCCTTGACCAAAAAATCTTAAAAAACCAAATGCGACGGCTAACATTAAAAAGTTTGATGCCGCACCAAATGCTAAACAGCCAATACCAAGAAATATTGTTGTATAAATTAGGATTATCCTAGGCCCGTACTTGTCAACTAATTTTCCTATTTGTGGAAGTAAAAAAGCGGCAAATAAGGTAGCAATCATGTAGGCAGTTGTAATAGATGTACTAGAAATTTGTAAATCTTTAGATATTACTGGAATAAAAGGGCTAAAAGTATGTGATTGACCGGCACCACTTGTGAAAATGCCGAGGCTGCCAATCCCAACGATTGTCCAACCATAAA
Organism: uncultured SAR116 cluster alpha proteobacterium; assembly: GCA_902622875.1. Lineage (GTDB taxonomy): Bacteria > Pseudomonadota > Alphaproteobacteria > Puniceispirillales > Marisalimonadaceae > Marisalimonas. The sequence goes on from CACNRW010000015.1 coordinate 14,268, forward strand.
AAAATTTTTGATTAACTTTATTATAGATCAGTTTGTTTATATAAAACATTTCAAGATAATATAATAAATTAATGTGTTAATCATTATAATATTTGCTTATTTATGATTCAAAGCCTCTACATACATGTCAAGTGCCTCTTTAAGTGAACGGTTTTGATTAACAGTTTCTCGTGTTTCGTTTGCAATTGGAGTTTTGTTTGCTAAAGACATAATATCTGCAGCACCTTGATGGAATTTTGGTGTAACTCCAGCATCAGAAAATGTATCAGCAATTTCATGCATTTCACCTTCCCATCTTGCTGCATCTAAGGGAATTCTTGGGATCATTCTTTCCATAGCAGATAAAATATCAGGTTTACTATATTTTAATTCGTCAAAATATTCAGAAGATAAACCTAGCTTATGAGCGGTTGTTAAGACGGCAGCGTGAAGCGCAAAAGTACCTTTTGTTGCACTAGCATAAACCATTTTCATAGCTGAGGCTTTTCCTGCTTTCTTTCCTAAATCCTTTATTACAAAACCCTTATTGTGAAGAATTTTAACCGGTTCAGTATTAAGTCCTGAAACATATAATCTTGTTAGACCTTTTTCTACAACCGGGTTAAAGCCAATAATGCCAGCATCAATGAAGTTGCAATATTTACTAGAAATTGTACGGTTTATTTTTTCTGCGGTTTTGGAAGAAATAGCATTACAATCAACATAAGTGATATATTTTTTTTTCTCTAAAATTATTCTGTTAACAATAATTGACTGTTTAAGTGCTGCTTCGGGAGGTAAAATAGAAAGGATGATATCAGAAAAGTTCACTACATTTTCAACTGTTTCAACATCCTCTATCCCAGCATTATTAGATAAATTTTTTGTTCTATCACTTCTACCATTGAGGGATGTAACAACCCTGAAGTTATTTTCTATAAATACTTTGCCACACCCATGGCCCATGTCGCCAGGCATTAAAATACCAATTGTTTTTTTGGACATTATTTCACCATAATAGAATTGAAAAAACTACTTCTTCATAGGGCCACCATTTTTTTCCCATTCAGGTATTCCTCCAACATTCAGAACATTTTTATAGCCCATTTCTAAAAGGGTTTTTCCTGTCAATGCTGCTTGACCACCTACTCCGCACACTAAAATAATTTCGGAATCTTTTTTAAGATTTTTATTATAAAGTGGCGAGGCTTCGTCTGCTGCAAACTCAATTAATCCTCTAGGTATTTCTAATCCATTTAGGATTGTTCCAGTTTTTTTAATATCTGAACTGTCTCGGACATCTATAAAGATGGAAGACCCAGACTTATGTTTTTCAATGGCCTCATTAACATCAATTTTGGGAACCACTTCGTTTGCTTCCCTTAGATAATCTTTAGCTGTTTTCATAATTTCCTCTTTGTTAAAGTTTAATTTAAAAGCCCTATGAATTGGGGTTGGGTTACAGAAGTAGTCATCCAACAATTTTTGCAATTTTGATCAAGCGTAGCTTTTTCTAAAACCCAAGTTAAGTTGTAACGTTTATTATCATATGCGTCTATATCTACCGAATATTTGGCAATTTTTTTATTTTTCGAAAGTAAGGTAGTTTTAAATTTGAGAGAATTTAATAAAACTTTATATGAAGTGTCAGCAATCATTCTTTTAAAATTTGAAAAAGGACCAGTATATTTTTTATTTTCTGGATGAGCAAAAAGCCAGCATTGATAAATGCCAGCATTATTTACCTTTGAGTTTGTTTGCAAAGAGTTCATTTGTAATTCAATAACCTCAATAGAAGAAAAGATGTCATTGGGCAAAACGTCACTCAGAGCTTTATCATTTTTAATAAAAAACAAAGATATTGTAATTAGAAGTATATATTTCATGAGTTACCTAGTATAAATATTTATATTCCATATATATACATCATAATACTTTTTGTAAATGGAGTGAAAATTGTTAAAAAAATTAAAACCATATCTAATTATCAATAAAATTAATACTTTTGTGTTTTGTTTCTTATTTAGTTTTTCAGCGCTTTCAGCAGGTGGAGGTGGTGATGATAAAAAAGACACAATTGTTAAATCAGCCTACTATTATAAGGCAGTTAAATTAATAAAGAAAAAGTCTTTTAATCTTGCAATTGAAAACCTTTTGAAAGCTGAACAAAATAATAAAACTGATCCAGATATATACAATTACCTAGGTTTTTCATTTAGGAAAACCGGAGACTTAGAAAAAGCGGGAATGTATTATAATAAGGCATTGACTATATCTCCAAAGCATAAAGGTGCACTTGAATATCAAGGAGAAATGTTTTTAACTTTAGGACAGTTGAAAAAAGCAGAGGCGAATTTAAAAAAATTAAAAAAAATTTGTTTTCTTGGTTGTGAAGAAGAAAAAATGTTAAAAGCATCTATTTCAAAATACAAAAAAGGGCAAAAGAGTAATTATTAGTTAACATCACAAATTAGAATGGAATTTAAAAATGAAGTCATTTGACGAATTATCTTTGAAAGAAATTGTTGATGAAGTCCAAGACGGATTTATTTTAGGAATACCAGCTGATTATTCAGGTGTTCCTATGAAATTTACAAAGGAACTAATAAAAAAAGGTGTCAAAAATTTAAAACTATACTGTCTTCCATTGACTACAATTCAAGGCGACATGTTAATTGGAAGTGGCTGTGTATCTGAAATTGAAGCTGCAGCTGTAACATTAGGCGAATTTGGAATGGCGCCTAGATTTTCCGAAGCTGTTGAAAATGGTAAAATTTTAATTAAAGACTCAACTTGTCCAGCATTACATGCTCAACTTCAAGCAACTGAAAAATCTGTTCCATTCATGCCTTTGAGGGGAGTAATTGGATCTGACATTCAAAAACATAGAAAAGATTGGCATGTTATCCAAAACCCCATGAGATCATCAGGAGTTAGAGAAGAGCCTGTTTTATTACTTCCTGCTGTTCAGTTAGATATTTTAGTTTTTCACGCCCCCTGTTCTGATAGAAACGGAAATATACAAATTGGACGAAGAAGAGAATTGGCTACTTTAGCACATGCTTCAAAAAAAGTATTTGTAACCGTAGAAAAGGTTCTAGATATAGATTTTTTTGAAGATGAATTATCTGCAGCTACTTGTCTTCCTGCTCTATATGTAAATGGCATTTCAATTGTTAAAAATGGTGCTTGGCCATGCGCGCTTCCTGGCGTTTACAGCTCAGATAATGAAGAAATAAAAAAATATTCTTTAGCAGCTAAGACTAAAGAAGGTTTTGGTGAATATATGAAATATTGTCTGTAACAATAGTTTCAAGGTAATAAAAGTGAACTTAAACATTCAAAGGGAAGAACTTTTAATAAGTCAATTAGCTGATTTATTAAAAAACGATAAACACGTAGCTGTTGGTGCTGCTTCTCCTATACCAGGCGCTGCGGCTTTACTTGCTAAAGAAGAAGCAAAGTTTTTGAATAAAAGGTTAAGAGTAACTATTCTTCATTCGAATAAATATAACAATTTCACAGATGGGGCGAGAGAACTTTTTGATTGTGCCGCTCAGGGACGAATTGACACTTTTTTCTTAGGAGGTGTTCAAATTGATGGTCAAGCTAACATTAATTTAGTAGGAACTGGGAAGTATCCAAAAATAAAAAAAAGATTTCCTGGTTCATTTGGTTCAGCACTGATGTATTTTGTAGTGCCTCAAATAGTTTTATTTAGAGAAGAACATTCTCCACGGACTTTAGTAAAAAAAGTTGATTTTATATCTGCGCCTGGGGTCTCTGAAAAAGATGTCTATAGGCCCGGAGGACCCAAATATTTACTAACGAACAGAGCTTTATTTAGGTTTAATAAAAACTTACAAAAGTTTTCTTTATATAAAATTAATGAAAAAGAAACTGTAAAAAATTTAATTAAATTGACAGGTTTTGATTTTGATGTGGATAATAAAATTTCTCAAATGCCTAATCCTGATACTAATAGAATTAATATTTTGAGAAATAAGATTGCACCCATGGTTTCAGAATTTTATCCAGAGTTCGCAAATAGGATCTGGGGTATTTAACTCATAATGAAAAAGCTAATTTTTCTTATATTTACTCTAATTTTAGCTTTTTCAATTTCATATTTTTATCTTCAAGAAATTTTGAATTTAGATATTTTAAAACAAAATATTAAGTGTTTGATAATATGGGCTAACGAAGAGTTTTTATTATCTAGATTAGTTTTTTTCATTTCTTATATTATTTTTGCAGGCTTATCCTTTCCATTATTACCTAGTGTATTAACTATTGCTGCTGGGGCTTTATTTGGTGTTTTGGAAGGTGTGATAATAGTATCCTTTGCTTCAACAATTGGAGCTTGTTTGTGTTTCTTAATATCTAGATATTTCTTGTCTGATTTCGTTAATGACAAATTTTTAAAAAAAAAATCTGTAATAATAAAAAAATTTAATGAAGACGGTTCTTTGTATCTATTAAGTTTAAGGTTAATTCCAACTATTTCATTTATATTAATTAACTTAGTAATGGGTGTCTTGCCCATTAGCCTTAAAAAATTTTATTATATAAGCCAATTAGGTATGTTGCCAGCCACAATAGTTTATGTGAATGCAGGTTCAGAAATATCAAAGGTAAATAATATCAATGATATTATGTCTTTCTCACTCTTACTGAGCTTTACTCTAATAGCTGTATTTCCTTTTTTGACAAAATGGTTAATGAGTTATTTTAATACGAGAAAAAAAATAAAATATTAAATATTCTTTCTGTTTTCAACTAAGTTTTCTACAACTAATGGGTCAGCTAAAGTAGATACATCTCCAAGTTCGTCATGCTCGTTTGCAGCAATTTTTCTCAAAATACGCCTCATTATTTTACCAGATCTTGTTTTAGGAAGTCCTGGTGCAAATTGGATTAAGTCAGGAGTAGCAATAGGTCCTATCTCCCTTCTAACCCACTTTTTAAGTTCTAATAACAATTCCTCGGAGCCTTCAACATTAATGTTTACTGTAACATACGCGTAGATACCTTGACCTTTAATATCGTGCGGGTAGCCAACAACTGCAGCTTCAGCAACATCAGAATGAGCAACAAGTGCAGATTCAACTTCTGCAGTTCCCATTCTATGGCCAGACACATTAATTACGTCATCAACTCTTCCAGTAATCCAAAAATATCCATCCTTGTCTCTTCTACAACCATCACCAGAGAAGTATCTTCCAGGAAAAGTCGAAAAATATGTGTCAATAAAACGTTGATGGTCACCATATACTGTTCTCATTTGTCCTGGCCACGACATATTTATACATAAATTGCCTTCAGCAGCTCCTTCTAACTCATTATTTTCAGCATCGACAAGAACTGGCAAAATACCAAAAAAAGGTTTAGTAGCAGAGCCAGGCTTTGTTGGAGTTGCACCAGGTAAAGGTGTTATCAATATTCCACCAGTTTCAGTTTGCCACCAAGTATCAACAATCGGGCATTTATTATTTCCAACAACATTATTGTACCAATTCCATGCCTCTGGATTAATCGGTTCACCAACACTACCCAATATCCTTAAGCTGTTTCGTTTTGTTTTCTTAACTGGATCATCTCCTTCAGCCATCAATGCTCTTATTGCTGTTGGTGCAGTATAAAAAATATTTACTTGGTGTTTATCAACAATTTCCCAAAATCGACTTACATTCGGGTAATTAGGAACACCTTCAAACATAAGAGTTGTGGCACCATTAGAAAGTGGTCCGTAGACTATATAAGAATGACCTGTAACCCATCCAACATCAGCAGTACACCAATAAATTTCGTTTTCCTGATAATCAAAAACATAATGATGTGTCATAGAAGCATAAACCATATAACCACCAGTAGAATGAAGAACTCCTTTTGGTTTACCAGTAGATCCAGAGGTATATAAAATGAACATTGGGTCTTCAGCACTCATTTCAGCTGGAGGACAATCAGGAGAGGCCTTTTCCATTTCTTTGTGATACCAAATATCTTGTCCTTCAATCCAATTAATTTCTGAGCCTGTTCTTTTAACAACAATTGTAGTTTTACACATTTTTGCCTTAGATATAGCCTCATCAGTATTGGACTTGAGAGGTATTACTTTGCCACCCCGTATACCTTCGTCAGCGGTTATAATAATTGAAGAATTACAATCTTCTATTCTTCCAGCAAGTGCATCTGGAGAAAATCCACCAAAAACTACAGAGTGAATTGCTCCAATTCTAGTACAAGCTAACATTGCAATTGTTGCTTCAGGAATCATAGGCATATAAATAGTTATACGATCTCCTTTTTTGGCGCCAGCATCCTTTAAGACATTAGAAAATTTACAAACATCTGTGTAGAGGTCATTGTAACTTATATGTTTAGATTCGTTTGGATTATCACCCTCCCAAATAATTGCAGTATTTTTACCTTTTGTTTTCAGGTGTCTATCTAAGCAGTTAAAACTTGCATTTAGAGTCCCATCTTCATACCAACTAATATGAAGATTTTCTTTTTTATATGATACATCCTTAACTTTTGTATACGGCTTTATCCAATCAATCCGCTGACCATGTTCTTTCCAAAACTTTTCTGGAGAGTTAATAGATTCACTATACATTTTGTTATAAATTTTTTTATTGGCATGGGAGTTTTTAACAATGTCTAATGCTGGTTTATATAAATCTTTATCTTTCATTTTCTACTCCACTTTTTATATATTATCTTCTAATATTAAATCTGCATTTTCAATATCTTTTATATTTATTACTTTTTGAATTACTTCTAACGTAAATCCTTTTCTTGAGAGAGCCCCAAACCATTTTTCTCTTAGAGTGTACTCATTAGTTTCATCATTTATTTTTTCATTTTTATAATAAATACCTATATTTTTTTTCTTAATAAATTTTAAAGCAGCAATCATTTCTGCGTCTTCATGCCTTTCATCTACTATGTCAATAGCAGATTGTATCACATCATTTGATAGACCTTTTTCTTTTAATTTGGCGTAAATTAATCTTTGTGAGTTTCCTTGTCGTCTCATTGAACGAACTTTAATTTCAGCAAAACGTTTATCATCAATAAATTTAGCAGAGATCATTTCATTTTTAATTAAGTCAATAAATTTAATTGATTCTGCTTCACTTAAATCATGTTGAAAATTAGATAATTTTCTCTTCATAGTACTTTCAAATTGATGTGTTGAAACTTCATAACGTGCTAAATATGACAAAGCTGAATTTCTTAATCTTTTAATAATTTTCTCTTCGTTACTCATTAAATGAATCATTTATGTTTATTAAAGCTGACTAGTTATGACTATATATATATTATAAAAATTATAAATATTTAAGTTGATAGGAGTACAAGTTTGACAAAGACAAATTTTGACCTAGGAGTAAAACGTGAAATTGGAACAGTTAACTGGACTGGTTTGTTTACTCTTTATTTGAAAGAGGTAAAGAGGTTCTCAAATGTTTTTTTACAAACTATTACTGCTCCAATGGTAACCACTTTGCTTTTCGTAATTGTTTTTTCTATTGCCATTGACAGAAGTGCGGGATTTAAAGGAATTTCTTTTATAACATTCTTAGTTCCTGGTTTGATAATGATGAGTGTCTTACAAAATTCATTTGCAAATGTTTCCTCAGCATTTATGACTGCAAAAGTTCAAGGCTCAATAGTAGATCTGTTAATGTCCCCATTGGGACCAATAGAAATATTAATTGCACATGCTATGGCTGGTGTGACAAGAGGTTTATGTGTTTTTATTGCATCTTTCATTCTGCTCTGGGGATTGGGCATTTTAAATTTTCCTAATCATTTTATCTGGATGATATTATTTTTATTACAAGGAGCATTTTTTTTAGCAATAATAGGAATGTTAGCAGGTATCTGGGCACAAAAATTTGATCAGCTGGCTATTATTTCAAACTTTGTTATTCAACCATTAGCGTTTCTATCTGGGACTTTCTATTCTATTGAAAGGCTTCCAGATTCTCTTAAAGTAGTAGCTTATTGTAATCCAGTATTCTATGCGATTGATGGATTAAGATATAGTTTTTTAGGATTGAGTGACGCTTCTCCTATTACAGGAAGTATCATTTTACTTTTTTGTAATTTAGGACTAAGTTGTTTTGCTTGGTATATACTAAAAACAGGCTACAGACTTCGTGCATAGAATAATAATATTTTTTTCATGGAAATTTTCAAAATGAACAAAGTTCAAAAAATACCTGGTATTTTATCAAGTCAAGAACTTCTAGAATTAATTAATAAAAATATTATTATTAGTGATCATGAGATTGAAAAAGACATAATCCAACCAGCTTCCATTGATTTAAGGCTGGGAATAAAAGCATGGCGCGTTACTGCGTCCTTCCTTCCAGGCAAAGGTAACAAAGTTTCAAGTAGATTAAAAGATCTAGCCATGCACGAGTTTAGTCTTATAGATGGTGCAGTCTTAGAATGTGGATGCGTTTACATTGTAAAGCTTTTAGAAAAAGTTTCTTTAACAGATGATCTAACAGGCACTGCAAACCCAAAAAGTTCAACTGGTAGATTAGATGTTTTTACAAGATTAATAGTTGACGGCGCACTAGAATTTGAAGATGTTCCGGCTGGCTATGAAGGGCCACTATATGTAGAAATATCTCCTCGAACATTTTCTGTTTTAGTCAGAACTGGGTCTAGATTAAATCAACTGAGAATCAGAAGAGGACAATCTTTTACATCAGACAAAGAAATGGAGATTTTACAAGAGCATGTAGGATTAGTCAGAAGCCAAGACAAAGTGGATCTATCTGATAAAATTAAAGATGGCGTTCCTTTATCAGTAGATTTAATTGGAGAAAATGGGTTGATTGGATATAAGGCTAGAAAACATTCTAACCTTATAGATATTGATAAACCAAATTTTTATAAACGAGAGCTTTTTTGGGAAAAAATAACTACTGAAGATTTAGTCTATCAATCCAACAACAATGAAAGTGACAATAACTCTGGTAGCTTAATTCTTAGTCCAGACGCTTTTTATATATTAGCTAGTAAAGAATATGTTTCTGTTCCATCAAATTACGCAGCTGAAATGAGAGCATACGATACAAGGGTTGGAGAATTTAGAGCTCATTATGCTGGATTTTTTGATCCAGGCTTTGGTTTAACTGATTTGGGAGCCTCTAAAACTAGAGCTGTATTAGAGGTCAGATCTCATGACGTTCCTTTTCTAATTGAACAAGGTCAAACAGTTTGCAGATTAGTATACGAACCAATGGCAAACATTCCTGCATTTTTATATGGAGAGGTAGGTAGTACTAATAATTACCAAGCTCAAGGATTAAAGTTAGCCAAACATTTTATTTAGACTTTCTTATTTATTCCTTTTTATTTATTATCGTTTGTATATTCTATTCAAAATTTTTTAAAAGAGTTTAAACATGACTATTAGTCCATCAATAATGACAACGTATGGTAGAATTGATATTGCATTTACTCATGGTGAAGGAAGCTTTTTAGTTGCCGAAGATGGAAAAAAATATTTAGACTATGCTAGTGGTATAGCTGTAAATGCCTTTGGGCATTGTCATCCTAAATTAGTTGAAGCTCTTCAAGATCAAGCCTCTAAGTTGTGGCATACTTCTAATCTTTATAGAATATTAGAGCAGGAAACAGTTGCAGAAAAACTTGTGGCTAATTCATGTGCAGATAGAGTTTTCTTTTGCAACTCTGGTGCAGAAGCAACTGAGGGTGCAGTAAAAGTCGCAAGAAGATATGCCTGGGCTAATGGTGAAAAAGAGAGAACTGAAATTATATGTGCAACAGGTGCTTTTCATGGTCGTACATTAGCTATGTTAGCAGCAAATGACAGACCATTATTTAGAGAAGGTTTTGGACCATCCGCTCAAGGTTTCACTCACGTAGAATGGGGTGATATAGAAAGTTTAAAACAAGTTATAGGAAAACATGTCGCAGCTATTTTGGTAGAACCTGTTCAGGGAGAAGGTGGTGCCAGGAAAGCTCCCGAAGGATATTTAAAATTACTGAATGATATAGCTAAGGAAAATGGATCTTTATTGATTTCAGATGAAGTACAAATAGGTATGGGCAGATCAGGTACTTTATTCGCCTATCAAAAAGAGGACATAGAGCCTGACATAATTGCATTGGCTAAGGGCCTTGGAGGTGGATTTCCTGTTGGAGCAGTAATGGCTAAAGCAGAAGTAGGTGATGCGATGGTACCTGGAACCCATGGTAGTACTTTTGGAGGTAATCCATTAGCAATGCGTTCTGCAAATGCTGTTTTAGAACTTCTATTAGAAAATGATTTTTTGAGTAATTTAAGAAAAATGATTGTTTATTTTGACAAGAAAATGGACGAACTTATAAAAAATGACATGCGAATTAACCCTATAATTTTCGCAAAAAAAGGCTCTGGAATGTTAAGAGGGCTTCAATTGATTGAAGATGTAAATGCAGGAGATTTTGGTAATATTGCTAGAGAAAAAGGTTTGTTATTAGTAGGTGCTGCAGAAAATACAATTAGATTGCTTCCTCCATTAAACACATCGAAAGAAGAGGTGGATAATGCATTTGATATACTTAATGATATAGTTTTAGAATTAAAGAAAACCTAGAGAAACATGTCTAATTTTATTGATTTAAAGGATCTTTCAAGAGATCAACTTTCAGATTTAATTTCATTATCTCTTAAATGGAAAAAAGAAGCTCATCCAAAGTTTATGGCAGATAAACAGGTAGTCTTAATTTTTGAAAAACCCTCATTAAGAACCCGTGTGTCATTTGAAGTAGGAATAAATCAGTTGGGTGGACAAAGCTATCTTCTAAATGAAAAAGAAATGCAATTGGGCGAAAGAGAAACAGTTGAAGACACGGCTAATGTTTTAGAAAGATATGCTGATATGGTAATTATAAGGTGTTTTGGACATAGCCAATTAATCAAATATGCTAGGGCCTCATGTGTTCCCGTAATAAATGCATTAACTGATTTTAGTCATCCTTGCCAAGTATTAGCAGATTTAGTTACTTTTAAAGAGCATGCGCATAATTTTGATAATAAGAAAATTGCTTGGTTCGGTGACTGTAATAATGTTTTGCAAAGTTGGATTGAAGCCGCGGCTTTATTGAATCTTGAATTAAATATTGCATGTCCTGAAGGAATAAAACCTAACCCTAAGACTATGTCGTGGGCAATTGAAAGAAATGAAAAAATTTCTATTACTCATAATCCAATTCAAGCCGCTGATGGAGCAAATTGTATTATCACAGACACGTGGCGTTCGATGGGGGATACAAATCCAAATCCGGAAGATATTTTTGTTCCCTTTCAAGTTAATAATAAAATTATGGAAGTAGCAGATAAAAAAGCAATTTTTATGCATTGTTTACCGGCTTATCGAAACAAAGAAGTAAGTGCAGAAGTGCTTGAAGGAGACTGTTCAGTTGTATTTGACGAAGCAGAAAACAGGCTTCATGCGCAAAAAGCAATTATGCACTTTTGTATAAAATGAAAATTTAATTGAATTCAAATTTTTAAATGACATTTACCAACCATATTATTCCCTTTCAGCTAGGTAAAAATCAAATCAGGGGTTCTATAGTTAGACTTGAAACAACTGTATCTGAAATAATCAAACGACATAATTATCCTAGTAATATTGAAAGCTTACTTGCAGACACATTAACCATTACAGCTTGCCTCGGATCAAGAATGAAACATGACGGTATTTTTACGATTCAAGCTAAAGGCTCTAGTGAGGTTCATACTTTATTTTCTGATATAACAAATGATGGTTCTTTAAGAGGTTATGTTGGCTTAGAACACGGTTTCTCAAAAAAAGATTTTGATTTAAATTCATTAATGGGCTCTGGCCATATTTCTTTTACACTAGATCAGGGAAAATTTTCAAAAAGATATCAAGGCATTGTAGCACTTAAAGAGCAATCTATTTCTAAATCTGCAGAATTATATTTTAATAATTCAGAGCAATTAGAAACTAGATTTTCAAATTTTAATTATTACACAACACATAAAAAGAACAGAGAAAATTTGATGTCATCAGGTCTTATCATGCTTCAAAAAATGCCTACTAAATATGATATGGAGACTGAGGATGATGAACAGATTTGGGAAAATTCACTTAATTTTTTATCAACTTTACAAAAAGAAGAATTTTTGTCAGTTAATCTTAGTTCTCGAGACATTTTATTTAGATTATTTAATGAAGTAGGTGTAACCACATATGAAGAAATTATAATTAAAGATCAGTGTAGATGTTCACAAGCAAAAGTGGAGTTTGCAATAAAAAATTTAAGTAAAAAAGAATTAATAGATATTTCAGATGAAAATGAAAATATTAAAGTCGTATGTGAATTCTGTAAAACTGAGAGAATTTTTTCCAGTTTTAATTAGGTTCTATTTAATTTTTCCAAAACAATGGTGAAAACATAACTAAAATAGCAAAAATTTCTAATCTACCTAAAATCATACCAGCACATAAAAATAATTTGCCAAGTTCAGGTATTGACTGATAAGTTCCAGATGGTCCAATTATGTCTCCTAAGCCAGGACCGACGTTTCCAATTGCTGATGCGGCTCCTGAGATTGCAGTTATTAAATCTAATCCTAATCCCCCTAAAAGGCAGGCTATTACTGCAAAGGAGATTATATATAAAAAAAAGAAGCCCATGACAGACTCAGCAACATTTTCTGGTATTGGTTTTTGATTATAATATGAAACAACTACAGCGTGAGGTCTAATAAGTTTAGAAATTTGAGCTTTTGCGTTTGCAACTAAAACTTGTATTCTAGCCATTCTTAAACCACAAGTAGTTGACCCAGCACATCCTCCTATAAACATAAGAATAAGAAGAATTGTTGTAGGAAACCCACCCCAATTGTTAAAGTCAGATGTACCAAAACCTGTTCCAGTAATGATTGATATAACATTAAATGAAGCCAATCTTAGGGCTTCAAGAAATGGTATATCATTTAAGTTTAAATATATTGAAACAATCAAAACAACAAAAACTATTAAGGTTAAAAACAATTTTACTTGGTCGTCTTTAAATAAGTTTTTTAATCCTTTTTTTGTTATAGCTAAATAATGAACAAAAGGTAAAGAGCCAACTATCATTCCAAAAATTACAATTATTTCAATAGAAGATGAATTAAATGCTGCTAAAGAATCAGATTTGGTTGAATATCCTCCTGTTGCAAGAGTAGTCATTGCATGAGCTATTGAGTCAAATAGAGGCATTCCAGCAACCCACAACATTAATGCCCATACCACTGTCAACGTTATATATACAATACTGATACCAGCTGCAAAACTTGCAGCTTTAGGAACAACTTTATCAGGAGTCTCGTAAGATTCAGTCTTGAAAAGTTGCATACCTCCTATAGATAGCATGGGTAAAACAGCCAGAGCCATTACAATAATACCAACACCTCCTAGCCATTGAAGTAGTGCTCTCCATATCAAAATTCCATGGGAAGTTGCTTCTAAATTATTGATAACGGTAGCTCCTGTGGTTGTTATTCCAGAAGTTGACTCAAAAATAGCGTCAGTAAAATTCATATCAATTTCAGATAATAAAAAAGGTAAAGATCCAAATAAAGCGATTGATATCCATGCACTATTTGTTAATAAAAATGCTTGTCTTAATTCTAAATGTTCAGTTGTACTATCTCTATTAGAAAGATAAAGAATAGCACCTACAAATAGAGTTAAAAGTGATGCACCAACAAATGCAGGCCAATCATTATTTCCATACAACCAATCTACAAAAGCAGGTATCATCATAAAAAGAGAAAGAATACATAACAACATCCCTATTAGATAAATTATTGGTGAAAATCTCATGATTTTTTTTCTATAAAATTCGATTTTAAGATGAATATATTAAAATATAATTAAGTAGCCATTTTCAAAAATCTATCTTGTAAATTCATATCTTCTAAAAAACAACCACTGAATTGATTAGTAGTCATTGTAACATCATTTTTTAAAACACCTCTTGTGCTCATGCAGTGATGCTCAGCATTTATAAAAACAGCAGTCCCTTTAGGTAATAGAGTTTTATCTATACAATTTAAGATTTGTGCAGTCATAGTTTCTTGTGTTTGTAGTCTTTTAGCAAATACATCTAAAATTCTAGCTAATTTAGATATTCCAACAACCCTTTTGTTTGGATAATAGCCAATTGAAGCTCTTCCAATTATAGGTACCATATGATGTTCACAATGGCTTTCAAAATTAATATTTTTAAGAAGTACAATATCGTTATAGCCTTCAATATCTTCAAATGTTTTTGACAATAATGTTTCAGGATCATGATTATAACCTGCATAGAACTCGTTGAAAGATTTTATCACCCTTTTGGGCGTTTCTATTAGTCCTTCTCTTTCAGGATCTTCACCTATATATTGAATAAGTGTTTTGACAGCTTGTTCAGCTTCTTCTTTAGATATAATCTTTTTATATTGACTATCCAATATTATTTTTGAAGCATTTATAGACGAATTCATTATGCACCTTTCAATTTATTCATAAATATCTAACAAATTATATTATTTAAGAAAAGGATTATTAATTTTAATAAAAAAACAATGAATTTTTATTTTTGAAAAATATTTAAGTTTAGTGGCTTATTGTCGCTAACGATTTTATCATTCTTATCGTGAGTGACTAATAAACATGGGATTTTATTATATTTAACATTATTAACTACAAATTCTCGAAAGCTATTTCTTTGATCTGGGTCCAACGAAGAAAATGGTTCGTCCAATAACAAAGCTTCAGGCTCTGATAAAATTGCTCTAAGACAAGCAACTCTTGCTTTCTGTCCGCCAGATAAAGAGTATGGATATCTATCTTCAAAACCTGCCATATCTGATTTTCTAAGATTTTTAGCAATTAAGAAAGATTTTTCCCTATAGGTTAGTCTTTTATTCATCCCAAATAATATATTTTGTTCTACTGTCAAATGAGGAAATAATGTTCCGTCTTGGAGTAAAAGACCAATTTTTCGTTTTTCAGTTGGAACTTGATTTAATTTTTTCCCATTTAATATTATGTCTCCTTCAAATAGTAAGTCATTTTCGTATACACCAGCTATTATATTTATTAATGAGGATTTACCTACACCACTTGCTCCAAAAACACATAAAATTTCGCCATTTTTAATTTTAAGATTGAGGTTTTTTA
>CACNRW010000016.1 GCA_902622875.1 uncultured SAR116 cluster alpha proteobacterium
CATAAGAATTGAAATTAGGATAGATTTTTTAAATTGGCTAATTAGATGAATTTCTATAAAGTCATACCATGCAATGTTTCATTAGGATTCAAGTTGAAGGCTATACTTTTTAAGTTGTTCTCCATTTAAAGATATAAAATTAACTTTACTGAAGGCTTAAAATTAAGACGATTGTAAATATTAAAAATTAGAGTTTTTCTTTGGTATTTTATATTTTCTTTATAGAACGTTAAGCTTTA
This sequence comes from uncultured SAR116 cluster alpha proteobacterium, assembly GCA_902622875.1. Taxonomy (GTDB): domain Bacteria; phylum Pseudomonadota; class Alphaproteobacteria; order Puniceispirillales; family Marisalimonadaceae; genus Marisalimonas. The sequence continues at coordinate 240 of CACNRW010000016.1, forward strand.
TGATTCATAATGTGAAGATAGATGTTTTTTAATTCGAGGTTTACATGAGAAATTTAGCGGTATATTCAATGGGCATAATGAATTATTGTAGTCATGATCCGGCCTGCTGTCTGTTAAAGGTTCATGATAATAATATTGAAGTAGCCTATGCGGAGGAAGGTTTTTTATCTAGAAAGAAAAAAAGTTATCAATTTCCTATCCGTTCAATGAAATATTGTTTAGATTATTTTGGTATAAAATTAAGTGACATTAATGTTTTGATGTTAGATTATATGGATCATAAACGTACTTTTAAAACTTCTAATAATTATAGACTATTAATAGGAGATTTTATAAGGTCAAGATTAAGAATAGATAGCAGTAAAATTAAATTTGTAAGATCTCACCATTACGCACATGCACTGACTGCTTTTTGGCCATCACCATTTGAAGAAGCTGCAGTATTGGTTGTAGATGGTTTGGGAAGCCAACAGCAAACTACTTCTATATTCTCATTTAATACAAAAGGAACAAATAAGTTATTGTTTGAGCAAAAGGGAAATGGGATTGGTTTGTTATATTCTCTAATAACTAAACAACTTGGATTTGGTTCAGGAGAAGAAGGCAAAACAATGGGACTTGCACCATATGGAGCTTTAGTTGATAAAAAATTTGATAATTATTTAAATCTTAAAGGAACTCGTAAGGGTTGTGTGGTTGACTATAGTCATCTAGTTGATAGATCACCGACAGCAAAATTAAAAGTTGAAATAAAAAAACCAACTAAAAAAACTGATGTATATAAAGATTATTATACTAAAATAGCTTTTGACCTACAGAATGAAACAGAAGAATGTTTAACTTATTTAGCTTTAGAAGCAGTAAAAAAAGCAAAAAGTTCAAACCTTTGTTTTTCAGGTGGTGTAGCGCTTAACTGTGTCGCAAATAATAAAATACAAAATCTCTCAGAAATAAATAACTTTTGGGTACAACCAGCATCTGGAGACTCCGGTATACCTATTGGTTTAGCACTAGCTGGATTAGAGGAAATAGGAATTGATTTGAAAACTTTAATGTCTCGAAAAAATAGAGATGTACTATCTTCAGCATACAGCAGAGATCATAGCCCATTAAATAATTTAGTTGATTTAAAAGTAAAAAAATTACTTTCAGAAAATAACATTCATATCGAAAAATTTAAACCGGAGCAAATAGCTAAGTCTCTTATAAAAAAACAAATTGTAGCATTATATTATGATGGAATTGAAATTGGACCTCGTGCTTTGGGACATAGAAGTTTTTTGGCAGATGCTCGTACACCCAAGATGAAGGATATTTTAAATGCTAAAATTAAACATAGGGAAGGCTACAGACCATTTGCTCCAATTGTATTAAAAAGTGATTTTAGAAATTATTTTATCTCATCAACTGATGATCACCCATATATGTTGCAAGCTCCTAGATGCACAAACAAGGCTTTAAATAATGTTCCTGCGATTTGTCACGTTGATGGAACTGCTAGAGTACAAACTATTACGAGTGAGAATGGAATTATTTTTGATATTCTTGAGTCATATAAAGAAATTTGTGGCGAGTCTGTCATCATAAATACTTCGTTTAATGATAATGATGAGCCAATAGTTTTTAGTAAAATTGACGCTATTTGTTCCTTTCTAAGATGCAACGCAGATGTTCTAATATTAGGTGAAAAAATTATTGAACGCCAAAAAATCCCTGATATTCATAACTTTAAAAATGCAGCTGAAAAACTACAAAAAAAGATTATGGAACGTTTTTTTGATGATAGTATTAAGGAACTAACAAAAATTTTAAAAAAAGATAAAGCTAAGACTTTACTTCAATTTATAAATTTAAATGCTGAACTATCTAAAATACATAGAATAGATAGAGTTATTTCAAATTTTATAGAGTTTCTTCTCTTAAGAAATATTAATAAGTCAATTTTTGTTGATAATTATCATTTCAAAATAATTAATAAGCTTATTAATATTTTTGGTTTACAAAAAAAGGATATCTGTCCAAAAATAAAAATTATTGAAGATAACTTTAAAAGTATTTCAGAAATAAAAGAAGATAGTGATTTTGTTCTTTATAACATTTCGGCACATTTTCTTAATAAATATACAAGAAATCTTTTCAACAACCCAGACTCTCTAGTTTCTTTTTACAAATTATCAGACTATAAAATTAATCTAGAAAATTTTGATTCTAAAGAAAAATTTTTTGTAAAAAAGAACAAAGAAGTTGTAGATTATATTAAAAACACTTATGAACATAACACGAAAGTTAGTATCGATAAATTTTTTCGTGACTTTATAAAATACTAAATATTTAGTTTAGTAATAATTCAATTTAAAAAGTTTAAATGAATTAACATGACATTTGATCAAATAAATTTCATCCAATTTTAAGTCCAATAACATTAGTTGTTAATGACTTAGTGATCGGCTTTTTGGTAAACACATCTTTTTGCAATAAAGGCTACTAACTGTGCCTCAATAATGCTTATTAAAAATTATAATTGCAAGATTTAACAGTTTACACAGAGAAATATCATTTTGAGTTTTCATCTTAAACTTAATTTTATATTCACTTTCATAAATAAAATATACCTAACATAAATTATTGAATACCATAAAAGGTTTGTTAAATAGTATAAAATTTATTATTAATTTATTTATTTTAAGTTTTTAAATAATTGTTATTTACATTTTTAATCTTAATAATACTTAATTTTAAAACTTTTTAATGATAACAAAAAATATAGATAACTGTTAAATGAAAAACTTATGATCACTAAACTATACCAAAAAAGTATCTTGTTCTTATATAAAATTAAAATCTACTATTTTGATTTACTTTTGAGATATCCTTCAGAATTTTCAAAAGCAATATACAATTTTTTTAAAAATCCAAGTTTAAAAATTTCACGAGAGAGACGTGATTTTAATTTTTTTTTAAAACAATTAGGTCCTCAAAACAAAAAAAAAATATTCAATAATAATGAAAGTGTTTTAGTTGATGGAATGTGGGATAATGCATGTCAATGGTTTAGGTATTCACTTGTAAGAAAGGCTTTACGACTTGATGAATATCAGGAAATTGGTTTAATAGGTAAATGGAATAAAAAAAAATCAATTTCAACTTTTGAAGAAATAAACATCACAGTTTTTAAATATTTTAATCCGGATAGAATTGATAAAGATGTATTTTATGAGGCTTTTAAATTAATTAAAAACTTTAAAAATCCTGAAGACATTATTTCGCATGTGTGGCCTAACAAAGTACCAGGTGGTTTAATTTATGATCACCTTTTACTTACTCAACGAAAACCTGTTGTAGATTTAAATGACGATGATTTTTGTTACCAAATAGCCTTTATTTTAAACTCTTTTAGACAATCCAAAAAACTTCTAAAAAGTAAAAAATTTAAAATTATTTTTTTAAGTCATATTTTTCCTGCTCATTATTTGGCACTAATATCTACTGCTTTAATTCTTAAGATAAATGTAGTAATTATATACAGTTCTTTCGGAACATTAAGATTATTAAGAATGAAATCTATTGATGATTATAAATTGTATACACAACCTCCAGATTTACAAAATTGGATGGATAAAATAGATTCGTCTAATAATAATTTTTTTAACATTGGTAAAAAATATTTAACTAAGAGAATTAATGGAAAAGGTTTAGACCTTGGTTCGCAATTAACTTATTCATATGCAAAAAAATTAAATAAAGACCTTATACAAGAAAAATATGAGTGGTATGAAAATAAACCAATTATAGGTATTTATTGTCCCCAATGGTTTGATACCCCTCATGCGTATGGGATGAGTAATTTCAGAGATATATATGATTGGTTTAATCTTACATTGAACGAGATAAAGAAAAATAATTTCGCATATTGGTTAATAAAACCTCATCCTGTTGAAAAGTGGTATGGTGGGTTTACTTTAGCAGATAATTTTAAAAATAAGGAAACTAATAATATTAAAATTTTTAGTGAAAAAGTTAATAATTTAGATTTTATTAATTTAATTGATGCTGCTATTACTGTTCATGGTACAATTGCTTTGGAATTAACTAATTTAGGTAAAACTGTATTGAGTTCAGATAAAAGTTCATACTCTAATTTTAATTTTACTGTAAATTGTGATAGTAGAAGTAATTATGTAGACAGACTGAAAACTAAATGGTGGTGTGTCGAAAAGAAAAAAGAAAATATATATAAATCTAACGTTTTCGCTGGATGGTGGTATGGGGTTCCATCTTGGCAAAAATCTTTAATTTTACCTGATGACGTAAATAAAGACAAGAATTGTAAAGAATTAAAATCAATTTTTTTTGACAATCAGTCTGCTGTTAAAAAAGAAATTAATTTAATTAAAAAGTGGTATGAAAGTGGGGAAAAAAAATATCATATATTTAAATTAGATAATTCTAAAACATTGGTTGATATAATAACTTCAAAAAATCTATAGAGTCATAAAACTCTCTAAAAATTTTATTCCATCTTTACCACTTTTTTCTGGATGAAATTGACATCCAACAACATTTCTTTTTTTTATTATAGCACAAATTTTAATATCTTCATAAATTGAATATGCCAAGAGTTCATTTTTTTCAATCGGAATAGCATGATATGAATGTAAAAAATACATATATCTACCACCTAGATTAAATATCGGATTTGTGTTTTTATTGTATAAAATTAAATTCCAATTCATGTGAGGAGTTTTAATAATTTTGTTTGCAGTATTTTTATTAGGCAACTTTACAACTTTCCCTCTAATTATACCAAAACCATTAGTTTTTTCTAATTCTTCGCTATCATCAAGTAAGACTTGCATACCAAGACAGATTCCAAGAAAAGGTTTATTGAGATAAAAAAAATTTTCAATTTCTTCATAAAAATTATTATTTTTTAAAAAATCAATAGCATTTTTAAATGTACCAACACCTGGAAATACAAGTCTATTCGATTTTTTGACATCCCTTGGATTATCTATCAAATTAACTTTAATTTTGAGATATTCAAAAGCCCTTATTAAACTAAGTACATTACCATATGGATAGTTGATAATAGAAACCTCTTTCATAATTTTCTTACACTGATTTCTTTACTTATTGCAAATTGTTTTATGTCAGGAATATTTAAGCGATTAAAATGAATACAGTCTGACATTGCTACTGCATCTGCATTTGCTTTTTTTACAATATTTTCGAAGCAAGATAAACTATACATACCTCCACATGCTATTACTGGAATGTTTACTTCTTCAGAAACTAATTTTACCAAATCTAGATCAAATCCTTTTCTAGTCCCTTCTCTATCAACTGAAGTTAGCAAGATCTCACCAGCTCCTAGTTTTTGTATTTTTTTTGACCAATCTAATACATTTAAACCAGTTTTATCTCTTCCATTATTAATATATGCTTCCCAAAAACCATTTATGTTTTTTTTTGCTTCTATAGAAATCACAACTGATTGAGAGCCAATATTTGTAGATAAATCTTTTATTAAATCTGGGTTTTGAATTGCTGCTGTGTTAACAGCTATTTTATCAGCTCCTGCTCTAAGAAGTCTTTGAGCATCATCAACATTTCTGACCCCTCCTCCAACCGTAATTGGAACAAAAATATTTTTTGTAGCTTTTTTTAAAATTGCGTCTAAATTATTTCTTTGATAAAGGCTTGCGACAATATCAATAAAAATAATTTCGTCAACGCCATCATTATAGTATTTTAAGGCAAAATCATTCGGGTCTCCAACTTTTCTTAAACCTTCAAATCTTATTGTTTTAATTAAATTGGGACCCTTAATATCCATTCTACTAATTACTCTGATATTTTTCATTTAATTGACTTTTAATACATTAAGAAATTTTTGTTATCAATCTGTTAAGTTGTTCGCCGTAACTAAGTTTATTGTTTACAACAATATTTTGAGAACTTTTTATTATTTTTTTTCCTAATTCTTTTCTATTTAGTTTGTTATTGAAAGCTCTAATTTTTTTAAAGAAATTTGATATTTTAAAACAAGTTATAACATCAGGCAAATCGCAAAATGTTTTAAAATGGATATTTTCTCTACTCCATGAAATATCGTGGTCTTCCTCGGGAAATATAACAAATGATCTTTTGCCAAGAAGTGTCCCCTCTAATAAAACCGTAGATCTAGGAGAAACTACTCCATCAACAAGACTCAAAAGATCTCTAGTAATAGTATAATTTATCATGAAAAAAGTTCTTGATGGGTTTTTAATTTCATTTTTATAATACTGTATCATATGAGGGTCCATTGTAATATTTCTAAAATTTAAACCAAAAAAATTTTCCTCGCCATCCTGCAGCCTGCCTCTCCAAGGATGAGGCCTGTAAATTACATGACAATTTTCTAAAATATTTTTGTTTATAGCTTCGTCAAGTAATTTTAAATATTTTGTTTCTCTATGACTTTCGCCGACACCCGCATACAATATATATTTTTTTGAGTTGGGAACTTGAAACTTATTTTTTAACTGTGTTTTTGAAAGTAATGATTTTTGCTTATATATTTCAAATTGTGCAGCTCCAAAACATTTTATTCTATCTTTGGGAACTTTCAATAGGTCTATTGATTGTTGCATACTGTCTTTTCCCCAAACTATCAAGTAATCCGGAAAAAAATTTGGTATAGCTTTAGACATTGGGTTATCCCATGAATTCATACAAAAAATAGATTTAATATTTAATTTTTTAGCTTCCCTTGGTAATTCACAAACAAAAGGACCTGATAAAACTGTTGGATAAATTATTACACAGGGTTTATGTTTTTTTAAAATTTTATGAATTTCTTTATTGCTTCCTAATATCACTAACAAAATAAAATTATATACTTTTATAAAAAATGGAAAGGATACTAATCTCAGAAAAAAATATAATTTTTTTGAGACCTCTAATTTAACCTTTCCGTCGATTATAGTTTGAAAAGTACTTTTCCCTCTGTGATTATTTATAAGATTAGCCAGGAAATAATTGTACCAAACTCCCATTCTAGATCTACGAATTGAAACTTCTTCAAAATTTTTGAAACCAATTTTTTCAGGCAGAACATTTATATACTTTTTTGAAACTGTCTCATCGACAGGGAAGATGTAATTTACATCGTAATACTTCTCTAGTTCTTTTATTGTACCGGATTGATAAAAAGCCCTAATTACTATATCTTGATCAAAAAAAACTAAAATTTTTTTTTTCATAAACTTTTCAATTCTTCTATTTCTTGAGTTGGTATCCAAACTCCATTTTTATTTTTTTCCCAGAGATGGGGTGACCTTGCCTGGTCGGTTCTTTCAATAAACTCTTCTTCCGTAATATCTAAATATTCTAAACAATCATTTAAATAAGTCTTAGGTAATTCACCCTCATACCTTTTTAATAAACTAATACCTTCATCTCTATCTATATGATTGTTTCTTATTTCTTGACTAGCATCAAATCGACATCTTCCTATCATAAATTTTATGTAATGTGTATAATAATGTAGAGATTCCATTTTATCATCAATCCCTGAATATTTTCCATACGTTCCATCTGTTCGCTGTTCATCTGCTTCAAATCCAGCATTCTCTGCAGCATAGTAATAAGCACTTTGTGGGTCCCATTTTACATACCAACCTAAGTGTTCAACAGTTAATTCGTGGTCTCCAAGTTCCTTTGAAGTAATAGGCAAAAAACTAAAAAGGTCATTTAATGACAAATTATATTTTTCTAAAAGATACTTTAAACTTCTACCTCCTAAAAAAATATTCTTGTCATCATTAATATAAAAATTTTTATTATAGCTTGGTGCATCACCACTATTCATTTCGTCACTTCCATACTCCACATAAGACTCTCCATACATTACTAAATTAATATTAAATTTTTTTGCCATTTTTGCTGCAAAAGACTTAATACCAAATTTGAATGGTTGCATAGGGTGGTAAAGATTAAAAAATGCTTCTTTAGCCAATATTCTTGAAGCTTTACCATTTGGTGAAAACAAATAGTTATCAAAACCACCTTTTGATATCCAACTTTGCATATTCCTCCACCCTACATCAGTGTACATTAATGGAGAAAACGTTACGGTTAGTGGATTCATACCATATTTATATTTCAGTAAATGAGAAACTTTAACACTATCTTTACCTCCACTTCCTGAAACAATACAATCATACTGTCCATCTTTTTTTCTGAATTTATCCAATAATTCTATAAGTTTTTGTTCTCTTGTAGCCCAATCTATTAATTTATCTTTTGATTTTGAGTATTCACATGCAGCACATAATCCATCATCATTAACTTTCATTCCCTGCTTGTTCATTCCAATTTTATTACCCACCTCATTTACAGAAAAAGGTTTTTGGTTGTGCATCAAACAATTTTTGCAGTGGACCACCTTTTCTGGAAGCCCATAAAGTGAATAATTCATACCTTAACAAAACTCCATTTAATTGGAAAACCGAATTTAATATTTTTTTTTGCTTTTTTACCAATTAAATTATTTATTTCTTTAGGTTCTATACCATAAGCTGGTCTTACTATTTTGATATTTTTATGAGAAAAAACTTCACCTTTTTTAATATCAGCACAAGCATATATTGATCTTCTATAGTTTCTTGACAAAACTTCATTTCTATCCGAAGGCCCATATTTAATATTACCCAATGCATTAAATATAATTTTAGATTTTTCTGCCAAAGTACTAAACTCATTAGGTTCTAAAGAAAATTTAGAGTCAATTGCTCCATCATTTCGGTTTATAGTAAAATGTTTTTCTATCATAGATGCTCCTAATGCAACAGCACATAAAGAAACATTTACACCTAATGTATGATCAGACAAACCAACTAGACAATTAAATTCTTTTTTCATATCAACCATTGTTTTTAAATTAGCATTTTTAGCGTCAGCGGGGTAAGTGCTTGTACATTTTAACAAAATGATACTTTTTGTACCTGCTGATTTAGCAGTTTCTATAGCTTCTGAAATTTCTTCTTTAGTAGCCATTCCTGTTGACATAACAATTGGCTTTCTAGTGGAAGCAACATATTCTATTAAAGGTAAATCAGTTATTTCAAAAGAAGCTATTTTATATGCACAACAATCTAAATCTTCAAGAACATCTACGGCATTTTTATCAAATGGTGTAGAAAAAGGAACTAATTTTAGTTTTCTGGAATATTTAAATAACTCTTCATGCCAATCATATGGTGTAGATCCTTTTTTATATAAATTATATAATAATTCTCCTTTCCATAGATTTTTTTCCCCTGTTACTCTAAAATCTGATTTATTAGAATCAAGTGTCATTGTGTCAGGTGTATAAGTTTGAAATTTTACAGCATGAGCACCAGATTGTTTTGCAAGACTAATTAATTTTATTGCTCTTTTTATATCTTGATCATGATTTCCAGAAATTTCAGCAACAATTACAGGGGGACAGTTATTTCCAATACTCAAATTTTCAAATTTTAAATTCATTTAATTTTTTTCAACTCGTAAAGTTATCATATTTTAATTTTAAAACTTTAATTAATTAAAACATTGTATATTAACAATGTATAATAAATTAGCTTAAATCACTGACAAAACTCAATAATTTTTGAAAAATTTTGTAATTCCTATATTCCACATTATTTACTTTTATACTGTTAATATTAAGGGATTTACCTTTAATTGTATGCAAAAAACAAAAAATATTTAACCAAATAAACGTTTCTTTATTTACTTTTTTTTCAATAATTTTCAAAAAAATATCTTCTACGTCGTTAGGGGCAATTATTTCTAAAACTTTTGATTTATTTTCAATTTTTCCAAACCAATCAAATATAAAAAGATCATTATTTTCAATTTTTACGAAAGGAATTACCCCAATTAATCTGTGTTTTTTTCTTTCAGTTATATAATATTTACAAATAGTTTCATCAATAACTACATCTAACTCATAGTTTTGGATATTTTTTTTTATTAAGTCTTCTGTTGAATTAATTTTAACAACCACGTTTTGAAGTAATTCATTGTTCAAAATAAAATTTTTAAAGTTTTTTTCATATAAACAAAAAAATATATTTGCAAAATTAATTGCCAAATCAACTAAGTTACCTTTTTTAAGATAACTTGAAGGATAATCAATCTTATTTGGTACTTTGTCGAAATTAAAAAAATTAAGTAAGTCTTCATTACCACAAAATATAATCTTTTTGTCTTTTTGAATTTTGGTATTTAAGTTTTTTGCTAATTCAATTGCATCTTCACTCAAAAATCCTGTTTTAGATCCAATAACAAATAGACAATCTATTAAATTAGGTTTTGGTTTTTTAATAGACTTGAAAGAACAAAAGTTTATTATATTCAATCCTGTAATTAAGGAGATATTTTTAGCAGTTTTCATAGAAAATGATTTAGTTAAATAATAACAATTTATAAATGGATTAACTGGATAAAAGGAATTTACGAATAATGTTGTAGTATTTCTTGGTACAAGAGTTCTTATAATTCTATCACACCATTCTTCAATCTTTTCGTCTGTTTTCCTGGTTACATAATTATTTTGTTCTATTGAAAACGCAGTATTTTTAACAACTTCTATATATGATTGAGCCATTTTACTAATTTACCATCCAATTTATAGCTTGAATGATGTTATTGTTTTTTAACAGGTCTTTATTATTACTCAAAATCTTTAAATCTTTTTCTTTTAAATAATCTGTTAAAGGCAAGTTTCCATAATCTGAGAACCTAACCATGCCATAATGATCCCTGTAAGTTTTAACTTTATTTTTGTTTTGTGGATGAGGAGAAAAGGGAATATCTACCCATCCATTATTTACTGCATCACAAATATCAATAATATCTATTTTATTTTTATTTTTAAGTATATTATCTAACACGCATTCAGCCTGTTCAACAAGATTGTTTGTTTCAATCAATATTTCTTCATTCGTAAATGTATCTTTAATTTTAAAAATATCTAACATGTATTTTACAGATTTAGTAGCCTCACAATTTGCTTCAATTGTGGGAATAGAGTGAGATTCAAATTTAGTTTTTATAATTACTTTATCTGCTTTAATTAATGCGGCATTTAAAGTACCTTGAATAATTAGAGCATTTGAACTTTCAAAGTTATGAGGAAAAGGTCCCATCCAGTGATGATATCCAATTTTAAGAACATCTAGATTGAAATCATATTTTGAAAGATACTTTTTACTTATGACTCTTAATACATTTGATATTACAATATCTTGAACCAAGGAACCAGTTTGAGCAAATGTCATCATGAACGCTTTAATTCCTTTTTGAGCTGACATTAGAAGTTCTAATACTTCAACAATTATTATTATCAACGGGGGAACTAAAGTTGCAGTCAAAACCCCAAATGACTCTCTCATTATTAGTTTTTTATTAGTTGACATGAATGAGCATAATTCATCTACGTATCCCCAGTATAGTAATGATTTTTCAACTGGGATTTTTCGTGAATATGGCAAACAATATGATAAACCTCCTCCTTCAATATCTGTAATACCAGATGCTAGGGCATGTTCAACTAATATTCTTGCGTCCGCTGTTCCATGTCTTAAGCTAACAGGAAGATTTACTTTACTTAAAATTTCTCTTGTTTTTTCATAACCATGATTAACAAGTGGGTACCCATTCAAAATTTCTTTATTTAATTTATTTTCATCAATTAATACTTTTTCAGCTCCTTCATAGTCGTTAAGTCTTGTGAAACTATCTATAGTTAATGGGATTATATCGGCACCTGCTTTTTCTAATTCAATATTAAGTTTTTGTTGTTTAGGTATAGATGAAAAACCGCCACGAGGTTGTATTAAGGGTCGTTCGGAAAAATCTAAATTATTAAACGAAAATTTAAACTTATTTAGTGAATTTAGATAAATAAGTGTGTCTTCATATTTAAGATTTCTCAGATATTTATTTCGTAGAATTTCTTTTCTAGACTTATGAAAAAAATTACTAAGTGTTTTCATTTAAATCTTTCTTTAAATAATAGAAGAAATTATCAAAGTTTTTATTTCTATCAAAAACTCTTTTAAAACCATAACTTTTGATTTTATATAGTTCTATTTCACTCTCTTTTTTATTTAAACTGAATATATTTCCACCAAGATATAGAAGCGGTTTGGTTTTCAGCGGATTTAATGATTTTTGTAGTATAGGTAACCAGAATTTCCATTCACCATTAAGACTACTTATTAAAAGTACATCCGCACCAAACTCAATAATTGCATCTTTATATAAATCTGGATGATTATCTACTCCTAAATTAAGCACGTCATAATCTGAATCTTTCAATGCTTTATGCATCAGGATATTTGATACTGAATGAATGTCGTGACCAATAACACCCATTACAATTTTTTTTTTATTATTTATAATCATTTTAAAAAATAAGTTTAGAAAAGTCTATTATATTGCAAAAATATATTTAATAGACTTAGTTTAAAGATTGGTCAAATTTTTTTATTTTTCTATAAAATTTCTGACTTCTATTAGATCATAATTAGTGTCAATATTTACATATTTTTCTCTAATTAAAAAGGCCCCTGTTTTATTACCTAACCTAGTTTTTTGATCAAGTATACACTCTCTTGTCAAAACATATGCTATTCCATTGACATGATAACTTTGTTTAAGTTGCTGTCTAGGTAACATTTTATTACCTTCGGATAAATAGTATTTTAAAGTGTCATGTTTGTTAATCTTTAATTGTTTAAATGGATGAAATTTGCCTGGGGTTTCTGATACTGACCAAACTGAGTCATAATTATTTTTAATTAACAATTTTATACAATTTAAAACTTGATTAGGTGTTCTTAAAGGTGAAGTAGGCTGAAGAAAAACTACTACATCATATTTTTTTTTATCAATTTTTTCTGTTTTAACAAGACCATGAATTAATACATCAATATCTTTAGTAGAGTTGTTAGAAATTTTTTTTGGCCTTTTGAATGGTATATCCAAACCATATTCTCTTGAAACTGACGAAATTTCATTACAATCTGTTGAAATTATTACTCTGTCAATCTGACTTATTTGTTTAGCACAAAGCCCAGCCAAGCAAACAAGTGGTATCCCATTAATTTTTTGTAAGTTTTTCTTTGGTATCCCTTTGCTACCACCTCTAGCTGGTATGATTGCCAATATACTTTTATTTTTATACATATATGATTAATTCCTAAAATTTTTGTAATAATCAGTATACCATTCAATTGTTTTTTTTAGACCATATTCAAAATTACTTTTCTTAGAAAATCCTAATTTTCTTATCTTTGACATTTCAGGACATCTTCTAATGGTGCCACCTAGTCGCAACTCTGAAGCATTTGTGCCAATTTCAATACCTAAGATATTAGAAATTTTAAATATTAATTCTTTAATTGATATTTCATTTTGTATACCTACATTATATATCTCACTTTTGAGGCCTTTTTCAAAAATTAACATAAGTTGATCAATTGCATCATCAATATAGCAAAAAGACCTAGTTTCGTTTCCAGTACCTTGTATATTAATATTTGACTTTTTGTTTCTAAAATTATCTGAATTCAAGCTTATTTTTTTCATTAAATCAGGTATAACGTGTTCAAAGCCCATTTCAGGTCCAAAGATATTATGAGGTCTAAAAATTATTTCTCTGATTTCAAGTTCACGGAAATAATTAAGAGTTAACAATTCACTTATTATTTTTCCACCTGAATAACTATATCTTGGATTTTTTAAATCTGGTATGATTGCTCTTTCTTTTTCAGCAGTAGGTATTTTTGTTGGTTCACAATATATTTCTGAGGAAGAAGCCAAAATATATGATCTAATGTTATTTTCTATTGCAGATTCTATAGTATTAATTGATCCTTTAACTCCGACATCTAAAACTAAAGAAGGATTTTCATAAAAATATTTGGTGCCATTGATAAAAGCTAAATGGAAAACTGCATCACAATCTCTCATGCTAGCAGTAATTAATTCTTTATCTCTAATGTCACCATTAATAATTTTCAAATTATTATTTGAATTATTAAATTTACTTTCTCTTCCTCTAAAATTATTATCGTAAGAAATCACTTTATGCCCAATTGATAAAAGTTTTTTTACAAGGTTACTTCCAAAAAAACCGTTTCCTCCAGTTACAAAAATCTTTTGTTTTAATTTTTTATTCATATATTATTCTAACCTAATCCAGTCCCCGTATAATAAATATTTGGAAAATTATCAAAGTGCTTTGCAGAAAATATATTCCATCCATCATAGAAAACAGCAGGAGTTTTCATTGTATTTAATAATGAGTTCAAGTTTAAGTTTGAATAAGAAGGATGATTGTTCATTATCAAAACTAGAGAACTATTTTTAAAACCTTTTTTAATATCACTGAAATTAAGATTCAATTGTTCAATTTCTTTATAATCTATAATTGGATCATGAACAAAGAGATTTTTTATTCCTTGTTTTTTAAGGTAATCAATCAACAAAATAGTTGTTGAATCCCTTGTATCAGATGTTTCTGGATAACCTTTGAAAGCAAGTCCAAGAATAAAAATTTTTTCATTACTAATATCCTTTTTAAAAGCTTTTAAAATCTCTTTACACTTATTAAAAATCAATGTTGGTGCTTGTTCATTTATAAATCTTGCTGACTGTATTATTGAACAATCCAGTCCCAAAGAATTAAAATTATTTATTAATATATAAGGATCTTTGCTCAAACATGGGCCACCAACACCAGGAGAAGGATAAGGAATAGAATTTCTTTTGTAACCTAGATTTACTTTTGTAATGAGTTCATGAAGGTTCAAACCAATTTTTTCAGATAAAGTAGCCATTTGGTTAGAGTATGCAAATACAGTGTCTCTAAAAGTATTATCCAGCAGTTTGCACATTTCTGCTGCTTCTAAGGACGCAACATCTATAACTGTATCTGTATTTTCACTAAATAACCTTCTTGCAAGCTCTCTACTTCTATCGTCAAATCCACCAACAATTTGAGGAAGTTCTTTTAATTCTTTCAACGCCTGCCCTTCTGATGTTCTTTCAGGACAAAATGCAACAGAAAAATTTAACCCAGCCTTGAGTTTAGAAATTCTCTCTAAACACGGAATTACTTCATTCCTAGTGCAGCCAATTGGAACCGTAGATCTTAGAATCACTAAATCTCCATTCTTAAGTGTTTTTGCAACAGTTTCTACTGCTGTTTTTATATAAGATATATTAGGTTTGCCTGTTTTTTTTATTATTGGGGTGCCTACAGTAATTATATAAATATCGACGTAATATGTTTTTGTAGAGGAAAGTATTTTTAAATTATTTCCAATATGTTTATTCATTAGGTTATCTAATCCATTTTCGTAAAATGGTTTTTCTTTATTTTCTAACTTCTTTGTATATTTCTTGTCTTTATCTATCCCTAAAACGGAAAAACCATTTTCTGCCATAACTAGTCCAAGTGTTAAGCCTACGTAGCCAAGGCCAACGATCGCAATTGACTTATTCCTTATGTTTGTATTAGAAATAATATCTCTTTGTCTAATCACTCCTATTACTTTAAAATTATGATCAACAATAGGTATTACAGTTATTTTTATGGTTAAAAGATCCAAAGCATCATTCAGATTATTCTCATTACCTACAACAGGCTTTCTGTTATGAATATCTTTAACTCTATCAGTTAATTTGCTACCTTTTAAGAGAGATCTTCTTATATCTCCATCACTAATCACCCTAATAAGGCAACGTTTCTTATTTATAACAAAGCATATTTTCTCTCTACCGTTTTCTATGCATTTCATAGCTTGTAAAACTGTAGATCCTTGAGATACACATAAATGTTGAAAATTAGTATCAATCAAATTATAGGTAGTTTTTTTCAAATTTATTCCTTGTTTTTTTCTAAACTTATACAATAGTAAAGTTTTTTTAAAAAATTAATTCTAAATATATTTATCTTTTCGATTTTTTACTTATTAATGAATGAGCGGCAATAAAAATATTTTTTTTTATAGTTAAATTAGGAATTAATGTTGAATTACTACCAATAAAAACATTTTCTTGAACATTTACATTGCCACATATGACAACTCCAGGTCCTGTAAAGATATTTTTTCCAATAACGCAATCATGTTCTATTACGTTGCTAGTGTTAATAACTGAATTTTCATCAATAAATGTATTTGAATTTATAACAGAATTAGCAAAAACTTGAACTCCACATTTTATCTCGGCATACTCTGAAACATAGGCCTTATGATGTACAATAGATGGAATATTATATCCTAATTTTTTAGCTTTCGTGAAAATTTTTTTTCTAAGCATATTATTCCCTGAACTACCTAGACCTATTGCAACATTTTTAATTCCATCCAAAACTAATTTATTCAACAAATCATCATTTCCTATTACAGGAATACCTAAAACCTTTTGTCCTACTTGTTTTTCTTTGTCTATAATGCCAATTGGTTTGTATATATTTGAAGAAAAAACATTGTCAATTAAAGATTTAGCATGTCCTCCACCACCAATAATTAAGAGTTTTTTCAAATCAAACTCATGTATTTTTTAATATTATCAATTACTAAATTTTGTCTATTTTTACCCATTCCAGACCATATAGGAATATCTATAAATTTACTATATGCTGTAAAAGCGTCAGGAAAATCCTTTGGTTTGAAATTATATTTATTTTTATAGAATGGTTGAATATGGACAGGCGGAAATGACATACGTGTTTCAATACTATTTTTTGTTAAAAAATCAATTAAGCTATCTCTTTTTTTGGTATTAACCATAATTGAGTATAAATACCAACTATGCCTATCAACATAACTTGGTTGAAATGGTGTCTGTATACCTGATATTTTAGATAAAATTTTATTATATCTTTGTGCAAAAAAATTTTTATCTATTATATTTTTTTCAATCTTTTTAAGCTGTTCAATACCAATAGCAGCTTGTATATCAGTCATTCTAAAATTATTTCCAATCATTGTATGATTATAACGTCCTTCCTGCCCTTGATTTCTGATTATCAATAATTTTTTATACAATTTTTCATTATTTGTAACAATCATACCACCTTCACCAGTGGTAACATTTTTATTAGCAAAAAAACTGAATGAATGAGCTAAAGCTTGAGAACCAATAGGACAACCTTTGTAAAGTGCACCAAGAGACTCAGCACTATCAGAAATAAATGGAATACCAGTTTCTTTACTTAATTCTTGAAATACCTTATAATTAACAGGTAATCCCTTCATATCAACTGTAACAAAAGCTTTAGTTTTATTATTAATTTTTAACTTTATATTTTCTTTACACACATTAAATGTTCTCTGGTTAGAGTCACATAATATAGGCGTTCCACCCTGATATAGCACTACGTTTGCAAGAGATATGTATGATAAACTTGGGAGAATGACTTCATCACCAGGTTTTATATTTAAAGCCATCATTATTGCATGTAAAGTTGAAGTCCCATTATTCATGGCAATAGCAAATTTAGTATTAGAATAATCACAAAACAATTTTTCAAATTCTTGAACTTTTTTACCCATACTAATCCAACCAGATTTAATAACATCATAGACCGCTCTTGCTTCTTTTTCATCTATAGAGGGTGATGCAACAGGTATAAACATTTGAATTAATTTAAAACATTTTCAATTAAGTGAAGACCTTTAATTATTTCTAATTTAGAGGCATTTCTTGCTTCTAAACAGTATATCCTTTCAAAAGGAACATCAACTTCTTTTATTTTTTTTAAGGCATTTAATTGCCAGCTATTTTCATTAAGTGAGAAATGTTGATCCTTAAAGCCGTTATTTTCAGATATGTGTACCTCTCTTAATAAATATCCAAACTTTGTTAAAAATTTATCTAGAAAAATATTTTTATCAAAAGAAAGTAAATTACTAGAAATATTTAAATGTCCAAGGTCTAGTAAAATACCAACTGTTTTTGGTACTTGATCCATTAGCTCTTCAATCTGAGACAAAGAACAAAAAAGAGAGTAATTAGTTTTCTCACTTGGAAAAAGATTTTCCAGTATAAGATGAACTTTCTTGTTCTCAAAATGGAAATTAATTTCATTTATAAAATTCACTGCTCTATCAAGTGAAGATGAATAATTAACAGTTTCTTTAGAGAACATAAATTTATTATTCTTAACCTCTGCTACATCATTTAAATATCCTGCATGAATACCATAGATAGGTGATTTTATTTTTTCACAGATATATAGAGCTTTTAATATAAGTTCTTTAGAGTTTTTAATTATCTTTTCGTTGTTTGATGCAATATTTAAAACAAAATCATCTTTTAAGACTGGGAAATAGTTGTGTATAAATAAATTAAAACCATTATCAACAAAATTTGTTAACTTTTTTTCAATAATTGACAATTCTTCATAAAGATGAGGGGCCGAAATTTCCACATAATTTGGAGAAAAAAAATTGCAGGCTTTAATACTTTCAGACACATAGTTATTAGCAAAACAACTAGAAGAAAGAGCACAGCGAAATTCTTTTTTAGACAATTTGATAAGTCCCTAGCTTGTTCGCTTTTTTAGCTGCATTTATTAATTTCATTGTATTAATACCGTCATTCAAAGGTGATATACAATTCACTTTTTTTTCACAACAAGCAATAAAATGTTTAATTTCGTCGATATAATTTAAATTAAAATCTGTTGGAAACTTTTTGAAAACTTCGTAATTTTTGTTTTTTGCTGAATATAGTTTTATAGAGTTTTCATAATGATCCCAATAAATATTGCCATTTTCTCCTTTAATTTCCAACTGTTTTTTATGATCTCTACCAAAGATATCAGTATGTAGGGAGACTACAACCCCACTTTTTAATCTTACTAACAATTCAGCATAATCATCAGAATTTAATTCAAGATTACTCAAATTACCATTAAATGAATAGACACCTTGAAAATCTCCAAGTAAAAAATGTATTAAATCCATTATATGGCTTTGATCTAATATAGAACCACCGCCTAATTTTTTTTCTGACATGTAAAAAGATCTATAATCTTCGTAAGGATGCCAATCTGGTAGGTATTCAGAAAACTCTCCTCTAGCAAAATAAACTTTACCTATTACATCATCAGTAATTAAGCTTTTAACTTTCTTTACCAGGGGAGAAAATCTAAAAACATATGCCATCATAACAATTAATTTATTATCTTTTACCACTTTAGTAAATTCTTCTAAATTCTTTAGATCACTATCTAAAGGTTTTTCCATCAAGATATGTATTCCCTTTTTTGCAATCTCTATTCCTTGAATTATGTGTAAGCTTGTAGGTGAAGAAATAATGGACAAATCATAATTTTTAGAATTTAATGCTTCAATTAAATCTGTAAAAGTATTGTCAATACCAAATTTTTTGACTTCTAATAGTCTATCTTTTCTTGGATCAACAACTGTAATTTCTTCTTTTTTAATACCCAAAAAAATAAGATTTTTCACATGTCTCTTTCCAATTGAACCTGCTCCAATACATAAAAAATTCATATTTTTCTCCCGTATATATTTTAAAAAGTTTGTTTGTTAGGTCAAAAGAAAATGTTCAAGTTTTATAGGTGTGCCTTTTTTAATATCTTTTGTTAATTTTTTTCCTAAAATTTCCGAGAAATAACTTGGTTGCAACCCGCTTCCAGGTCTCATTATTGACAAACAGTTTTTTGTAATCTTTTGACCAGCATTAAGATTATTTGCTGCAACCAAACTTCTTCTTAAAGCAATTGAAGTATCATTTTCTTCCTCTGTTTTAAATTTTAAAAAACTACCTAAAGCTAACTTGCAAGCCTTTACGTCATCCACTAAAGATTTAAACTCATGTGGCTCCAATGATGCCATTTGGTCTATTCCTGGCAACTTTTTTGAAATGGTAAAATGTTTTTCAATTGCAATGGCCCCAAGAGCAATTGCCGCAATACTGGTAATATTTGACGATGTATGATCTGAAAGACCAACCTCAGTATTAAAAATTCTTTTAAAAGTAGTCAAAACGTTTAGATTAGCATTCTCATGCTTTGAAGGATAATTTGAAGTACATTGAAATATCATAAAAGGAATGTTACTATTTTTAAGAATTGATACAGCTTCCACTACCTCTCTAAGGTTTGCCATTCCTGTTGATAATAAAACAGGAAGTTTTTTTGACACCACTTTGTGTAAAAACTGAATATTTGTTAGATTACAAGAACTAATTTTTATTGCTGGAATTCCTAATGAAATCAATTCTTCTAAACTCCATATTTCAAATGGAGTTGACAAAAAATCAATTTCTAGTTTTTTTGCATATAAGAAAAGTTCTTTCAACTGATTAGCATCTAGTTCACATTTACGAATAATCTCTTTTTGAGAAATATTACTACTAGAATTAGCAACTTGGTAATTGGCTTTGTTTGCTATGTCTGAAATGTACTTATCTGCCTTAAAACTTTGAAATTTTACACAAGAGGCCCCACTTGTTTTAGCAGCACTAATCATTTCTTTTGCTAATGAAACACTTCCATTATGATTAATTCCTATCTCTGCTATAACATAAGGAGATTTTCTATTCTTAATATTTTCTAAAAAATTGTTATTCATAAAATGTTACATTCGTTTTAATTTGATTTGTTTATAAGCTTCCCATTATCTAAAAGAATTGTTTTGTCACAATGTTTTATAACTTCTTTATCATGAGTAATAATAATAATCAGTTTATTATTTTTTATGCTTTGTATAATTTTTATGATTTCAGATGTTGTTTTCTGGTCAAGAGAATTTGTAGCTTCGTCAAAGATTATTATTTTCGGTTTTTTATATAATGCTCTCGCTATAGCAATTCTTTGTTTCTGACCTCCTGAAATATTTCTACCCTTGTCTCCTATATTAGTATAAATACCATCATTGGATTTATCTATTAAACTTTCTAACCTAGAGGTTTTAATAACTTCGTCTAGGTGCTTTTTATCAATTTTTTCAAAAGTATGTCCAAAAGCTATATTTTCTAGTATAGAACCGTGAAGCAAAAAAGGATTTTGAGGTACTAAGCCTATCTCCTTAAACAAATTATTTCTGTGTTTAATTTTAATTTCTTCATTATCAAGAAGAACTTTTCCATTATCTTGATCAATAAGTCTCATTAATACATTAATAAAAGTAGTTTTGCCTACTCCAGACTTTCCTATTATTCCATAAATCTCTCCTTTTTTAAATTCAAATGTCAGGTTATTAAGTATTGTTTGATTATCATCATATGAAAAATTTATTTTTGACAATTTAAGAATTTTCCAATTAGAAATATTATCGATTATAAAATTATCATTTTTGTCTAATTGCATTTCAATTAATTGTTGTCTTAATTCTAAAAGTCTAGAAATAAATCCAAATGACCTAATAAATCCTGTAACATCTCCGGACACACGGTTAATTGCAGGTATAATTCGAGAGGATAACAAAACTAACAATGCCAAGGTGGACGTTATTTCTTGAGCAGATTTTTCTAAAGAAACCATGTATAATGTTAGCAAAACAATACTAATTTGTCCAATTAGCATAAGTGACGTTGATGGTAACATGTTTAAAATGTCAGACTTATATTTTACAACGTTGAAATTTCTAAATTTGATAACATATTCGTTCAAGAAATACCTTTCCGATGTAGTAAGTAATATATCAACTAAACCTCCAAAACAATATTCACATATTTGTACTAATTGATCAGATTTATTTCTAACATATATACCCATATTTTTAAGTCTTGGTTTTACTACGTATATAAATGTAAAAGCTAAAAGAAATATTAATAAAAAACATAAAGGTCCATAGAAAGGGAAACTCATAATTAGTATAATTAGAGCAAATATAACCAAAGTGAGTTTTTGTGTCATTGTAAGAAGTTTTTGAGAAAAGTCATTTCCCCATAAAGTAATATCTCCAAAGAAAATACGAGTTAAAATACTATTATTTTTATTATAGAACCACTTTAAATTTACATTAAAAGTTAAAGTCATTAATTCTTGAGCTAATCTAGTTGAGGATTGAGCACCAAATTTCAAAATAAGATAATGCGAGAAAATATTTAAGACATATGAAATGATTAATAAAAAAATCGAGAATAAAGAAATATAAATAACTAATTTTTTATTGTTATATAAATAACTCGATATATTTAACTTTGTCAGGATTTCAGAAAAATATACATTTGAAAATATATAAGATGTGTCCACTATTATAGCAATTAGTGGCATCAGTGATAATAAAGCAAATATTTCAAAAATTGAAAATAAACTAACTAAAAAACCATATAAAAAAAATCTTTTTTTTTCAACACTTGTAAATAGAGAGAAACCAAGTTTTAATCCATGAATTAAACTTAAATTTGTTTCTTCACGCATTTTTTAGTACTTTCTTAATGTTATAAATTCATCACTTAACATATTTATGGCTGTACTCAAATCAAATGAATAAAAAAATTCAATATTTTTATTTGTCTTTTTATTTAATTCCATAATTTCTTTTTCTCTTCTAACTTTATTTGGCAACTTTGTTAATTTAAAATTGAGAATAGATGAACTGGTTTTAATAATTTTAGTTTTCTTAAGAAATCGAAGAATATCATTTTCTAATTTTTTTAAATCTTCAGTTTTTGTATTCTCTGAGAGTCTTATAGATAAGATTCTTCTGTTTTGGTTTTTCAAAATTTTTAGTTCTGAATAATGGCTTAAATCATTAATGGCCATAAATTCATTATTAATTGGTTTGTAATAAAAAGGTTTTCTTGAAGGCTTTTCATTTATTAAAAGGTGAACTTGATTATTCTTGTTACAAGATAGGTAAACATCTCTAATGACTTTTTGATTGCTAATGATTTTAATATTTTGATAACCTGAAGGTAAAAGACATTTTTTTGTAAAAAAAATTCCATTATTTGTTATTAATCTAGTTTGTTCATCATTGGATATAATTTCAAGGATATTAGTATTAAACTTTAAATTAACATTAAGCTTATGTAATAATTTCGTTAATTTATTTAATAAATTAACACAACCATACTTTGGATAGATATAATTAGTTTTATGTTTAGAAAAAATTGTCTTAATCAAAAAAAAAATAAATTTTAATACAAGCTTAATTTTCCAAGATATTTTTTTTTCTGAAACATATTTTTTATAAATTTCGATTAATCTTCTATCAGAAAGTTTAAAAAAAATATTTTTAGTAATGTAAACTGGTTTAAAAATATTTTTTTCTATTTCAATATCTAAATGTGAAAAAAGTAATTCTTCTTTGTTTCTAATTTTAATGTAGTGAGGACCAGTCTCAACGTTTTTAAAACCAAATATCTCAGATACTGACCAGTTTCCTCCTAAAGATTTATTTTTATCTAATATTAAAATTTTTTTATTTCTATATTTTGATATAACGTTTAGAATCGAAATTGGACTCGTTCCGATAACAATAACATCATAAAAATTATAATTATATTTACTCATCAATTTTACTATCTTTAACTTTCACATATATTTAATTTATATGGTGTTTTTGAAAAAGTTTCAAAATTAAAAAAAGTCATATATTTTTTAAAGTATTGTCTTTTTCAAAACTTTTACTTTAATTAATATAATTTTTTAAGTTTTAATGTTCATCATATAATTTAATGATTTTTCAACATAGAGAGTGCAATATTTTTAACATAAACTCTATCTATTTTACCTTGGTTTCCAGTAGAGGGCATAGTTTTAAAAAACAAAAATGTTTTGGGTATCATATGATTAGGCAGGTTCAATTTACTATACTTAAAAAGTTCATTTTTACTTAATTCAATATTATTATAACTGGAATAGCAAAGAATTATTGAATTACCATATTCATCGTCAGAAACTCCAAAAACCACACAACTTGATATTTTTTTAAACTTATTGAACACTACTTCTACTTCAAATGGACTAACTCTAAAACCGTGAGTTTTTATCATTTCATCTTTTCTGCCTACAAAATAAATAAATCCTTCTTTGTCTTTTGTTACTACGTCACCCGAAAAAACAACAATTTCATCTTTATATTGAGGTATTGTTTTGTATTTTTCTTTAGTTTTACTTTTAAGGTTCCAATATCCCTTGCTAATACATGATCCTCGATGAACCAACTCACCAGGGACATTAGGAGGACACTCCTCATTTTTATCATTTAAAACTAGAATATTAACATCAGGTATGGCTTTTCCAATAGAGTTTGGTCGTTTTTTAAGTTCTTTTGGATCTAGAAATGTTGAACGAAAAGCTTCTGTGAGCCCATACATTGAGTAGATATCAGCATTAGGGAAAATTTTTTTTGTTCCGTCAAGAATTTTTTTTGAAAGAGCCCCTCCTGAAGAACTTACTGTTTTAACTTTTTTAATTTTAGTCAATTTTGAGGAACTCCCCCTAAGGATATGGGTCAGCATAACTGGCATTAAGGGCAACATAGTGATTTTTTTGTCTTTTAAAAAATTAAAGAAATCTTGTACGAATAAAAATTCATGCAAGTTTAAAGTGCAGCCTTTGTAAAAAGTTTGCCAAAGTTGATTAAGTCCATAGTCAAAATTTAGAGAAAGAATACCTGCAATTTGTTCATTATGATTGGTTTTTAAGTATGTAGATACAATTCTAGTACCATCATATAATGACTTATGTGGAATCATTATACCTTTTGGCATCCCAGTCGATCCAGATGAGTATATAATAGCTGCAAGATCATTACTTAAGAGATTAAAGTTAATCTCATTATTTAAATTTTTATTAGTATCACATAAGTTTAGGTAATTAGTATCTGAAAATTCTGTACCTATTATTATCTTTGACTTGTTAGTTATAGTTTTCACTTCATTTAGTCTATGATCATCAGTTATAATAAATTTTACGTCACAATCCTTAATTATATGTTTTATTGTATTAGATTTTAATTTTGGAAGTACGGGAACAAATATTGCATTTGAGCAAATGATAGAAAAAATATTTATGGCTTGATCTATACTTTTATCCATACAAACTGCAATTCTATCACCAGTTTTTACCCCAATTTCGATTAATCTATTTGTTCTCTGTGTTACTTTTAAGAAAAAATGATTGAAGGTAATGCTTTTTTTACCATGAGTTAAAGCTATTTTTTTAGGCCAAGAGTTTTTAGCATTTAAAAGAAACTCAACTACTGTATTAATTTGAATGTAGTTTTTTGATAACATCAATTATTTTTCCTGGCTTTTCTATCATAGGATAGTGTCCACAATTATCTAAAGTCATATATTCAATGCTTGAATTTATTAAAAAATTTAGTGTTTTTTTCATCACTTCACGACTTCCAATAATATAAAGAAATTTTTTTTTGTCTTCAATTAAAAATTGAGCAATTTCTGAAGATGTAGTTCTTTCATATCCTATTTTAGCAAGAGTATAAAAACTATTATTTTTAAATTTATTACCATTTTTAAAATATTTTTTAATTTTTGTCTCTTTTAAGTTAGTTAACATTGAGTTAGTGATTATTTTGAAATAATTTGACCTCACAAAATTTGAATAGACATAGTTTTTTTTAAGCCCCATTTTTATAATGGCTTTGCTCCACCCGGCGTCGTGGATTGTTAAGTTTCCTTCCAAAAAAATTATTTTTTTATAATTTAAATGTTTATTAATTTCGTTCATGAAACAGGATGAAATTGAATGTAAGATTATAATTAATCCATCTGAAAATTTTAATTTGGATGATAATTGTTCAAAAAAATGATTATAAGTTTTTATGTTGATTTTATCACAAATATTTTCACCAAACCCTGGCAGATCTATCGAAATACAATTGATATTTAATTTATTACAACCTTCAATTATGCTAAAAAAATTCTCTTTTGAACAACCCAGTCCATGAAGACAAATTACATCTATTTTCTCAAAATGTTTTCCTAGAGTAAAGTTTTCAAATTTAAAGTTAAACACAAACTTTAGTTATTTTTAATTTTATCAATTATGGTGACAATATTTTCTATGCTGTTAAAATTTTCAATAGTCATGAGATTTTGAGGTAATTTTATTTCAAACTGCTTTTCTATAAACATAACTAACTCTACCATATCTATAGAGTCAAGAAATCCTGATTTAAATAATTCAGTATTAATCGTAATATTTTTGTTTTGCTTTGCAAAATACTTGATAATTTTCTTTGTATATTCGGATCTACTCAATTTTTAAAACTTTAGTTTATAGTTTTTAATGTTCATTTTATACTCAACATAAACATTTCAGTCAATATTTTACTATTTGATTTTTAATTATGGTAAAAAACTGTTTTAAACATTCACTTTTTACAAATGAGATTTTGATTATTTTATTTTTTTATATATAAAAGTATTAATAATTTATCTGTTGATTTTTTAAAAGAAAAAATTCAAATATTAGTTATGCTAGTTGATATAAAGTTCGAAGTAGTCAAGCCAACTGATAAACAAGTAGAAATTCTCTATAAGCAATTAAGAGAAAGAAAACACTCTATCAGTCATAAAATTTTGCCTGATTTTGAACAGCATAAACTTTTTGTCCAAAATAATCCTTATAGATTATGGTATATTGTTAAATTAGATGATGAAGCGTATGGAAATATCTATTATAATCATGATAATTCCATTTCTTTAAACGGTTTAGAGGAGTTAAATTTAAGTATCTTTAGGAGAATTTTAATTATAGTTTTTGAAAAACTTCAACCTCTTGATCCCATACCTTCGGTTAGATACAAAGACTTTTTTTTCAATGTTGCTGTAAATAATATAATGTTGCAAAACAAACTTAAAGAATTAGGTTACATTAAAATTCAAGAAACATATATTTTGGATAACAAATAAAAATCAGAATTAAGTCAATGATTTTGAGATTTAAGAATTTTTAAAAAAATATGTTATTATAAAATTAAGAAAATTATAGAGAAGTTTTTGTATTGCATTACACATCTATTGAAAATTTAAAGAGTTTATTTTTAAATCTAGGATTAAAAAAAAATCAGAGTATCCTTGTTCACTCGTCTTTAATTTCTTTGGGAGTTATGGAAAAGGGAGTTAGAGGTTTCTATGATGCATTAAGGTCTGTTCTTGGGCCAGACGGAACTATTATAGTTCCTACCTTTACATATTCTTTTAGAAGAAACGAAATTTTTGATATATTGAATAGCCCATCTCCGAAGCAATTAGGAGCATTTTCAGAGTTTGTAAGGTTACTTCCTAATTCTTTGAGGTCGGATGACCCACTTTTTTCATTTAGTGGCGATGGGCCACTCTCAGAAAATTTGTTAATTAAAAAAAATAAAAACTGTTTTGGCGAAGGGTCTGTTTTTGAAAATTTATTTAAAAGTAAAGTTAAAATTTTATCTATAGGATTAACATATTCT
>CACNRW010000017.1 GCA_902622875.1 uncultured SAR116 cluster alpha proteobacterium
ATATAAAATATTTAAAAGGCGACTTTAGTCGCCTTTTTTATTTTAAAATATTAAGTTGTTTCAAGTTTAATAATTTTGCTATTCTTAATTATGTCAAAAATTAAAAATTCTTCCGATGAAATTTATAATCATCTTTTACTAGAATATAGAAGGTGTGTAATGAAAATTGAAATGGAAATTTTTAAAGCCAGGCAAACAAGAATGCTCAATAAAGTACAAAGATATTTCAATTCAACCCCTATACGTAATGCTTTTGCACGTTGGATGGTCAACGCATTTTATGAAAATACATTTTACTCAATTTCACATTTAGTGAAAGAGATGCACACAAATAGGCAGACTATTTCTAATATGATAAGTGAATGTGAGAAAGAAGGTTACATAATTGTTGAACGTATAGGCAAAACTGTCTCCTGCCAAGCAAATCTAACATTGATAGATAAAATGAATGACTACTGTAATTGGAGAAAAGAAATTACTGAATTAACAGTAGGTAAAGCTTATAATGATTTAGTTCAATTTGAAAAATGGATGTCTAAAGAGTTTAAAGAGTAAATTCAATATACATATTTTAAAAATTAATTTCATTTATATTAATTTTTATGAAATTCAATTGTTTTATTGATAGGTTTATTTCAAATATTCTAATATATGTTTCGCATACTTTAATGTTTTTCATTTGGTATTATATTTTTTATAATTTAGTTTATTATGAAAATTTCTTACTATTTTATTTTCCATATGGAATAGTTATATTAGCTTTTTTATTTTTTGGTAATAAAATTATATTTGGAATGCTATTTTCTTACATTACCCTATACTTTGTACTAAAAGACCTTAGCTTTGAATTACCTTTTAATAATTTCTTTGCTCTATCTACAAGCCAATTGGTTTGTGTACCATTAACACTATTTGTTTTTCGAAAATTCAATGTTACTATTGGAGCAAGTGAATATTATAAAATTAATAAAACAGATATTTTTCATGTATTATTACTCATTTTTTGTTCAACAATTATGCTTGGAACAATGATTTTCTTTTTTTCTTTATTTTTTTACAATCAAACTGATTTATTGACTTTTACAACAGGAAGTTTATTAGGAAGTGGTATTTTAATAGTTTTAATAAAAATATTAGTAAATATACCAAACTTAATTAAAAGTTTAATCAAAAGTAATTAAATCTCTGGGTCTAGTCTAGGTTTCCAAAATGGTCTGAAAAGTTCGATCTTTGGACAACGGTTCATAACAACTCTTAAGCCAGCTTCTTCAGCCAAACGAGCAGCTTCGTGGTTAGTTACACCAATCTGGCCCCATAATACTTTAGCACCAATCTTTATTGCTTCTTCAGCAATACCGAAAAGATCCTCAGGCTTTCTAAACACTTCAACCATATCAACTGGACGATCTATTTTACATAAACTTGGATAAACTTTTAATCCTCTAATTTCTTTTAGGCCAGGACGTGGATTTACGGGGATCATGTCATATCCTGTTTCATGTAACACTCTGAGGACACCATAGCTAAATTTGGTCTTATCCGGACTAGCACCAACCATTGCGATTGTCTTAACAGAACTGAGAATATCTTGAAGATAATCATCACTATAGGGCTCATTATGATTTACTAAAGTCATTAATTATTATCCTTTGAAATTGCAATATCAGCTTTTAATTCATGAGGAGCCAAGGGGTCAATAAACGGATTACGATATAGTTTATCATGACTTTCTACGCCAACATCAAATGTGCAATCAGTTTTTGCTCGAGCAACACATAGTATTACATAACCCTGGTTTATTTGCCTATTATTAAGAGCAACCTGAGATCTTTGATCAACCTCACCATTAATTAACTTTGCAGCACAAGTTATACAGCCACCATATTGACAACCATATGGTAGATCAAGTCCCTGTGAACGTAATTCTGATAACAAAGGTTTTGTTCCTCTAACCCTAAAAATAGTATTATTACGATTTGCTATTGTAATCTTATTCATAACCAAATATCACTTGTACAATCTCCGCCGGGATATCTACATTCGTGGCATCTACTAGGACCGTTTGGCTCTTTACCAAAGTCTAAAATGAAGTCTTTATTAATTTTCATACCACCATTCTCTACATCACAGTCAATCATAACCATGACTCCACCTTTAGTTCTAATTTCAGGATAGAATTGATTATCCCAAGTTGAGAAAAGGGAAGTTGTAACATACATGCGCTTACCATCTAACGATAACTGATACATTTGCGGACCACCCGCAACCTTAACACCATTCACAATGGGTGCCTTTCCCAAAAGACCACCCATCCATATTTGGCCTGTCAAAACTGGGTTATGAGGGTCTGATATATTATATTGTCTCATATCACCGTGTAGCCAATTGTTTATATAAAGATATTTATCGTCCATAGATACTAAAAGAGCTGACATAACACCCGGAATTGGTATAGGCCAATCAGGATGTGGTTCATTGTCAATATCTATGATTTTTTCCCATTCCCATTTACCGTCTTTGGATTTCCAGAAATGTATCACATTTGCGCTTAAAGCCGCCCCACAAAACCCGTGACTACTATTTGGATCATGCATAAATTTAACTTCTAGAGGAATAAGTCCATCTTCACCTAAATACATTGTTTCAATTGGCTTTTTCTTTTCAAAGTCCCAAATGTGTAAACGTCTTCCATACTTGAGATGCCCAACTTCTTCTAAGTCAAATCCTGGCATAAACGTATTTGGTGCTGCCCATTCAGAACTGACCATAACATTGTGGCGCGGTTGATACCAAAAATCATAACTAAATGGTATATCACCCATAGAGTTTTCCCATCGGCCAACAATCTCAAAGTCTTTATTCAGATGTAGATAGCCACCTGGAGCATCTCCTTTTGCATCTCCAAGGAAAGAAATAATTATTTCTGATCCAAGACAATGAACAGTGTGCGGACCAGACAAATTTGTTTTGGATTTAATTTTAGCACCATCAACAACCTTATGTAATATTGGGGCGTGTGGTTTTGTTGCCGTATCAATAACATATATATTATTTGATCTAACGCCTGGAACTAAAAGATATTTTCTAGTCATTTTTTCGTCGCCATGACAAGAGGAACACGCATTCCATCCCATATGGTGCAACTCATCACCAATTCCAGGCATTTCAAGCCTATGAATTACCTGTGAATAATTTTGACTTTCAGGATCTACATCAATTGTTGCTAGATAATCAGGTTTTTGTATACCAGTACCTGTATAAATAGCAATGGTATACAACAATTTTTCCCGAGGTGCCCTTACTGCTTCGAAGGGACTCGCGTATCCTGGGCCACAACATAATCCATCCATTATTAGGCTCCTTAGTAAAAATTATACAAACTTATTTATATATTTATAAATTAGGCACTACAAGGTGAAAAAATACTTTTTAATAACATTAAAAATATAATTTTTTGTATCTTGTTAAACAAAAAAAACTAGTTCAATCTTAGAAAACACGTTACTTATATGGAGATTTAAATGAAACTTTATTTTGCACCAAATTCGAGGGCCGTTAGAATTGCGTGGTTACTTGAAGAGCTTGAATTGTCATACACATTAGAAAAATACTCAGTTGGTGACAGATCATTACGTACTCCCGAGTATTATAAGTTACATCCTATGGGAAGAGTACCTGTTCTAGAAGATGGTAATGTAAAGATTTATGAGTCTGGAGCGATCGTACAATACTTGTTAGCTCGACACGGTGATGGCAAATTACAACCTCAAATTGAGGATCCTGCTTTTCCAGACTATCTTCAGTGGCTACATTATGCTGAGGGTTCTATTATGCAACAAGTAAATACCATAGTAGTGGAAACAATTTTACTTCCTCCAGAAAAGAAGAATGATGTAAATGTTGCTAGAGCATTAAAACTTCTTAAAATTGCAATTGTGAATGTAGATAACAGATTAAAAGATAGAGAGTATTTAACAGGTGTTTTTTCTGGGGCAGACATAATGACAGGACATGCTTGTTATGCGGCGAGGAGACTAAAAGTAGATATTTCAGACTTGATCAATTTAAATCAATATATTGATAGATTACTTTCAAGAGCGGCTTTTAAAAAAGCTATTTCATTATAGAATTAATAAAGAACAAGTTATTAAAAATATTATGGAGTGTAATAATAAATTAAGGTCTATACAGCAGAAAACTCAGATCAACCAATATTGGTCTATTGTGAAGACAAGCATTATTAAAAGAATTAAATTTACAAAAAGGACAAACCATTGTTGACCTTGGTTGTGGTGGTGGACATCTAGTCAACGAAATATCTTTATGTATTGGCCCTGACGGAAAAGTTATTGGCGTTGATCCAAGCAAATTTCAAATTAGTTCGGCTAAAGAAATGTGTAATAATCTTAAAAATGTAGAGTTATTATGCTGTAATGCAAATAGTATTAATGTTGATCAAGGTTCATGTGACGCAGTTACTTTAACCCAAACACTTAAATATATAGAAAATGTTGATGACGCATTTATTGAAGCAAAACGTCTTCAAAAACCTAATTCTAAGTTTGCAAATATCTCTACATTATGGAATTTTTTGGGTTCCACGGTCTTGAAAAAAAATTAAATGATATGATACATGATAGCTTTAGAAGCCAAAAACATCCTATGCTTACAACTCAATTAAATGGAAAACTTGGAATGCAAAGTTATACAAACATAAAAATAAAGAAATCTCATTTTTTATTACTAATGAGGATGAAAACTCATTTCCTAAATTTCAAGAAATAAACATGGTAAGCGCTGCTATTAAAAATGGTATATCAAAAAGATTTAGTTCTAGATTGGCAAAGTCAGCTTGATAAGGCTGAAAAAGAAGGAAGGTTTGCGTTTACAGTAATCAGTGTACTTACATCTGCTTTTTCAGTTTAATGAAAACTAATTAACTTTAGACTAATTACTTT
Organism: uncultured SAR116 cluster alpha proteobacterium; assembly: GCA_902622875.1. GTDB lineage: Bacteria > Pseudomonadota > Alphaproteobacteria > Puniceispirillales > Marisalimonadaceae > Marisalimonas. The sequence goes on from CACNRW010000017.1 coordinate 4,959, forward strand.
GTGATCTAAATCAATCCTATAAAGTAAAAAACCCAAGAAACGAAATTTTTGGGTTTTAAAAATTGTTTTTATTTAAAAATTACATCAGATTTTTGACAGTTGATACGCCTCATGTGAAAGACCAAATTCTTGTTCCTTTTTTTAAACTGACATGAAATCATAAATTGGCCAACCATTTCTTAATCAAAGACTTCAGTGCTAATCACGGCAGTGTTTTGTCCACTCTACAACTAATGTATTTCTTATCATTTTGGATTGTAATTCAGCGTCTGAGACAAATTTTTTCTTCCATTCATCCCAGGTTACATTATTGAAATTTTCTATTATAAGAGTATTCATAAAATTATACCTATATTATTAATCTGTAACGTCCATAACATTAGGCATTTCTTTTATGTCATTATGAAACATGTCTGCCATTTCACCTAAAGTTTCTGTAATAGCTTCAGGAGAGTTAGCTTTCCACCAACAAAACATGATCATATCATTTTTCTCATTATTCCAATTCATCTGAAAACTAGCATTGTCATTTTTCATATTCTTACGTATGTCGTCTGCCGTCATATCTTTTGAAGCTTCAAAATACTGCTCTCTCATTTCTTCTGACTTAAATGTGTGTGCTACCATGTAATCTTTCATTATCTTCGCTCCATTTATATTTTTTTGTTTTAGATTAATTAATTTTATAGAAATATCTAGCTTTTATAAATTCTAATCTACAAAAGAAATAAAACATTACACATAATAAGAACATTGTCATTATCAATTTGAAACTATTTCTTGGTATGAATTTTCATAAACCTTTTTTAAACCAATATTCTTCAAGTTTATTTTTGTAAAGAATTGATCTGCAATATTTGCAATGAAATTTTGGGCACTTACCCCCTTGGCTTCGCTGACAACGAACATCCACCATCTACAACCATAAGATGTCCAGTTATATATCTTGCCCAATTAGATGATAAATAAACAACTGCCTTGCCAATATCCCAACCATCTCCTTCTACTTGAATTAGAGAAGCATTTTGTCTTTGAGAACGATGTTTATCTGTCATGCCGGAAGAGTACACCATTGGTGTATAAACTGGTCCAGGAAGAATGCAGTTAACTCTTATTCCATCTGCACCATGATCAACAGCCATAGCTTGACTAAGTGAGAGAACTGCACCCTTTGAGGCAGAGTAGGAGGTTAGACCTTTAGGTCTTGTTGCAGAAATGGAAGAAATATTAACAATTGATTCACCTTCACCGGTATTTATCATTGCTGGAATAGCATACTTTGACATAAGAAACATTGGTTTTAAATTAACTTTCATAACCTTATCCCAATCTTCTTCTAATTCATCCACTACTGATAATTTGCTTGCAATTCCAATGTTATTATCAAGAATATCAAGCCTTCCCCAGCTATTTAAGGCTAAATCAACAACCTTTTTACATTGATCAGACTTTGTTAAATCTCCACTCATTCCTATAGCCTCTCCACCTCTATCTTTAATCATTTGAACAGTATTATTCGCAAGCTCTTCACTTCTGTCAGCAACAATTACTTTTGCACCAGCCTCTGCAAGTAATATAGAAGCAGCTCTTCCATTTCCAATTTCTTTACCAAAGGCTCCTCCTCCAGCAACTATGGCCACTTTGTTTTTTATGCCAAAATCCAATGTACCATGCATTTATTGTCCCTTCTTAAAATCAATAAAATTTTTGGTTGAACTATTTATTTCCATAAATCACAAATATTGTTTCTGTTTTAATACTTGTTGATTTAGGTGACAATTATTTCGGTATGAAAAGGTCATCTCTTTCCCAATTTTTTCTAGTATATCAAAAAGTTTAAAATCGTCTAGAGTCCATATGGCTGCCATCAAATTTGGTGAATCCATGGATTTAGTTATTTCTAACTCACTTTTAGGCAATCTATCTATATAGATAGGTCATTGTTGTTTTAATACCATAATAAACATCTCACAGTCTTCTTTAGATGAAAATGTATTAGTTATTACTCTTCTAAAACGTTGCTTTGGCTCGTAATTTTTCTAACTCATCATTAATTCTGCCTTATACTTAATAAATTATGATTTAATTATAATATCATAAAAAACTAGTAACTATTTGCCGTATTTTATGTTTTTTTTACATTTTTTGAATTTTTATGAATATGAATTATTTGAATTTTAAATGTTTTAAACTAATATTTAATATTATTTGATCCATGTGTTTTCATACAACTAAGGAGAATTAAAAATATGAACATAATATCAAGGAGCTTTGATCCAAAATTAGTAGAATGGCGAAACGTAACAGACCCCGATTGCAAAGAATTTAAAGTTGATTTCGATTATAGTCTTCTTGGATATGATATAAAATCTGGACGTCTAGACATGCTTTTGAGATATGCAAGTTTAAGTCACTGCCGAAGACACAGGCATGTTGCGTCAACATTAACAATGGTTTTAGAAGGTGAACAACACCTTACAGAATGGCAACTTGATGGATCTAAAAGATCTATTTCTAGAAAAAAGGGCGATTATGCACTTGCGGGTGCAGACGCTCTTCCACATGACGAAAGAGGTGGAGAAAGTGGAGGGACCGTACTTCTATCTATGCACGCACAAGATGGAATTTTATTTGAATATTTTGATGAAAATATGGAAAATGGATGGACATTATCTATAGATGAATATGTAGATAACTGGGAAAAAGGATTAATATATGGTCAAAAGAAATAAATAATTATAATAATTCAATGTTCCATATTTTATATTTAATAATATTTTTAACATTTTCATTTAACTCAATTGCTCAACTAAATGACGTTAGCATAAAAAATTATTGTTTAGACAGAACATGTACTAATCCAATAAAAGAGTTAAAAATTTCGAATTTTTTCTTCAAAAGTAGAAATTGTGAAACTAAAGACTATAGAAAATGTTTGGTTTGGTTTGGCACTAAAAAAAATTCTAAAAGGATTAGCTGGGTAAAATACTATAGAATTATAAATGGCCCTATTCCGAATAAACCAAATTGCTTGCAGGGCAAACCAGTATGGTTTCAAGATTTGCCTTTTCCAAGGAAACAAGAAAACTTAGACTACTTAAAAATCTTTAACAATTTAAACTATCAACATCGAGAAAAAATGTATTTTCATCGCTCTCCTATTGCTACTTTTAATTATTTTTCTTCTTCAGATAAATCCATAGGAATTCTGGTTCATAGCAAAAACTTCAAAGGAATTGAAAAGAATAAAATATTTATCTTTAATACTGAAAACGACGATGTGAAATTAATTGAACCTATCTGTAAAAAGTAAAGTTTAAAAAACTTATATGAAAAAAATTTATCTTGCTAACTTTATAAATATATCACCCATTCCAGAACTTAATTCATTTATAGGAGTACTATTTCTAATGGGGCATAATCTACCAGTTATCTTATTAGAATAAATTTTTCTTAAATCTGAAGGTTGACAATAATTGGCATCATACAATAAACCAATTATTAATTTATCATTATGTGTTGCAACTTGTTTCTTATCTAAAATATTGCCATCGCAGAAATAGCTCCTATTAACTTTTTTAGGAAAATCTTTTTTCATGCATGGATTATCTATTATTAAGGCATATAAATCTTTTGAACCATCTTGAAATTTTTTCTTAATTTTTTTGACTTTTGCGTATTTCATTAAATCGCAAACACAAGGCCAACAGCATTTGTAATAATATCCACAAATATTTTTTAAGGTTTCATCTTCTTTTATGTTTATAAATTCAGGTTTTGAACCTGGACTAATTAAAGATCCAGATACAGAACAATATAATTTATTGTATTCTTGAAACTCTTCAAAATTTGTATATTTGTCAGAAATATATTTAAAAAATTTTGGTCCTGCAGCATTTCTATTTCCATCTGGAAATATTGTACGCCAGTCCTTGGTTAGGTTATTGTAGTATTTATCTTTATTATCTTTAGCTTGTACAACACTAAAATTTGAAAATATTAGCGTCAAAATAAGGGATAAGACGATTTTTAAGTTAAACATTATTTTAAATGTCTTTTTTAAAAATATAAGTTTTGTTTAACTTATCTATTTTAAAATTGTTTGAGGATCCATCGGTCCATTTTATGGTAACACTCTCAACTTTTTCATTTACCCTTAGACCGTAATGAGCGATAGGTTCCATTTGACAAAGATATCCAGATCCAGCATCAATTGTTTTAGCATGTTTCCTAAAATTGCTATTTAGAATTACAGTTGATCCTCTAGCAGGGGCGTTGTAAATAGTCTTTGGGAAAATTCTTAAATACCTAAAAGGTCTATTAACATTTGCCTTATATAACGAAAGTGGTTGCAAACCAGATTCGCCGTGAGATATTAATAATTCTAAGATTCCATCATTATCTATATCAGCAACAGCAGCACCTGTTCCCAGCCCATTCTTTTCTAATCCGACATTTAACGCAATTTGATTTAATTCTCCATCATTAAAAATCTTAAAAAGTTTGTTGGCTTCTCCAATATTATTTATAAAAATTTCGTCATAGCCATCATTATCAAAATCTGCTGAAATAACAGTTCTAACTCTTGATGGTATTTTAAATGCTGAAGTCGCAACATCTTTAAATTTTTTGTCACCTTTTAAAAATATTCTATGTTCACCTTCCCAATTACCAGTTACTATATCGAGTTTTCCTCTATATAGAAAATCTGTAAGAGTTGTACCACGACCATTTTCAAATACATCTTCAACACCAAGTTTTTCTGCAAAATCTTTAAATATGCCGTCTTCATTAAAATATAAAAAATTAGGACCTCTTTCATTTGCAGCAAATATATCCATCTGGTTTCCTAAAATATGTCCCGAAACAGCTGCTCTTCCACCAGTAATTTTATCAATATTTAACATTGGAGCTTTATCAATTATTTGATTGTTTATTAACTCATAAAATCGAGTTGGACCTCCATAATTAGCCACATAAAAACCATAGGTACCCACACCATTTCTGTCGACACATACAACCGATCTTCCTGCTGTCATATTTAGAGATTTTAAATTTTTTTCAATTTCAAATAAGTCAATTATCTTCGTTTGACTATCAAGAAGGCGGTCTGAGTACTGTTTTCTCCCGCTATACGTATCTGTGTTAAGAAAATATAATTCCTCAAAACCATCATTATCAATATCGCATGCGGCAACACCAATAGTTGACCTTATATTGTCTGAAAAAACTTCTTCATTAATTAAGTTTTCTAAGTAACCTTCTTTATAAGAAAGCGCTAAATTAGGATGTCTAAAACCTGTAACAATGAATTCAAATTGACCGTCTTTATTAAAATCCGTTACCGAAATACCATAACTTAATCTTTCTTTATTACTTTTGATTATGCCTGAAATATCTTGAAAAAATTCTGCAAAAGCCATTTTAGTAATTAAAAAAAATGTAAAAAATATAATTAATTTCATTTTACATATATAACATAATAAATGATGTTTTTTAAATTTCTTTAACGAATATTTATTAAAATCATAAAACTTCAACAATATTACTAATTGATAGGATTAGAATACATAAAAAAGTTAGTAAAGTTCCGCCAACTCTAAGAAATGGACTATACTTCATAAAACCAAAGGCAACGCCATGCATTAATCTAGCAATCATAAAAAGAGTGGCTGTCATATATAACATATGGGGATGGGCACCATTATACTCCGCAATGAAAAGTAGAATTAGAAAAATTGGGGCATATTCAATTAAATTACCCTGAGCTCTAACCGCTCTTTGTATAGCCTCTTCACCAAAATTATTAAATGAGAAGAATTTTAAAAAAGAAACCCCTCTTAGTGCTATTACCCTTGCGGATAATATCAAAAGCCATATAGCAGTTATTGATGTTAATAATGTTGATATCATTTTATTTTACTTTCTAAACTAATATTTAATTATTCTGTAACGAAAAAGAAAATACATATATACTTAAAACAAAATACTATAATAAAAACAACTTTATTTTTAACTTGATAAAAGGTTTTGAGACATGAGTAAAAGCATTGAATACTACTTCGACTGTAGTAGCCCGTGGACTTATCTGGCGTTTAAGGGGATCACAGATCTCTATAAAAAAAAAGGTTTTGAATTAATTTGGAAACCTATTTTAGTTGGTGGTATCTTTAACACTACAAATCCGAGTGTTTATAAGGCTAGAAATAATCCCAATCCGGTTAAAGAAAAATTAACTTATTATTTTAAAGATTTAAAAGATTGGGCTGACGCAAGAAAAATTGTTATTAATCACGATGGCTTTGGACCACATAATTCACCTAAGGTTTTTCCTGTTAACAGCGTCAAAGCTATGAGAGGCTCATTTATGTTTCTAGATGAAGGAGGTATTGAAAATTATTTGAATTCAATATTCTATGCTTATTGGACCAATGGATTAGACATTTCCCTAGAAGAAAATTTAATAAATATTGTTGAAAACTTAAATGTAGATTCAAATAAATTTTTAAATTTTATACAACAACAAGATACTAAAGAAAGATTGAAAAATAATACCCAAGAACTTATAGATAGGGGTGGTTTTGGCTCTCCTACTTTCTTTGTAAATAAAACAGACATGTATTTTGGCCAAGATAGAATTTCTCTAATTGAAATGCTTTTATAATTCTTAAAAAATTGGAAATAGCTAATTTATTTATTTAAATTAATTAAAAATTAAATATTATTAATTTATGTCTAAAAATAAAAAAATTTGTGTAGTTGGTGCAAGTGGACTAGTTGGATCAAGCATTGTTAGACTTGCACTCGAGGAAGGTTATTTTGTAAATGGTACTTTAAGAGACAAATCAGATATATCCAAAGTTAAATATCTTAACAAACTTAAAAATTCTCAAAATCTAGATTTATTTAACGCAAATATGGAAAATGAAAAAGACTTTATAAGCCCTATGCAAGGTACTGACGCAGTATTTATTTCTTGTTTAACTCCAACATATAAAGGTAAAGACGGCACACCAGCCAAAGAAATGGATGATGAAAGAGGTTATAAAGAAATAATAAACCCAACAGTTGATGGATGTCTAAACATTCTTAAGACAGCCAAATACCATGGTATTAAAAATGTTGTAATATGCTCCTCTACATCTAGTACAAATCCTGTACCACCAGTAAAGTTTAAGAATGAGATTGATCACTGGTCTGATGAAAAAGAACAATGCAAATCAAAAAAATATACGTCTGCAACTAAGACAGTCATGGAAAAGGCTGCAATTAAATATTGTGAAGAAAATGATTTTAGATTGTCAATTATTTTACCAACTGGGTTGTATGGTGACCCAGTTTTACCAAGTCATCTTAATCATAATCCCTTTGTATGGCTAAAGAGGGTTATCGAAGGTGGAAATCCGAGACATGAAAAAATACCTAACGATTCTGCCTCAATGATACATTTAAGAGATTTAGCAAAAATTTTTCTAGCTGTGTACGAAAATCCAAACGCATCTGGACGATATTTTGGTGTTTACAAAAGTCTTCATTGGTATGATATTTATAATGAGTGTAGGAAATTAATTCCAAACATGAGAATGCCTATAACATTCTCAGATAAACCAGTTGAACCCACGGGATTTGATTTCACTAGAAGAGACAGTCTTAATGTTCATATTAGAGATTTTTCAACAACATTAAAAGAAACTATAAATTGGCTTAAAACCAAACCTTTTGAATAAGTAATAATGAATAAATAGATCAGGACTTATTTTCTTTATTTAAACTTTTTTTGTTAACAAAATTATTGTTGGTAAATAACTAATAAGTTTTTAATAATTAACATGACAGAGTTTGTATTATGGATAATTTTAAAAATAGAAGCTTTTTCCACGAAGGTATGAGAGAATTTCAAGAACTTTTTGACGGTGTTAGGACAGCGGACGCAATTGAAAAGCATCGAAAACATTACGAATTTTGGGATGATGAAATAGACTTAATTAGTAAATCAAAATTTTTCTTTATTGCTAGTTCATGGAATGGATATATCGATTGCAATATAAAATCTGGGGATCCTGGATTTGTTAAAATAGTAAAAGATGGAGTGATTGAGTATCCTGAATATGACGGTAATTCGATGTATAGAACTGCAGGAAATATAATTAAGAATAAAAATGTTGCTCTTCTTTTTGTAAACTTTGATGGAAAGAGTCGAAGAATAAGAATAAATGGGCATGCAAGCATTCACCGGGATAATAATTCCTTGAAAAGACATTATGGTGCAAAGTTTGTTGTAAGGATAAAATGCGAGATTTATCCAAATTGCCCTCGTTATATCCCAAATCTTAAGAATGATAAGTTGTCAGTATATACCCCTCGAGAAGAACAAGGAACACCTCCTGCTCCGGAGTGGAAAGAGAGAGATTATATCAAAAATATTTTGCCTAAAGATGACCCCCATAATAATTAATTAAAGTTGAGATGTATTACAAATAGGTTTGATGTATGGAACATGAAATGAAAGAAGGTCTTCCTAAAACATGGGATAAGACAAAACGTTTTTATGAGATATTATTTCCTAATGGTAAAAAAGAAATATGGAAAAACATCACTGCTCGTGAGTGTCTAACAAAATATGAAAACATGGATCCATATGGCAACAGATTAAAATTAAGAGAAATAGTAGATAAAGAATTACAACTACTAAAGGTAATGGACAATACCCAGAAATAGTCTAAAATAAAGTTTGGTTGTTATTATCATTTTAATCGTCTCATCTAATTAGACAACAACTACCAAAACCAAATTAACTTTATTTATATAAAGGTTTAATTTTGAACCTTCAGTTATGAGCCTGACAAATAATTTCTATAAATCTTTTTCTATATTCTTCTTTACCTTCCTCTTAGAGGAAGGCTTATGAAACTATTTAATGATTGTTGATAATATTATAAATATAAACTGGTTCTGCCAACATACTTGGTTACAATCATCTAAAAATACTTTATGGTGTTTACTTGGATGTTGTATTGGTGATTTTGGTACGATTGCATATTTTCAATTTATGGAAATTGAATGGCCTGTTATATTAATAATGTCTTTAGCTATTGTTAATGGAATATTAACATCTATTGCACTAGAAACTTTTATACTTTCCAAACAGATGTCTATGAAATTAGCATTTAAAACAGCAATTGGAATGTCTTTAGTTTCTATGGTTTCTATGGAATTAGCTATGAATTTAACTGATGTTGCGCTTACTGGTGGTGCTATTTTAACTTGGTGGGTTATTCCTTTTATGCTTATTGCAGGATTTATAACACCGTTACCATATAATTATTGGCGATTAAAAGCATTAGGAAAAGGATGTCATTAAATTTTAAAAGTTTGATTAATACTAAATTTTTTTTCTTTATTCCTTCCATAATATTGATATTTGGAATGACTATCTATTTGCCTGAGGATAAAGTTGCTGAAGCATCAGTCACGCTAAATCCTGACGATAAAGTAACCATTTTATTAGGAAAATCTGTATATGTTCAAAATTGTGCATCATGCCATGGTGTAAAATTAGAAGGTCAAAAAGATTGGATATCAAGACTGCCTGACGGATTAATGCAGCTCCTCCACATGACGAAACAGGTCACACCTGGACATCATAGTGATAATTATTTATTCATGATTACCAAATATGGTATTGAAGATATTGTTATTCAAAAATATCCTGATAATATGCCAGCTTATAAAAATATTCTCAAAGATAAATAAATTATTTCTGTATTATCTTACATAAAAAGTACTTGGCCAAAAAAAGTTAAAAAAATCCACGACCAAATCAATGATCGTGAGAAACCAAAGTAACATTTAAATTAATTAGAGTATTAATGGATATAAATATGCTATCTCGACGTGAATTTTTAAATTTTTCAGCAGCAACAATTGCTTTAACATCTTTACCTAATCAAATTCGATCGAACCAACTAATTCGTAATTATAAGCTAACGGCCGGTATTACCCCACATTTATTCGATAAAAAAGGTGTTTCTGATAATCTATGGTTATATAACAAACAAACACCTGGCCCAATTATTGAGGCTAAGGAAAATGATGTCATTAGAGTTGAGTTTGTTAACAATTTACATGAAGCAACTACCATTCACTGGCACGGTATAAAAAATATTAATAAAATGGATGGTGTTCCATATTTAACACAAGATCCGATTCAACCTGGTGAAAGTTTTTTATATGAATTTCCAGTTAAAAATACAGGAACTTTTTGGTACCACGCACATGTCGAGACGTGGAAACAAATTTCAAAGGGATTGTATGGTCCTCTAGTTGTTAAAAATCAGGTTGATGATCAATTTGATAATGATATCGTCATATTAGCTGATGATTGGAGATTAAATAAAAAATATCAAATAGATGAAAAATCTTTTAGATCATTACATGATTGGTCACATGCTGGAAGAATTGGAAATTGGCTTACTATCAATGGAAAAAAATTTCCTAAATACTCTATAAATAAAAATGGCCATACAAGATTAAGATTTATTAATGCATCTAATGCAAGGATACTTTCATTTAGTTCAAGTTTAGATGGCATGAATATCATATCAATAGATGGGATGTCGGTTAAACCATTCATACAAGATAAAATTAATTTAGGTCCAGGACAACGAGTCGATTTGTTAATAAAAACTTATAATCTATTAACAATTGATTTCTTTGAAGTCAGTGGTAAAAAACCGTTAAGTGCTTTCAAGCTAAATATTAATCAAACTAGTAAAAAAAATATTCGAAATGAGGACATAAGTTTACAATCATTTAAAAAAATACCTCATTATAAAAACCCAAAAATATTAAAAATTCATATGCAGGGCGGTGCAATGGGAAATCTTGCAAAAGCTTATTTTGAAGGTGTTGAAAAAAATTTTCGTTCACTAGCAATGGAAGATAAAAAATTCTGGGCATTTAATAAAGTAGTAGGTAAATATGAACATGCATTAGCAAAGATAAAAAAGGGTCAAGTTATAATTTTAGAAATTTGGAATGATTCAAGATGGCCACATAGTATGCATTTACATGGCAATCATTTTTATGTTCAATCTAAGGAATTTGAAAATCTTGAGACACCAATTCTAAGAGATACTTATGTCATGCAACCAGGCGAAAAATCAAAACTTATATATTTAGCTGACAATCCTGGTAAGTGGCTTTTTCATTGTCATATGTTAGAACATGCAGCTTCCGGTATGATAGGTTATATTGAGGTATTATGATTTAATATGCTTAACGAAACCTGACGACCGGTTGTGCGATGGTTGCTACAAACAAACCCTTATCACGCTTAAAACGCAAAAAAAACCCAAAAACCGAAATCTTTGAGGTGCATATAAGTTATTAATTTTATTAAATAAGTTGGTTACAAGGGTAGGACTTGAACCTGCGACCTTCAGGTTATGAGCCTAACGAAAATACTGGATTTCTGAGGTTCTTAGGGGATGTATTGCTGTAAACGTCGCTATGAATTAAAAGTTGCTTAAAGTTATAGCGACTCTTTTAATAATTTACTCTTTTAGATAATTCACATATGTCTAACGACTTACTTTTAATTGTTATTAGAGTTTAAATTTTATTATATGTCTTTAGATATTTTTAAAATTAGACTTAAGCTAAAAGTTGGAGAATACCCAAAAAACAAATAATGTATAATTTTTAACCTAATAAATTTTATTGAATTATTTGTGCAATTTATTTAAATTTGATACGTTGATTTGACTCTGCATTAAAGTTTCATAATAATTATAAGTTCTTTAGGTTTTTTACTGGGGATTAATGCCTAGAGCTTAAATACATATAAATTTTTATAGGAGGATAAACTATGAATAAAATTTTTAATTTTACAATTTTGAACATATTTCTTTTATTATTTTCAAACATAGCGATAGCTGAAAAAATAAGATTTTGGACTACTGAAGAGCAACCTGCGCGTCTTGCAAAACAAACCGAAATGGCTGCAGATTTTGGGCAAAAGACTGGTCATAAAGTAGAGGTTATACCAGTTTCAGAAAAAGACTTAGGTAAAAGAGCTACAGCTGCATTTGCTGCAGGCGATTTACCTGATGTTATCTATCATACATTACAGTATGTTCTTCCATGGTCAGAAGCTGGTATTTTAGATGTAGAAACTAATGACGACATTGTTAATTCTCTTATGAAAAGGACATTTGCACCAGGCGCTATTAAAATGGCTCAATTTGATGGAAAAACTGCTGCAGTACCTGTTGATGGTTGGACACAAATGGTAGTTTATCGTAAGGATGTTTTCGATGCAGCCGGATTAGCTCCACCAAATAGCTATGCGAACATTGAAAAAGCAATAGATAAATTACATAACCCACCAAATATGTACGGTTTTGTTGCAGCAACAAAAGTTGATGAAAACTTTATGAGTCAAGTTTTGGAACATGTATTTTTAGCTAATGGTGTATCTCCTGTAGATAAAAATGGCTTCAGCCCACTAGACGAAAAAGCTACTGCTGAGGTTTTAAATTTTTATAAAAAGATCGCTAAAGCATCACCAGCGGGAGAATTATACTGGAAACAATCTCGAGCAATATATTTCGCTGGTAAAGCTGCTATGATCATATGGTCACCTTTTATTCTTGATGAATTAGCTGGTTTAAGAAACTCAGCACCACCAACAATAAATGATGATCCAACCTCAAAAGCTTTAGCACAAAAGACTGGTATTGTAACAACCTTTGGAGGTCCATCTAATCCTGCAGGTGCTGCTTGGGCAGATATACGTTATTTCGGGGTAACCTCAGACGCAAATACTGACGTTGCTGCTGAGTTTGTTAAATATTCTATGAAAGATGGATATACTAAAACACTTTCAATTGCACCAGAGGGCAAATTCCCAGTTCGAAGAGGTGAGCCTTTTGATACAGCAAAATATGTAAATGCATGGTCAAAGTTACCTGTTGGTGTTGATAGAAAGGCTCCTTTATCAGAATTGTATTCAGATCTTACAATAAATAAAATTGTTTCTGGACTTCAAACTGCTGATAGATGGGGTGTTAAAGAAGGTCAACTGTCTTTAGCGTCAAAAATTATAAATTCTCAAATTATCAATCGTGTAGTAAGAGAATACATTGATGATCAGATAGATGTTAAAACAGCAGTTACAAAACTAAACAAAGAACTTTCTACAATTAACTAAAATTATAGATTAGACGACCAATTGATGGTTGTCTAATCTATATATATTTTTTGTAGAGTTTGGATATGTTTAGCAAATTTAAAAAAAAAGAAAATAATTTGCATCAAAAGGAGAGAAAACTTGCTTTTTTACTTTTGTTACCGACTATATTTATAGTTCTGTCAATTGTAATATTTCCGCTTTTAGCTAATTTTTGGATTTCTTTTAAACCAATATCCCTAGGTGATTTAAGACCGCCCAAACTCATTATAAAAGAGAATGTTAGAGGGAAGTTAACTAATAAAAAAGAAACAGCAGAAATACACTATAGATATAGAAACTCATCCGCCAAATATGATCTTCAAAACGTAATCTTCAATGATATAATACCTAAAGGTTTTACTGTACAAAAAGTTAAACCGATTAGGACCTGTCAGGTAAATGAGAGAAAGTTAACTTGTAATTTAGAAAAAGTTGCCGCTAAATCCTCAGGAAAAATCATTTTAAAAATTACCACAAACGATAACTGGAAAAAAAATAAAGATAATCCCAAAAAAACTAAACCGACATCTTCATATGAAAGTAAAAATATCCTGACGTCTTTTGAGTTTACTTTTGACAATTTTAAAAAAGTTTTTTCCGCCAGTGAGTTTATACAAGTTTTAAAAGTTTCTATTTACTACACTATATTTGGGACTGCTGGAGCATTATTAGTAGGTCTCTTCGCGGCACAGATTCTGCAAAAATCCTTTAAAGGTCGAACATTTGTTCGAGGTTTGCTTCTTTTCCCTTATATTTCGCCTGTTATAGCTGTTGCTTTTTCATGGGTAATTTTGTTTGACCCATTTTCAGGAGTTGTTAATTCAATGTTAATACAAATGAATGTAATTGATAAACCTATAAATTTTTTTGGCCAGAAATATACTGATATCAATATCTTTGGTTATCTATTCAAATTTCCTTTAGCTTTATCAATGGTAATAGCTTTTGAAATTTGGCGATATTTCCCACTATCTTTTTTATTTATCTTAGCCCGCATGCAATCATTGCCTGAAGACGTGTATGACGCAGCTGAAATTGACGGGGCATCACCTTTTCAACAATTTTATTATATTTCACTTCCTTTTTTAATTGGTATCATTAGTATTTTATTTCTGCTTCGATTTATTTGGACATTTAATAAATTTGATGACATTTTTTTACTCACTGGAGGAAATGCTGGCACAAGGACATTTACTGTAAATGTATATGAACAGGCGTTTGCTATTTCCAACTTAGGTGCCGGAGCAGCTGTTGCAGTCGTTATTTTCACTTTTTTACTAGTTTTCTCACTATTTTTTATAAAATATTCAAAAAAGGAGGCATTTTAGAATGTTTTGGAAATATGGGTTATTTTGCTCAATTTTTGCCGGGTCGATATGGGGTGCTTTCTGGCAAATTATTTTCACCATGATGGGAATATTAACTTTTGGAATTCCTCTAGAATTAAATGTAAATCAAATGCTAATCATTGGACTGTTAGCAGGTATTTTTTATATTAATTGTCAAAAATCAATTTCAATAAAAATACATTTGATTGCAATTTTTACAATGACTTTGCTTGTATATGTAGTAAGTTTTGGCAAACCCTATCAAATTAACGAAAGCCTAAATAATATAAACATATTTATATTAATTTTTTTAACTTCAGTTGTGACGTGGATCAGTATTAATTTTTCGTTAAATAAAATGTCTATTGGCAAACTTTCACGATACGATCTTGAAAATTTTTATATAAAATTGATGTGGGGCCTAGGATTAATAATCTTTATTCTGATTACACTAGTCCCTTTTTACATAATGGTAATGACAAGTTTAAAAAATCAACAAAGCTTAATTTTAAATCCTCTAGATTTTTCTCTAAATATTAACTCTGATTTTAAAACTCTTTTCAATTCTTATATCGAATTATTTACAGATTTTAATTTTCATTTATTCTTAATCAATTCTTTTTTTGTCTCTTGTGTCACTGTTTTCATAACTTTATTTTTTTCTATCCCAGGAGCTTATGCACTTGCAAGATTACGATTTCCTAGCAAAAAATTATTTTCAAGTTCAGTTATTCTAATTTACTTGATCCCTTCAATTGTATTAGTTATTCCTCTTTATGCCATATTTTCTCAAATTGGATTAAGAAATTCTCTTCTTGCCTTAATGATAGTTTATCCTGCTACAACCATTCCTGTAGCACTTTATATGTTGAAAGGATATTTTAGTTCATTATCTAGTGAAATTGACGATGCAGCTTTGATGGATGGTCTTTCTAGAGTACAAATAATTTTTAAAATAGCTATACCTTTATCTAAACCAGCCATTATAAGCGTAGGATTATATGTGTTTATGATTGCTTGGAATGAATTTTTAATAGCTTTTATGTTCTTGGATGACCCAAATATTTTTACTTTATCAAGAGGAATTATGTCTTTGAACTCTTCAGAAGTTCCTCAACAACATCTTATGGCAGGTGCTGTAATAGCTACAATACCAGTAATGATAATTTTCCTTTATTTAGAGAAATTTTTAATTTCTGGACTCTCAGCAGGTGGAGTAAAAGAATAAGGATGGCCTCTATAACACTAAAAAATATTTCTAAATCTTATGCTGACAATCAAGTTATAAAAAATCTTGACTTAGAGATAAATGATGGAGAATTTGTCGTTTTTGTGGGTCCTTCTGGGTGCGGAAAATCAACACTTTTACGAATAATTTCAGGACTTGAGGACTTAAATGAGGGCAATATTTTTATCGACAGCGATAATGTTACAGATAAAATTCCTTATGATCGTGAACTTTCAATGGTATTTCAATCCTATGCTCTATACCCTCATATGAATGTTTTTGAAAATATTGGGTTTTCATTAAAAACTTCTGGAATAAAAAAAGATATTTTGAGTATAAAAGTTGAAGAAATAGCAAAGATACTTCGTCTTGAAGATCTTTTAAATAGATTACCCAAACAATTATCTGGTGGACAAAAACAAAGAGTGGCGATTGGAAGAGCAATTATTAGAGAACCAAAAGCATTCTTATTTGATGAACCTCTTTCTAATCTTGATGCAACTCTTAGAGTAGAAATGCGTTTAGAAATCTCTAGACTCCATAAAAAACTCGGTATCACCTCAATTTATGTTACCCATGATCAAGTTGAAGCAATGACACTTGCAGATAAAATTGTTGTCTTAAATGAAGGTCAAATAATTCAAACCGGTACTCCATATGAACTTTATAATTATCCAAAAAATTTATTTGTAGCAGGATTTATTGGCACTCCAAAAATGAATATTTTAGATTGCTATCAAAAGGATGGATTCATCTATTTGGTAGGTAATAAAGATAAAAAAATTAACATAAAAACAAAATTAATTGATATAAAAAAGATTGGTTTTAGGTCTGACAATGTAATCTTATCTGAACCAAACAAAAATACTTTACTAGGCAAAATTAAATTTTGTGAATACCTAGGATCAGAACAGTTTGTTTATGTAGATTGTGATATAGATGATCAACTTATTGTAATAAAGATAAGCCCAAAAATTAAAGTTGTACTTAACAAAAAAGTTGGACTAAAATTTTCTTCAGATAACACACATTTCTTTTCCCAAAATGGCGTTAGAATCAATTAAAAATTTAAACTAACGTGCTTAGCAATTGCAAGAAGAAATAGTGAGTATTGAGAACTCACGAGAAATAATTTGTACTTCTCTTATTCATTACTAAAATGAATAAATGTAAATTATTTTATACATTATTTATTGAGCTATTAATGAAATTTAAAAACAATCAACTATCTTCTAGATTTAAGCAAGTTTATCATAACACTGGATTTGGAATTATGATTGTCGACAAAAATCGAGACCTTATCGAAGTAAATCCAAGATTTTGTGAAATATTAGGATTTACAAGAGAAGAACTCATTGGACAAAATGCAAAAATTTTACATATCTCAAATAAAACATATAATGAATTTGGTGAAAAGGCCTTCAATCAAGTTAGGAATAAAAAACCTGTGAATTTAGATTGGCCCTTTAGGAAAAAAAATAAAGAAAAAATCTGGCTTCATATAGCTGGGGACCCTGTTGCAGATAAAGATGAGGTTTTGTGGACAGTCGTTGACATTACAGAAAGAGTTAAAGCAAAAGATAAAATTGAACAATTGGCATCAAAACTTTCTGTATACCTTTCACCACAAATATATCAATCAATTTTTTCTGGTAAAAAAAATGTCAAAATAGAAGCTTACAGAAAAAAACTAACAGTATTTTTTTCTGATATTAAAGGATTTACTGAAATTACTGACAAACTGGAGCCTGAGGTACTTAGCACATTACTTAATAGCTACCTTAATGAAATGTCTCAAATAGCGCTTAAGTATGGAGGAACTATTGACAAGTTTGTAGGTGATGCGATTTTAATTTTCTTTGGCGACCCAGAGACAAAAGGTGAAAGAGAGGATGCTAAGTCATGTGTTTTAATGGCTATAGAGATGCAGAAACGTATGTCTCATCTAAGAGGTATATGGCAAGATCAGGGTATTACAAATCCTTTAGAGATTAGGATAGGTATTAATACTGGTTATTGTAATGTCGGAAATTTTGGTTCTAAAAATAGACTTGACTATACAATCATAGGTGGAGAAGTAAATTTAGCTAGTCGCCTTGAATCAAATGCAATGACAGGCCAAATCCTAATATCACAAGAAACTTATGCTTTAATAAAAAATGACATTTTTTGCGAGAAAAAAGACGAAATTAAAGTAAAAGGCATAGCCCATAAAATTCAAACTTATGAGGTAGTAGGACTTTACAGTGAGATAACTCAAAGAAGAAATTTTTTAAAAGATGAATTTGATGGTTTCAATTTAAATATAGATCTAAATATTTCTAAGAAAAGTAAAGTAATTAACTCATTAGAACAAATGTTAGAAAAATTAAAAAAAAACTGACAAAATAAATAAACATTAATGAATTCATGAAAAAAGATTACATAAAATTAAAAATAGTCTTAAAATGAAAAAATCTCAAAAACTAAAGTCTTTGAGGATAAGTCTAAGTCAGTGATTTTATTGATATAGTTGGTTACAGGGGTGGGATTTCAACCTACAACCTTCAGGTTATGATCCTGACCCTTTTCCTCAGAGTTCTGTCATTTATTAAAGATAGATGGCACGACGGTTGGAATAGTTTTTTGTACTTTCTTCTGGTTGGCATAGTAGTTCGCACAAATTGTTATTTTTTAATTCTTTATTTTATCTTACTTAGAATATTTGCATTTATAAAATGTACGCAATGCTCTAAAATCATATTAAAATTTAATAATAATTAGATAAGACTTTAATATTATGAAACATACTGAAATTGAAAAATTTTTTAATGGGAACACGAAAATTCCTTCATATGACCACCTGACAGCAAATAAAGCTAAGCATCGTCAAGATGAACTAACAAAACCAATTGGAAGCCTCGGAAAATTAGAGGAACTTGCAATTTGGATGGCTGGGTGGCAAAAAAAATTAAAACCCACAATGAAAAATCCATATTGTTTGGTATTTGCAGGTAATCACGGAATATCAAATAGAGGAGTTTCAGCTTATCCTTCAGAAGTAACATATCAAATGGTAGAAAATTTTAAAAAAGGTGGAGCAGCAATAAATCAACTATGCGATCTGGCTAACATTAAATTGTCAGTAATCCCAATAGATTTAGACAAACCTACAAAAGATTTTTCTGAAGTCAAAGCAATGGAAAAAAAAGAAGTATTTTCTGCAATGCAATTAGGTTTTGACTCTGTACCTTCCCAGTGCGATTTACTTATTTTAGGTGAGATGGGTATCTCAAATACAACTTCTGCAAGTGCAATTTCTTGTGCTCTTTTTAATGAACCAGTTACGCATATGACTGGCATCGGGACAGGTTTAAATAAAAATCAATTATCAAAAAAAATAGAAATAATTAAATGCGCTCTTAAACTTCATGGTAAAAACTTTAAAGATCCTATAAGTATCTTATCCAGTTATGGCGGTAGAGAAATTGCTGCTATTGCAGGATCGGTAATTTCAGCAAGGCTCAAATCTATTCCTGTTTTATTAGATGGTTTTATCTGCACGGTTGCTGCATCGTCCTTAATACTTTTTGATAAAATGATATTAGATCATTGTAGAATTTCACATTTATCTTCAGAGCAAGGACATGCAATAGTTTTAAAAAATCTTAAAATGGAACCAATTTTAGATTTAAAATTAAGACTTGGTGAAGGAAGTGGTGCTGCAATAGCGTCCCTGATTTTAAGAGCGGCTTTGGCAACCCACAATGGAATGTCTACATTTACTGATGCAAAAGTTACAACAAAAATAGTATAATGAAAATTTTATTACAAAATAAGTATTTATTAGATTTTCTTGCTGCAATAGTGTTTTTTACAAGAATACCTATTAATTGGCAATTTTTCTCTAACAAACCACCTAATCTTACAAGAGCAGCTTGGTGTTTTCCTCTAATAGGTTCTTTAATAGGTATAATATCAGGTATTGTTGGCGATATCTGTCTTTTCTTTAATTTACCAATATTCTTATCTTGTACAATTGCAATAACTCTAAGTGTAATTATAACAGGAGCATTCCACGAAGATGGTTTAGCCGATATGGCCGATGGTTTTGGAGCTGGTGGTTCCCCTGAAAAAATTAACAAAATTATGCATGACAGTAGACTAGGAACTTATGGAACAGTTGCATTAACTTTAGGACTTTTAATTCGCTTAGGACTAGGAGTTGGTCTAGTAGAATTAGGATATTCTATAACTGTAATTTTAGCTATTAGTTTTTCTTCTGGAAAATTATCAATAATTTTTATAAGAAATTTTTTTAATGTTTCTACCTTTTCAAAGACTGGAAGTATAATTGAGAATGTTTCTGCGAAAAATTGGCTTGTTGCAATAATACTTTGGTTTGTACCCTTACCTTTTATTTTTCCTTTGTGGGCAATTTTGTTTGGATTTATTTTAAATTTTTGTGTTATTTTTATTATTGGCAAAATGTCACAAAGAAAATTAAATGGCATTACAGGTGATATTTTAGGTGCAACCGCATTTACAACTGAATTAGTGTTTTTGCTTGGATTAACAATTTATCTACAGTTACCATTTTGATAGAAACAAATAAAATATATTTAATACGACATGCACCCGTGAAAAAAATAGAAGGCTATGTGCCCAAAAATGATACCAATGCTATAATTAATCCAGATCATTTCAAAAGCCTCGCGTCATATATTCCAAATGATAGCATATGTTATGTAAGTCCATTAAAGAGAGCAATTCAAACCGCTCGCCAGTTATCAAAATTTATAAAGTTAAGAGAAATTATAATTGAAAAAAATTTAAGAGAACAAAATTTTGGTGATTGGGAAGGAAAAAAAATCTCAGTAGTTTGGGATGAATTAAAAAAGTTTAAGATCCAACACAACTTTTCATTTATTTGTCCTGAGGTTTGTCCTCCAAATGGTGATAGTTTCATAGATCAATGTGATCGTGTTGCTAAATTTATAAATAGTCTCAATTTTCATGATCAAGAATCATTAGTTGTTATTGCTCATTCTGGAACCATTAGAGCTTTTTTGTCACTCATATTAGATATAGAACATAATAAAGCAATCAGTATAGAAATCTCACATTTAAGCATAACGTCTATCGAAGTTCTTAAAAAAGAAAATTGTAAAAATAAAGGTGGGAGATATCGTCTTTTAAACATAAATAATCAAGTGATATGAATAGCGTGCTTACGAGTATCACATATTTAAATTACGTTGATATTAATTTATTTTAGAA
>CACNRW010000018.1 GCA_902622875.1 uncultured SAR116 cluster alpha proteobacterium
GGTTAAACCAAAATCTTCGGCCATAAATATTTTCTTAACATTTGTTTTTTTGATATGTTTTATAGGGAATAATTGATTACCAAGAATTAGTAAAATTTCATTTTCGGACATTTAATTTTTTACTCGTATACAGATAAATTAGTAGTGTTTGATTTTATGAAATCCCAATCATATTTTACACCTAATCCAATGCCATTTGGAACACTAACATAACCCTCATTATCAATGCAATCAATCATATCAGTATAACCACACTTATAAACAGGTGCCATTGTGTTCGGACAATCAGGTCCAACAAGAGCCACCTCATAGTAATTAGAGTTTCTAGTGGCTGCCATTACGTGTCTATGTGCAGGGCCACATGCGTGCACTTCTACATCTATTCCAAATGCTTCTCCTAAATGTGAAATTTTCATTGCACCTGTTATACCCATATCATACTCAGGGTCTGATCTTAAAAAATCAGTGCCTCCTGCAATTAAAAAATCACATTTAGTTTCAATACCTCTTATATGTTCAGTTTGTAAAATGGGTGTTTTTAACATCTCCCTTAGACGTTTATGAGAAAAAGCTGATACACCACTATCCCTGTAAGGGTCCTCTAACCAAAAAAAGTTTGCTTCATCACAAGCTTTTCCAACATATAAAGCGTCAGCAAATGTTTTAAGTTGGCATGCGGGATCAAGCATTAAATTCATCTTATCTCCAACTTCTTTCGCGACATGTAAAACATTTTCAGCTTCTTCTTTTCTATCACCTTCATGCCATCCATGTATCTTAAATGCTTTATATCCTAATTCAAAACATTGTTGAGCAAATTCACTAAAAGCCTCTTTGCTATCTAGGCCTCCATTTCTATCACCATGGTAAGTGCTAGCGTATGCGGGAAGACGTTTTCTATAACTTCCAAGTAATACACCAATAGAACAATTTAATTTTTTTCCTGTCCAATCCCATAAAGCAATATCCAGAGGGCCGTGACCCATATGATCAAATTGTCTAAGTTCTCTTTTAAAATCATCATAGATTTTTTCTCTTTCATCAGCATTATATTCTAATAATTTTGGAGCTAACATTTTAGATTGTGCACAAGCTACTTTATTTCCTCCCCAATGAGTCACGTACTCTCCTCTGCACCCGTCTTTGGTTTCGATAACAATCGCGTATTTATCAAGTTTTATTGACTGACCCTTCGCAAAGCCAACTGAACCTATAGTATTTGCATTAGTTAAAAGACCAAGATTATTTGCAGTATGAGTAAATTCGTGTATTTCAACTCTGATAATTTTATTCATTTTCTTTTCCTAATAAAATTTGAATAGACAAAATTTCAAAAACTTATATGTTTTTTTATTCTTTATATTGATTACTATGAATTATTATTCAAAATTACTTATTAACATTATGTATGTAAAGGACATAAAATGAATTTAAAAGATTGCTACAACTTTCAAGATTTTAGAAAATTAGCAAAAAAACGCCTTCCTTCACCAATTTTTCATTATATCGATGGTGCTGCCGATGATGAGGTTACGTATAATAGAAATACTGCAGCATATAATGATGCTGACTTAGTTCCAAATGTATTGAGAGGTGTAGAAAATGTTGATTTATCAACAACTATTTTTGGCAAAAAATTAGATTTACCATTTTATTGTGCACCAACTGCTTTACAAAGACTTTTCCATTATGATGGAGAGAGGGCAGTTGGAAAAGCTGCTCAAAAATTTGGAACAATGTTTGGTGTTTCCTCTCTTGGAACCGTGAGTGTGGAAGAGATTTCATCAATTGTTTCAACACCTAAAATGTTTCAATTTTATTTTCATAAAGATAGAGGGTTAAATGATAGTATGCTTGAAAGAGTAAAAGCTGCTAAATTTGATGTTTTGGCTTTAACTGTTGATACTATTACTGGTGGTAACCGAGAAAGAGACCTCAGAACTGGATTTACATCTCCGCCTAGATTAACTTTGTCAAGTTTATTTAGTTTTGCCTCTAAACCCATGTGGGGAATTAACTATTTAACAAAACCAAAATTTGAATTGCCTCAACTGCAAGATCATGTAAGCGAAGGTACTAATACGGCAACTTCAATTGGCTCTTATTTCACTACAATGCTAGATCAATCTATGAATTGGAAAGATGCAGAACGTTTAAGCTCAAAATGGGGAGGACATTTTGCATTAAAAGGCATTATGAGTGTTGAGGATGCAAAAAAAGCTGTAGATATTGGATGTACTGGAATAATGGTTTCAAATCATGGAGGGCGACAACTAGATGGTGCAAGGGCTCCTTTTGATCAATTAGCAGAAATAGTTGATGCTGTTGGAGATAAGATTGATGTTATTTGTGAGGGAGGTATTCAAAGAGGTACACATATGTTAAAGGCTCTTTCCGTAGGAGCTAAGGCCTGTTCAGGAGGTAGGTTGTATTTATATGCGCTGGCATCTGCTGGTCAAGAAGGAGTTGAAAAGGCATTAGGTATTTATCGAACCGAACTTGAAAGAGATATGAAATTAATGGGATGTAAAAGCATAAAAGAATTAAATAGATCTAACATTAAGTTTAGATAGATTTAAAATTACATGAAAATTTTTAACTATGACCTTAAATTTTTTTCAAAGATTTTTTTAATTAGTTCAGTTCCTGTTACATCATGGAGTTCTCCAAAACCAAATATATTTTTTCCTAAAGGTGAAACTTTTTTTTTCCTTTTTTTTGGTTTATTCTTATTTGGCCTAGGTGAAAGTATACTAGTTGTTTCTCAAAACGGAGTTACTCCTTGGACTGTTTTGGCTGAAGGGGTAGCTAATAAAGTAAATATAGGTATAGGATTATCTACCTTTATAATTAGTTGTATTGTTTTAATATTTTGGTTGCCATTGAAACTTAAGCCAGGTTTAGGTACTATAATGAACATCATAATTATTGCTTTAACAATGGGTGCCATAATACCATTTCTTTACTTCTTGAATGAAATTTTTAATCCTATTTTTTTATCTTTTTTTGGAACTTTGCTTGTTGGATTTGGAAGTGGCATCTACTTGATAGCTAATCTTGGCCCTGGAACAAGAGATGGATTAATGACAGGGATATCTAAAAATTATAATAAACCATTAAGTTTAATTAGATTTAGCATTGAGTTTACTGTAGTTTTTTTAGGCTGGCTTCTGGGAGGTACTTTTGGTTTGGGAACGATAATATTTGCTGTTTTTATAGGGCCATTTATATCATTAAGTCTAAATGTAGTTCCTCTATTAAAAAATTAATAATTCTATATTGTTTTCATAAAAAGCATGATACCAAGAATAACTAATGTAATTAAAATACAGTTTCGAAATTGTTTTTGGTTAATTTTATCCCTTATTTTTGTTCCAAATTGTTGAGCGATTAAAGCAGGAATTATCAATAGCACGCTTAGTATAAGATCTTCTTTTTTAGCAAAACCATAATAAATTAGTGAGCCATATAATGGAAATGATCCTATAAAGTACATTGTTGAAACTGTTCTTACAAATTTTTCTTTTGGCAAATCAACTGCAACTAAATATGCTAGCATTGGAGGTCCGTAAACTGTAGATAAGCCACCTAAAACCCCAGACCCGAACCCTATAATAGATGTAATAATTTTTTCACGATTTTTGTTAATATTATTATCAATCTTAAAACCAAAACAATTTATTACAGCAGCAAATATTATTAAAATTGCTATAATTTGAGTTATAGTATTTAAATTAATTTCAAGTATTAACCTAGCACCAATAATTAGTCCAATAACAAGAAACGAAAACATTGGTAAGAACCTATAACTGCTTACACCTTGTTTAAATTTTATTTGTAAAAAATTAGTTAAAAAAATAGGAGCACAAAGTAATACCATTGCTGTCGTGACAGGTACAATGAATGCTATAATTGGTAAGGCTACCATAGGCATTCCAAATCCAATAGTGCCTTTAATAAGCCCGCCTGCCATTACCGCTAATATTATTATAATTAATATAGTTGGATCATTATACATTGTTAATCTAAAAAAATTGTGGCAATAATTAACATGTTTATTTTGAGTTAACCAGTAAAACTTTATTTTATTAATAGTCCATGAAAGATATAATAAATTTTCTTAAAGTTAGAAGATCAGTGACAGCCAAAAATATGGTAAGTAGTTTTGTCAATGATAATGATCTCAATAGTATTTTAAGTTGTGGTATAAGAGCTCCTGATCATGGTGCATTAACACCTTGGCTTTTAACTGTGATAAGAGATGAGGCAAGATATAGAATTGGTAACGAAATATTAGCTACTGAATTTAAATTAAATAACCCTGAAGCTTCAAAAGAAGAAATCGATTATGAAAGAAATAGGTTAACTAGAGCTAGCGTAGTTATTAGCGTTTTATCTAAACCTGTTTCTCATCCTAAAATACCATTATGGGAGATGGAGTTATCTTCAGGAGCTGTTTGTGAAAATCTCTTAATTGCAGCACAATCACTCGGTTATGCAGCCCAATGGTTAACAGAATGGTATTCTTATAACGAAGCTATGATTAGAGAAATAGGCGGCGATCCTAAAACTGACAAAATAGCTGGATTTATTTATATTGGAGATAAAGAAAAACTCCCAATTGAAAGAAGAAGGCCTATGAAAGAAAAAGTAATAAATTATTTAAATAAATGAACTAAATTGTTTCTGTTTTTAAGCAATTTTCAAAAATATCTTTGTCTACATTGCCTCCAGAAGCTATAACTAAAACATTTTTATTTTTTATTTTCACCTTTTCTGAAATAGCGGCAGCTAACGCTACGGCTCCTCCTGGTTCTAAAACGACTTTGAAATGTTTATATGCTGTATTCATTGCCATTAATGCTTCACTGTCAGAAACTGACACTCCAGAAGTTAGGTTTAATTTATTTATGTTAAATGTAATATCACCAGGCTTTTCAGCTAATAAAGCATCACAGATAGATTTTTGTTTCATCGAATTAGAAACTATTTTATTTTTTTCTAAAGATTTTTTAGTATCATCAAAATATTCTGGTTCAACAGAGTAAATTTTAGCATTATCAAATTTAGTTTTTATTGCTGTACTTATTCCTGCGATTAATCCACCACCACCACAACAACATAATACAATATCAGGTATAACATTTATTTCTTTTAATTGTTCGAGACATTCAATGCCTGCGGTACCTTGTCCAATTATAACATTAACATCATCAAAAGGCGGAATAATGGTGGCATTATTTTTTTTGGCTATAGCTTTACCAATCTCTTCTCTGTTTTCTCTATTTCTATTATATTTAACTATAGTTGCTCCCCAAAAAGCGGTACCATTTAACTTAGTTTGTGGAGAATCTTCAGGCATCACAATTGTTGCCTTACGACCTGTAATTTTAGCTGCAGCAGCAACTGCTTGTGCATGATTACCACTTGACCATGCAACAACCTTATTAACATTAGTAGGAAGTTGTAAAATAGTATTCATAGCACCTCGAAATTTAAATGCCCCAATAGTTTGAAGGTTTTCCGCTTTTAAATAAAGGTTGGTTTGTAATTTTTGGTCAATATAATGAGATTTCAACAAGGGTGTTTTAACTATATAATTTTTCAATCTTATAGAAGCTACCGATATTAATTCATACGAGACTTTATCTTCAATCATTAATATTTTCCTCAATAAATTTTTAATACTATGGCTTGTTAAATTTAAATGACATGAGTATGATATACAAATTAATTTTTTAATGGCGAGGTTATTTTAATGTTATTTCATAGTTCTTACACGGCACTTTTAACGCCATTTAAAGATAATCAAATAGATATTTATGCTTATAGAAATCTAGTTGATTTCCAAATAGAAAATGGAACTCATGGTCTAGTTCCTGTTGGAACAACTGGAGAGTCTCCAACATTATCTCATGATGAACACAAAAAGCTTGTTGAAGTATGTATTGAACAAGCTAATGGAAGAGTTCCTGTTATTGCAGGTGCTGGTTCAAACTCTACATCAGAAGCGGTCGATTTTGTTAAACATGCATGTGCAGCAGGTGCAGATGGTCTTTTAGTTGTAACACCATATTATAACAAGCCAACTCAATCTGGTTTATTAGCCCATTATAATGAACTTATAAAAAATTCAAGTAAACCAATTATAATATATGATATCCCAGGTCGCTCGGTAATAAAAATGTCAGACGATACTATGGCAGAATTAGCTAAAAATGATTTAATAGTTGGTGTAAAAGATGCTACTGCTGATTTGGCTAGGCCAACAAGGTTACAAAACCTTATTGGAGACAACTTTATTCAACTTTCAGGAGAAGACGGTACTGCTTTAGCTTATTTAGCAGCAGGTGGACATGGCTGTATATCTGTTACAGCTAACATAGCTCCAAATTTACTTTCAAGAATGCACAACGCTTGGAAGCAGGGTGATATTACTAATGCGCAAGATATAAATAAGAAATTGATGTCTTTGCATGATGCATTATTTTGTGAGACCAGTCCTGGTCCATTAAAATATGCAGCATCATTGTTAGGTATTTGTTCTGCTGAAGCAAGACTGCCGATAGTAGAAATTGAAGAAATAAGTAAAAAAAATGTTGACAATGCTCTCAAGACATCAGGTCTACTCTAAATTATTGAAATACAAAAATGAAAAAAAATGTCACCAAAGGCATATCATACGGAAGAGTTGCTGAAAACAGACGAGCTAAATTTGATTATTTTATTATTGAGACAATAGAAGCTGGTCTTGTATTATTAGGAAGTGAGGTTAAAAGTCTTAGACTTGGTAGAGCAAGTATTGCAGAATCTTACGCAACTGAAGAATTTGGTCACATTGTCTTAATAAATGCTAATATTCCAGAATACAATTCTGCTTCATCTGGTCAAAATCACGAACCCAAGAGGGTTAGACGATTGCTAATCCATAAAAAAGAAAGAAATAAAATTTTAGGACAAATAAAAAGAGATGGTTGTACAGTTGTACCGTTAAGCTTGTATTTTAATAAAAGAGGTTTAGCAAAAATTTCTCTTGGGATTGCAGAAGGAAAAAAGAAATTTGATAAAAGAGAAGTAATAAAAAAACGTGACTGGGATAGAGAAAAGCATAGATTATTAAAAAATAACAAATAAATTACTTGTAATTATTAATTTATCTCTTTTATAACTTCTCATGATGTTCAATAAAGTTATTATAAGTGTAGGTGGTAATATAAACTCAGAGGATGGGAGTCATCCTGTTGAAACATGTAACAAGGCTATACGTTCATTCCAAAACTATTCAATAAAAGTAAAAAAACAGTCCAAATGGTATAATTCGGAACCAATACCTAAAAGTGATCAACCAAATTTTTTTAATTGTGTAGTTATCGCAACTACTAAACTAAACGAAAATGACGTTTTAGAATCTTTACACAAAATTGAAGAAAAGTTTGGTAGAACAAGAGATAAAATTAATGATCCGAGATCTATTGATTTAGATCTAATAGATTATTCTGGAAAAATCCGTTGCAATAAAAATATCATTATACCTCATCCAAGAGCACATCTGAGAAAATTTGTAATGGGTCCCTTAGCAGAAATAAATCCAGACTGGTTACATCCAATTTTAAATACAAGTGTTTTAGAAATTTTGCAAAAATTAGAAAAACAAAAATTAGAAGAATTTAATTTCTAAAAATTTAATTGATCTTTTTAAAAATTTTCTGTACTAATTTCTCATTTATTTGGAGATTTATCATGGCCCGTGTAACTGTTGAAGACTGCATAAAAAAAATACCCAACAGATTTGATCTAGTTGTTGCCGCTGCTCAACGTTCTAGAGAAATATCAAATGGAGTTGCAATTGAAATTGAAAGAGATAATGATAAAAATCCTGTAATATCTCTTCGTGAAATAGCCTCTGAGGCCGTAGATGGAGAGAGCTTACAAGAGAGATTTATTAGATCTATGCAAAAAAATTTAATAAAGGAAGTTACTAGTCCAGAAAACGACTCCTCCTTAGAAGAAGAATTCGCTGCTTATTTAAATGAAACTTCGGATGAAAATCAGAGCGGTGATAATTTTATGTTTAATAAAATGAACTCTGATGAAGATGGCTCATTTCTTGATGTGTCTGAAGATTCTTTAAAGAATGAAGACTAGCTCCTGTTATTTTTTTTACAAATTACAATTTTAGTTGTGGATATAATAATTTAAATTAGTACCATATCTAAAATGAATATCACAGCTTCTAAACTTTATAAAAAAATTTCAAAATATGATACCGTTGTTTCTCAAGAAACAATTCAAAAAGCTTATCTTTTGTCAAAAAAAGCACATACTAATCAATATAGAAGCAGTGGAGAAGAATATTTTACTCACCCATTAGCTGTAGCAGATTATTTAGCTGAAATGAAATTAGATTCTTCAACTATAATAACAGCTCTTTTGCATGATGTTGTTGAAGATACTGAAATTACAATTCAAAACATAAGTGATCAATTTGGAAATGAAATTTCAAGATTAGTTGATGGTGTAACAAAATTATCTAAATTAGATTTAAAATTTGGTTTTGCCCAAGCAGAAAATTTTAGAAAGCTACTGTTAGCGTCATCAGATGATATCAGAGTTCTTTTAGTAAAACTTGCAGATAGATTACACAATATTAGGACTATTGATGGAATTATAAGTAATGAAAAAAGAACAAAAATTTGTTTTGAAACACTAGAAATATTTGCTCCCTTAGCAGAACGTCTTGGTATAAATGCAATTCAAAGAGAATTAGAAGATAGATGTTTTGCTGTTTTAAAACCTGAAACGAGAGAATCTATATTAAAACGACTGAAATTAATTTATTCTAAAGATGAATTAAATATTCCATTCATTACAAAGGAAATCGAAGAGTTATTAAAAAAAAATAATATAAATTCTAAAGTAACAGGAAGAGTTAAAAGTAGTTATTCAATTTGGAAAAAAATGCAATATAAAAATTTAAGTATGGATCAGTTGTCTGATATCATGGCTTTTAGAGTTAATGTTGATGATGTAAATTCTTGCTACAAAGCTCTTGGGATACTTCATCAGGAATATACTGCAATTATGGGACGTTTTAAAGATTATATATCAGCACCAAAACGCAATGGATATCAGTCACTTCACTCTAGTTTAATTGGACCTAAAAAGACAAAAATTGAAGTTCAAATTCGAACTTATATTATGGATCAATTTGCATTAAATGGAGTAGCGGCTCATTGGATTTATAAAGAAGGTAAAAAATGGTCAGAAGGAGTAAAATATAAGTGGGTAAGAGAATTAATTCAAATTCTAGAAGAAAGTAATGAACCAGAAGAATTTTTAGAAAACACCAAATTAGAAATGTATAATGACCAAATTTTTTGTTTTACACCAAAAGGTAATTTAATAATTTTACCAAAGGGAGCCAATGCAGTCGATTTTTCTTATGCTGTTCACTCTGAAGTTGGGAATGCAGCAGTCGGTGTAAAAATTAACAATAAAAATAGACTAATAACCACTGAAATAAAAAATGGCGATCAAGTTGAAATATTAACCTCCAAAAATGGTTTTCCTGATCCACAATGGATTCAAAGTTGTATTACTGGTAGGGCTAAATCAGCTATTAGAAGATTTATAAGAAACCGAGAAATTAAAGAATTCTTACATTTGGGAACTGCTTTACTTCAAAAAGAATATAGGCAGCAAAAAAAAAGAATGCATGAAAAAAGTTTAATAAAAGTTATTAATCAATTTGAATTATCTAACGTAGAAGAATTATTGATAGAAATTGGTAAGGGAAATATTAATTCAAGAGAAGTTCTAAATTTTTTGTATCCAAATAAAGATAAATTACAAAAAACACTACCATCTCTAAAAAAAACAATACCTAAAGAAAGTATGAAAATTAAAGGTGTAGTTTCTGGAATGGCTATTCATTATGCACATTGTTGTCATCCATTGCCGGGTGAAAGAATTGTAGGTATAGTTACAACAGGTAAAGGAATA
Source organism: uncultured SAR116 cluster alpha proteobacterium (assembly GCA_902622875.1). Lineage (GTDB taxonomy): Bacteria > Pseudomonadota > Alphaproteobacteria > Puniceispirillales > Marisalimonadaceae > Marisalimonas. The sequence goes on from CACNRW010000018.1 coordinate 10,003, forward strand.
ACTGTCCACGCCCTAGATTGTTTTGCATTAGAAAAATTTAATGATATGCCAGAAATATGGCTTGAAATATCGTGGGACAGAGAAGGTCAATCTTTCCATAAAGGAAGTTTAGTGGCTATTTTAGCAAATGAGCCAGGAAGTTTAGCGGATGTAACAAAAATAATTAGTTTAAATGAAGGAAATATTTCTAATATTCAGGTTGTTTCAAGGGATTTAGATTATTATAAATTTAACATTGACCTAGAAGTTAAAAATATTACTCATTTAAATCAAATAATTGCTGCAATGAGGTTGTCTCAGTTTGTAGAAAGTGTTGAAAGAGGTAAAGATTAAATGGAGCAATTAAATATTTAAAACTATACAATTATATAAAACCTTTGTTACCAAATTAACGAGATTTATTTCTTATTATAAATTGAAATTAGCACGTTTGCCAGCTTCTCCCCACGCTATTGCTTCTGGTTTTGCTTGTGGTTCTATGGTTTCGTTTACACCTCTTTTAGGTCTTCACTTTATTCTTGCCATTGTTTTTGCCTACTTAATGAGAGGTAACATTGTTGCGGCATTGTTAGGTACTATAGTAGGAAATCCAGTCACGTTTCCATTTATTTGGGGATTGATTTATAAAGTTGGTGCATTTGTAATTTCAACGAAACACATAGAATTTAATAATGAAATCCATTTCAATATGATAATAACTCAAACTTATGAAATTTTTTTACCAATGTTATTAGGTGGAGCTATTTTAGCTATACCAGTCTGGATAATAACATATATACTAACGCATAGTTTTATTTCTTCTTACAAAAAATCTAAAATTAAAAAAAATAGGAATTTTAAAAGGTAATCAAATTGAATAGACATGTTAGGCTAGGAATTAATATTGATCATGTTGCTACATTAAGAAATGCAAGAGGTGGTGACTTCCCAGAGGTAGTAAAAGCAGCTAAAGTTGTTGAAGAATCTGGTGCAGATTTAATTACTGTTCACGTAAGAGAAGATAGAAGGCATATAAATGAAAATGATTTAGAAAATATTTTAAATACTGTAAAAATCCCCATAAATTTAGAAATTGCAGCAAATTCAGAAATGATAGGAATTGCAACTCGATATAATCCAAAATTTGTATGTTTTGTTCCTGAAAACAGAAAAGAGATAACTACTGAAGGTGGATTAGATGTGGTAAAAAATTTCAAGGAATTAAATAAAAATTTAAAATCTATATTAAAAAATAAAATTAAAGTTTCAATATTTATTGACCCCGATAAGGAGCAAATAAAAGCAACTAAAGATTTGGGAATTAGTTCTGTCGAATTTCATGCAGGCTCTTATGCTAATGCATTTATTAAAAATAAAAATATAGATAAAGAATTTAAAAAAATAGAAGAAAATGTTATTTTCGCAAATGAAATAGGGTTAAATTGCCATGCTGGACATGGTTTAACTTTTGATAACGTTGCTAAAATTGCAAGTTTACCGAATATAATAGAGCTGAATATTGGTCATTTCATTATAGCAGACGCTATTTTCAATGGCTTGCAGAACTCAATTATCAAAATGCGCAACATTATAACACAAGCATCAACATGATTTTAGGTATTGGAACGGATATCTTAGAAATTAAGAGGATAGGTAAAATTTCTAATAAATATGATGAAAAATTTATAAATAGAATTTATGGACCAAATGAAATAACTATTATTAAAAATTTAAATAATAACTTGGATAATTTTTTAAGTAAAAGATTTGCAGCTAAAGAGGCAACTTGGAAAGCCTTTAATCCGAATCGAGGGGCAGGTTTAATATTTAATGAAATTGAAACGCTTAATTATAAAAATGGAAAACCTTATTTATTTTTCTCTGGCAAGATGAAGAGATATGTGAAAGAAAAAGAGAAAGAATTAAGTAGAAAACTTAAATTCGATATTTCCTTATCTGACGAAAGACAATATGCGATTGCCTTTGTCGTAATTTCACTTGCTCCAATTGATTAGGTGTTGCATAACATAATTTTATTAAAATTCTATTTATTGTGAAAGGACCTTATGAGTGTAGAAAAGAAAAAAAAAAGTAATTCTCTAAAAGAACTTTTAAAGACTCTTTTAATTGCAGGATCAATTGCGATATTTTTTAGATCGTTTTTTTTTGAACCATTTAATATTCCCTCTGGTTCAATGATACCTACCTTACTCGTAGGTGATTATCTATTTGTATCAAAATATTCATATGGATATTCAAAATATAGTTTTCCTTTTGGAGTGGTTCCTATTTCAGATAGAGTTTTATATAAAACACCCAAAAGAGGTGATGTTATAGTTTTTAGAAAACCAGGTGATGAAAGTATTGATTATATAAAAAGATTAGTAGGTCTTCCAAACGACACAATTCAAATAAAAGAAGGTATTTTATTTATAAATTCAAAAAAAATAAAGAGGATAAAAACAAATATTGGAATTATGAAAAATATTTTTGGTGACGAGAAAGTTTTCACACAATATACAGAAACTTATGATGATACAAATTTTCATCAAATAATCGAAGCTAGTGATAATGATCCATTTGATGATACTATAGAATTCAAAGTTCCCGCCGATCATTTCTTTTTTATGGGAGATAATAGAGATAATAGTAGAGATAGTAGAACACCTGAGGTTGGCTTTGTTCCTAAAAAGAACTTAATAGGAAAAGCTGAAATTATTTTTTTCTCTCATAATGGTTCTGCTTCTATTTTTGAGTTTTGGAAATGGCATAATTCGATAAGGTTTTCAAGAATAGGTAAGGCTATTGAATAGTGACAATTAAGCAACTTGAAGAAATAATTAAATATAATTTTAACAATGTTAATTTACTAAAAGAAGCCCTCACTCATTCAAGTTATTCTATTAGAAGTTGTAAAAATTATAGAAAAAATTACGAACGTTTAGAATTTCTAGGAGATAGAGTTTTAGGTTTGGTTTTAGCCGAATATGTTTTTAATGTTTTTCCGGAAGCAAAAGAGGGATTATTAAATAGTTATTACCAAAAATATGTCAGCCAAGAATATCTTTTAAATTATTCAAAAAAAATAAATCTCTCAAATTTTATAAATACACAAAAAGGCGATAAATTGGAAGACAACAAATCTATTTTAAGCGATGTCGTTGAATCTATAATTGGAGCAATTTATTTGGATTCAGGTCTGTCAGATTGTAAAGAATTTATAATTAATGAAATTATTGGTGAGCCCATAACTTCTTCTAAACCCATCAAACATCCTAAAACCATCCTTCAGGAATATTGCTTAGAAAAATTTAAATCCTTACCAAAATATAAAACACTATATAAATCTGGAGATGATCATAATCCAGTTTTCACAGTTTCAGTTCATATTGAAAATTTTGATACAGTATCTGCAAAAGGTAGAAATTTAAAAAGTGCTGAACAGGCAGCAGCATTAAAATTTTTAGATATTTTAAAAGTAAATCTTTTTTAAATAGAAATGGTTATTATCTAACTTGAATAAATTAGAAACTAAATCTGGCTTTGTAAACATACTAGGTGTTCCTAATTCCGGAAAATCAACCTTAATAAACAAATTAGTAGGAAAAAAAGTTTCAATAGTATCTCATAAAGTCCAGACTACAAGATTTTGTGTTAGGGGCATTTGTACATATTTGTTTGATGATTTGTCAAAATCTCAAATTATTCTAATCGATACCCCGGGCATTTTTCCTGCTAAAAGAAGATTAGATAAGGCTATGGTCTCTGCAGCATGGTCAGAGTTAAAACATTCTGATAAAGTGTTATTTATTCATGATGTCTCAAAACCTATTGAAAATAATAGCTTAGATGTAATGAAAGAAATATTTAAAATTAAAGAAAAAGTAATATTAGTTTTAAACAAAATCGATCTATTACCAAAAGACAAACTATTAAAAAAAATATTAGATTTTAAAGGATTATATGCCTTTGAAAAAGTTTTTTTAGTTTCTGCAAAAAATGGTAGTGGATGCGGTCAATTAATTAAATTTTTAGCAATGTCAATGCCTACGCATCCTCTATTGTATAATGATAATACTATTTCAGATTTACCCTTGTCAATATTGGCATCCGAAATAACAAGAGAAAAACTTTTTAAAAGTTTAAATAAGGAGTTACCTTATAATTTGATGGTTGAAACTGAAAAATGGGATATTAGTAGTAATAAAAGTATAAATATTCAGCAAACAATTTTTATTAATAAAAGTAGTTACAAACCAATAATTTTAGGAAAAGCAGGTCAAAATATAAAAAGGATTGGTATTTTGGCTCGTAAAGATCTAGAGAAGCTTTTAGATAGTAAAATACATTTATTTTTATTTGTAAAATTAAAAAAAAACTGGATGGAAGACCCATCTAAATATTCATCAATTGGTCTAAACTACAATGCCTGAATGGAATGATAAAGGTATAGTTCTATCTGCAAAAAAATATGGTGAAAAAGGGCTTATAATCAACATACTAACCCAAAATCATGGACGTTATCTAGGTTGGTTAAATAATTATAAAAATAAAAGTATCTTAGCAGATGTTCAACCAGGTAATTTAGTAAATGTTTTTTGGAAATCTCGATTAATAGAACAAATGGGAAAGTTTAAAATTGAACTTATATCTTCAGTTTCTGGAAAAATATTTGATGAAAAACTTAAACTTCAAGCATTAAACTCAGTTTGTTCTTTATTAGAAAAATTTTTACCAGAAAGACAAAATTATCATGAAATATTTAATGCAACAAATGCTCTTATAGATCTTCTTACATTACAAGATACAAGAAAATATGATTATTGGATGGAAGGTTATGTTAAATGGGAAATTGGTATTTTATCATCTATTGGATTTTCTCTTGATTTAAACCGATGTGCTGTAACAGGCGTTAACACTAATTTATTATTCGTAAGTCCAAAAACTGGGAAGGCGGTTTCAAAAGAAGGTGCTGGGAAGCATGCTCCTAAGTTACTTTTATTACCATATTTTTTAGGAGGGGAAAAAGTTATAGGTTCAAACTTTTACGATGAAATCTTAGCAGGGCTAAATATCACGTCTTATTTCTTTAAAAATAAATTACTATTGTCTATAAATACTAATAAATCAATAACTTTACCTAACCCAAGAATACGATTTGTTGAACTAATTGAAAAATTATAATTTTAGAAGAGATATCTTATGGAAAAATCTGATTTACAGGAAAATATAAATTTAACTACTTTTTCAAAAGCAATTTCTGAGCGTTATTTATCATATGCATTATCAACAATAACTTCTAGATCTTTACCTGATGTAAGAGATGGTTTGAAACCAGTTCATAGAAGAGTTTTGTACGCGATGCTACAATTAAAGCTAAATCATAATCTTAACTTTAAAAAATCAGCAAGGGTTGTTGGCGACGTCATGGGTAAATTTCACCCTCATGGTGATGCTGCAATTTATGAATCAATGGTAAGGATGGCTCAAGAGTTTGCATTGAGATATCCATTAGTTGATGGTCAAGGAAATTTTGGTAATATTGATGGAGATAATGCAGCAGCTATGAGATATACAGAGGCTAGAATGACTAAAGCTGCAGAGTTACTTCTTCTTGATATTGATAAAAATACTGTTGACTTTAGAGTGACGTATGATGATGAGGGGAAAGAGCCTGTTGTATTACCTTCTGCATTTCCTAATCTTTTAGCTAATGGGTCTCAGGGTATTGCTGTTGGAATGGCTACGTCTATTCCACCACACAATATTAGTGAATTAGTAGATGCTCTTCTTCATTTGATCAGATTTCCTAACGCGTCTGATATTACAATTTCTACTTATGTAAAAGGACCTGATTTCCCTACTGGTGGTATTTTGGTCGAGCCTAAGTCATCGGTTGAAGAATCATATAGGACTGGAAAAGGAGGCTTTAAATTAAGGGCAAGATGGGTTGTTGAAAAATTAAAAAGTGGTCAATGGCAAATATTAATTACTGAAATACCTTATCAAGTTCAAAAAAGTAGATTATTAGAGAAAATTGCTGAGTTAATGGAAAATAAAATGCTTCCAATGGTATCTGACATTAGTGATGAAAGCACAGAGAATATTAGATTGATTGTTCGACCTAAAAGTAGAAACTTATCACCTGAAATGATTATGGAGACGCTCTTTAAAAAAACAGATTTAGAATCAAAAGTATCACTGAACTTAAATGTTATTGACGATAAAAACATACCAGGGGTTAAATCTCTTAAAGAAACATTAAAATGTTGGTTGGATCATAGACAGATAATACTTCAAAGAAAAAGTCAACATAGACTATCCCAAATTGAAAACAGGATTAATATTTTAAACGGTTATATAACTGTTTATTTAAACTTAGAAAAAGTTATAGAAATAATAAGAGAAGAGGATAAGCCCAAAGAAGTATTAACATCTTTTTTTAAAATTAATGAAATACAAGCAAATGCAATTCTAGATATGCGTTTACGCTCACTAAGAAAATTAGAAGAAATAGAGTTAAAAAAGGAACTTAGCAATTTACAGAATGAATTAGAAACACTTGAAGGTATTCTCAATAATATAGATGAACAATGGAAAGTTATATACTCAGACATTAAAGATCTTAAAAAAGAATTTAAAGATATATCGAATCGAAAAACAGATATTCAAGAATTACCTGATGTAGAAGACTTTAATGAAGATCAGTTTATTGTTAAAGAACCGCTAACAGTAATATTATCTGAACAAGGTTGGGTGAGGACACAGAAAAATCACTTAGAAGAAGACGTGGAATTAAAATATAGGGAGGGCGACAAGGAAAAATTTAAAATTCATGCTTTAACCACTGATAAAATTATTTTCTTTTCAGATAATGGTAGGTTTTTTTCTGTTCCAGCCAATAAACTAGCTAGTGGAAGAGGCTTTGGCGAACCTGTTTCTCTTGCGATAGATGTAAAGGGAGACAACAAAATTGTATCTTGTTTTCCGTATTTTGAAGGAAGTGTTATTTTAGCTTCAGAATCTGGACATGGTTTTAAAACTAAAACTAAAAACTTACTTGCGCAAACCAAGTCAGGAAAACAAATTTTAAATGTTAAAAATGGTAATAAAGCAAAAGTTTGTAAAAAAATAATTGGTGATACAGTTGCGATAGTAGGTAATAATAGAAAATTAATTACTTACTCAATTGAAGAAGTTCCTGAATTAAATAAAGGAAAAGGTGTAATTCTTCAAAGATATAAAGATGGTACTCTATCAGACATTATGACTTTTAAAAAAGAAGATGGTATTAGTTGGAAAATGAATGGTGGACGTCAAAGGTCTGAAAAGGATCTTTTGACGTGGGAAGGTAAAAGAGGTGGTGCAGGTAGAATTGTACCAAATGGATTTCCGAGACCCCCAATTTTCAAATAACTTTTATTTAATTACCATGTTAAGTAATTGTTTTTTCAAAATAAATGCCTATTTATTGCGCAATTAGTTCAGTTAAGATGAAAATAAAAATTTAATTTATATTTCTGATTATATTTAAATTTTTTTACTATTAAATATGTTGAAAATGTGATGATATCATAACTGTTAATAATAAATAAAATTTTACTAAACAATGGGAGTTTTTTATGAAACGAAGAGATTTTATTACAAAAGCTGGTGTCGCAGCTGGTGCAGGAGTTGTCGCTGCATCTACTTTGTCTACACCAGCATTAGCATCAAAAAAAGTAGAGCTAAATATAGTTTCTACTTGGGGCAGAGATTTTCCTGGGTTAGGAACAGGTGCGCAAAGATTAGCTAAAAGAGTACAAGAGGTTTCTGGTGGTGAGATAGTAACTAATTATTTTGCTGCTGGAGAAAAAGTTGGAGCTTTTGACTCATTTGATGAAGTTGCATCCGGTAACTCTCAGGCTTATCATGCTGCGGACTATTACTGGAAAGGTAAACATCCTGGCTGGGCTTTCTTTACATCAGTACCTTATGGATTAACATATACCGAGAATGCTGCATGGATATATCATATGGGCGGTCAACAATTATGGGATAAGTTAGCTGGTTCTTTTGGTCTTAAGTGTTTGCCTGCTGGTAATACTGGCGTTCAAATGGGCGGTTGGTTCAAAAAGGAAATTAATACTGCTGAAGACTTAAAAGGCTTAAAGATGCGTATTCCTGGCCTTGGTGGTGATGTAATGGCAAAAGTAGGCGTATCTCCAGTTTCACTTCCTGGCGGTCAAATTTACGAAAATTTGATGTCAGGTGCCATTGATGCATGCGAGTGGGTTGGGCCTTGGAACGATTATGCTATGAAATTTTATGAAGCTTCTGAATATTATTACTATCCAGGTATGCATGAACCAGGAGGCTTTAACTCTTTTGGTTTTAATGCAAAATTTTGGAGTGATTTATCAGAAATTCATAAACAAGTCATAACAGCATGTGCTCACGAACATAACGATTACAATGCAGCTGAATATAATGCCAACAATGGTACTTATTTAACAAAAATGATCGAAGAACATGGTGTAAAAGTTAGAAAATTCAGTGATGAATTATATGACACATGGGCAATTGGAGCAAAGGCTGTGTTTGATGAAGTACAGGCCCATAGCGACTTGGCAAATGAAATCTACACAAGTTTTGCAAAAGCACGTGATGATGTCGGAAGATGGAAAAATCTTTCTGAAGGACCTTACTACGAGCAAAGAAATAGAGCTTTAGGTATTGAAAGCTAATATATAATAATTATCAGGCATCGATATGATGCCTGATATTTTTTCTGAGTATTTATGACCCAGTCTAGTAGCCAACATTTTTATTATTTAGTAAGATCATTCGGATGGTTGATGGTCACAACTATGGTTGCATTCATAGTTAATACTTATTTTACACTTGCTCTTGAATGGCCTGTAATATTTTCAATTTTTGACGATAAAATCAAACTGGATTTTTTTGATTATTTTAAAATCTTTGTAGAAATTATGATTTATTTGATTTCAGTTTTTTCAGTTCTTTATTATGCATACAAGTATAGGAATAAATCAATTAGAAAAGATGCTCTATTATTAAATAAAATGGTTAATTATTTTATAAGAAGTTGTTTTTGGGCTGTTGTTTTTGTTGGACTTGCTGACGTAATTATATCTTTTTTGAGAGTGGAAGATCTATTAGTCAGCGTCGTAGGTCAAGAATTAGCTACCGAATTAGGTAGATCAAAGTTTAGAGGCCCATATGTTCACATTCCCCTAGCATTTCTAGGTTTTATAGTAGGTTATTTTGTTAAACACATAGGTTTTACTTGGCTAGCCTTTTTAGTAGTTATTGCTGAGTTAATAATAGTAATTACTCGTTTTGTTTTTTCTTACGAACAAGCATTTCAAGGAGATATTGTTCGTTTTTGGTATGCAGCGCTTTTTTTATTTGCTAGCGCTTATACGTTATTTGAAGATGGTCACGTAAGAGTTGACGTTTTATATTCAAGATTTACAACAAAAACTAAAGGGATTGTTAATTCCTATGGAAGTGTTTTTTTAGGAATGTCTCTTTGCTGGTGTATACTTCTGCTTGGAATGTGGGAAAAGACTAATGTCATAGTTAATCCAATGTTAAGCTATGAGTCCGCCCAATCTGGATTTGGAATGTATACAAAATACTGGCTAGCAAGTTTTCTAGCAATCTTTGCAATAACAATGATGATACAGTTCTCAAGCTATTTGTTTGAGAGTTTTGCAGATTTTAAAAAAGAAGATGGTAAAAGAGAACTGAATGAAAACTTACCTCATTAAATAGAAGATAAAAAATGGAATATTTATTTTTATTAATTTTATTTGGCTTAATGGCTTTTGCTCTTGGATCTGGTTATCCTGTTGCTTTTGCGTTGCCAGGTTCAGCGATAATCACAATAATGTTAGCTGGTTTATTTGGCTTTATTTTCGAATCCGACACATCTGCTTTTTTTGTACAAGGTGGACCAATAAATTGGCTAACTGCTGGCATTACTAATTTCAGAGGAATTTATTGGGAAGTAGAACGTGATACTTTAATAGCTATCCCTTTATTTATTTTTATGGGAATAATGCTTCAAAGATCGCGAATTGCTGAGGATTTATTAATAACTATGGCTCAATTATTTGGAGCTGTAAGAGGTGGTTTGGGTATTTCTGTTGTTTTTGTGGGAGCTTTACTGGCAGCCACAACTGGAATTGTTGGAGCTACAGTCGTTGCTATGGGACTAATATCGCTACCAGCGATGTTAAAAAATAATTATTCACACGGTTTGGCAACAGGTACAATTGCTGCTTCAGGAACACTAGGTCAAATAATTCCCCCTAGTATAGTTTTAATAATTCTTGCTGATCAATTATCAAGTGCAGTTGATATTGCTGATATGGCTAGAAAAAAAATGTATAAAGAAGCTACTGGCAACTTAACTATGCCGTCAGAATTTGGTGTGAATTCAACAAGTGCTGGTGATATGTTTATGGGAGCTCTTTTACCTGGACTGGTACTAGTTGGTTTGTACATGTTATACATACTTGTAGCTGCTTATTTAAAAGCAGATTTGGCACCAGCTGTTCCTCTAGAAGGAAAAAGGGATAAAAGTTTTGTAGTTAAAGTGCTACTCTCTCTAATACCTCCTTTAACACTGATATTTATTGTATTAGGATCTATTATTGGAGGTATTGCAACAGTAAATCAGGCAGGGGCTATTGGAGCAATCGGTGCTCTTATCATGGCTGGTTATAGGTTGACATCTGGACAGAAGTCCAGTTTTTATCCATCTATTATTGCGATAGTATCGATTATATTTATAGGAATTGTTACTTCAACTTATACTGTAAATATAAGATCAATACAAACAACTGCTGACGTTACAGGTGTTTTTTTAGCTATTATAGGAACAATAGGCTTGTTAATAGCAATAGGTTGGAGTGCCTGGAGAGCATTTAAAATTGAGGATACACTCAATGGCGTAATGCTCGAAACTGCCAAAACAACCTCATTAGTTTTTATAATTCTTCTCGGTGCTACAATGTTGACTGCAGCGTTTAGGGGCTTTGGTGGTGAAGAGGTAGTTAAAGACTTTTTGGTTGGAATGCCAGGAGGGTTTTGGAGTCAATTTATAATAGTAATGATTGTAATTTTCGTATTAGGATTTTTTCTAGATTTTATTGAAATTGCAGTAGTTGTAGTTCCTATCGTTGCACCAATTTTATTGATGGATCCTGGCGCTAATATTACAGCCGTATGGCTTGGGGTTATGATTGGCCTAAATATCCAAACATCTTTCTTAACCCCACCTTTTGGGTTTGCTCTGTTTTACTTAAGAGGTGTAGCCTCAAAAGTTGTTACTACTATTAGTATGTACAAAGGTGTAATACCATTCATTTCACTTCAAATTTTTGCTATGATAATTGTTGGTTATGCAGAATCAATTGTTAATTACTTACCAACTAGATTATCGCTTCTTGGAAACTCGGCTCCACCACCTGTAAATCCCAAACTTCAATCGTGCATGGAAGATTATGTTCATCAAAGATTAAAAATAATTACTCCTGAAATTATAATAGCCTCAGATAATATCAAAAGCAAAGACTTATCATTTATGAGCAATAAACATAAAAATCAGTTAATAAAAAGTGTAAAAAATATTAATGATGCTGCTACAGTTTTACCAAATATGTACAAAATTAACGAAAATGTTAAACTTCTTGCATTAGATTATAAGCCAATTAGGGATGAAGTTAGATTTATTGAATTGAAAATAAATAAATCAAAAAAGAAAATTAAAAGTCTTAAATCTTTACTTCAGACTTTAGACAAGTCTTCTCAAAAAAAAGAATATGAAAATCTTATTAATGAAATTGATAATGAAAATACTAAGATAAAAAATTACAATAATGAGAAACCAATCAATTGGAAAGAAACTTATGATAAATTTAATATAGTATTAAAAAAAGAAACTAACTTAAGAAATAAATATAGAAGGTTTGCTGATAAAGGTTATGATGACTTGCGAAAAATTATTTTTTCAATTGAGGATGTTGGTAAATTGAAAAAGCTAATACCAGAGTTTGAAAAATTATCAAAAATTGATTTAAATATTGACAAAGAAGAAGGAGCTAAGCTTGCATTGCAACTTGAAACATCGCTTAAATCAATAAGTGGTACGTATGATATTATAAGACCTTTATCTAAATTAAAAAAAGAATTTAAGAGAAAAAAAATTAACGCTAAGAGAATTCAAAAAAGTTTAGATAAATCTATTAAACTTTTTAATTCAGAAATACTTTGGCGGGAAAGTGGGAAAACTTCAATCCTACCTTCTTTAAATAATTTAGAAAAATTAACGAGGGGTAATATTGGTTTGCGAAAACAAACTCAAATTCCATCTAAACAAGCCAAAGAAATTTTGTATTGTCAAACTTTTCATAAAGATTTGTCTTTATATTTCTAAATTTTTTAGGTTCCATAATGCAATCATCAAAGATGTCTTTTAAAAATATGATGGTGGCTCCACATCATTTAGCTGCAAAAACTGGATCAGATATTTTAAAAGAGGGTGGCAATGCAATAGAAGCAATGATTGCTTCAGCAGCAGTGATATCTGTTGTTTATCCTCACATGAATTCAATGGGTGGAGATAATTTTTGGTTAATATCAGATAAAAATAATAAGGTCACTGCCATTGATGCGTGTGGTCCTGCAGCAAAAAATATATCTATAGAAGCATATAAAAAACATGGGTTTAACACAATTCCTTCACGTGGTGTTTTGTCAGCATTAACAGTGCCTGGAGCAGTTTCTGGTTGGAAATTAGCATATGACTACAGTGTTAAAAATTTAGGGGGTAAACTTCTTTTAAATCGCCTTTTATTTGACGCTGAGCAAATCTCTAAATATGGAATTGCAGTTACAAATACTCTAAAAAATAATTTAAAGTCTAAATTATCTCAACTCATTGATATTCCAGGGTTTAAAGAAATATATCTCAAGGATGGTAGGATACCAGAAGTTGGAAATAAATTAACTTTTCCTGCAATGTCAAAGACTTTCTCTATGCTAATAAAGAATGGATTAGAAGATTTCTATTTAGGTGAGATTTCTGAGAGTATAATATCTGATTTATCTGATCTTGGATCCCCATTGAGTAAAAATGATTTTAAAAATTTTAAAGCTTCTTTTGTTAACCCTTTAGAATTAAAGTTAAAGGATGCTAAACTTTTTAACTTACCCCCTCCCACTCAAGGATTAGCATCTATATTAATTCTTGGGGTTTTAGATGAGTTGTCTGCACATTATAAAAATGATGTTGATTTCATTCATACTATAGTTGAGGCTACAAAAGTTGTTTTTAAGATAAGAGATAAATATGTCTGTGATCCTAAATATATGAGTACGGACATTAATCAATTTCTTAGTAAAGATTTTATTAAAAACTTAGCTAATAAAGTTAATTTTGATAAAGCTTTGCCTTGGCCAGATGCTAGTGTTGGTGGAGACACAGTTTGGCTTGGAGCATCTGATTCATATGGGAATAATGTAAGTTTTATTCAAAGTATTTATTGGGAATTTGGTTCAGGATTAATTTTACCTAAAACTGGAATAACAATGCAAAACAGAGGCATAAGCTTTTCTTTAGATCCAAATAACTTTAATAAGTTAATTCCTGGTAGAAAACCATTCCATACAATTCAACCGGCTTTAGCACAATTTGATGATGGTAGGGTTATGTCTTATGGTACGATGGGTGGTGAAGGTCAACCTCAGACACAAGCTACAATTTTTTCACGATATGCAATTCAAAATTTAAATTTGCAAGAAGCTATCAATCAACCTAGGTGGCTTTTAGGGAGAACTTGGGGGGAAGAAACTACATCATTAAAAATCGAAGGAAGGTTTTCCAAAGAGACTTTTACAAAGTTAAATCAATTAGGACATGTTATTGAAAAAGTTGGAGATTTTGAAGAGATTATGGGACATGCAGGTGCAATTGTACATAACCCTAATGGATTAACAGAGGGAGCTTATGACTTGCGAAGTGACGGAGCTGCAATAGGAGAATAGTATTATAGCCCTTGCCAGTCACTTCCATCTAAGATTTGTCCAGGTTTAAAACGACTCTTATAAGACATACTTGATATTTCGCTGATGTAATAACCTAAATATAAGTGTTTGTATTTATTTTTTTTTCCAAATATTAAACATTCAGAAATCATAAAATTTCCCATGCCTAATTTACTAAGTTTAGGATCAAAAAAACTATATACAGCAGATAGATTAACATTATCAATATCTAAAAGTATTACGCCCATTAGATTTTTAGCTTTGTCTCTAAACTCCATTAATTTTGTTCTTATGGGAGATGTTTCTATCATTGATATGAATTCATTTTCATCCATATCAGACATAGATCCTCCAAAGTGCCTTTCAAGCTGATATTTTTTAAAAAGATTATAATGCTCTGTAGTCGCAGTATTTTTAATAATTTTGTAATTTATGTTACTAAGGTTTTTTACAACTCTTTTTAAACTTTTAGTTAACTCAAACTTTTTAATATCAACTCTATATGATTTACAAGCACTACAATTATCGCATACCGGTCTATACATCCAGTTCTCAACTCTTCTAAAACCATTTGATGCTAATTCATTATAAACATCATTATTGTAAGTTATATCTGTAGCTATTCTTTTCTCAATCCGTCCTTTTAAATAAGGACAAGGTGTTGCTTTAGTCAGCATATAAATAGGTTGCTCTAATACACTTTTAGGTTTTATATCTATCATGTCTATTATTACGACTATTAAAATTAATTTTTATCATCTTTATTTAGTATTTTATTTGCTACGTATGGGGCAAAATAAGTAATAATACCATTGCAACCAGCTCTTTTGAATGCTATTAAGCTCTCAATAACAACCTTACTTTCGTCAAACCATCCCTTATCGACAGCATTTTTTATCATAGAATATTCCCCTGAGACTTGATAAGCATATGTTGGCATTTTAAATTCTTTTTTCACTTTATAAATTATATCTAAGTAGGGCATTCCTGGTTTTACAATAATCATGTCTGCACCTTCGCTAATATCAAGCGCTATTTCTCTCAAAGCTTCGTCAGAATTGGCTGGATCCATTTGGTAGCTTTTTTTGGATTTTTTTGATAAAGATAAATTAGAACCTATAGCATCCCTAAAAGGCCCATAGAAGGCTGAAGCATATTTCGCTGCATATGACATTATTTGGACATTTGTAAAACCATTTTTATCAAGAACATCTCTTATAAACCCAACCCTCCCATCCATCATATCACTTGGTGCAATTATATCGCAGCCTGCTTCAGCCTGAATAAGAGCTTGACTACATAGAACTGATAAAGTTTGATCATTGTCAATATGATTATTAAATATGATTCCATCATGACCATGATCAGTATATGGATCAAGAGCAACGTCACAGATAACACCTAATTTGGGATTAACTTTTTTAGAAACTTCAATAGCTTTACAAATTAAATTATTTTCATTAAAAGCTTCTGTACCATCAGGATTTTTTAAATTGTCCTCAAT
>CACNRW010000019.1 GCA_902622875.1 uncultured SAR116 cluster alpha proteobacterium
GAGATTTTTTTGACATCTACTACTTCATAACCCTCAGCAACTATTTCATCTATTGATAAATTATCTTCAACTAATTTTTTTAAAATTGCATCAAGAATGTCATACTCAGGAAGACTGTCAGTGTCTTTTTGATCTTCTCTTAACTCGGCGCTAGGAGGTTTTGTTATTATTCTTTCAGGAATAACCTCACCATTTGGCCCTAAAAACTCCGGAGGTTTATTTGAATTTCTCCATTTACATAATCTAAATACATCACTTTTCCATACGTCTTTTATAACTGCGAACCCTCCACACATATCTCCATATAAGGTAGCATAACCAACTGCATATTCAGATTTATTTCCTGTTGCTAATACCATTGATCCATATTTGTTAGAAATTGCCATTAAAAGTAAGCCTCTTAATCTAGATTGAATATTTTCTTCCGTTATTCCTGGAGTAACATTGGGACCTTTAAATCCTAAAAGGATATTATCAACCGTTTCCATACCACTTTTAATATCTAAATACGAATAATCAATTCCTAAATTGTAAGATGCTAACTTTGCATCTTCTAAACTTTCTTGACTGGTATAAGGGCTTGGCATCATTACTGCTCTTACTAAATTTGGTCCTAGAGCATCAGTTGCAATTGCCGCAACTAATGCAGAATCTATTCCACCAGACATTCCAAGAACAACCCCAGGAAAACCATTATTTTGAACATAATCTCGTACACTTACAACTAGTGATTTATATAAAGCTTCTATATTTGAAGAAACACTATTAATATTTTCTTTGAAGGTCCATTTATTATTAATTTTTTGTAAATCAATTTTTATTACATGTTCTTGAAAATCATTTAATTGGATATTTAACTTACCTTTATCACTTAAACAAAATGATGCACCATCAAATATTAATTCATCTTGGCCACCTACTCTATTTAAATAAATTAAAGGCAATTTCGACTCTAAAACACGAGAAACAGCTACTGACATTCTCTGATCATTTTTTTTAATAGAATAAGGTGATGCATTAATAGAGAGTATTATTTCTGCTCCAGTTTCACACAAACATTCTATAACAGTTTCAGTCCATATATCTTCGCAAATTGGTAATCCAATCAATACATCCCTTACTTTAACTGGACCAGATAGTGAGCCAGGAGAAAAAATTCTTTGTTCATCAAATACACCGGTGTTTGGAAGATTATACTTATCTCTGTAAGATAAAATTTCTCCTTTATCTAAAACAAAAACTGAGTTTTTAATTGATTTATTTTCTTTCCTGGGAGCACCTAGAATAATAGCTGCTTTACCATCATTGGTTAATTTAGCTAGTGAAATTATTTCATTTTCAACAAGTTGTAAAAAATCATTTCTAAGAACCAAATCATCAATCGGATATCCAGTAACATATAATTCAGGAACAACAATTATATCAATATCTTCACTTAAACTATCCCTAATTTTTATTAATTTGATAATATTACCCTTAACGTCACCAACTATCGGATTTAACTGAGCAAGAACTATTTTAAGATTGTTTTTCATAATTAACTCATCAAACAGATTATTATTATTAACGCCTAAGAAGAAATTCTCTTCCAAGCTTAACTTGAGACTTACCACCATAAGAAATAATGTCAGCTGTCGCGTAAGTTTCAGACCATCTGCTTGGAAGATATGATCCAGTCCCAATAACATCTACAGGAACGTTCGCAAGAGAAAAAACTTTACATTTTTCTGGACCAAATCCGCTAGAAG
This sequence comes from uncultured SAR116 cluster alpha proteobacterium, assembly GCA_902622875.1. Lineage (GTDB taxonomy): Bacteria > Pseudomonadota > Alphaproteobacteria > Puniceispirillales > Marisalimonadaceae > Marisalimonas. The sequence goes on from CACNRW010000019.1 coordinate 1,749, forward strand.
CAACAATTTTAACTTTTTGAAAGCCTGCATTATTTAGTATCTCTCTTAGATGCCAAACCGACGCCGCCGAAACACCAGTACCAATTAAATAACGAAGCTCTTGCTCTGTTCTGTATCCTCTAATAGAATCAGGAGCATTTCTCTCTAAAACCGCATAAGAACCTGCTACATCTAATCCTTCAATATACCTTCCACCATGAGTATCTAATCTTAATGACAAAGTTCCATTGTTAGCCAAATGTTTAAACGATCTGCAAATCATAAGACCATCGGTTATTTCTTTACCAAAATAATCAATTAAAACAGTTAATGGTTGATCAGGCCAAGTGGAATGAAACATTTCTGCAGCTTTTAAAGTCGAACCTGCATAACCAACTAAAGCATGAGGCATAGTACCTAAACCCTTTGTGTTTTGAAACAGGTGGGCCGTCTTATCTGTAGCACATCCTATAAATCCAATCGCATTCATTTCAGATTTAACTCTTTGAGATCCAATATATGCTCCATAAGCCATTAAATCTGCCATATCTGTACCTGCACAATGACGAGCATCCATTGCTAGAAAAGATGTTTGACGTAAACTTTCTACCATTGATCTAGCATTATAGGCAGCTACACAAGTCGCTCCAATTTTTTGAAGTAAAGCTGTTTCTAAATCCACTAATAATAACATAGAACCAGATATATAGACCAATGGCTCTCCAGCTCCTACATCACTTCCTTCTTCAAAACAACGATTAATATTAACGTTACCCTTTCTTTCTTTTATAATATGTTGAAGCCAATCAAGTGCTGGATTTAAAGCCGATATCACAGGTCTGCGCATAAAAATTGCATAAGTAACTTCAGTATCACCAAATTCAGCTACAACATCTCTAGTTCTTAAAAAATATGTGTCTGTAACAGACGATAACTGGTCAGGATTTGGCCTTAAGTCATTTGGCCAAGATACTTTTTTTATTAGATTAATATTAGGTTTCTTTTTATTTTCAGACAATTTTAAACCTTCAAGATACCGCCACAATTTTTTTTTCAAGGTTAGTTCTATTTTCTGCAAGCAAGTCAGCTACTAAAAACGCTAATTCCAAGGATTGAGTTGCATTAAGTCTTGGATCACAATGTGTATGATATCTGTCAGCTAAGTTGGCTTCATTTACTTCATACACTCCACCAACACATTCAGTAACATTTTGTCCTGTCATTTCAAAATGGACTCCTCCTGGTACAGTATGCATTTCATTATGAACTTCAAAGAAACCTCTAACTTCAGCCATAATATCATCCATTTTTCTTGTCTTAAATCCTGAAGTTGTTTTTACCGTATTTCCATGCATTGGATCACAACACCAACCAACGATCAAACCTGATTTTTTAACAGCTGTTATTAAAGGTTTTAATTTTTTATAGACGTCGGCAGAACCCATTCTAGCAATAAGAGTAAGTCGTCCAGCTTGATTCAATGGGTTTAGCTTTTCAATAATTCTTAATAAATCGTCAGGATCTGTTGAGGGTCCACATTTTAAACCAATTGGGTTAGCTATGCCTCTCATATACTCTATGTGCGCTTCATCAATACTTCTAGTTCTATCTCCTACCCATAGCATATGTGCTGAAGTAGCAAACCATCCTTTTTCTTCAGTAATAGTGTCTTTTCTAGTGAGTGCTTCTTCGTAATTAAGTAAAAGACCTTCGTGCGAAGTATAAAATTCAGTTTCTCTAAGCTGAGCGGTATTCTCGGGTGTCATGCCACAAGCATTCATAAACTCTAATGATGAAGTTATTTGAGATGCAAGTTCTTTATATTTTATTGCTTCATTAGTTCCACTAACAAACTCAAGGTTCCATTCATGTAATTTTGTCAAATCTGCCATACCACCACCCGCAAAAGCTCTCAGCAAATTTAATGTAGATGCAGATTTATCATAAACTTGAAGAAGCCTCTCTGGATTAGGTTCGCGTGCTTTATCTTCAAAGGCCATATCATTAACCATATCTCCACGATAACTTGGCAAAGAAACATCATTAATTACTTCAAAAGGGGAAGATCTAGGCTTACAATATTGACCTGCCAATCTTCCTATCTTTATAACAGGTAAAGCAGAACCAAAAGTAAGCACAACAGCCATTTGTAACAACACTCTAAAGCTGTCCCTGATATTATTAGCATTATGTTCTGCGAAAGATTCAGCGCAGTCACCACCTTGAAGTAAAAAAGCTTTGCCCTCTGCAACATCTGCCATTCTTTTCCTAAGTTTCCTAGCTTCTTCGGCAAATACTAAAGGCGGTCTAATTGAAAGTTCTTTTTCAACAGAGGCTACCCTAGCCATGTCGCTATATTCAGGAACTTGCTTTATCGGAAATTTTCTCCATGAATCTATTTTCCAGTCAATCATCTTTTTTTCCTTTAAATAACTCAATATTAATTAAATTAATTAATAATTAAACATTCCATTAACAGAATTTAGCTAAATCTTCAATTATTCAGTTAAAATTCACTATTAAGATCTCATCGTTACAAATTCTTCTGCAGCTGAAGGATGAATTCCAATAGTGCTGTCAAAATCTGACTTGAGAGCACCTGCTTTAATTGCTATTGCTATTCCTTGAATTATTTCTGCAGAATCTGGACCTATCATGTGGGCCCCTATTACCTTTTGTGAATTGTCATCAACAATCAATTTCATTAATGTTCTTTCAATATTTCCAGAAATAGTATTTTTTAATGCTTTGAACTCGCTTTTGTATTCTCTTGCTTTGATACCTTTTTTTACAGCGTCTTCATAGGTAATACCAACTACTGCGATTGAAGGTTGACTAAAAACAGCGCTTGGAACATTACTATATGAAACATATCTGTTAATTTTTCCAAACTCACGGTCAGCAAAAGAATGACCTTCTGCAATAGCAACAGGAGTTAATGTGATTTTATCAGTAACATCCCCAATTGCAAATATAGAATTGATATTTGTTTGATTGAAATTATTTACCAATACTTCTCCACGTTTACCTAAATGAACTCCAATCTCTTCCAAACCTAAATTGGAGACTTTAGGTAATCTTCCTGTGGCACCCATTACAGTTTCTACACTTAGGCTTTTGTTATTTGAAAAATGGATCTTATGCATTTGCCCTTCTTCTTCAATCTTTGAAATAGTAACTTTATTATGTATCGTTATTCCTTTTTGCTCCATTGAAGTCATTAAATGTTGCCTAATATCTTTATCAAATCCTCGCAAAGCCATGTCAGCTCTAAAAATAAGATGAGTATCTACTCCAAATCCATTGAATATACCTGCAAATTCAACCGCAATATAGCCAGATCCATAAATCGCAATAGAATCTGGTAATTCGAGAAGATCCAAAGCTTTATCTGAGTTAATCATGTAATTATTTCCTTCAAAGTTAGGAAAAGATGATTCACCACCAGCAGCTATCATGATTTTTTGAGAAGATAATTCAATTTTTTTATTATCTTCTTTTATTATTGAAACAGTATTTGGTCCTGTAATTTTACCCCAGCCTGAAATTAAGTCACAGCCTGAATTTTTTATTAAATTAACATAAATTTCATGCAGTCTATCTAATTCTTTATTCTTTTTTAGAATAAGTTCATGCCAGTTACTTTGAAAATTACTTACTTGCCAGCAAAATCCTTCTGCATCTGACACTTGTTCAGAAAATTGAGAAGCATACACCAATAATTTTTTAGGAACACAACCTCTAAGTACGCATGTGCCCCCAGCTCTATCACCCTCTACAACTAATACTTTGGCACCATATGATGCAGAAATTCTTGCTGTTCTAGTGCCTCCCGAACCTGCTCCAATAACAATAAGATCGTAATCAAATTTTGACATAAAATCTCCAAAATTCCATAAAAAGGGCTTGTTTATATGCAATCAAAAAATTGCCTCTGCTTGCATTGTCATACCTGCATCTTTTGTACTCGTAAAGCAATTAACAGCACCATTTAATTTATTTTCAATATTTATAAACAAATCATCGTTAGCGTATACCGGTGCAATACCTCTGTGAGAAAAAGATTTAACCTTGGCTTTTTTATACTTTTCTGCAGCTCTTAGCATCAATGTTGCTTGTAATGGTCCATGAAAAACTAAATCTTTGTATCCTTCCTCATTAGTTGAGTAAGGGTAATCATAGTGTATTCTATGCCCGTTAAATGTTATTGCTGAATATCTAAATAACATTGTTGGATGCGTATATATTTTTTCTTCATAATTTGATTTCAAAAAGGGTAAATTATTTTTAATTAAAGTAGTATTCTCATTTTTGTTATAATCTCTATAGACAAGGTCATGATCTTCTTCAATCATTAATTTATTATCTACAAAGAATTCATACTTTGCAGTTACAAAACATAATAGTCCAGACTTCCCATTTTTTAAGTTTATATCAACTACCGTAGATTTTTTTTTAACTATGTCTCCAATTTTTAATGAATTTAAAAAATGAGTTCTACATCCTGCCCACATTCTTCGAGGAAGCGGTATTGGAGGAAGAAATTCACCTTTTTGAGGATGAGAGTCTTTACCTAACAAAGACGATTTTACTATTGCAGGTGCCAGAGCCCAATGAAGACCTGATGATGCTATGTCACCTTTTTGAGGGTTTCCTGGATCTTCATCAAGTGTTGCCCTAAATCTTGTTTCCAAACCTTGTGAGACTTCATCAAATGCTATCTCATCATTACCTATCCATGATTTTAATTCATCAATATTTATTTTCATATCATCCACTTTATAATTTTTAATATAAGATTTAATTTAATATATTGAAAATTATAATCTAAAACAAGATAACTGAAATAAATGTTTGAGGTTACATATGAATGACATTCTTAAATTAAACGTTGGTATTGCTGGATGTGGGACAATGGGATTACCTATGTTGGAAGTTCTTTTAAAGAATGGGGTGAATGCTTTTGGTTATGATGTAAAATCAAAAGAAAATTTTCCAACTTTGAAAGAAAATTTTATCTCTTCAAAAGTAAATTTTTTTGAAAAATCAGATATTATTTTTAGTGCTGTTAGGGATATAAATCAAACCTTGGAACTTTGCGAGGGTAAGAATGGACTTTTTAGATTAAACACTCAAAAAACACTTATAATTAGTTCAACTTTATCACCAGCTTTTTTAAGTGACTTTATTAATAAAGTTCCTGAAAACATTACAATTATTGAAGCTCCAATGTCTGGTGCTCCCATGAGTGCCAAGAACGCAACATTAACATTTATGGTTGGATCTACAAAAAAAGAATTTGATAAAATTTTACCTATTTTAGAGATTTTAGGTAAAAGAATTCATCATATTGGTCAATTTGGATCAGGAATGTCCGTAAAGGTATTAAATAATTTTGTTGCATCATGTTCTGTTGTAGCAGTAAGGCATGTTTTGTCTGAAGCTAATAATCTTAATATTACTGCAAAGCAGCTACTTAATATCCTTAATTGTTCATCTGGTCAAACTTGGTTTAGTAAGAACTTAGATAATATAGATTGGGCAAAAGAAAGCTATACCAAAAACAATACAATTGCCATTTTGGAAAAAGATGTAAAAAGCTACCTAGATGGACTTGCAAATAAAAAACATAAAACAAATAGTGCGATGGTCAATTTTCAAAATGCTCTTATAGAAGGATTACAAAACATTCCTAAATATCCAAATGATGATTAATAAATTCCAAGTTCAATCCCATTGGCAAATGTTAAAACATATTCTTCTACTTGATTAATATAATTATCACTCCAAGCACCTTTAAAAATTAGGGGAGGTAAAACTTGTTTCCAACGTAAGCCTGTTAAAATTTTATCTATAGCAAGTTTGCTACCTTCTCCGTCTAATCCAGCACGAATATAATATACAATTGGAAGACCTTGTGTTTTTTCTTTTAATTCCTCATAACACCTGTCAAAAAAATCTTTAGTTAAACCGGACATATAACCAAAATTTTCTGTGGTTCCAATAATAACACCATCTACTAAATTAAAAGATGCGGTATTAGTTTCTAATGAATTTAACGTTTTAAAATTAATATTTTGACTGAAATTGTAAAGAGTGTTTTCAATTTTATTGGATAATTTTATTGTATTAGCAGAAGGAGAATGATGCATAAATAAAATATTTTTAGGTTTCATTTTTATATATAATCATAGAAATATTATTGAAATCATTTAATAGGAACATCAAAATGATTTAAAAATTCTACCAAATTTTCGAGAGGTTGTGCTCCTACTATGCTTTGTTTCTGGTATACATAAGTAGGCACTCCAGTAACCCCATAAGTTCTAGATTTATTCCAATCTTCGTCAATATTTTTCATAAAAAGTCGATTTTTAATAACATTTCTTGCCTCTTCAGGATCTAAACCAGATTTAGAAACAACATCTAAAATTACACTTTCTAAACTAACATTCAAACCTTTTACAAAATAAGCTTCAAAAAAATTATCATGAATAGATGTGTTATTGTCTATAGACTGGGCCCATGCACCAATTTCTTGAGCTAATCTACTATTGTAAGTATGAGTTCTATCTTTATATGGAAGTCCTTCCTTTGACATCAGCACCTTCATTCTTTCATTTTTTTGATCAATATCATCTTGGTTGGATTTAAAAAGTTCAAGTAAAGTTCTTCCTTCAACTGGCGTTTCAGGATGAAGAGGAAAATGGATTAATTGTATGTCAATTTTGAAATTTTTTTTGATTTTTTTAATTCTTGAGTCACCTAAATAACACCATGGACAAACGTAGTCTGTAAAAACTTCTAATATTCTATTGTTCACTTGATTATTCACAAAACTTAATTCCAACTAAATCCAGTTGTTCTTAGATAAAAATGAAGTCCTTCATCCTGAACAACAAAACTCATCATTCTTTTGGAACCTCTATTATGGTGAGAATGAAGTTCAGTTCCTGGTGTAATTAAAACTACCCCTTCTTCCCAATTTAATTTTTCATTTTCAATATTTGAGTAAACTCTATCCGCTTGTATTGCTAATGTAAGAGCTGCTCCATTATGTCTATGAGCCCTTTGATCTCCTCCAGATTCAAGAGTGTTCAAAGCCGTATTAATCATTGGTATTGTGTTTCTACTAGGTAGAGTTTCTGGAGTGGAAAATTGAATAGCAACACCGGCTGTTTCTTTTGTTTTAGGTCTTTTATAAATTTTATTTAAATTTGATTGAATTTTATCATTTGTCCAATGTGTAGATTTATTAGAATTTGTTCCATTAACGTTAGGTACCAGCTTTTCAAAAGACAGAATGGGCTCATTAGTTACACAAAATAAAATTGAGTTTTCAGATAGGGTTCTATGTTTGGTTTTCTTACCTCCAGGTAAACAAAAAACATCACCACATGACCATTCAATTACATCTTTATCATTTAATGTTGTGCCTCTCCCTTCTAAAACATAATAAATTTCTCCAGAAGCTATGAAGTTATGAGCTATATCATCACCTTTTTTTAGCCTGATGTACCTTGCAAGAATCGATGGAATAGTCGCTGGATAGGGTGTTGATAGTACATCAGAAATATCAAGAGGTATTAGTAAACTGTTTTTGTCAAAATCATAAGCCTCTTTTTTTTCACTTAAGAACTTATGTCTTGGTACTTTTGGCCAAGACCAGTCAAACACGTTATCTGGGCTATTATATATTGCTCTTTCTTGAGCTGTTTCTTTAGCTCTTTCAAGTTTCATTCTGTTTACATCATTCATACAATTTCTCCAGATAAAATTTTATTAATAAATATGCTAATTAAAATTAATTAAATTGTAAAATTAATTGATCCTCTTCGATTACAATTATATGTTAGAAAAAGGGGGAGTTTATGAATATAAAAATTAATAAACTATCCGAGCATACTGGGGCAGAAATCTTTGGCGTTGATCTGAAATCAATTTCAGATCAAAGAGTTATTAATGAGCTTACAAATGCCTTTTCAAATTACTCTGTATTAGTAATAAGAGACCAAAATCTATTACCCAACGAATTTTATGAAAGTGCTAAAATATTTGGAAAAATTTTTAAACAACATAATAAAAAGTTTGCTTTAAAAGAAAATGACTTAGTCCACTATATTTCTAACAAGGACAAATTTGAAGATGGGAAGGTTTATATCCCAGGTGAAGGATACCATACCGATCATAGCAATGATATAAATCCACCTAAAGCTACTATTCTACATGCTAAATTATTACCATTATATGGGGGTGATACCCAATTTGTTAATATGCATCTTGTATATAATCAACTACCCGATAATTTAAAAAAAAGTATACAAAATTTAGAAGCAATGCATGTTTATCAGAGTACTCATAGCAAAAGAAAATTAATGTCATTACCTAGAAGTACTGAAAAAATAAGAGAAGTAATTCATCCCCTTGTAAGGATACATCCTGAAAATAATAAAATTTGTCTATACATAAATCCCATTAGAATAGAGAAAATTATAGGTTTAACAGATAATGAAACACTTGCATTATTGGATAATCTAATGAGCTATGTTTATAAAAAAGAAAATGAGTATAGGCATAAATGGCTAAACGGAGATTTTGTCATATGGGATAATAGAATATTAATGCATAAAGCAAACGGTGACTATGATATGAATGAAGATCGTTATCTATTTAGGGTCATGATCCAAAATGAAATCTTTGAAAGGACATAAAGTGCAAAATTTAAAAGGCAAAAATGCTATTGTTACTGGAGGTTCTAAAGGTATTGGTAGAAGCGTTTGCCTGGCTTTAGCCAATGCTGGAGCTAATATTAATGTTTTAGATTTAAATAAAGATCAAGGATTAAATACAGTAAAAGAAATTTTAAAATTAAATGTTAAAGCTGAGTTTTATGAAATAGATGTAGCCCAAGAAAGTGAATGGATCAATTTTGTTACTTATTTAGACACTAAAAATAAATCAATAGATATTTTGGTAAATAATGCGGGTATTTGGTTAGGAAAAGAAATAAATAATGTTTCAATCGAAGAATATCATAAATTGATATCAATTAATTTAACCGGTGTGTTTTTAGGTATTAAGCACCTTATACCCTTCCTTACTAAAGCAGGTAACAAATCTGATTTTGGAAGCTCAATTATTAATCTTAGCTCAGTTGCTGGGTTAGTAGGATCACAACTCGATCCATTATATTCAATGACAAAAGGTGGAATTACAACTTTCACAAAATCAATGGCAATATATTTTGGGAAAAAAAAATATCCTATTAGAATTAATCAGGTCCATCCTGGTATTATTGAAACAGATATGGGAAGTCAAGTTGCTGAAGCAAGAATTAAACAAAACCCAAGTATGACTTTAAAAGATTCATATTCCGCAGGTCTATTGCAAACGCCTCTTGGTCGTCTGGGTACTGCAGAAGAAGTCGCTAAAACAATATTATTTTTATCATCAGACGACTCAAGCTTTATGACAGGTTCCAGTCTAGTTGTTGATGGTGGATTAACTGCTCAATAGTAATATTCAATAATAGAAAGATAATTTACCCATGAAGAGAGATCTAAAAGAAAAAATTGCTTGGATTGTAGGCGCTGGTTCTGGGATAGGTCAAAACGCTGCTATTAAGCTATCTAAACTTGGAATGAAAGTTATACTTTCTGGAAGAAATATTAAAAATTTAGAAGAAACCGCAAGAAACTGTAAAACTAAAGCCTCTATAAAGAGGATGGATGTTACTAATAAAATATTAGTTAAAGAAACAGCAAATCAAATAAAAAACGAATCTAAACAAATTGATGTATTGGTAAATTGTGCTGGAATAAATATTTTAAATAGAGATTGGGATTATATTAATGAAAGTGAGTGGGATGAAGTGATGCAGACCAATATCAATGGCTTATTTTATTGTTGTAAATCCGTTATTCCGCTGATGAAAGAAAAAAAAGATGGCTTGATTATTAACGTTTCATCTTGGTCAGGCAACCATGTTAGTCTATTATCAGGTGTTACATACACATCATCAAAACACGCGTTAAATGCTATGACTGAGACTATCAATATGAAATATTGTAATGTGGGTATTAGAGCTTGCGCTTTATGTCCTGGTGAAGTTGCTACAGATATTTTAGACAAAAGACCTAAAAAGCTCTCTTTAGAACAAAAAAAGAAGATGCTTCAACCTGATGATTTGGCTGAAACAATAGCTTTTTTATGTCAAATGCCCAAACATGTTTGTATTAACGAATTAACTATTAGTCCAACATGGCATAGAAGATATATAGCAGATCTTGGAATTGAAGAATTATGATTTAAATATTCAATTTCCTATTTTATCTTGTGTTTTATTTTGAAAATCACTTGCGTCATGCCTTTCATGGAGTTGAGAACCAGGATAGCCACTGATTTTATTAACCATTCTCCCTCTTTTCACAGCAGGTCTTTCGTTAATAAATTTAGCCCATCTTAAAACATTTTTATAAGACTTAACATCCAAGAATTCCTCAGCTCCATATAACCGTCCTAATACTAATGCTCCATACCACGACCATATTGCGATATCAGCAATAGTATATTCATCATTACAAACAAAAGTCTTGTCTGATAATAACTTATCTAGAACATCCAGTTGTCTTTTTACTTCCATAGAAAAACGATCTATCGGATATTCAAGTTTTTCAGGTGCATAAGCGTAAAAATGGCCAAAACCTCCACCAAGATATGGGGCACTTGCCATTTGCCAAAATAACCAGTTTAAACATTCCGTCCTTGCTTCAAAAGATTCAGGAATAAATTTTTTAAATTTGTCAGCCAGATATAAAAGTATTGAACCAGATTCAAAAACTTTGATTGAAGTTCCATTTGTATTGTCTGTTAAACTAGGAATTTTTGAATTTGGATTAATATCTACAAACCCAGAACTAAATTGATCCCCTTTTCCAATTCTAATAAGCCATGCATCATACTCTGCTTCTTTAATGCCTAAATTTAATAATTCTTCAAGCATTACCGTTACTTTCACACCATTAGGGGTACCTTGAGAGTATAACTGAAAAGGATGGATACCTTTTGGCAAATCTTTTTCGTGAGTAAAGCCAGAAATAGGCCTATTAATTTTTGCAAATTTACCACCATTTTCTTTGTCCCAAACCCATAAATCAGGAGGAGTATATTTTTGTGATATTGACAATTGAGTTTCCTTATTTAAATAATCATAGTTAATAACTTAAAGCGATTGGTTCTAATGGCTTTTTATCAAGAATTAAATCTGAACCTTTTTCGCCAATTAAAGTTGCTCCAGAGTGCAAATTAGCAGATAACATCGTAGGCATAATAGACGCATCGACAACTCGTAAATTATTTATGCCATAAACCTTTAAATTATTGTCCACAACCGCAGTAGGATCTGTTTTTGGTGCCATTCTACATGTTCCCATTTGGTGATATGTAGTAGTTCCTCTTTCTCTTGCGATTTGTAATAAATCCTCGTCAGACTGTGCATCTAATCCAGGATAAACCTCATAATCAAAATAATTTGATAAAGCTTTTGAATGCATTAACCTTCTTGATAATTTTAGTCCAGCTACGACAACTCTTTTATCTTCTTCTGCATCAAGATAATTTGGTTGGATCTCTGGAGCCTCAAAAGGATCATTACTTTTAGCTTTAACCCATCCTAAAGATTCTGGTCTTTGTTGCCAGGCAGCAACAGTAAACCCTGGTTCAGTGTCAAGAGTTGATTGAACACCTTCTTTATATGAAGCAGGTGTGAAGGTCATTTGCAAGTCATGATTTCTTATAGACTCATTGGAATGCCAAAAACAATAAACTAAAGTTGGACTTAAATTGACAATTGATTGTTTTCCTAAGATATATTTACCAATTTCTTTCAAGAGCTTCAACCCTCTGGATTTTTCATTAACTGTTTCAATATTTTTAGCTCTAGCAGTCATTCTAGGTGCAAAATGGTCTCTTAAATTCATGCCAACACCCTTCAAGTCATGTATCACATCTATTCCGATATCTTTTAGATATTCTCCAGAACCAATGCCTGATAAATTTAGTAAATGTGGTGATTTAATAACTCCTGATGAGAGAATAACTTCTTTATTAGCTCTTAAAATTTCTTTTTTTCCTCTAACTCCACCTTTTAGATACTCAACTCCTGTAGCTGATTTATTTTCAATAACAATCTTAGTTACAAATGCATCTGTAATTATATTAAGATTTTGTCTAGATTTCACAGGATTCAAAAAAGCTTTAGCTGCACTTACTCTGAATCTACCTTTTGTGGTTCTTTGAACATATGAAACACCCTCTTGAAATTTTCCATTATAGTCTTTGTTTAGAGGTATACCTTCTTCAACAGCTCCTTTTATAAATGCTTCACATAGTGGATCTCGATATTCCAAGTCAGTTATAGGTAACTCGCCTTTTGATCCTCTGAAAATATCATCATGTTCACCTAATCTTTTTTCATATTTTTTGAAATAAGGGAGTAAATCAGAGTAACTCCAACCTTTATTTCCCTTTTGAGCCCAGACATCAAAATCCATATTTTGACCTCTATTGAAAACCATTCCATTTATTGAGCTTGATCCACCTAATGTCTTGCCTCTTGGAATATCAATCACTCTCCCTGCCGTTCCCCAACTTGGCTCAGATTTAAATAACCAATTTACATTTGGATTAGTTAGAGTTTTCATAAAACCAGCTGGTATATGAATAAATGGATTCCAATCAGGAGGGCCTGCTTCAAGTAAACAAACTTTGTATTTCCCGTCTGCACTCAGTCTGTTTGCCAAAACACATCCAGATGAGCCTGCACCAACAATAATATAGTCAAAACTATTAATCATTAATATACCCAGTTTAATCGTGATTAAATAATGTTAATTTAAATATACTAATTCATCATTTTATTTATAAAAATAGAAAAGGTAAATTCTTAATTTAAAATTAATCTTTTATAGATTACCAGGATTGCAACCAAATTACTAATTGATCTCTTAAACCCGAAGAAACTAACATTGCTTGAATATCATCGAAGAAAAAAAATATTAAAGCTGATAAAATTATTCCAAATATAAAAGTCATAATAATTCCTATGAAAACATGATATATTAAAATTAAAAAAACTTGAATTATAAAAAAAAAAAAATAATATGATTATATTTTTAGGAGAATTTTATGAGTAATGATAATTATACTTTTAGTGAAACATTAAAATCTGAGTTGTATTTAGCCTTATTAATGTTCATACCTCTCACATTTACAATAACTGGGTTATTTTAATAACCAAATATTACTTCTTCATCAAAAAGTTTTGCTATACTTTTTTCACTGTATCCTAACTGTAAAATAATTTCTTTTGTATGCTGTCCCAATGATGGTGCTAATGATAATTTACTTCCGCTAACGAACTTTGGCATACCTGGTATATTTGGAACAGGCCACGATTGATTAGTAGTAGGTTGATCCAACCACGAAATTAATTCTAATGCTTTAGTTTGTTCACTATCTACAAATTCTCTATAATTTTGTACTTTTTCGTTTTGAACTTCAAATTTGTTTAATAAATTTTTCCAATATTCCGTTGTTTCTTTAATGAAAAGTTTTTGTACTTCCTTAGTCAGAATAGCTTCATGTTTTCTTCTTAAAGAGTTAGTTAAAAAGCGCTTGTCAGTAAGAAAATTTACCCATCCAACAGCATTACAAAATTTGGTAAACTCATGATTCTTCACAACTATAATCTGTATCCATCCATCTTTAGTTTGAAAAGTTCCTGATGGTGAAGAAGCGTGAGTATAGGGCCCTTCCATGTATCCACTCATAAGTCTTATCGACTGCATAGCTGCTGCAGCCTCCATTAAACTAACTTCAATTTTCTTTCCTATATCTTCTTTAATTCTGGCAAATAAGGCTGAACTCACTAATTGGGTTGCGTACAAGGCGGTAGTCATATCAAAAATTATAACTGGTGTTCTGTGTGGGATATCGTCAGGACCTTTGTTTTCTGACATAAACCCAGTAAAAGCCTGCAAAACAGGATCCATAGCTGGTTTTGCGCTCATAGGACCTTTTTGACCAAAGCCTGAAATAGATAAATAAATTAATTTAGAATTAATATTTTTTAACCTTTCATATCCATACCCCAATCTTTCTATCACCCCTGGTCTAAAACCTTCAATAAACACATCACATTCATTGATGATTTTGTCTAATATAGGTTGACTTTTTTTATTCTTTAGATCGAATACTATACTTTTTTTACCAAGGTTTGCAGTTACTGAAAAAGCAGAATGTTGTCCATGTTCTTGACCAAGATTTCTAGCCCAATCTCCGTCTTTTGGCTCAATTTTAATAACCTCAGCTCCATATTGAGCTAAAAGCATTCCACAATAGGGCCCAGCAACTCCTTGAGAAAAATCTATAACTTTTAACCCTTCATAGGGTTTTTCATATGACATAAAAGACTTTCAAAATATTTGTAAACATTATTGCTTATGTTTTATTTTACACAAGAATAATTTTTTATTTGATTTGAATTAGTTGAATTTAATATGATTACAACTTATAGAAATATTATCCCTAAAAGAATTCAATTAAAAAGAGACTGATTTGAAACAAAACGTGAGTATATACTGGATACGACAAGATCTTCGGCTAAGTGATAATCCAGCTCTAAGCGAAGCTAATAAAACAGGATCAATAATTCCTATTTTTATTTTAGATATTGTAAATTCTAAAGAATATATAACAGGAAATGCAGGTAAGGTTTGGCTTCATTATTCATTAAATGAACTAAACAAACAATTTGGTAACAAACTAATATTTTCTAAGGGAGACCCTGAGGAAATTTTAACTGACCTTTGCAAATCTGAACTAATAAATAAAATATTTTGGAATAGAGTTTATGAACCTTGGAGTATTTCAAGAGATAAGAGAATAAAAGAAAATATGAAAAAAAAAGGTATTGAAGTAAATACTTTTAATGGATCACTTTTATGGGAACCTTGGAATGTTTTGAAAAATGACGGAACGCCCTATAAAGTTTTTACTCCCTATTATAGAAGAGGCTGTCTAAATGCAGTTGAACCCAGAAGACCATTAGAAAAGCCAAAAAAGATAAATTTTCACGAAGTGAAAAACTTTAAAAGCTTGTCTATTAATCAATTAAATTTATTGCCTACACATTCTTGGAAAGAAAAAATAATAAGCTCATGGAATGTTGGAGAAAATGCTGCCAAAAATAGATTAAATGAATTTGTTAAAACTGAAATCGTAGGTTACAAAGAAGGTCGAAATTTTCCATCTAAAAAAAATGTATCAAGGCTTTCACCACATTTGCATTGGGGTGAAATTTCACCAAATACAGTATGGTTTAAAGTTTGGGATTTAAATAAATTCGGAATTAATCATCAACAAGATACTGACACGTTTTTGTCAGAAATGGGATGGAGAGAATTTTCTAATTACTTATTGTTCTATTTTCCTGATCTACCTAAGAAAAATTTACAAAAGAAATTTGATAATTTTGCTTGGGATGATAATCCTTTATTTGTAAAAGCATGGCAGAATGGTCAAACTGGATACCCAATAGTGGACGCTGGAATGAGAGAATTATGGTCAACAGGGTATATGCATAACAGACTAAGAATGATAGTTGGATCATTTCTGGTAAAAAACCTATTACTACATTGGCATGAAGGTGAACGTTGGTTTTGGGACTGCCTTGTAGATGCAAACTTAGCTAGTAACAGTTCAGGTTGGCAGTGGATTGCAGGTTGCGGAGCAGACGCAGCTCCATATTTTAGAATTTTCAACCCTATTACCCAAGGTCTAAAATTTGATCCTGATGGTCATTATGTCAGAAAATTTGTCCCAGAAATTTCTTTGCTTCCTAATAAATATTTATTCAATCCCTGGGAAGCGCCCGATGACATTCTAGAAAAAGCTAATCTAAAATTAGGAGAAAATTATCCGAAACCAATTTTAGATATAAAGGAATCTAGACAAAAGGCACTCTCTGCGTTTGCTAAATTGAAATCATCTTAATATGTATCAAATGTTATATAGATATTTATTTTATATAATCTTGTTTGTATTGACTTATCTTTTTTATATATTTCCTTTTGAAACTCTCAGTCAATATTTATCAAATGAAACAACACCCATAAATTATTTAATAATTAACACAACTATATTTTTTATACTTATTGTCTATTACCTAAGATCACATAGTACGTTTATACCACTTAAGATATTCGTATATGAGGGTTTAGGGATTGGTTTTATAAGTTTTTTAATCATTTCAATTAGTATTTTAGTTAGTTCACTTATCACTATTAGTGAAAAAAAAATAGGCATAATATCATTATTAATAATAATAATAATATCAATTTATGGAATGTTTAATGCTAGAAAAGTAATATTAAAAAAGATTACTGTAAAATCATCTAAAATTAATAGAAACTATAACATAATTTTTATTAGCGACGTACATTTAGGTACAAATACATCTAAACATCTTTCAAAAATCTTAAATGAAATACAAACTTTAGAATATGATTTTTTATTGATTGGAGGAGATCTAATAGATTCCAGTTCCTTTAAATTAAATGATCTAAATTTATTAAATAACATTAAAAAGGATATATATTTTGTTAATGGAAACCATGAATATTATCTAAAAGATTTTAAAAATAAAATTGAGCAATTAAAAAAATTTAAAATTAAAGTTCTTAAAAATTCAAGTATACAAATTAACGAAATAAACATAATCGGAATTGATGATTTACAAAGTAAATTTTCTAAAATAAGTTTTGTGGAAAAGTTGAATAAAAAAAACTTATTTAACTTAGTCCTTTCACATAAACCCGATATTTGGGACAATATAAAAAGTAAAAGTGATCTTATGTTGTCAGGACATACTCATAATGGTCAGATTTTTCCATTTAACTTTTTAGTTAAATTAAAATTTAAATTTATTTATGGAATATATGAATACAAAAAATCAAAGCTTTATGTATCGTCTGGCGCTGGTTGCTGGGGACCTAAGTTGCGTATTGGATCGTCAAATGAGATTGTTAATATTCATTTAACAAAGATATCTTAAATGTTCATTTAAGAATTAGGCTATTATCAATTTTGTAAAATTTAGACGCAGATTTCTTTAATGAATTTGCTGTTAACTCTTCTACGCCATAAACCTCCGCAAAAATTTTATTTTTAGAAATCACCCTTTTTAGCAATAAATCAAAATCTCCATCACCTGAAGCTAAAACTATAATGTCTGATTTAGGTGCATAATCCATGATGTCAATTGTTATACCTACGTCCCAGTCCCCTTTTGATGAGCCATCGTTTCTACTAATAAAAGGTTTTAATTTCACTTCAAAACCAATTTCCCTTAATATATTTTGAAATTGTATTTGTTTAGTATCATTTCTGTTAGTAGTGTAAGCAAATGCAGCAACCACCTCCCTGTCATTAGTAGTTTTTTTCCAAAATTTATTATAATCAAAATTAGATTTAAATATTTGCTTTGTAGTATAATATATATTTTGTACATCAATAAATATTGAAACTCTTTTCATAACATTCCTATTTAATCAAAATTGATAAAATTTAACAGTCTTTAAATCAAACCTTCGATCTCAACTGGTAAATCATTTCTTTCAATTTCTTCAATTATTTTGTTTAAGTGATCTGAGTTTTGGGTTTCAACAGTAATATTTAATTTGGCCAAACTAGCTGACAAATCCATTGCAAATCTACTATGCTCGACTTGAAGCACGTTAGCTCCATTAGTTGCACAAATTTTTGATATAATTTGTAATTGTCCAGGTTTGTCAGGCATCGTAATACCCAGTGTTGTAACCTGTCCTGATCTAACTAAGTCTCTCATTAAAATTGAGGACAAAACTTTTGAGTCAATATTTCCCCCACATATTATAACGCCAACTTTTTTACCTTTAAATGTGCTAGTATTTTGTAATAACGCGGCCAGACCTGTTGCACCTGCCCCTTCTGCAACAACTTTTTCGTGTTCCGCTAACATTGCTATTGCTCTTTCAATCGATTTATCTGAAACAGTAATTACATCATCTACAAAATCCTGAATTATAGAAAAAGGAATATCACCTATTTTTGAAACAGCTATACCTTCAGCTAAAGTAGATCCTTTGCACTTGATTTTTTTATTAAACATTTTGTTTGTTAAAGATGGATACAAGTCAGATTCAACTCCAATAACCTTTATGTTTTTATTCATTTCTTTTGCTGCCAATGCACAACCAGCTATTAATCCACCACCACCAACCGGTATCAGTAGAACATCAATTTCATTACAGTCAGATAACATTTCATATGAAATAGTGCCTTGGCCAGAAATTACATTTAAATCATTGTAAGGATGAACTTCAATGAATCCTTTATCCTTTACAAGATCTTGTACATGTTGATAGGACTCATCTAAATCAGATCCCTTAATGATAACATTTCCACCAAAATTTTTAGTTCTTCTAATCTTTGTAAAAGGAGTTCCTTCAGGCATTACAATATTTGAGTTAATATCCATCTTATTTGATATAAAAGCTAATCCTTGCGCATGATTTCCAGCAGACATAGCAACCACACCAGAGCTTCTTTCATGATCTGAAAGTGACAAAAGCTTGGAGTAAGAACCTCTTACTTTAAATGCGCCTGTATATTGTCTATTTTCAAACTTGAAGAAAACATTAATACCTAATTTTTCTGAAATAGAGCTTGAATAGCTGGTTTCAGTCCACTTTACATTTTTGGAAATTTTTTTATGTACATCAATAATGTCATCTAGTGTTAATTTCATTGTTAACTCTATATATTTAAGTTTATAATGGGTTATTGCCAAAATAAAGCTTTGTCAAATATAATGATGAATAAAGATAGGATTATTAGTTTTTTGAGAAAAAATGACTTTTTTTGACATTAATAAAATCATGAAAGGTAGCCCACCTCCATTTGAATACCAAGTTACTCTAGATAATTGGCGAAAATATCCTTTCAATTCTTGGTCATTTGTAAATGTAAGAAATTTAATACCAACATCACCAATATATAATAATCCTGATAAAGAGGTTAAATTACAAAAACAGTTAATAGACATAAATGATCTACTCATTAATCATAAAAATTCTTCTTACAGACTGAAAGAAATTTTAAAAAAATGTGATGTAGATGCTTTTTTAGTAATGCATAAGGGTAAAATTAAATTTGAGTTTTATGATAAATTCACAAAGTTTTATACTCCTCACATCATTTTTTCAGTTTCTAAGTCTTTAACTTCTTTGTTAACTGGAATACTAGTAGAGAAAAAAGTAATTAATATTAACAGCTACATTTCACATATTTTACCAGAAACAAAGGGAACTGCTTATGAAGACGCAACTGTTAGAAATGTTCTTGATATGAGCGTTGCTTCTGGATTTATAGAAGACTACACAGGACAAGCAGAAATATTTAAGAAGTATAGATCATCCACTGGCTGGGATTTGCCAGAAACACACTCAACGCAAACACTCAAAGGATTACATGATTTTCTTTCCTCAATGCCCAAGTCTAATCAGAAGCATGGTAAAAAATATCATTATTGTTCACCTCATAGTGATTTATTAGGATGGATTATTGAACGGGCTTCAGGTGAAAATTATTCTAAAATAATGGCTGACTTACTATTCAAGAAGGCAGGCATCAATCATGAAGCTAATGTAACTGTTGATAAATGGGGAGCTTCCAGAGCCGCAGGAGGAATTAGTGTTTCACCATATGATTTACTTTTAATTTCTGAGTTAGTTCGTAATCATGGATCTAACAAGAATGGTCAAGTAATACCCGCCTCATGGATAGAAGATTTCGTTAATAATAAAAATAATAGTATCTATCTAAATCAAGATAATTTGGAAAGGTTTCCAAAAGGAAATTATCGTTCAAAATGGTACCAGTCTGGGTTCAAAGATAATGAATATTGTGCTATTGGGATCCATGGTCAAAATATATGGATTAATCCTCAAAAGGAGATAACAATAGTAAGAATGTCATCTGCATCAGATCCTATAAACATTCAAACTGAAGAACTAATGTTTTCAGTTTTTGATGAAATTAGTAAAATTTTTATTTAACAGGAGATTACTTAACAATGAATTTGTCTTTAATATATTTTGACTTTCCTTTTTGGAGAGCAGAAGTTAGCAGAATTGCGCTTAATATTGGCAAGATAAAATTTAATGATATTCGAGTTGACCGTGAAGAATTTATGCGAGCAAGAAGTTCGGGTAAATTAGACGACGGAACAATTATTCCATTTAATCAGCTTCCATGTTTAAAAGTTAACGATGAAAGTTTTGCTCAAACAGCTGGTATCGCAAGATTTTGTGGAAAATTATCTGGTCTATATCCGAAAGACAACGATGTTGCAGCTGCTAGAATCGATCAATTCTTGGACTTTATTACTGATATTACAGTATTAATTTTTAATGCAGGAAGAGATCTAGAACCTGATAAAAAAATTGTTAAAAGAAAAGAATTTTTTGAAACAGAATTCACAAGAAAATTCAAAATGTTAGAAAAAAATATCCCTGATAACAGCGATTTGATAATTACTGATTACTTTAGCATTGCAGATATTGCCTTATGGAGTTTTGTGGGGTGGACAACTTCAGGTGCAGTAGACGGCTTTCCAAAAAATTTTTTAAAAAAATATCCAAACATTAAAAGAGTGTGTGATTTTGTAGATGAACACCCAGAAATGAAAAAATGGGGAAACGACAAACAATTTAAAGCTTGAATATTGTTAAAAAGTAATTGGAAATCTTTTATATAACTTATTTATCTCTAACATGATCTCTTCAGAAAGTACTAGCTCTAGCCCTTTTAATATATTAGTTAACTGTAAATTATCAGTTGCTCCAAAAATTACAGAGCCCATAAAAGGTCTTTGATTACAAAAAGCAAGGGCCATATGTACTGGATCTAAATTATATTTTTTTGCAAGTAATACATACTGTTTTACAGCTAAAGTGGAATTATCGTTAATTCTACCGAATAAACTTGGTACTCTCGAAAGTCTAGAGTTGTCTGGCACTTTATCTTCCATATACTTACCTGTAAGAAACCCTCCTGCTAAAGGAGAATAAGCTAACAAACTAATATTTTCATGATAAGACATTTCAGCCATATCAAGGTCATATAATCTACATAGTAAACTATATTCATTTTGAGTAGAGGCCAAAGTAAGATTAGGAAATTCTTTTAAATAATGAATAAATTGAGTAGTGCCCCAACAAGTTTCATTTGACAATCCAATATACCTAATTTTTCCTTCTTTTTGTATATCAGACAAAGCTCTTAAAACCTGTAAAATGTTCTCTTTGGCAGACACTGTGTCTTGGGTTGTTGGGTTATAATTCCAATTTTGTCTAAAGTGATATGAACCTCTGTTTGGCCAATGTAATTGGTAAAGATCTAAATAATCAGTTTTCAATTTTTTTAGACTACCCTCAATCGCTATCTTTACTGATTTTTCGTTGATACCCTCACCATTCCTGACGGCTTTGTAACCTTTCCCAGATATTTTACTGGCTAGAATAATATCAGATCTTTTAGATTTATTTTTTTCTATCCAATTGCCAATTATAGTTTCTGTAATTCCAGTAGTTTCTGCACGAAGTGGGCAAGTTGGATACATTTCAGCTGTATCAAAAAAATTAATCCCATATTCCAATGACTGATCTATTTGACTGTGTCCGTCATCTTCTGAAGTTGTTTCTCCAAAAGTCATTGTTCCTAGACAATATGATGAAACGTTTAAATCTGACTTACCTAATTTTTTAAAATGCATGTTTTATCCTGATTTCAGTTGAATTAAACATATATATGATTTTTATAAAAAATAAAATTTAACATTTATTAATTTTGAGTTTATGGATATTTAATGATTATGAGCTCTCAAAACTTGAAGCGGCTTAGAAAGAACTAGTTTAATCATTTTAAAAAAGCTAAAAACTGTTACCACAGTTGGAACAATAAAAGACAAAATAATTAAGGTTAAATAATTTACGTAAAAATCTACATTAAAAACGAAGTATAGTAAAATAAAACTTACCAAGCATCCGATTAACAAAGAAATAAGTGATGCCATTAGACCAATTATTAAATATTCATATAGCCATAGTAATGATATTTTTTTTGGACTTGCTCCTAATATTTTAAATATTGCTATCTCATATAACTTATCTTTTTTACTTACATCTAATATACCTGTTAAAACTATAACTCCTGATAAAAGTGTTATTAAAGCAATAGAGTTAATTATAATTATTAGTAAATTTAAAATTGACTTAATTGCTTTGTAACTTTCTTCTATTGAAATAGAAGATATATTTGAAAATTTAGTGACTACTTTTTCTACAAAGTTATTATTTATTTCTTTATTTTTACTTGTAGTTGAGGCAATCCAAGTGTGCGGGGCATTGGTTAAACTACTTTCGCTTAATACAAAAATAAAATTAATATTCATATTCTCCCAAATAATTTCTCTTGTATTGAAAATCGTGGCTTCAAAATTTCTACCTAAAATATTAAATCGTATATTATCACCAATTTTCACATTCATTCCTTTGGCAATTTTATCACCCATTGATACTAATAAAGGACCATTATAGTCTTTTTTCCACCATTTTCCTGATATTAGCTTGGAGTTTTTAGGTATTTCGTTAGTCCAAGAAAATGCTCTATCTCTTTTAAGCACCCATTCGACATCTTTATTTACTTTTAAATTTTCAACCTTAATGTCATTTATTTCAGTAATACGACCTCGTAACATTGGTTGAGAGTTAAGAAATAAAATATCTTTTGATAAAGAAGCTAACTTATTAATTGTATCAATTTGGTTTGGTTGAATATCAATT
>CACNRW010000020.1 GCA_902622875.1 uncultured SAR116 cluster alpha proteobacterium
CTAGAAACTGAATTCTTTGGCAGTTCACAATGTTTTGCTTGAGTAATAAATCTGTCATTAATTGCAAATTCGCTTAAATAAATTTCTTCAGAGTTTTCAGATTTAAGTTTATAATGCAATATACCATTTAATAATTTTTTACCTGTTACGGAATAAACTATATCTAAGTTATCTTTTTTAAAAATTTTTGTATTTAATTCGATTTCGGCCAATATTAAATCCTTTCTAAAGGAAATTTAAAACACCATTTTTTTTATTAGGGAGCGGCCACCTAAATAAGCGAATATACTACCTATTGATCCCGTGATAAGTCAAACTTTATATTTCACATTTCGTGAATATACATAGTTGAATTTTGCATAAGAATTTATATTAAATGAAAAAGTGATCTCAGATTAATTTCCGACTACCAAGTCTGAGTTCATATTTAATTTTTATTAAATAAATAAAAATAGCCATTTTTCAAGCTTTCAATTAATGTAAAACTTCTTAACTAGTAGGGGGATTAGTAATTGGGTACAAAAGGAAGTGAACTTCTTAAAAATAATTTTTTATCCGTTTGGCATCATTTTCTACTATTTGAGATAGAAAGATCTAAAGCAGCTGTGAAAGCATGGGGCAATGCAAACGGTTATTTGGTTTTTCAAGTAATTGCGTGGCATTATGTTGTAATTTTATCAGCAAATTCAGACACTAAGTTTAGAGACGATGCTGTACAATTATGGTTAAAATTCAGCAGATCTGGTTTTGAAACTAACACAGTATTAACTTATACTTTAATATCAGAACTAACTTCATTAAGTATTGAAACTGTTAGACGTCAAGTAAAAAAATTACAGTCAAATAACTGGGTTTCTTATTCTAAAAAAGATGGTGTAAAATTCAATCCAAGCGAAGTAAACAATAAATTTTTAACAGATAATTTCAATGTTTCAGAAGTTGAAAATTTAGGAAATTTTTTAGATATAATTGAAAAAAGAAGGTCTAATTAAGCTATTAAAAGGAAAAGAATTTGGAAATTTCAAATAAAGTCATAGTAGTAACTGGAGGAGCTGGAGGTATTGGGTTAGCCATAGCTAAAGAATTTATAAAAGAAAGTCCTAAGATCATAATTCTGGTAGACATTAGCTTTAAAAATTTTAACTTTATAAATGATAAAATTCTATGTGAACAATGTGACGTAACTAATGAATTAAATATTCAAAATTTAATTGACAAAATTAATATTAATTTTGGGTTAATTGATATTTTCTGTTCCAATGCTGGAATACTCTCTTTAGGTAATGAACAAACCTCAAATGAGGATTGGAATAAAAACTGGAATTTGCATGTTATGTCCCATGTTTTTGCAGCAAAGAAACTATTACCTGATATGTTAAAAAGAGGCAGTGGATATTTTGTTAATACTTCATCTGCTGCTGGGTTATTAAGTCATATTGACTCTATTACATATTCTACAACAAAACATGCAGCCATTGGTCTAGCTGAATGGCTGGCAATAACATATGGGAAAAAGGGAATTGGTATTTCAATTTTGTGTCCGCAGGCTGTTGAAACTGCAATGACAAAAGGACGAGAAAAAGAGGTTTCTGCTTTGGATGGTATGATGAAGCCTGAAGCTGTAGCAATAGAAGTTATAAAAGCCATTAAAAATGAAGTTTTTTTGATTTCTCCTCATACCGAGGTTGTTGGTTATTTTCAAAACAAAGCTAATAACTATTCAAGATGGATTGGTGGAATGCAAAAATTAAAAAATAGACTTGAATCTTAGAAACTAAATAGCATCAGCTATTGCTGAACCACAACTATTAGTACTTGCCTTACCTCCTAAATCACCAGTTCTATACTCTTTTTTTTCTAAAACTTCTTCAATAGCGCTTACAATATTATCTGAAGCCTGTTTTTGCCCTAAATGTTCAAGCATCATTGCTCCAGCCCAAATCTGACCAATAGGGTTTGCAATACCTTTTCCAGCAATGTCAGGTGCAGATCCATGAACAGGTTCAAACAATGAAGGAAATTTTTTTTCTGGATTAATATTTCCAGACGGTGCTATACCTATTGTTCCAGTGCAAGCGGGGCCCAAATCTGATAAAATATCTCCAAACAAATTTGAAGCCACTACTACATTGAACTTATCAGGATTAAGTACAAAATGAGCACAAAGAATATCGATATGATATTTGTTCCATTTTACATCAATATACTTTTTAGCCATTTCCTCAACTCTTTCGTCCCAATAAGGCATTGTAATTGAAATTCCGTTAGATTTCGTTGCTGATGTTAAATGCTTTTTTTCTGTATTTCGAGCTAACTCAAACGCAAATTTTAGTACTCTATCTACACCTACTCTTGACATTACGGTTTCCTGCATAACAATTTCTCTGTCAGTATCTGGAAACATTTTTCCTCCAATTGAAGAATATTCTCCTTCAGTATTTTCTCTAATAATGTAAAAATCTATATCTCCTGGGTCTCTATGAGCTAATGGTGAAGGAACACCTGGCATTAATTTAACTGGTCTGAGATTAATATATTGGTCAAAATCTCTTCTAAATTTTAATAATGATCCCCAAAGAGATATATGATCGGGAATTTTATCCGGCCAGCCTACTGCTCCAAAAAACAGAGCATCATGAGTTCCAATTTGGGTTTTCCAATCATCCGGCATCATTTGACCATGCTTAGAAAAATAATCATATGAACTGAAATCAAAGTGATCAAAGTTAAGATTAATACCATATTTAATTGATATTACTTCTAAAACTTTTAATGCTTCTGGCATTACCTCAGTTCCTATTCCATCCCCTGGAATCACTGCAATATTATATTTATTTTTTGTCATAATTTATTCCTAGTTAGTTTGATATGGTGTCCATGAAGCAGCCGTCATTAATTTATTTTCTTGTGTTAATACAAGTGGTCGAAATTCAGTGGCAAATTTTATAAAGTTTTTATCGTTATATATTGTTTTCCATAATTCTCTCCTGGCATTGTCATCCTCAAATTGCCAAACATGGATAATTTGGTTCAAGGCACCAACATCACCAATATAATATCTTATTATATTTTTCTTATATTTTTGAAGAGCAGGCCACCCTAAATCTTCATAAACCTCTATAGCTTTAGATAATTTGCCAACATGCAAAGTGTAAGTTCTTAATTCAAAAATGTTCAATATATCCTCCAATAAGAAATTTTTGGCTTTTTTAATTATAAAGTCTGATTGAGTTTTTTCTATTATTATCTAATAATTACATATCAGAAAATATAAGGAAGTTTAATGGATATTTTAGAAATCAAAGATTTAGAAACTTTAGCTCAAAAAAGAGTTCCAAAAATGTTTTTCGATTATGTAAATTCTGGTTCTTGGACTGAAACTACATATAATGCAAACATATCTGATTTTCAAAAGATAAAACTAAGACAAAGAGTTGCTATTGACATGTCAAACAGAAACCTTGCAACTAAAATGGTTAATCAATCAGTGTCAATGCCTGTGGCAATAGCGCCAACAGGTCTTACCGGGATGCAAAGAGCAGATGGAGAAATACTAGCTGCCCAAGCAGCTGAAGAGTATGGAATTCCTTACACTTTATCTACCATGAGTGTGTGTTCTATAGAGGCTGTTGCTAAAAAAACAAAAAATCCATTTTGGTTTCAATTATATGTTATGAAAGATAAAAAATTTATGGCTCGCCTAATAGATAGAGCAAAAGAAGCTAAATGCAGTGCCTTAGTTTTAACATTAGATTTACAAATTTTAGGACAAAGACATAAAGATGTTAGAAATGGATTATCAACCCCTCCTAAATTGATTCCAAAACATATTTATCAAGTTTTAACTAGACCTATGTGGTGTCTTAGAATGCTTGGTACCAAAAATCATTTTTTTGGTAATATTGTAGGACATGTTGAAGGAATAAAAGATGTAAGATCTTTAGGTTCTTGGATAAGTACTCAATTTGATCAAAAGCTTGATTGGAAAGAAGTTGACTGGATTAGAAAGAGGTGGGGAGGTAAACTGATTATAAAAGGAATTTTAGATTCTGAAGATGCACTTTTAGCTGCAAAGACAGGAGCTGATGCGATTATTGTTTCTAATCATGGAGGAAGGCAACTTGATGGTGCGTCTTCAACAATAAAAATTTTACCAGAGGTGGTGGATAAAGTTGGCAAGTTAGTTGAAGTCCATTTGGATGGAGGCATTAGATCTGGTCAAGATGTAATAAAAGCCATGTGCCTAGGAGCAAAGGGTACATATATTGGTAGAGCTTTTCTATATGGTTTAGGAGCTCTTGGTAAAGAGGGTGTGATCAAAGCCTTAGACATTATAAAAACAGAAGCAGACATGACCATGGCTTTATGTGGAAAAAGAGATATTCATGATTTAAATAGGGACAATATTTATACGCCTAAATAATTTATATAAGGCAAAAATTTAAATAAAAAAAATAATAAAATTAAAAAAATTATAGATTATATGGATCATTTTCATGAACATTTTATTAATCCTTAATATAATAAAAAATGCAGCATATATGCTCCCTAAAGAAAGTGGTTCAGTGGGAATGAAGCCTGAGATCTTAAAAAAAATTTATCTATTGCCTAGAAAATATTTCTTTTGCAGCGTCACTCATTTCTTTTATGCATCTTAAAGCGGTTGGTAATTGGACAGAATTGCTAATAAAAGCATGCATCTGTCCTTCAAATAATCGATAATGGACTTCGTTACCAAAAGATAAAAGCCTTCTTTTGTATGCATCACCTTCATCGACCAGAGGATCAAGTCCTGCTCCAAAAATATATGTAGGAGGAAGGTTAGATAAGTCAGGGGTTAACAATGGCGATGCTCTCCAATCTACCTGCTCTTCATAAGAATTTAAGTAATGGTCTGCAAAATATTCTATAGTTTTCCTATTTAAAATCATACCTTCAAGATCTATATCCATTGATCTTCGACACATTGTCATATCTACCCACGGATAAACTAGTATTTGTCCTTGGACTTTTGGAATTAATTTATCTCTAGACATAATCGTACCTACGGTAGCTAAAGCACCTCCAGCACTATCACCACACAAAATAACTTTATTTTGATCAATATTAAATTCATCTGCCCTACTTATAATCTCGGTTATAGCATCTATTGTGTCTGTAATAGCTGCTGGAAATTTATGTTCGGGTGCTAGTTTGTAATCGACAGCTATTATAGTTGCGTTTGTTTGTTTACATAAATGTCTGCAAACTAAATCATGACTTTCAAGGTCTCCCATCACAAAGCCACCGCCATGAAAATAAATGATTAATGGTTGTTTTTGGTTATTAGTTGTATCTGAATTTTCATTAGAATATTTTCTTACATTTATAGTTCCTAGAGACCCCTTAAGAGTAAAATCTTCTACATGCGATATATATACTCTGAGATCTTCAGGAGTTTCTGCCATTTTAGCTCTTAAGGCTCTTAGCTCTTTAGGAGAAAAACTCTCTAAGGGAGGTGCTTTGTTTTTAATACGTTCGTTAATTAAAGTTTGAGTATCTTTATCAATTTGCATACTAAATATTCTCCAAACATTTTGTTTATTTATAACCTTAATCTTAAGGTTTTGAAAATGAAATTTTAGCCGAATAATTAATCTTATTTTTGATAAATATTAAAAATTAAATAATAAACACGAATGTAATTAAAAGCTCTTAGCTGTATAAATAATGATCATAACATATCTAGTAATAATTTTTATTGTTTTGATAATCTTGCTGTTATAATTTTCGATTAAAACTGAAAATAGAACTAAGATAATAAGTTAGTATAAGCTAACTTTATTAGATTGTTGACGTGAATAATGTCATGTGCAATATAATGTGTAGATACAATTCATTAAGATTAAACATGATAAACAATCCTACTAATCAAGTTTCAGGCCAAATTGTAATTAAATATCAAAAGATTTTTAGTTATATTTTTTTACTTACTGGGGTTTATTTATTCTTTAATATAGGTAACGAAACTTGGGATATCATAAAATCTTTAATTGCTGATGCTTACATACAAGTGACGAGTTTTGTAGCAGGAACTTTGTTATTTTTC
The DNA here is from genome assembly GCA_902622875.1 of uncultured SAR116 cluster alpha proteobacterium. Classification (GTDB taxonomy): domain Bacteria; phylum Pseudomonadota; class Alphaproteobacteria; order Puniceispirillales; family Marisalimonadaceae; genus Marisalimonas. The sequence goes on from CACNRW010000020.1 coordinate 6,089, forward strand.
TATTCATTGGAAAAATACCTAAGAATTGATTTAAAAAAAGTTCTCAATAAAAGACCAAAATTAGAAATATTTGTTAGTTCATTTCTCGGTGCGCTTCCAGGTTGTGGAGGCGCAATTATAGTTCTTACTCAATACTCTCGAGGAAAAGTTTCTTTTGGTTCTGTTGTAGCAACATTAACCGCCACAATGGGTGATGCAGCCTTTTTATTAATAGCAAAAGAGCCCGCAACCGGATTATTGATATTGTTAATTGGGTTTTTTGTAGGATTTTTCTCTGGGATATTAGTGAACTTAATTCATAAGAAGAATTTTATGAAAATGAATGGTTGTGATCTAATTAAATTAAATAGTAAACCATCAAAATATAGAGCTTCGAAAAGTTTAGATTTTATTTGGATTGTTTTAATTATTCCTGGAATATTTTTTGGAGTTTCAACAGCTTTCCAAATCAACTTAGATTTATACTTTGCAAATAAATTTATAGAAAATCCAATTAAATTTTTTGGTTTTTTTGGTGGTTCATTATGTTTCATCATGTGGATATTACCAATTATTAGTGGTTTTCGCTATGCTCCGTCTGCATCAGATGAAAAGATAATAAGAAGAACTGTTTCAGATACTAATTTTATTACAGGTTGGGTTATTTTAGCTTTTCTTATATATGAATTAACTGTTCATTTAGGAGAATTTGATCTAGAGGCTATTTTTAAAGCTTACTACTTTTTTATTCCATTTATAGCAGTTTTAATAGGATTTTTACCAGGTTGTGGTCCTCAAATATTAGTTACAACTTTATATTTAAACGGAATAATACCCTTATCTGCACAGATTGGAAATGCAATTTCAAATGATGGAGATGCATTGTTTCCAGCAATTGCGTTACATCCAAAAGCAGCTTTAATTGCTACTATATATTCAGGTATTCCTGCAATAATAGTAAGTTACAGCTATTTTTTTATTTTTGAATTTTACTAAATTTGATTTCTAATGAATATGTTCATTGTTTCTAATAGATTGATGTTATATAATCTAATAAACCAGAAGTAAAAAAATGACATTTAAACCTGCTAATATTCCAACAAATGATAGTAAAAGAGTACAAGCTGTAGTTCGAACAGGCGTATTAGATACAAACTCAACAGAACTTTATGACGTTTATTGTCTTTTAGCCAAAGAAATTACAGGATGTCCTGTAAGTTGGACAGGGGTAATAGATGCTGATAGACAGTTCGTCCTTGCTAGAGACGGTTTCCCTGATGAAGTTCCAATTGAGATGCCAAGAAAACAAACTTTATGTCAGTTTGCTCTAGAGAAAACTAATCCACTCATAATTAACGATATGACAAAAGATGAGCGATTTATGTTGCATCCAGCAGTAACAGATATTGGTGTTAAGTTTTACGCAGCATTTCCAATTATTACTTCAGACGGATATATATTAGGAACATTGTGTGTAAGTGATAATAGAGTAAGAAAGCTGTCAAAACACAAGATTGACTTGTTAATAAGTTTAGCCCAAAAGTTAGCATATCAATTAGAAGTTCAAGTTGCTCAAAGAAAAAGTACTGCAGAAACTACAATAAATATAATGTATAAATTAATGTCTAATTTTGCAGATATAAGTCTTCATAACGCTATATCAATATTAAAATTTTTAATAAATGATGTAATAACAAGTGAAGAAAAAAAATTAATCATTAAGCTTGGTATTGGAGAGAGTAACGAAGGTGATATTTATATTTCTAAATATGGGATAAAACTACAAGAACAGTTAAATATGAATATTGGAACTTTGAAAAGAATTAAAAATCTATCTGAGGATGAAGATGAATTAATGGACATGCTTAGTAAGATTGAAGGTTAAAGATGTTTGGAAAAATTTTAAATTTTAAATTCACATCCGTAAGTGAAGCCAAACTAGCAGCTTCTTTTTGTTCAGAAAAGTTTGGCTCTAAAATCTCTGAATATAATATCATTGGTCTTAATATTTTTATAAGTCAATCTGGTGATTTGAATGTTTCAATAAAATTTGAAAATCCAGATGCATTAAAAAACTTTGAAAATAATTACATTAATATTATTGCAGATTTAAAAGGAAGTTTGGTTTTTAAAGAAAATAACTTTGTTGGTGTTTGTACTTTTACTTATGAAAAAGAAGCAGCAAGTACTGAAATGTAATATTTTATTCGGAGACTTTAAGTATGATAATGGCATCAGAGACCTTTGATGGCACTTGGCCATTTAACCCTAACTTTTTCGATGGCAATGGTTTTTTACAACATTACGTAGATGAAGGACCCAAAGAGGCAAAGCCGATTATTATGCTACATGGAGAGCCAACTTGGGGTTATATATATAGAAAATTTATTCCAGAATTATCTAATAAGTATCGTATTATAGTTCCAGACATGATGGGCTTTGGCAAATCAGAAACACCTCAAGGTAAAGACTACACTCTTAAGACACATGTTGAAAATCTTAGTAGATTAATAGAATTTTTAGATTTAAGTGATATAACATTTGTAGGTCAAGATTGGGGTGGTCCGGTCACAGGTGCTTATTCAATCAGAAATATTGATAAGGTTGCGGGTTTCGTTTTAATAAATACTTTATTTGGTTATAGTAAAGAAGAGAGACCTAAAAATTTATCACCCTGGTTTCAATGGATAAAAAAACATTATGAAGCTGAAACATTAGAAGGCATCTTAGGTGAATTGAGTTCAACATTATTATCAGTTATGAAAATTCCAAATTTTACAAATAACCATGTAATAAATGAAAATTGGATAGAGGCCTATTCCTCACAATTTCCTGATCGAGCCAGTTGTAAAGGAGCTATAAATTTTCCATTGGATGCTCTATTAAATAGAATAGTTCCTTATGTTATTGAGGGTATAAAACAAGGAGATTTAAAGTCACTATGTTCTAAGTCAGCTGTTTTGGCTTATGGAATGCAAGACAGGGCAATTGAACCAGATTACGCAATAAGAGATTTCAAATCTCTTTTTCCAAATTCAAAAGTTATTGAAATGCCAAATGCAGGTCACTATTCACAAGAAGATGAACCAGAAACTTTAATAAAAATAATTAAAGAATTTATGTTAGAAAATAATAATTTTAAATGAGTTTTGTTTATAAAATTTGTTCTAAGAATGAATGGAACAAAGCAATAATAGAAAAAATTTATACTGGATCAGAAGTTGATAATAGAGATGGCTTTATACATTTATCTACTAAAAAACAATTAAAGAAAACAGTTGTAAAACATTACAAAGAACAAGAAAATCTTCTTATAATTTGTTTTAGGGTTATAAAAATAAAGGATAAACTTAAATGGGAAATATCTCGCAATGAAGAACTGTTTCCTCATTACTATGGATATTTAGAAACTAATAAAGCTGAAGAAATTTATAATTTGAACTTAAATGCTAATAGTGTCCACGAGTTTCCTGAAAACTTTTTCTCCTGAAAAATAAAGCATAAACTGTTTTTTTGCTTGTGAGCCGTATTCTTTTCTTTTCTTTTCATTATTAATAGCTTCCATAAGAGTGTCTGACAGTTCTTTTAGACTTAAGGGATTTACACACCATCCAGACCTTGAATGATTTACAGCGTCTACTACTCCACCTTCAATACCAGCAATTGATGGAATACCATAAGCAGCAGCTTCAATGTAAGAAATTCCAAAACCTTCTATAGAATTCTTAACTTTATATGACGGCATAATAAAAAGATCACTTTTTCTTATAAAATCAACTTTTGTGTCACCTGATATTTTCCCAATTAGTTTTACTTGTTTTGAAAGCCCAAGTCCCTTTATTAAGTTTTGAATTTTATTTTTTTGTGGCCCTTCACCACAAATGTTCCATAAGAAAGGTTTTAAAAACTTATTACTATTTAATTCTGACAAACATTTTAAAACTGGAATAATTCCCTTTCTATCTTCTAACCTACATATTGTTAAAAGTGATACTAATTTTGTTTTTGCTTTAAATTTTGTATTTTTTTCAGATGGAACCTCAATTGAATATGTAGGCGGTATAACTATTTTTTGAGTATTTGTAACTTTAAATTCTGTAATCAAATTTTTTGTGTAGCTTGAGCTACAAATAATACAACTAGCTCTATTTAATGATTTTTTGATTTGCCCAAACTTTTTTTTAGTGGATAAAAACTCTTGTCCGTGGGCCAAGACAAATATTTTTTTTACTTTTAATGGTACAGCCTTAATAGATTTCCAGCTATCACAAATAACGACATCATTATCTTTATAGATTTTATTAACTAAATACTTTTTAATAAAAGGCCTAAATATTTTTGGAGAAAAATTATTATGGATGTGAAGCTTTGAGTTTATATAACCATTTTTTTTTGATAAAAAGTGATCAGGAAAAACATGTGTGTCTTCTATAGATGAGAGTCTTTTACTTATTGAGGTCATTACATTTTGCATTCCTCCAATTCTTGGGGGATAAGTTTGTGTAACTATTATGTATTTCATTTAAATCTTCTTAAAAATTAAATATTATTAAATCAAATTATTTGGTTTAATAGTATAGTAGAATTAACAATAAATAAATTTTATTGAGGTTAATATGTATAAATTGACTTTTAGTCCTGCTTCTCCTTATGTACGTAAAGTATTATTATCAGCTTATAGCGCTGGAATTGAGGGAAAAATAGAACTTATAACAGCTGACTCTCAAGACAACAGTTTACTTAGAAGTCAAAACCCTCTTGGAAAAATTCCAATTCTACAAAAGCCAGATGGCTTTTTTTTATTCGATAGTAGGGTGATTATTGATTATTTCAATAGAATTGGTGGTGGTTTGATACCTATGGATGGACCCGAAAGAGATATCGTCTTAAGTAGATCTGCTCTTGCTGAAGGTCTTATAGATGCATCACTTTTAGTAGTATATTCAGATAGGTATTCGGGAGGAGAGGTTCCCTCCAAAGTATGGTTAGAATTACAATTGGGTAAAATTGAAAGAACATTAGATTTTTTAGAGAAAGATATTATTAATTGGACTAAACCAAGCGGATTTGACGCTGCTAATATTGGGCTTGGTGTTGCATTGGGCTATATGTCATTTAGAAATGTTCAAGAGTGGCAAACAGGCAGGCCACAATTACAAAAATGGTTTGATTATGTTGCTTCAAGTCTACCTGGATTTTCAAAAACAATACCTGCAGCATAATCTAATTTAAGGGTTGATTAATACAGCTCTGAAATCATTAACATTTGTTAGAGTTGGTGAAGTAAAAATTAAATCATTAATTTTTTTAAAAAATGAATATGAATCATTTTTATCTAAATAAGTTTGTGGATTAACTTTTTTAAAAATTGCTTTTTTCAGCGTTTCATCTGAAATATAAGCTCCAGCATTATCTTCAATACCGTCTATTCCGTCGGTATCAACTGCAAGGGCACTTATATTTTTTGCTTTATCAAGGGTTATTGCCATTGATAACATAAATTCAGTATTTCTACCTCCTTTACCGTTTCCTGTTACCTTGACCGTAGTTTCTCCTCCAGATAAAAGTAAAATTGGTTTGCTTAAACTAATATTTTTATACTTTTTTTCATTACTTATTTTTATTGCTAATTCAGCCATTTTTTTACCTTCAATTTTAGCCTCACCTTCAAGCCTGTCAGATAAAATTATTGGAATATAACCTTCTTTTTCTGCAACACTAGCTGCGCTTTTGAGGGACATTATTGGATTGGCAAGCATATACTGAGGTGATTTTATTAATTGGGGCAATGTATTTTTATAAATAATTTTTTTAATTTTATCACTTATAGCTATTTTGTAATTTTCTAATATAGCTATTGAATCTTGATTTGAGCCATTTGCTTGTATTGTTGGACCAGAGCCAATATAGGCGGGATCATCTCCTGGAATATCTGATATCATATAGGTAGTGAGCTGTGCCGGAAAAATTGCTTTAGCAAGACGTCCTCCTTTTAATTGAGATAGAGATCGTCTTACAATATTCATTTCATCGATTGGGGCACCACTAATTAAAAGTTCTTTATTTATTCTTTGTTTTTCTTCAAAACTTATACCACTTAAAGGTAATGTTAATAAAGATGAAGCTCCTCCAGAAATAAGAAAAACAACATGATCCTTCTCAGATGAATTCGTAGCTATATTAAAGATTCTTTTTGAAGCAAGTAAACCATTTGCATCTGGTTCTGGATGTGCGGCCTCAATTACTTTTACAAATTTTGTTTTTGTGCGATGCCCATATCTTGTTATTACTAGGCCTTCAATTGGTCCTTCATAATTATTTTCAAACTCTCTTGCCATACTGGCTGCAGCTTTTCCTGCACCAATAACTATAAGTTTTCCTTCAGGTCTAGTTGGAACTTTTTCAAACTTATCTTTTGGTTTTGCGGCTGCTAGCGCAGCACTCATAATCAGTTTAAGTGATTTTTCATTACTCATAATATATTTGCAATTTATTTAACTTTCTTAAAGAATGAAATATTAAATATATAATTTCAATCTCACAATAAATTACAACATAGGAATTAAATGTCTATAATTGAAAATAAAATAATTGGTAATACTTTGATTATTACCTTGAATAATCCATCAAAAAGAAACTCAATGATCAAGGGATTTCATGACGAATTTCAGTCAGCTATAAAAATAGCAGAGGAAGATAAAAATGTTTGCTCTGTTGTCATTGCAGGTGAAGGGGATTTTTTTTGTGCAGGTGGTGATCTGAATGCATTAAAAACAAGGAGATCAATGACTGAACCAGAAAGGTACCAAACTTTAAATCAGTTAAATGGAACCATCGAATCTATTTATAATTGTTCAAAACCAATTATAGCCGCAATTGAAGGAGGAGCAGCCGGAGCGGGTGTTTCATTAGCTATGGCCTGTGATTTAGTAGTCATGAGCGAATATAGTTTTTTTTCATTGGCGTATGTTAAAATTGGTTTAACTCCTGATGGTGCTGCTACTAAATTTTTGTCTGAAACAATGCCCCGCCAAATGCTAGCTGAGATGGCAATGATAGGAGGAAAAATTGATGCATCAAGACTATATAACATTGGAGCTATTAATGTATTAGCCCAAAAAGGTAATGCAAAAGAGACTGCTGTAGAATTATCTAAAAATTTTGAAAATCTTCCTAAAAACTCTATTTCGAGAATTAAAAAATTATCTAGAGCAGCCTATGGTAATGACTTTTCAAAACAAATTAAATTAGAAACTGACTATATGGTAAAATCTCAAGGTGATAAGGAGAGTATGGAAGGTATTGACGCTTTTCTAGAAAAAAGAACACCAGATTATAAAAAGTTTAGATAGTTTTTTATCTGGCATAGTGATTGCTAATGTACAATATGATCTTATTTAAGAGTTTTTTAATATTTATTAGTATTTTTATTTTTACAATAAAAGACACATACGCATTTACCTCAAAAAAAAATAATTCCTGTGAAAGTGTTATTAAAACTTTAGAAGACTATACTGACATTCCAAAAAATCTTCTTTCAAGTATTGGTAGAGCTGAATCAGGTAGGATATTAAAAAATAATAAACATATTATCTGGCCATGGACAGTAAATCATGCGGGAAAGAGTCTTTTTTTCGATACAAAAAAACAAATGCAAAAGTATGTTTTAAAACATGTTGAAATGAAAGATTTTAACCTTGATGTTGGTTGTATGCAAATAAACATAAAGTGGCATAAAAATAATTTTAAGAAAATAATTGACATGTTTGCTGTTGAGCCAAATGTTTCTTATGCAGCATCATTTCTATTACAATTAAAAAATAAACATGGTTCATGGGATAAGGCCATAAAACACTATCACTCTTCAGATCCAAATAAAAATAAACCTTATTTAATTAAAGTGAATCAGTTTTGGAAAAGTGAAAAATATAAGGCAACGAAGTCAGTAACAAATACCAAAAAAAAAGAAGCTAATAAAAATTCATTTTCAAGCATAATAAAAGACAGTCAGCCTTATTTATTTGCAAGGATTGAAAAAGTAAAATTTTTTAGAAATATATTCTCACAAAATTAAATTTATTAATTGATTAAAAAATAAATATGTAAATAGTTAAAGAGTAAACTATTTAGAAAAATGCATGGGGTTATAAATATGAATGTAAAGGAAGCGTTCTTATCAAGAAGGTCTGTTAGAAGATTTTTATCTAAGCCAGTACCTAAAGATAAGATTAAAAATATATTAGAGTGTTCTGCCTTTGCGCCAAGTGGTCATAACATTCAACCTTGGCATGTATATGTGGTCGAAGGGAAGAAAAAAGAAGCTATAACAAACTCTATTTTAGAATCTATTAGAGATGGATCTGCTAAAGAGTTCAAACAAGAGTTTGATTATTATCCTACTGAATGGTTTGAACCTTTTATATCAAGAAGAAGAGCAGTAGGTTTTGAGCTTTACAAATTACTTAATATTGGAAGAGAAGATTTCGAAGCTAGAGACAAACAAATGCAAGAAAATTTTCATTTTTTCGGTGCTCCACTTGGAATGTTTATAACAATGGATAGAAGGCTTGCTACTGGTACATTTATGGATGTTGGTATGTTCATTCAAAGTATTTTAGTTGGTGCTAGAGGAGAAGGTTTGCATTCATGTGGTCAGGTAGCATTTACTAAATTTCATACACTCATCGCCGATCAGCTTAACTTTAAAGAAAACGAGATGTTAGTTTGTGGTGTATCAGTTGGGTATGAAGATACTAGTGCACCAGAAAATGCATTAAGAGTAGAAAAATTGGATTATACTGATTATACAACTTTTCTATCGGAATAAATTAGAAATTATAATTTTAGGTTCTTAATCATGAAAATGATTACTTTTGATAGTACAAAATCTTATTCGATTCCTGACATCTATTTGAATATTGGCCATTTAATAGATCACTTTATGATGTTAATTTTTGCTAAGGCTGCTTTTGATGCTGGAAGGGAATTTGGATTATCTTATGAACAAATTATTGTTTATGGTACCCTAGGCGTTGTTTTGTTTGGCGCTGCTGCTCCATTAGCAGGCTGGTTGGCAGACAAGTATTCTAGAGCAATATTAATAACTATTTATCCATTTGGTTTAGCTTTTGGCTCTATTTTTGCTGCATTATCTAGTTCAACGATTATGTTAGGTATTTCTCTTGGAATTGTTGGTTTTTTTGCTGCAATATATCACCCAGTAGGCATTGCTATGATAACAAAAAGACCGGGTAAAGTAGGTTTGAGGTTGGGTGTTAATGGAGTATGGGGAAATATGGGTGTTGCCATAGCTCCAATCTTAACTGGCTTTTTGATACTCTACAGTGACTGGAGGCTAGCATTTATTGTTCCATCACTAATATGTTTCTGCTTTGGAATTTCACAAATATTCGCCTTTATTGAATTAGAAGAAAATAAACTACAAGAACATTCAATTAACACAAAAAAAGACCCATCAATAACATCGGAAGGTTGGCAAACTGTGCTTGTTTGTTTAAGTATTGTTACCTTATCTGGTGGATTTATTTTTGGTTCTTTGACATTTCTTATACCAAGACTCTTTGAGGTAAATATGTTGCAAATTTCAAATGATGTAGCAGTAACTGGACTTTTAGCAGGATTTGTTTATGCAATTGCTTCATTTTCTCAAATAGGGACGGGGTGGTTGGTTGATAAAATTCCTCCAAAATTTGTGTTATCAGTAATGGGTTTAGGTCAATTAGTTTTTATATATATTGCAAGTTATTCTTATGATTATAGCTTACTATTTGTTATGTTAGCTGCTATGATTTTTGTTTTTGGGCAAGTTCCTATCACAGATGTTATATTAGTAAAATACGTTCAAGATAATTGGAGGGGTAGGGTTCTCTCGATAAAATTTATGGTGAATTTATGTGCAGGAGCATGCGTGTTACCTGTAACATCATATCTATTAAAAAATGGATACAATTTTTCATTCATACTTGAGTCGCTAGCTTTTGTATCTATAGCTATTATAGTCTCAGGGTTGCTTTTGCCTAATAAATCATCAAATATATTTGTAGCAAAACAAAAATCTTTTTAATGTTGAAATTGCAGTTAAGTTCCCGATTATGAAATGTGAAGATATTTTAATATTTACAGACTTAGATGGATCTTTATTAGATCATAATAATTTTGAATTCAAAGATATTAAAGGTTTCATATTAAAATGTCTTGATGAAGGTATAAAAATAATACCTAATTCAAGTAAAACTAAAATCGAAATTGAGCTTTTTTTTAATCAACTAGGAAAAGAATTACCTTATATATTAGAAAATGGAGCGGCAGTTCACAATTTAAATTTACTTAATGCTAATTTAAAATTGAAAGATAATTCAATAATTTTAAGTAGATCAATCAAAGAAATTCTAGAAATTTTCAAAACGAAAGTACCTCTAGAATTTCGTGAAAAATGTGATTTTATTGAAGATATGACAAAAGATAAACAAATGCAGACACTTGGTTTAAATCATAAATATTTACCATTTGCGTTAAATAGAGATTATTCATTGCCAATAATTTTCAATGGATCACAAAAACTGATTAGAGAGTTTAGTTTATTTTTAAAAAGTCTTGGATTAAAATTACATGAAGGTGGAAGAGTTTTTAATATTTGTGATGACTGTTCAAAAGGTTTTGCAATGAAATCAGTTGTTGAAAAACTTAGATCTGAACTTCAGTCAAACCCTTATACTATTGTTGTTGGCGACAGCCCAAATGATATTTCAATGTTAAAACAATCAAACCAACCATGTATTATACCATTACCAAATAAAAATAATTTGATTGATTTAGAAATGAAAAATATTATCAGAGCTGAAAAATATGCTCCAAAAGGATGGGAAGAGGTAATAAAATCATCCTTAAAAAAATTAAATATTAATTTTGTAGGATGAATAAATGGGTAGTTTTTATCAAAACGGTATCGTAGCGAATTTACACGATTTTTCTTACGGTTCATCGTCAGAAAATAATTATAAAAAATTAGAAATTGATTTAATAAACTTTTCAAAAGACAATCCAATGGAATTAATACTTCCTAGTTTATTCTCAGAAATTGATGGAAAAGCTCTTCCAAATATAATTAATGAAATAAATAAGACAGATTTCTTAAACCATATCGTAATAGGTTTAGATAAGGCAAATAATGAACAATACAAAAAAGCATACAATTTTTTTAAAAAATTAAAAGTTTCGTTTTCTATGCTTTGGAATGATGGACCAAGATTAACAGAACTTGATCAGGAATTAAAATTAAAAGGGTTAGCTCCTGGTGAATTTGGTAAAGGCAGAAACGTTTGGTATTGTATAGGTATGACTTTAGCTAGAGGAAAAGCGGAATCCATAGCTTTACATGACTGTGATATATTGACATATGAAAAATCACTTCTGGCTAAACTATTTTACCCAGTAGCTAACCCAGTTTTTAATTTTCAGTTCTGCAAAGGATATTATCCTCGGGTTGCAGACTCTAAAATGAATGGTAGAGTTTCAAGATTATTGGTGTTTCCTCTATTGTTAGCAATGGAAAGAACAATAGGAAAAAGTGATTATCTAGATTTCATGAAGTCTTTTCGCTATCCACTTGCGGGTGAATTTTCTTTTAGAAAAAACTTACTTCCACAACTAAGAATTCCATCAGACTGGGGTTTAGAAATTGGAATCTTATCAGAAATGCAAAGAAATCATTCTAGTAATAGAATTTGTCAAGTAGATTTAGCTCAAACCTATGATCACAAACATCAGGATTTATCTGAAAATGACGATAATTCAGGTTTATCCAGAATGTCAATTGATATAACTAAAGCACTCATTCGAAAACTTGCAACTCAAGGAAATATTTTTACTTTAGAAACATTTAGAAGTATTAAGGCAACATACTACAGAGCAGCCTTAGATATGATTGATATATATAGAAGTGATGCACAAATGAATGGCTTAACTTTTGATTCTCATATAGAAGAAAAAACAGTTGAACTTTTTGCTTTAAATATAATGAAAGCAGGAGAATCATTTTTTGAAAACCCTATGGAAACACCATTTATACCTACATGGAATAGAGTTCTGAGTGCAATTCCTGACTTTTTAGACAGATTGAAATCAAGTGTTGAATTAGATAATGCAGAACTCAGAAAATAAAATTAATGATAATATTAATTTAGACGTTTTAAAAAGGTTAAATTATATTTATAGGTCAACTATATCTGCTGACAAAACCCTACATTATTCAAAAAAAATTAACCAACTTATAAATCTTCATAAATCAAAAAACATTTCTAGTGGCGCCAAAGAGCCATGGTCTGAAAAAACTATTTTACTAATCACATACGCTGATAGTGTAAACAATGGATTGACTGGTAAGGCAATTAGTGAATTTATTTTATTCTATAATCAATACTTTTCTTCATTCATAGATAGCATTCACTTTTTACCTTTTTTCCCATCAAGTGGAGATGGAGGTTTTTCTGTAAAAAATCACGAAGTAATAGATCCCGTATTTGGAAATTGGGAAGAAATAAAAACGTTATCAAAGAATGCTAATATTATGACAGATTTAGTTTTAAATCATGCCTCTTCTGAAGGAAAATGGTTTAAAAACTTTATTTTGAACAAAAATCCTGGCAAAGACTATTTTTTTACAATTAATAATAATTATGATTATAGTAATGTTATTAGACCACGAGATCATGATCTTCTAAAAGAAATAAAAATATTAAACGATACCAAAAATTTATGGTGTACATTTAGTTACGATCAAATTGATCTTAATTTTAGAAATCCAGAAGTTTTATTAGAGTTCATTACCTTAATACTAAAATTATCTAGTTATGGTATAAAAATTTTTAGACTGGATGCAGTAGCATTTATTTGGAAAGAAACTGGAACCACCTGTCTCAACTTACCTGAAACTCATGAAATAATTAAGTTACTTAGGGATATTGTTGATCAACTAGATAAGAATATAATTATTGTAACAGAAACAAATTTACCAAAGGAAGAAAATTTAAGTTATTTTGGAAAAAATGATGAAGCACACTGGATATATAATTTTCCTTTACCTCCATTAATTGTCCATACATTTTTATTTGGAGATTCTACTTCACTTACAAAATGGAGTATGAAAATGCCACCTGCTCAAGTTGGTAATGCATATTTAAATTTTATTGCATCTCATGATGGAATAGGGATGAGGCCTGCTGAGGGTGTTTTATCAGAAGAAGAAATCAATGTTATGTTGATGAGATTAGAAAAGAACGGAAGTCAATTTTCAATGAGAAAGTTGCCATCAAAACAAGAAAAAGTTTACGAAGCTAACATATCATTATTTAACGCCTTGCAATATACTGATATCGATAGCAAGGGAAAATTTTCTTTAGAGCGCTTCATAGCATCACATTGTATTATTTTATCCATTGAAGGTGTTCCTGCTTTTTATTTCAACTCTTTTTTTGCCACTCAAAATGACGACAAATCTTACCTTAATAGTAAGGTAAAAAGAGATCTTAATCGGCATAAATGGAATTATTCAAATTTAGAAGCTACTTTGAATAATGAAAATTCAATTGAAAATAAATGTTATGAACTTCTAAAAACATTAATATCTATTAGAAAAGCTCAGCCTGCTTTTCATCCAAATGCAACTCAATTTACTTTAAACTTAAATAAAAATGTTTTTTCAGTTTGGAGACAGAGTAGGGATAGACGTCAAAGTATTTTCGCAATTACAAATGTCACCTCAAAAAACATTGACTTGAATACTAACATGATAAACTTAATTGATGATGAGAAATGGTATGATTTATTAAACCCTGAAGATAGTTTCAAAGATGAACAGGAGATTAAACTTAATCCTTATCAGACGATTTGGATAACAAATTTTAAAGAAGAATAAAATTTAATGTTAATTTAAAGACAGTCCACCTTCAGTATTTAGAAAGGATGTAATTTGTTCTATTCCATAATTGTTTTTCATCTGACCAAAAACATAAGGTAATCTATTCCTTGCAAGTTCAACATCATTTTGCATTTCTTCTAAATTAACTCCAACATGTGGAGCTAAATCTGTTTTATTTATTAAAAGCAAATCTGATCTAGTTATAGCTGGTCCACCCTTTCTTGGGATGTCTCCCCCCATTGCGACATCAATAACATATATTGACAAATCAACTAGCTCCGGACTAAATGTTGCCGCCAGATTATCTCCCCCAGATTCGATTAAAATTAAATCTAAATCAGGAAATTTCTCCTTTAATTCGTCAACAGCTAGTAAATTGATAGATGCATCTTCTCTAATCGCAGTATGAGGACAACCTCCTGTTTCCACACCTTTAATCCTTTCTAAAGGGAGAGCTTGAACTTTCATGAGATACTCTGCATCTTCTTTTGTGTATATATCGTTAGATATAACTGCCATTGAGATTTTTTTTGAAAGGTTTTTACAAAGAGCCTCAGTTAAACTAGTTTTACCTGCTCCTACAGGGCCTCCAATACCAACTTTAAGTGGTCCAAATTTATTAATCATGTTTGATAAATCCTATTGTTCAAAGTTTCGTGATACATACTTGTTAGGTCTGATATAAATGCTGAAGTCCCTATATCATCAATTTCACACTCTTTGTAATTTAAAGCTAATTCTTTAACAATAGGTAATAGCTTTACCAGAATTTTCTGACCGTCACTTTGGCCTAATGGTATATGTTTAATACCTACATTTATTAAATTTGAAACAAAACTTTGCATGAATATTATTAAAAGTTGTTCTAAAGGTATTTTAAAAAAAGCGCCAGCTTTCCCTAAAGCTACTGGATATGCTAAGTTATTTCCAATATTGAAAGACCAATTTTCATTGATATTTTTACAAAAAGCATTTCCTAGTTGTTTTGTTTCAATCCATCTTTCTTTTGAAGGGCATAAAGCAAAGGCAAATTCATTTATATTCTTACCTTGGTACGAGTTAGAAAGTAAGATGCTATCTGTTTTAGCAGATCCACAATTAATTAAATAATTTATCCAATTTTCTAAACTTACAATATCTCTAATATAATTCATTTCTATTGCAGCCTCTAAACCGTGAGAAAAATTATAACTTCCTATAGGAAAATTAGGGGAAAACCATGAAAGTAACAATTGATGGTAATCAAATTTTGGTTCTATTTCATTAATGCTTATGTCCATGTGTTCTTCCTAAGCCGTAAGCTCCGCCTTCTGGACAAAACTCTTCAAATATTTTTTTAATTTTACCTCCTAATTTTATAATTAGTTCTTCAATTACTTTATCTTCTTGTATTAACAGACGATCAAGTTCAATTTGACACGGTATATGTCTATTACCTATGTGCCATACTATTTTCATTAAGTTTTCACTTACTATTTCTAACAAAGGTTCCTTTGCATATTTAATTAAAATGAAAGAACCATTTTCTAGCACAAACGAACTATTTTCCTTTAATGAAATAGTCTCAGGTAAATTAACTAAAAACTCAACTTTATTATCTGAAATAAGTTTTTTTCGCCTAATAAATCTGTCGTGATATGTTAATGTAATTGTATCCTTTATTTTTTCATTTGAAGCATCAGTTATAACTTTTTCTACTATCATAAATACACCTAAAATAAAAAATATCTTTGAGCTAATGGAAGTTCAGTTGCTGGTTCACAAGTAAGTATATTGCCGTCAGCTGTAACTTCATATGTTTCTGGGTCTACTGATATATCAGGACAGTAATTGTTAAATACCATATCTTTTTTTGAAATATCTCTAGTTTTTTCAACACCAATTGTCTCTTTAGCTAAGTTTAAATTATCTAAACTTCCAGTTTTGATTGAATCTTTACTTACAAAAGTTATTGATGATGCTTCAAGGGATCTTCCGAAAGATGAGAACATCGGCCTGGTATAAACTGGTTGAGGAGTTGGAATAGACGCGTTGGGATCACCCATTTGTGCGCAAGCGATACTTCCACCTATTATTACAATTTCAGGTTTAACACCGAAAAAAGCAGGATCCCATAAAACTATGTCTGCTCTTTTTCCTTCACTTATTGATCCAATATGTTGAGAAATTCCATGTGTAATTGCAGGGTTGATAGTATATTTGGCTATATATCTTTTTACTCTTACATTATCGTTATCACCATTTTCTTCTCTAAGTCGACCTCTTTGTATTTTCATTTTATGAGCTGTCTGCCAAGTTCTTATTATAACCTCTCCAACTCTTCCCATAGCTTGACTGTCAGATGCAATTATTGAAAAGGCTCCCATATCGTGGAGTATATCCTCTGCGGCTATTGTTTCCTTTCTTATTCTACTTTCTGCGAAAGCAACGTCTTCAGGTATTGATTTATCTAAGTGATGACAAACCATAAGCATATCGAGATGTTCCTCAAGAGTATTAATTGTATAGGGTCTTGTTGGGTTAGTTGAAGACGGAATTACATGTTGATTCCCACAAACTTTTATAATGTCTGGTGCATGTCCCCCCCCAGCGCCTTCAGTATGAAAAGCATGGATGGTTCTATTTTTAATTGCCTCAATAGTATTTTCTACAAATCCACTTTCATTTAATGTGTCGGTATGTATCATAACTTGCACATCCATGTTTTCTGCAACATTCAAACAGTTATCAATAGCCCCAGGTGTAGTACCCCAGTCTTCGTGAAGTTTTAATGCACATGCACCTGCATTAACCTGTTCAATCAACCCTTCAGGCTTTGAAGAATTTCCCTTTCCAGCAAATGCTAAATTCATAGAAAAAGCATCTGCCGATTGGATCATTCTACTTATATGCCAAGAGCCAGGTGTACATGTGGTTGCTAAAGTTCCGTGAGCTGGACCTGTTCCACCACCAAGCATTGTTGTTAAACCAGAGTGAAGTGCATCTTCAATTTGTTGGGGACATATGAAATGAATATGGGAATCAAAACCTCCTGCTGTTATTATCTTACCTTCTCCAGCAATAATTTCTGTTCCAGGCCCTATTATGATGTCAATTTGAGGTTGTGTATCAGGATTTCCTGATTTTCCAATTTTATGGATTAAACCATCCTTTATTCCAATATCTGCTTTATAAATTCCATTGATGTCAACTACCAAAGCATTAGTAATTACAGTGTCGACAGCACCCCCTTTACGCGTAACTTGAGACTGTCCCATACCGTCTCTTATAACTTTTCCACCTCCAAATTTTACTTCCTCACCATAGACAGTAAAATCATTTTCAACTTCTATGATTAAATCTGTGTCTGCCAATCTAACTTTATCACCAGTTGTTGGACCATACATCTCACTGTAAGAAGATCTTGAAATATTTGAACTCATTATAGTGCTCCCATGATTTCTTGATTAAATCCAAAAATGTTTCTTTTTCCTTTTATGTTTATCAATTCTACATCTCTGGTTTGACCTGGTTCAAAACGAACAGCAGTTCCTGCTGCAATGTTTAAACGCATTCCTTTTGCCAGTTTTCTATCAAATGAAAGAAATTTGTTGCTTTCAAAAAAGTGGTAATGACTCCCCACTTGTATTGGTCTATCTCCAGTATTAGAAACTTTGATTTGTTTTATTTTAGAAGCTTCATTTAAGATTATTTCTTCATCAAGTGTCATTATTTCTCCAGGCTTCATCGGTTTCTCCTTTATCTAATAGGGTGGTGAACTGTCACTAGTTTTGTTCCGTCAGGGAAGGTAGCTTCTACTTGAACGTCATGAATCATATCTGGTATACCAGACATACAATCGTCTTTTTTAATTACGTGAGCACCTGCTTCCATTAATTCAGCTACGCTTTTTCCATCTCTAGCTCCCTCTATAACAAAATCAGTTATAAGTGCTATTGCTTCAGGGTAATTAAGCTTAACACCTCTACTTTTTCTGTTTCGTGCAACTATTGCCGCTAAACTTACTAAAAGTTTATCTTTTTCTCTTGGTGATAATTTCATTTTTTCTCCTCAACTATTCCATACTCTAGGCAGATTTTTATCTGATAAACATAATATTAATTTTTTTTTAATTAATTTCAATTCATAGGCATCTTTGGAAACTATTCTGATAAGCATTTTATCATTCCATTTTGAATGAGAAGATAAAATCATTTCTGAGCTTTTGAGTGTTTGGATTAAATAATCTTCTTTGGATAAAAAATTTTGTCCTGATATA
>CACNRW010000021.1 GCA_902622875.1 uncultured SAR116 cluster alpha proteobacterium
AGTACCTTTAGAAGCACCAACAGTAGATATTAACGAAGCTGTTGCATCAGCTGAATCTACAAAAACTGAACAAGAAGGACTTGAAGGAGAAGTTAAAAAAACTGAACTTGAATTGTTCGAAGAGAGAGATGAGAACGAACTTACGGAAGAAGAAGAAGATAGAATGTATGAATTGAGACGATTAAGAGCTCAAAAAAACATGAATAATGAAGTCAGAGAAGCTGAACAAGCTGAGCTAAAAAAAGCAGACGAAGAAATTGCTCACTTAAAAACACTTCTAAAACCAAAACCTAAGAAATTACCTAAAGGTTATATTGCATAATTTACAGTTTAATTAAACTTAATTACTTTTAACAAATTACTTTATAATTTAGGTTAAGAATTATGCGAGAGCTATTTCAAGTATGGCAAAATACTATATCTAAAGAAAAAATTTCAAAAATTTTAAATATTGCAAATAAAACACCATTATCTAACGCGTCTATTTTTTCTTCATACGGGCCCATGCAAAATATTAGAAGGAGTAAAATATGCTGGCTATCAGATAAATGGATTAAAATGCTATTATGGGAATATGTTTTAAAAGCTAATAAAGCTTTCCAAATTGATATTAAAAATAATTTAGAAATGCAATTTATAGAATATAGACATAATGAAAAAGGACATTATGACTGGCATCATGATGTTAACTGGAATGGTCAGGACGGTATGGATAGAAAACTGTCCGTCACAATACAATTGAGTGATAGTAATGAATATGTTGGTGGAAATTTTGAATTTGAAGAAATCAAGACCAACGTTGATTTCAAACAACAGGGTACCGTAATGATATTTCCGTCATACCTTAGGCATAGGGTGTCACCAGTTACTTTTGGAACAAGACGTTCTTTAGTTGCATGGTGTTATGGTCCTAAATGGAGGTGATTATATTTTATCGTTTAAGCTGTAGCCATCTCCAAGGAGCTATAAATTTACCAGCCCACATACCCATTTTTTTATCTTTAGCTACCTTTTCTTCGTCAACATAATCCCTCGAGTATTTTCTATAGGCTAAAGCCCACCCATTTTTTACCATTAGAGAATTAATATCTACACCGTTGACATAACAGATTGAAATTGATCTACCGTATCTATCTGTAGCCCTTTTTTTACAGAACAATTGGCCTGAACTTATAATCTTTTTTAATTCATTAGTTGCAAACTCACCACAAGGGTATGATAAACCATTTCTATCTTTACACTTTTTGTTTCTTTTCTGGAGTGTCAATCCCAGAGAATCTTATTTTTTCATAATTTAAAATAATAGTATCGCCATCGATGATTCTTATAGAATTATCCAAGCTTTTACAATTAGCTAAGCTAAAACTCATAAAATAAATAAATATTATAACAATATAATTTAGTGATTTAATCAAAAAAATTTCCAATATCTACTTAATTACTCATGAATAATTCTTATTCACCAATTTTATTGGTTTCCAATGAGATGGTGGAAGCCCCGCTTTTTCTGATTTAAATGTAGAAATCCGATCACCAAGCAGACACCCAAGAAATATTGTTTTCAAATCCAGTCCTCCAAAAGCTATACTTGAAATATTCATGAGCTTATGACTCACAATATTATCAAGATGTTTCCTTTTTAACATTCCTTTTTGATAAGCATTTTCAACATTAGATACGTGATCAAAATCACTATCATCAATAATAGTTTCTTTATGGCCATTTTGATTTACGTAAATTAGTTTATTACTAACAATGCATGTCACCCAGACACCACCATCTGTATCAAAAGCAAGACCATCAGGAAATTCTCCAATTCCAAATTCGGTCACAATTTTTTTATTTATTAAGTTACCATTAGGCAAAACTTCAAATTTAGATAAGCATCGAGAAAATGTTTCGTTTACAAATAGATCTCCAGTTATTGGATGGATAAGACATTCATTAGTAAAACCTAAATTATCAGCGACAATCCTAGGACCGTTTTGATCTATTAAAATAATAAATCCATCATTGAAATTTGGTTTACAAGCTAAAATTCTAGGAATAATTCTAGTACTTACGGTTATCCAAATTCGACCGATACTGTCAATATGGACATAATTTGTTGGTGGAATGGGTTTTCCATTTATTTCAAGCAGAATGGGGTAAAGGTTGCCCTCATAATCTAATTTGAAAACACCTCCATTATCATCTCCAAGATGAGTTATTAACCATCCTTTTTCTGGATGAAGGGCTATTCCATTTGGTTTGGGTTTAAAATCACCGTTTGCTATAATTGTTTGCTGAAACCCATCTGGAAAAATTAAAGTTACTCCTCCACGCCAATCAGCTATGTGTAATGTTTGTTCTTTATCAACTAAAACACATTCTGGTCTTGACAAACCTTTACCAATAAAACTAATTTCATTTAAATCTATTGATTTATTAATCATTATTCATTTTAGTTCCAGCTAAAGCACTTATTGTACCTGATACAGGTATCATTGAACGAATTTGTAGTCCCCAAATATTTCTTCTTAAAGTAGAAATCCATATTCCTTTAGCCCTACCATAACTTTTTTTATCTTTAGTTCGTCTATTAAATTCAACAAGGCATTGTATTGTCTTATCAGTCTCATTTATTATTTCACATTTATCTAATGTTGAATAATGCCAATATTCACCATTTATCATTTGATCAAATTGTATTTTTAAAGATTTCCAAAAATCTTCTCCAGTTTCGTATATTACAGGTTCATTTCCATTTGAATGAACATAATGAGGAAAATGAAGGATTTTTATAATCTTATTTTTTTCTACACTGTTAAATGCATCAACAAAATCATATAGGGCTTTAACTCCTTTATGTTGATTATTCATTATCATCCTTTTTAAGTAATAAAATTTTAGCCAATATATATAAAATAAGTCTTATTTTTCTACCTTCTTAGAGGTGTCTCAATAGTTATTTTTTGTTTTTTTATTTCTTCTCTTACGAAAATAAATATACCTGCGCCTACTACCAAAATTATGCCTACAAACGTTCTTAAAGTAGGTATATCGTTAAAAATAATATATCCAATAATTACTGAC
This sequence comes from uncultured SAR116 cluster alpha proteobacterium, assembly GCA_902622875.1. Lineage (GTDB taxonomy): Bacteria > Pseudomonadota > Alphaproteobacteria > Puniceispirillales > Marisalimonadaceae > Marisalimonas. The sequence goes on from CACNRW010000021.1 coordinate 3,076, forward strand.
CATATTATTAATGAGTACTCAAATATTGAAGTAATCGAGGTAGAGTAAGAAGTGTAAGCTTTAAATATACAAGTGAAAGCAACAGATGCCAAAATTCCCATTGCTATAATATATTTCCATGTAAAATTAGGATTAAAAAACCAATCTCGAAATATAAATTGCATCGTTGGATCATCAAATCTGTTAAATTGTCCTGAGCCAGACAATAAGAACATGGTTAAACAAATTGTAATTGTAATAATGTAGAAATAAAAAAGTTGAGTATGAACATTATCTTTATCAGCAGTTTTTTTTGATATAGTCATAGATGAAGCATAAAATAAAGCGCAAACTACAGGTAATAAATTTTTAAAGTCAAAATCTCTAAAATCAGGATCTAAAATTACAAAGATACCAATAAAACCAAATAATATAGCCAACCATCTTCTTATACCTATCTCTTCTTTTAAAAATAAATTAGCTAGTATGGACATAAAAAGTGGGGTTGAAAAATATAAGGCCGTAGCTACTGCTAGTGACATATAGGTTAAAGAAATGAAATAAAAACTAAAAGCTAAAAAATGTAAAATAACTCTTACAATTGATAAAATAGGATAGCCAGTTTTAAATATAATTTTTTGATTTGTTAATAATAAATATAAAACTGATAATATTGCAGCTATAAATGTCCTTCCAAAATAAATTTCATATAATGCTGCTTCTTTAAAAATAAATTTAATTATTGCATCGTGCACTGAAAAAGTTGCCATCGCAATAAGGACTAATATTATACCTTTAGAGTTGTTAACGTTATTCATAATAGACATACCAAAATAACAACAATCTTTTTAATATATATATAAAATGTAACACAAACTACTCTTTAAAGCTGCCAATCAATAGGCTGAATATTATTTTTTTTTAGATATTGGTTAGTTTTTGAAAATGGTTTTGATCCAAAAAAACCATTATGAACTGAAAAAGGTGAAGGATGGACGCTTTCAATTACTAAGTGACGATCTCTGTCTAAAAAACCTCCTTTTTCTTGAGCCTTTTTACCCCATAATATGAACACAACATTATGTTTTTTCTCGTTAATTATTTTTAACACTTTGTTAGTAAACCTTTCCCATCCTTTACCCTGATGAGAACCAGGCATACCTTTTTCAACAGTCAAACTACTATTAAGCATTAACACTCCCTGCTTAGCCCAATATTCCAGATTGCCATTTTGAGGTGAAGTTAATCTTAAATCTGTAAATAATTCTCTAAAAATATTTTGAAGTGAGGGTGGAATTTTTATGAATTCTTCAACTGAAAAACTCAATCCATTAGCTTGACCTTCTCCATGATATGGATCTTGACCTACTATAACGACCTTAACTTTATCTAAAGGAGTTAGATTAAAAGCATTAAAAATTTTATTCATAGGAGGAAATATTTTTTTTTTCAAAAGAAGTTGTTTTTTTAAAAATGCGCGAAGCTCAGACATGTATGTAGAATTAAACTCATCTATGAGTTCTATTTTCCAACTTTCGTCAATATTAATATTAGCCATAAAAAATCAATAGCCTTATTTCCAAAATAATGAAATAAAATTTATATTAAAATTAATTCTTTATTTTTTATATATTATCTAATATGCCAATCTTCATTCAGTGGTCTTGCACTATTTAGCTCTCCATATCCAGCTCCTGTTGTCCCTCCAGGATTAGCTCCAAAATATCGAGGGTCCTTTGGTTCATTTTTTGGTTGGAAACGTATATCACAAGTTAAACGAATTTTATTATCTTTAGAGTGATTTTCAAGTGTTCCATGAACAGTATACATTCCAAATATCAGTGCATCGCCAGGTTTAAATTCAGCTGTAAGAATTTTAGTATTTCTTTTTTTGGCAAAATCAATAGGATGTGTGCTTATTGTAGCCTTTTTATTTTTGTGTTTATCAACATCAAACCCATTATACTTTTCTTTGATATCATCAAATTTATGAGAGTTTTTAATTACAAATAATGGTCCTCTATCAATAGTAACTTCAGTAAAAACGAGCCAACATGTTAAAACTTTATGAGTTTTGCGCGTAAAAAAGCCAGCGTCACAATGCATATGAGTAAATTTACCTCCTGCAACGGCCCTTAAAAATATAAAATCAAAACCTACAGACGGAGTTTTAAAAATTCTTGTAAATATATTTTCCAATTTTTTTCCATTAGTAACCCTCCTAAGTGATTTAATGGCACTTACGTTTTTCCAAAAATCCCCTCTATCATTGAATAATTTATCTCTATTTGAATTACCTGACGCTATTCCTTCAGTGAATGGATTTGAAAGTTCATCAACCTCATTTAGTTTTTTAAAGATATCTTCTCGAGCTTGTTTAATTTTTTTTTCGTCAATAATATTTCTTAAAAAAATGTATCCATCTTTTTCTAAAGTAAATTCAAGGTCTAAATTATTAGATTTATTTAAATCAGTTTCATAGAGGTTATCTAAAAGAGAAGTTGGCACCTTCATTCCGTCAATTAATGCGTCCATATCTAGTCCTCAAAAACGTTATTTAACAAATAATGAATGAATAAATAAGTAAATCAAACTAAAATATCTTGAGTAAAGTGATTTACAAAGGTTAAAATTACAAAAAAGATAAATAAAGAGAAAATCACGTGATTATCACCTCTATAAAAACAAAATTAACTTCGGTGCCTTTTACAGACCCTCCAAAAACAGGATTTTTAACTTTAGAAAAGATAGATTTATTAATTGTGCAAATTGAAACAAAAGATGGTGTAATTGGTACTGGGCATCTTCATCCATTGGCAGGAGGATTGAAAACTTTGGAGATGTGCATCAATGAAATGTTAAAGCCGTTGCTAATAGGGGAAACAATAGAAAACATTTCGGCATTGTGGGATAAAATGTGGAAAGCTACATTTATACAAGGAAGGATGGGTATATCTGTTATGGCAATGTCAGCTATAGATATTGCCCTTTGGGATTGTTATGGCAGGTCAAAACAATTGCCTTTATGGCAAATTTGGAATGGAAAAGACGACTCTCTGCCTATTTATGGGTCTGGTTGTTACCGAGGGTTAGGGCATGATGGTATGATTGAAAAAGCTCAAAATTATGTAAGTATGGGGTTTAGGTCTATCAAAATGCAAGTTGGTCATTGTTTTACAAATAGCGAAGATATTCAGAATGTAAAAGACATGAGAAGCACAATAGGAAATAACATTGGATTAATGATTGATGTAAACCAAGGATGGTCCGTTGAAGAAACTATAAATGTTTGTAAAAAAATTGAAGAGTATAGACCTGAATGGCTCGAAGAGCCTGTAATGGCTGATGATTTTGAGGGTTATGAAAAAATTTGTAATTCAACTGAAATACCAATAGTTACAGGAGAAAATAATTTTACACACCATGATTTACTTCCTTTCATGAAGAGCAAAAAAATATCTGTTTTACAACCCGATATAATGAGAGGTGGATATACTAATTTATTACATACTTGTAATTTAGCTAACAAATATAGAATTAAAATAGCACCTCATATGTTTCCTGAACTATCTATACATATTGTAGCTTCAATAGAGAATCCTTCGTGGCTTGAATATATGGGATGGTATGATCATCTTTGGAAAGAGCCTTTGCTACCTGCAGATGGAATGCTAAAACCAACTAATCGACCTGGCCATGGTATGGACTTCAAATCAGAAATTTGTACCTTTTAAATGCCCTAACACCAATATATCGTGTTATTTAATTTTGATTAATATATAATACTTTAAGATAATAAATAAATTCAGATGAGGATTATATGAAGTTTAAAATTACAAGATCAAAAGAAAATAATTTTGAAGCGGGATTAAGAGGGTTTTTTGCCTATAAAAACTTAGGAATAGAAGAAGCAACTTCTGGTGGTTTTGGTGCTAATGTAATTAAGGCGATTGAAGGAAAGCACGCTAATGGTGAGTGGCATTATCATAAACTGAATTTTCAAATGGTTTACATTTTAAAGGGTTCTGTCGAATTTGAGTATAAAGGAGAAGGGACTTTTACATTAAATGAGGGAGACGTTGTTTACCAACCACCTGAAATTCATCATAGGGAAATTAAACATTCAGATGATCTTGAGTTAATAGAAATCACAAGTCCCGCTGAATTTGAAACAGTGTCTTTAAATAAAGATTAAAAAATTTAAATGAATTGGAAATTATCAAGAATTTCAATACCAGTTTTTGATTTAGAAAAATCGAAAAATTTTTACAACTTTTTATTAAACGATAAAACTAGCAATGACAAAAATTTAGATACGAATGAAGAATGTTTTGTTTTTGGAGGAGATATAGAATTACGTTTATACAAGTTAAAAAATGAACTAGGCAAAGATAATATTTTACAAAGTAGGAGAACTTTTCCAACAATAGCATTAAATGAATTAGATCTAATCACTAAAGACTTAGATAAAAATAATATTAATTATTCATTTAATAAATCAAGGCATTCTATAATGCTACAAGAACCCGGACTTAATTATATTGAATTGGTTGAAAAAGACCAAACAACCCAATTACCGCAAAAAGACTTTAATTATATATGGAATTTTCATCATATAAATCTTGAATGTTACGATGTAAGGTTATCCGTAAATTTCCTCAATGAAAATTTTAATATGACAGAGGGTAAGTGGTTGGCTCCGCCTGAGCTGGGAGATGTAAATATTAATCCAAATCAATTAGCAATTTTTAATTTAGATAACAATCATTCTGGAATACACATAAATAAAGCAGATTTTTTATTTAGCTGGAGAAACAAATTCATTCATAACCCAACTATTGGTGGACACCCAGCTTTTAATATCAAAGATATTAATCAATTCTTAATAAAACTAGAAAAGTTAGAAATACCTTTTACAGATGCTAAAGTTTATGCAATGCCAGACATTCACCAAGTTTATTTATTTGATCCTAATGCAAATATAATAGAGATAAATCAAAATATTAGAAAAACGCAAATTAAATAAATTTCATTACGGAATTATAATGAAAATCGAAGCTGCAGACTTGTTTACTAAACATATAGCAAGCTCAAAATTTGAAGATTTAGATAATAAAACTATTAAATATCTTAAAAAATTTCTATTAGACACTATTGGAGTTGGAATAGCTGGAAGTACTGAAGCAAATTTAACCGAACTTAAAAAAGTTGCAAAATCTTGGTCTAATGGAAGTGAATGTACAATTTTAGGAACATGAGAAAATTATTCAAGAGATGCAACCACTCTAATAAACGCGTACCAAATTCATTGTCTAGAGTTTGACTGTATTCACGAGGGTGCAGTTGTTCATCCAATGGCAGCAATTTTGAGTGCAACACTTTCACATTGTGAAATTAAAAATAGAAATGGGTCTCCAGTAAGTGGCAAGGATTTCTTACTTTCTTTAGCTTTAGGAATAGATATAGCTTCATACTTAGGTATAAGTGCTAAAGGAGAATTAAAATTTTTCAGGCCTGCAGCAGCAAGTGGTTTTGGAGCTGTCGCAGCCTTATCAAAAATTGAAAATTTCTTGTTGGTTGAAATTAATAATGCATTAGGAATTATGTATTCTCAGACTTGTGGTAATATGCAGTCTCATGTTGAAGGAGTCCCAATTTTAGGTCTTCAAATAGGATTTAATGCGAAAGCAGCTTTAGCCTCAATGGATTTGACTATGGCGGGGTTCCCTGGACCCAAAAGGGTTTTTAACGGAGAACATGGATATTTCAATTTAATTGAAAATAATCAGTTTGATTTGGGATATATGAAAGAAAATATTGGTAACCATTGGATGGTAAATGAATTAGCGCATAAGCCATATCCAAGTGGAAGATTAACTCATGGTCTAGTACATGCAATTAAAGACTTAAAAACAAAACATTAATTAAAAAAAGATGATATTAAATCAATTGTTTGTCATGTACCACCATGAGTTCACAAATTAGTATCTAGACCAGTTGTTAAGGATCTTACAACAAATTATTCAAAGCTATGTGCTAAATTTGTTGGAGCAAGTTTTATGATCAATGACCATTTAGATATAGAAACGTTTACAGATAGAAAATACTTAGATAACCAAGAAACTCTCAATTTTTCTAAGAAAATAACAATGTTAAAAAATAAAGAGTTAGATGAAAAAGTTCTTACACCGCAAGTTTTTACGGTAACATTAAAAAATAATAAAAAAATCGAAATTAAACTTGATAATGTATACGGTCATCCAAAGGTTCCATTATCAGAAAAAGAATACTTAAAGAAATTTGAGATTTGCTGTCAGTCCTCAAAAAAGAAAATTAAGACAAATAAAGTAGATCAATTTATTGATTTTATTTTGAATGTTGAAACAAAAAGTAACATTACAGATTTATTTAAAATCACTTAAATCTTAACAGCTTAAAATATAATGTTAAGTTTTATTAATATTTTGAAAAGCTAGTTTTTCAACCATTTTCCATAAAACTGCTGTCCCTTTTGATATGTCAGAAGCTTCTGCATATTCTTCTGGGCAATGACTCAGTCCATCTTTACAAGGGATAAATATCATTCCAGCTGGGACTACTCTTGATAGTTGCGCTGTATCATGACCTGCACCGCTGTCCATAATATTATTAGAAAGTCCAAGTGAGCTAGCCGAATTCTTAAATAGCTGGATTAAATCTTTATTCATCTCCACAAATGGTGCGAAGGCTATATCTTTAACGTTAATATTACAAGAGGAGGTGTCATTTAAAAATGCAATTTTTTTCTCCAAAATATTTAAAAATTTCTGCCTTGAATTTTTACTTGTTGCTCTAAGATCAATTGTCATTTCGACTAATCCCGGAATAATAGCAGCTGAATTTGGATGAACATTTATTTTTCCAATGGTAGCAACAAAATGTTGATTACTTTTTTGAGATAGTTTTATTGCGGATTTATTTACAAACGAGATTATTTCAGAAGCAGTTACTAAAGCGTCACTTCTTTGGTTCATTAAAATAGTACCGCTATGGCCTGCTTGACCTTTGACCGTAACACTAAATCTAGAAATACTAGGTATAGATCTAACAACTCCTATATCGATTTTTTTATCTTCTAAAATTTTTCCTTGTTCAATATGTAGTTCTAGACATGCTAAAATATTTTTTGTTATTGGTAGTGGATTATTTAGTAGTTTAGTATTTCCTCCAATTTTATCAATTTCTTCGCTTAAAACTAAACCTGATGTGTTTTTTCTAGACAAAATTTCTTGATTAAGAACTCCTCCAATACCTCTGCTTCCAATACATGAAGTTCCCCAATCGTTCAATTCTTCTCCCAAATAATCATAGACTGCTAAATCAAAGGGTAAATTAATGTTATTATTAATTATATGATTCATGACACATAAAGCTGAAACAACTCCTGCAACACCGTCAAAACGGCCACCAGATGGAACGGTATCAATGTGTGATCCCATTATAACAAGTTTTTCTGTTTTTTTATTTGTCTTTAAAAGACCAACTAAGTTACCTGCTTCATCAGTTGAAATTGATAAGCCAAGAGACTTAAATTGGTCGTTTAGCCATGATCGTCCATCATAAAATTTTTTACTAAATACAATCCTCGTATAAGGTTTTTCTTGATCAGTGATTTGTCCTAGAGCATTTATTTTATCTTCTATAAAAGAAATATTTGCTTCAATATCGAATTCCATTTCTTATGTAATCCTTACTTAAATTTAAAACTTTAAGTTATTAAATTCACTTCAAAATGCAAAGAAATAATAACGTTTTACGTAACTTTTTATATTTAACATTGAGAAATACTATAAAGTTTTGTGTTATTAAACACACTTAATAGTTATCATTTTATGACAACTTTTTTGATGTTGTTTATATTAAATTTTTATGAAAACATTAGAATGTTAAATAACATAAAATTTATAATTTTGTGAAAAAGTAAGTTATAGGGTTTGATAATTTAAAATGAGTTGGAAAAAAGAATTAGAAGAAAAATTAATTCGAGAAAAACTTTCTGAAAATCTAGGTGGCAAAGAAAGAGTAAAAAAACAACATGATGCTGGTCGTTATACAATCAGAGAAAGAATTAATATTCTTACTGACAAGTCATCTTTTCATGAAATAGGAAAGATTTCAGGATCAGCTACTTACGATGAAAATAATGATTTAGTTAATTTTACTGGATCTAACTTTATTTTTGGTAATGCAAAAATTGATGGAAGAAATATCGTTGTAGGAGGAGATGACTTTACGTTAAGAGGTGGTTCTGCTGATGCTTCAATTAGAGAAAAACATATAAAATGTGAACAAATGGCATTATCTCTCAAACTACCTTTGATTAGAATAGTTGAAGGTTCTGGGGGAGGAGGATCAGTTAAAACTATTGAAACTACAGGTAGAGCAAATGTACCTGAAGTGGAAGGTTGGAATTTAGTAGTAGAGAGTATGGGTACTATTCCAAGGGTAGCTTTAGGGCTTGGCTCTGTTGCAGGTCTGGGAGCCGCACACATTGCATGCTCTCATTATTCAGTTATGGTTAAAGAAAAATCTGCTGTTTTTGTAGCTGGTCCACCTGTTGTCGAACAGATAGGTCAAAAGTTAACAAAAAATGAATTAGGTGGGTATGAAATTCAATTAAAATCAGGAGCAGTTGACGCTGCTGTTGATACAGAAGAAGAAGCCTTTAATTCTGTAAAAAAATTTTTATCTTATCTACCAAATTCAGTTTATCAATTAACTGAACAATTAAGTACAGAAGATAACCCAAACAGAACGTCAGAATGGTTGATTGATGCCATTCCAAGAGATATTAAATCTGTATATAAAATAAGACCAATAATTGATGAATTAGTGGATAAGAATACTTTTTTTGAGATTGGAAAAGAATACGGCAAATCAATTGTTACAGGTTTCTGTAGAATTAATGGATGGTCCATAGCTTTAATGGCTAGTGATCCATATTCTTATGGTGGTTGTTGGACATCTGATACATGTAAAAAGGTACAAAAATTCGTTGATTTGGCTGAAACATTCCATTTACCTGTTATTTATTTAGTAGACTGTCCAGGTTTTCAAGTTGGCTTAGATGCTGAGAAAAAAGGTACAATTAAAGAAGGTGTAAGAGCCATGTCAGCCATCTGGCAAACCACAACACCATGGTTATCAATAATAATTAGAAATTGTTTTGGTGTAGCAGGTGCCGCTCATAAAAGAGGTAGCAGCTATATCTCAAGATGCGCATGGCCCTCAGCTCGTTGGGGATCTTTGCCTCTTGAAGGAGGGATTGAAGCTGCCTACAGGTCTGATATAGAAAATTCAAATGATCCTAAGGCTGAACTGGAAAAGATAAATACAAGATTGAATAAATTGAGATCACCTCTAAGGTCAGCGGAATCTTTTTTGATTGAAGAAATTATAGATCCTAGAAACACACGTAAAACTATGTGTGAATTTGCTGATTTAGCTGCACCTTTGAGAAAAATAGGAATGACAAGTAGAACAATGAGACCATAGAATATTAGAGAGGTTAAATAATGATTTACTCTGAAGTTTCCGGAACATTAATAAAGATATTAGTTTCAAAAAATCAAATTATAGAAGAAGGAACAGATTTGTTAGTAATAGAATGTATGAAAATGCATATCCCAATTACCGCTAAAAAAAGAGGAAAAATTATTGATATTTTTATCAAAGAAGGTGATTTCATCAATGAAGGGGATAAATTATTAGAAGTAGTTTATGACTTTTAAAATTATACTATGTTTTTTTAATTATCTAATAATAAAAGGATTTGAAATAGATGTTTGTTCTGCTATCCACACTGATTTTGTTTGCAAAAATTCTTTAATAGATTCTTGTCCACTTTCTCTTCCACGACCTGATCTTTTGTAACCACCAAACGGAGACATAAAACTTACTGCTCTGTAAGTATTAACCCAAACTGTTCCCGCTCTTAGAGAATCTGACATTCTTAGCGCTCTTCCAATATTATTAGTCCATACACCAGCTGCTAGACCGAATATAACATCATTACCTACTTTTATAGCCTCTTCTTCATCCTTAAAACGAATTATAGATAAAACAGGACCAAATACTTCTTCTTGAGCAATTCTCATTTCATTATTAACATCAGTAAAAATTGTCGGCTCAACAAATCTATTTCCTCTAACATTCTCCCCAGAGTAAGCTTTTCCACCTAGAACACATTTTGCACCTTCTGATTTTGCAATTTCTATATAACTCATGATTTTGTCATATTGTGGCTGTGTTGTTACAGGTCCTACATGAGTATCATGTGACATAGGATCACCTATTTTGGCTTCACTTGCAACTTCAACAAGTCTTTTCACAAACTTTTCATAAATAGAATCCTGAACTAATAAACGTGAGCCTGCTATACAAGTCTGTCCTGTTGCAGCAAATATTCCAGATATAACACCCATTATTGCAGCTTCAAAATCAGCATCTTCAAAAACAATATTAGGAGATTTTCCTCCGAGTTCTAAAGATACAGGCATTATTTTTTTTGCAGCTGTTTCATAGATTTTCTGACCTGAAACATCTGAACCAGTAAATGCAATTTTTGAAATATGTTTGTGTTCAACAAGTGGCTGTCCAACGTCAATACCCATACCTGTAATACAATTAACAACACCGTCGGGAAATCCAGCCTCTGAAATTAATTTCATGAATTCTAAAGTGGAAGCAGAAGTAAATTCAGATGGCTTAATCACTGCTGTATTTCCAGCTGCTAATGCAGGAGCAAGTTTCCAGGATAAAAGAAGTAAAGGAGAGTTCCATGCTGTAATCATGCCAACGACACCAAATGGCTCGTATTTAGTATAATTAAATATACCATGTTTGTCTGAGGGTAATACTGACCCTTCAACTTTGTCTGCTAGACCACCAAAATACCTATACCATTCTGCAAGATATTTTGTTTGAGCACTCATTTCTGAAATTAACTTACCATTATCTTGAACCTCTATTTCACCTAATCTTTGAAAGTCTCTTTCAACAAGTTCAGCAAGTTTTACAAGAAATTTTCCTCTTTCCGTAGGTTTGATTTTAGACCATTCTTTTTCAAAAGTTTCTTTTGCAACATTTACAGCTATATCAACGTCATGTGCATTGCCTTTAGCAATTTTTGCCCATTTTTCACAGGTATATGGGTTCTCTGTTTCAAAATAATTTTTACTATTTGGCTCAATTTCTTTGCCATTAACATAATGATTATATATTTTCATTAGATGCACCTTTACTTTAATTTTTAAGATTAGGGTAGATATACTATTTAATCTTATTAATTTTCTTTCGTACCATTTTTGCTATGAACCATATGAGAATAAGAATAATTGGAACACAAAATGCAAGAAAAACTTGTTTGCTTAAAAATACTTTATCAAAATTTACTGGATCAACCAAAGTGCTCAATAGACCAATGATATAGTAGGTTATTGCTACAATTGATAGAGATTCTACAGTTTCTTGTAACCTAAGTTGAGCTCTTGCCCTTAATTCCATGGACTCTAATAAATTTTTATTCTGAATTTGAACACCCATTTCCATTTGGGTTCTAACAAGATTATCTGCTCTCTGAGCTCTTGTAGCTAATGACTCCAATCTTCTTGAAAAAGCTTCACTAGTCCTAACAGCAGGTTGTAACCTTCTGCTTAAAAACTCATCATTTGTTTGAAAAGATTCTAGACGGTCTTCCCGTAAATCTTTCACCCTTTGTTCAACAAGTTTATAATAAGCGGTTGTAGCTGATAGACGGTAGTTGGTAAAAGAATCTATCTCTTCAATTTTTGCAACAACATAAGAAAGTTGGTTCAAATCTTTTTGAAAATCTGGATAAGCTACTAAATTTTTGTTTAAATTTTGCTTTGTAGTCTTAGAAACTGATTTTGTAATTTCAGTAATCTGTTTTTCAAGATTACTTAAATTAAAACTTTGTTCTCTTACTTGAGGTAAGCTCAATAAAGAAAGTACCTGGTAAGTTTCGAGTTCAACTATTCTCTGAAGAAGTCTTCCAGTTCTTCTTGTTCTAAGGTTTTTATTTTGAATGAATATTCTTCTAAACCCAGAACCAAGAAAATCCGTTCTATCAGATTTAAAAGACATATACACATTAGCTCCATTTTCAGCAACATTAGAGCCTGCAAAATTATCGTGATAAAAAAATTGTTCGATATCAATTGGCTTGAAATTATAACTTGATGGTGCCATTTCGATCCAGGATGACAAAAAATGTTGTCCAGGAAAGTTTTGTAAAAAAACTTTAGGTAATAAATTTAAAAATTTTACATCAAATAATTTTGGTATATTTGTATTTACGTTTTCAATTTTATTAGGGTATATCAAAGTTAGTGATATAAATTCAGTATGACATTCATACCTTACAATTAAATCCTTACCCTCTGCGACCCAGTATTTTGACGACTCTTTTGGTAGGCTTTGAAAATTTAATTTCTTTAAATATTTGCTTAGATAATTCCAAGCATTCTTTTCATCATTTTCTTTTATTAAATAAGCAAAATGAAAAGTTCTTAAATTGTTACCTAATTTGATATAAGGTCTAGCATGAAGTTCATCTTTGAAAGATAATATATCATTAGTTTTTTCTTTATTCATTTTTGAAGCTTATCACTTTATTTATATAGATGAAAGAATTCGAAATTAATTTTATAAATTAGATTGTGTTCTATAAAACTTACTAATTTTGTTTCAGGAAACTTATTACTTTTTTATACGTATTAAACTCATAAAGATTATTATGTCCAGCATCAGGGATATAAAGAGCTTTTTTTGGTTTTGGAGCAGAATTAAATACCCTTTTACCAAATTCTATATTGATTATTTTGTCTTTTAAACCATGCAAAACAAGTAATGGCGATTTAATGCTCTTTATTTTGTTCATAATATTATAACGATCTAAAACTAACCATTTAGCAGGAATATACCAATATTGGCGCATAGCAACATCTGCTATGGAAGTGTAAGGTGCCTCTAAAATAGTTGCTTTAAAACTATCTGTTGTAGAAAATTTAACTGCTAATCCACATCCTAAAGACTCACCATATAGAATAGTTTTATGAACTGGAATATTATGATTATTTAAAAAATCTAAAGCTGCCTTACTATCCATGTAAAGACCATTTTCTGTTGGTTTTCCTGTGTTTTCACCATAACCTCTGTACTCAAGCAATAGCAAGCCATAGCCTTCATCAATAAAAGGTTTAAATTTATGTACTCTGTGACCTATATGACCTGCATTGCCGTGAAATACAACTATAGTATTATTATCACTTTTAGAAGGTTTTTTAAACAAAGACGTTAGAAGAATCCCATCTAAAGTAGTAAAATTTATTTTTTCCAACCCCGTATTATTATAGTAAGAAATATCAAGTTTCTCTTTAGATGGTTGATATAATAAAGATCTTTGAAAGATAAACATGATTAATATTACTAATAAGTAAATACCAATTCCGTAAATCATAATTAATGAAATTTTTGTCATTTGTTACAACTTAAATCAAATGTAATAGTCAATATTAATTAATAGATTTGAAGATGAATAGAGAACTTCTCAACAATTTCAATAATTTTTTTTCATTAACTTAGATTATTTATTTTCCTAGGTTGAAATTACAACTGCAAAAAATTAGACTTTTTGTAATAATTTTATCTATGAAACTTTTATAAAATCCTCCATCAATAGACAAAAAAATTGTATTTTATTTAATTTCATTTATCGGTTGTTTAAAATTTTGTTAACATAAAATTAAATAAAAGGAAGAAAATGAAAAGTATAATTCAAGCCCAAGGCTTACACCACATTACAATAAATGGTGCTGATAAGGAAACTTCAATAAATTTTTGGCAAAACATGCTTGGAATGAAGTTTATTTTTGAACAGCCAAATTTAGATGACTTAAATATTAATCATTTATATTTTGATTGTGGGGATGGAACTACTGTAACCATTTTTACAAACGAAAACTTAACTCCAGATAAACAAAAAATAAAGAATGAATGTGGGGGTGTTCATCATGTTGCCTTTTGGGTGAGTCAAAGCACTATTCGTATAGCTGAAAAAAATTTAAATGAAAATGGCTTTGCAAATACAGGTATTAAAGATAGGGGATTTATGGACTCAATTTACTTCAGAGAACCATTAGGCTTACTAATAGAACTTGCTAGTTATAAATTTGACCCCCCTGTAGGTTTTACGCATGCAAATGTATTAGAAAAAGCACATGAGCTTAGGTTGAAAAGAGGTGCTCTAAATATCCAAGATGAAGATGTGGCCAGCGCCATAAAAGAGTTAAGAAATTTTCAATAAACTTGTTTTTTTTAAAGAATAAAATATAACAATTGAGATATGGCGCAAATGAGATTGATTTATGGAACATGAAATTAAATAAGGTCTACTCAAAACATGTGATAAGACCAAACGCGTTTATGAATTAAGATAGTTAATTATCTTCGTTGACTAAAATATTTTGAAATTTCACCCCAATGGCATTTAGGAAAAAACGAGAAATTTTCAGTTGCAAAATACTTATATATACCATCAACAAACTTACCATTGCACTCATCCAAATCCCCACTTCCTCCAACAAACTTGTAATCTTCCTTGAATGTGCCGTCGTGTTTTCCAAAAGGTTCAACTTTTTTATTTCCTTTTCTAAGTTGCTATGAAGATTTCACCTTATTAGGAATATACAAAATTTCAAATCCATCAACTGGATAACCAATAGGAGGTTTGCCATTTAATAATAAAGAAGAATTTGACTTATGATAGTGGTATAATCCTCTATGATCCGCATGACCATTATATTTATCAATTCCAAATATTTTTTCAAAAGGTCTTATTGCTTCCAAATTTAATCCTGATGATTTATCCTTATCATGCTTTCTTGGGGAATTTTTATCATACCAATCTGCAGTTTCAGGTCTAATTGGAATACCAGTTAGGGTATACCAACAACTGAATCAATATATTTATTTTCATCTGTTTTTATTGGATTTTTTGGAAAACAAAATTTAATTTTTGTTTTTTAAATTTATGTGGATTATCCCGCGATTGAAAAGTTCCAACTTCATGGCTGGGAGAACTATCTGATGAAATACAAGTAATTTCTTCTGCATATGCATATTGATTCCCTAAAATTAATGGGTAAAACAAATTTAAAAAAATAATAATCAATTTATACACTTAGTAAGAACTTTGAATATCATTCCAAGGTAATGGATTTAGTTATTTTTTTGTTCGGAAACTTTATATTTCTAAATGCTAATCTTGTCTTACTAAAGTTTTCTTTATTAATTCTAATAATTTTCAATGAGGCTAACAAATAAAGAAATAAAACTTCAAAAGTTAATTCTCCCCATGAATATCTTTTTATATAATTGAGTTGCCTTGAAGCAGCTCTTTTTAGTGAATTTTTTGCATAAGACTGTGATAGCTTTTTATTTGCAAGAAAAAACTCTTCTAGTGCATAATTTAAATCATGTAAAATTTGAGACTCATTTTGAGTTACTCTATTTTCATCTGCAAATGGACTATAAAAAATTAAACTCTTTGATTCTATAAATGGCCCCATAGAACTCATCATCAGTTCAACATAGTAATCTTGACAAAATATATTCTCATTACATCCTCCAAAAGATAGAATTGTCTTTTTCTCAAATAATGTACAAGAAAGGTTCATATTTGATACATGTAACGATTTATCTAAAAAATTTTTATAAAATACATAATCATTTTTTTTACCCTGAAAAAATGAAAGATTATTATTCTTATAAAATTCTTCAAGCGAACTATCTAATTTTTTATATGTCTTAATATTTCTTGAAAAGGTTAGTACTGGCATCTCGCTATCACTTAAAAAAGGATTTATTAAATTTGATGTTGCATTTGGAACAAGAATATCGTCAGCATCTACAAATTTTATAAACTTACCTCTTGCATGTTTTAAGCCTAAATTACAGGCAATTGGTGGACCTTTGTTAACTTGATTAAATAGAAAAATATTCTCATCTTTTGTTGCGAAGGACTCTAATATCTTCAAACTTTTATCTGTGGAGCCATCATTAACCAATATTATCTCAAATTTGTAGTCGTGCATCTGAGACAATACTGCCTCAATAACATGCTTTAAATACTTCTCTTTATTAAAGATAGTAATTATATAAGAAATTAACGGTTGATTTTTGTATTCATTCATTTAATTCTCATAAAGGTAGTTATTATATGAATATATTATGTTGTAAATTTTTGTAAATTAATTGGTTGTTTTTGTCTATTTTTTCTGTCTTAAAAAAATGTTACATCACATGGAAGTGCCAGTTAACTAAAAGTTTATTTTTTTAAAAAATTTTTGGAAAAAGTTTTTGAGGTTCTTTTATTTTATAACTATCTGTGTAGGCACAAAAATAATATTGTAGAATTAAAAAAGTTTATACTTTTTAAGTTGTTATAATGGATGTTAAATCAAAAATGAATTTAGTTTTGTTAAGTGGAATAAATAAACTTTTTCAGAATGAAAATTATCAGGGCTTGTTGATCTAGGAAATTCCGTTGAAATGAAAATTATACAAATAGCAAAACAATTAATTAAACTTACAAAATCGAAATCTAACATAATCTATCAATCCTTACTCATGGATGACTCAGTTCAAAGAAACCCAGATATTATTTTAGCTAAAAACAAATTACTTTGGAGACCTAAAAACCCTCGTGACATAGGTCTTTTAAAAACAATTGATTTTTTAAAACTGTATTAATAATTAGAGGTTATCTTCAAATGAATAAGAAAAAAAAGGTTTTAATTATTGGAGGGTCAAGTTCATTAGGAATTTCATTAATAGATTCATTTCTTAATAAAAATTACCAAATTTTTTCTACTTACAATAACAGAAAAATTAAATTAGATAAAAGAATTACTAATGTTCATTTAGATCTTCAATCTAACGAAAGTAGAAATTTATTTTTTGAATTTGTAAAACAAAATGAAAAATTTAAAATTGTTATATTTTTGCCTGCTTTGCTTTTTGGAAAAAAATTAGATGACTATACATTAAATGAAATTAGTAGTTGTATGGATATAAATTTTAATTTGCAAGCATTTGTTTTAGGTAAAATTTTAAATAATTTATATAAAAATTGTTGTGTATTATTTATCTCGTCTATTTCAGGAGAAAAGGGGAGCTTTGATCCTTTTTATGCTGCCAGCAAAGGTGCTCAAATTGCTTTTGTTAAGTCTTTATCAAGCTGGATTTCTCCAAAAATAAGAATTAATGTAATTACTCCAAGTCTGATCGCAGATAGCAAGATGTATTTTCAAATGGATAAAAGTAGACAAGATTTTCATAAATCTAATAATCCAATGAAAAAACTTTTGACCAAAAAGGAATTATCTGAAATTATTTGTGATATCTCTTCAGAAAATTGGAGTCACATGAACGGACAAGTTATTTCTGTTAATGGAGGACAATATTCTTAAAAATAGTTTAAATAGTTTTTATAATTTATTGAAAAATAGATATACTCATTAATTAATTTTTTTTTCAAACTAAATCATTAAATAATATTGAAGCATTCTATACAAGTGATTGTTTTTAAAAAAAATTTTTTAAACTATTATACACTATGGATCTATTACAATGGCGGAGGGAGGATCTGTCAATTGCTTATATAAGTTATTAATATTTAACAGATTATTGATTTATGTACCTAATAATCCCCATTTCAATCCCTAATGAAAAAGTAAAAACGAATATTTTTTTAGTAGTTTTAATTATAATATAGATTAATTATTATATATTTCCTTATTCTTTACATTCAATTTAACAAAAAAATCTTCAGTCATAATATCCTTTCTTCCTGCATAACATCTTGTCATTATACCAAGTGATTTTTTACCTTCAGATATTTGTTTAATTTCTCTTAAAGATTTAGGTTCAATACCATTTACTGATTTTATCCAACAATGTTGCCACAATCCTGCAAGCTCAGCTTCTGTTCCATCAATAACACTATGTATCAAAAATGGTTTTTCTTTTTCATCATACATTGTTCTAGGGTCTCTAGAAATTATTGCACCTGACAGATATAAATATTTCCTATCCAATATTTTGGCTTCTGGCTTAATTGTAATATTATAGTTTTTAGTAGAGGTATCATTTTTGAAAGTTAGCTTAGCTTCACCTGTCTTACCTCGAAGAATGAAATCTAATTCAGAAGGTGTTTTTATTTTAATATCATTGACTGCAATTAGTGATGAGCCAATCTCAATGTTTTTTCCTTTGTGATAAAAGCTGCCAACTTTCAAGTAGTCCTCAGCTTCTCTATCTTCAGCGAATCTTATTGGAAGTTTAATTGGTGAAGGATTTTTACCTTCCTTAAATAGATTAAGAATAATACAAATATTCATTGATGGAACAGCAAAACTTAATCCACTTGATTTTGTGTATGATGATTTGTTAACTCCAATCACTAACCCTGTATTCATATCTATCAAAGGTCCACCAGAGTTTCCCTTGTTAATTGCGGTATCAGTTTGAATGACATCTTTACCACCAAAGAATCTATATTTAGAAACAATACCTCTTGAAGCAGAAAAGGATAAATCCTTTGGATGACCAAAAGCTGCAACTGAAGTTCCACTTGGTACTTTACCATCACATTTGAGCTTTCCTTCTTTAGCCTCAATTGGAATTAACTTAGGGTTAATTTGAACAATTGCTATATCAATTCTTGGGTCTACATAAACCTGTTTTACTGGTAAAAACCCATAATTCTTAAAGGCAACCCTTACTTTAGACTTTGACCTTCCTGTTACATGAGCATTAGTAAGTATTAACCCTCTATCTTTATTTACAAGAAATCCGCTACCTTTTCTTAACCCTGCATTTTTATCTTCTCTATACGGTTTATCAACAGATGTTCTGAACTTGACTGTATATAAGTTAGCATCTTCGAGCACATCTTTAGATGCATAAACTACTTTAGAAAAAGTAATTGTAATAACGAAAATTAATATTGATTTAATCATTTATTTCTATCCAAGAATTATATTTAGTTATTAACAGAATACATTTAATGATAAAACATAACTATATAATATTTATATTTGAGGAAGTTATGTTGAAAGGTTTAAAAATCAAAAATCAATTGATTTTCATAAGATATATCATTAAAAGAACTTACTATTCCTATACGTCTGTAATTATAACGTGACTTTTCAATATCTCGAATACTTGCAGTTTCAGGAATATTTTTAAAACTACTAAAACTCTTATCTCTATAATCACGCAACCAATTATTTTCCTTTATCCACTCTTTTATTAAATTCTTCATTTACTGCCTATAGTTAGCTTTTTATTATTAAATGTGTGCAATGGCACCAGTTTTTTATTCACCACTAAGAAGAGAGATCAAGACTAACAAAGAAATTTTATTCTAAATTTTATTTTTATAAATAAATTGTTTCTCAATACATTTTTTAATTACTGAAAATATAATTGGGCAATAATTTGCTTTTCCTGCAAATTGAAATGTATCTTCGAGTGTTTTGTTTTTTTTTATAAAATGAAACGCAGAAAATATAACGTTGTATATATACCCATCTGGTTTTAATTTTGCATTTTGTAATTTAATCCAACTATCTTTTAAGTCTTTATCATTAGAAATAAGATTTTCTGCATGGTTAAAACTTTTACCCTCCAATATATATCTACAAAGCATTATTACAATTGCAGATCCATTTCCTGCATCATTATCAAAATGTGTAATTTTGGCTTCTTTTCTTGCAATAGATATAAGTTGATTGGTTGGAATATTAAACATCCCAGCAAGTGGTGTGGCTCTGTGAGCTGGACCACACCCAGCAGTGCTAAAACCAAATTCTTGATGTACTTTTTCTACTGCCAAACTTGGTTCTATACCTTTTTCAATTTTTGTAAATACACTCGCAAATGTTGGACCGGTGTCAAATGCATCACCTTTCCACCAATGAAGATATCTAGATCTTAAGTGATTTATATTCAATTCATTATTTACAATTAGGCTATCGGCTAGTATTTTAGCTAGTTTGG
>CACNRW010000022.1 GCA_902622875.1 uncultured SAR116 cluster alpha proteobacterium
TAACTTTTTTAAGAATATATCCATCTAAAATTCTTAACTATATAAGTTTTTGTTATACATGGTTGTTTCAATCTCTTCCTCTTTTAATGTTGTTATTTATAATTGGGCTTGGTATTCCAAGGTTTATTGGTCAAGACTTCGATCCTTGGTATGCTGCAAGCATATCATTGATAATATTTACTTCGGCCTACTTATCAGAAGTTTGGAGAGGTGCAATTATGGCAATCCCTTCTGGTCAATGGGAGGGAGGAGTAGCTCTTAATCTAAGTTTTACTCAGACATTAAGGTTTATCATTATACCCCAAGTTTATAAGTATAGTATTGCTCCTACAGTAAGTTTTCTAATTCAAATTATAAAAGGAACTTCTCTTGCTTATATAATTGGCTTTCAAGATTTAATGTTATTAGGGAAAAGGTGGGCTAACGCTCCTGTCATAGGTTCAGAACCATTTATAATTTTTCCTATAATGGCAGTTTTGTATTTCTGCCTATGTTACCCCCTGGCCATTTACGCCAAATATTTAGAAAAAAAATACATAATTGAAAATTAATTAATTGAAAGGAAAAAAAATGTTTTCAAAAAAAATAATTTATAGTTTTTTATTAAGTCTATTTTTTCTAAGTTTTTCAGCTAATTCCGCTGACCTTAATGGTATATTAAAAAGTGGTGAAGTTAAAATTGCTGTTCCAGAGGCTTTTGCGCCTTTTGGCTCAGTAGGGAAAACTGGTGAACATGAAGGATATGATGTTGATGTTGCAAAACTTATTGCAAAAGACTTGGGAGTCAAACTTAAAATAGTGCCTGTCGTTTCAAAACAAAGAATACCTTTTCTTGAAACAGATAAGGTTGATTTAGTCATATCTACAATGGGAGCTAATCCTTCTAGAGCTAAGTCAATTAATTTTTCTAGTGCCTATGCGCCATTCTATTCAGGTGTATTTGCTCCATCTACAATTAAAGTTTCTTCGTACAAAGATTTAGATGGTCTTACCATTGGAGTTACTGGTGGGACTCTAGAGGATTTAGAACTTACTAAAATGGCTCCTAAAGGTGCTAAAATTACAAGATTTGGTGATAATGCTGCTACATTAAGTGCTATTAAATCAAAGCAAGTTCAAGTGCTTGTCGCAGGTAATACTGTTGCAGCTTCTGTAACTGAAGCAAATCCAGACTTTGATTTAGAGAGGAAGTTTATTATTAAAGATAGTCCTTGTTTTATAGGTGTTAAAAAGGGAAATGAAGATTTATTGAGATGGGTAAACGTTTTTATACTTCATAAAAAGCTAGGAGGGGCTTTAAATAAAATTTCTCAAAAATGGCTTGGTCAGGATCTTCCTGCATTACCATCATTATAAAATTTATTTAAAAGATGTCTGATCTAAGTTACATATTCAGGCATCTTTTTATAAGAAGTAGTTAAATCCTAGGATATAAAGCATTCATTTATTTTAAATTAAAAGTCATGTTTCGTATTATTTTTTTCACTTGTTAATGCTTCTATGAAATTGACTATTAAATTTCAAATAGATAAAATTAAAACTAGTAATACATCAATGAGACATTTTAGTAATGTATAAACTTGATACTGATAATGAAGATCACAATTCTATAATATTTTGGTTTAAAACTTGGGAAAATAAAGTCCAAAATAAACACTATGAATCAGCTAAAAATCTTTTTGGAAATGATGTTGTTAGTTTTGGAACTTGGATGAATGTAGTTGAAGGTTTAGAAAAACTTTGTGATAACCAATGGAAAAGTGTTTGGCCAACTATTAATAATTTTAAATTCTTGACTGATACACTTTATATTCAAATCTCTCCTGACAGATTACTTGCAAACTCTATTTTAGTTTGGGACTCTATAGGGTATAAAAAAAATGGCAGTTCTTTTAAAAGAAATGGAAGGGCTACGGTTACTTTAAAGAGGATTAATATAAATGATGCTTGGAAGTGCATACATACACATTTTTCATTGAATCGTGGTATTCCTCAAAAATCTTATGGTGCTATTTAAATAAAATTATTAAATTTATAGCTTTTAGTATATTTTGCTAATATTGCTAAAAATCGGGCCATAGCGCAGCTTGGTAGCGCGTCCGTCTGGGGGGCGGAAGGTCGTGGGTTCAAATCCCGCTGGCCCGACCATAAATCATCAAAAAAGATTTCGAATGAAAACTACTTATGTCACTAACGAATAATAATTCAAATATTCCTCTTGGAGTTTCCTTTTCCATAACTGAAGTTATATGCACTATAACTATAGCTAGTTTAGTAAAACTAATAGCGGGTGACCTTTCAGTTTTCATGGTTTTATTTTTTAGGTATTTATTTTGTATCCCTTTGCTAATGATAATGGCATATTTTCAACGTAAATCACATGCGTTTCAAATAGAGTCTAAATCTGGATTAATAATTAGGACTATAACTGGTTTAGGCTCTTTTGGATGCTTGTTTGCAGCGCTTCAATTTATAGATCTAAGTCTTATGACTACTTTATTTCAAACAATGCCAATATTTATAACCCTACTGGCGCCTATTGTCATAAAAGAAGTTGTTGGATGGTTTAGACAAATTATAGCTTTGATTGGATTTATAGGAGTTATCCTGATACTTGATCCTTTAAAAGAAAATTGGTTTAACATTGGATTAGTGTTAGGTGTTTTTTCACCTTTTTTTGGAGCACTTATGACACTATCAGTAAGAAAACTTGGAAAAACAGATCATCCAGCAACAACTGCATTATGGTATAACATATTTGGAGCTATAGTTTTCTTAATTATTTGTATGCTTATTAAAACTAAATGGCCTGATTATGATCAGGTTTTAATTGTTCTTATTGTTATTGGTGTAGTTTCTAGCTTTCAACAAATTTGTTTGGCCTATAGCTTAAAATTAGCACCAGCAAGCCTATTGGCTCCCTTAAGGTATATATCAGTTCCAATTGGTTTTTTGATAGGTGTTTATTTATTCAATGAAACTTTAACATCAACTTTTTACATTGGAACTTTAATAGTAATTTTTTCTTCATTAATTATTGTAAGAAGAGAAACTCAAAAAAAAACATAAAAAGTTTGTAGGTTTAAAAATACCTTGTATTTTACAGTAATGTTCAGATTACTTTTAAAATTTATTTTCTTCATTTTATTAGGTGCCAACACTCATGCAAGTGAAGGTTATATTTTGATGGAAAACTTTAAAAAAGCCAGTGACAACAAAATAATTTTTATGAGACATGCTTTAGCACCTGGGAATGGAGATCCTTCTAATTTTAGGATAGATGATTGTTCTACCCAAAGAAATCTTGACGAAAATGGGATTTATCAAAGTGAGATGATTGGAAAAATTTTCAAAAAATTTGAAATAACATTCACAAAAATTTTTTCGAGTTTTTGGTGTAGGTGTAAAGATACTGCATCATTCTTAAAAATAGGTAAATTCTTTACTCACAAAGGTCTTAATTCTTTTTACCAAGGATATGTGAATAAAGATGAAACGCTAGATGAGCTTAATAATTTGATTGGCAAACTCCAAATAATAAAAGGTACTTATTTGATGGTTACTCATTATGTGGTAATTGAAGCTTTCACTGGCATTTCATTACCAAGCGGGGGAATGGTAGTTTATGATATGGAAACAAAAAAATCATATCTTTTAAAATTAGATAATTAATTTTTATTTTTATCATTTTCATTAATAATCTCATAATCTCCATCAATCACTTCATTGTTTTGAGATTTAGTTTTAAATCTTTTCATAGTCTGTTGTCTGTTAGTGTTAGTATACACATTAAAATCATTATCTTTTTTTTCAGTTTCTTTTGCACCCATTTTAGTGGTAAGAATTTGCTTGGGAAAAATAAAAAGAAGACTTGGTAAAGTGAATAAAATAGCAAATATTAGATGCCACTCTAATACATTAATAATACCAAAAAAAACACCAACAGTTAAAAGTAAAAAAGTAAATCTATAAAAAATACTAAATAAAATAATTACCCAAGCGAAAAAAGTTCCATATTTATATGGTTCCATAATATATTGTATGCCTAGGAATCCAACAATGACATAAAAACAAAAAAGAGCTATTATTATCCCAATTGTCATTAATCCAAATTTAAGTAAATTTGTTTGTCTTAATATATACATAATATTCCATTAATTATTTATTAAATATTAATTTACCATCATATTTTTTTAAATAGAAAATTTTTTTACCTGCCCAGAAGCATTTTTTTGTATCAGGTTTAGCTTCAACGTAGTGTTTTTTATTTGTAAGGTGAAAGACTTGGCCACAACCTAAAAATGTTAATATTAATTTACTATCTTCAAACTTTACTTTGTCCGCTCTACCTTGTCTAACCTTAATGAAGCTTAAGTTGCTTTGAAAGCATTGACCAATTTTATTTTTTTTACAATTTGTTTCTTGACTATCAATCACTGATATATGTGCAGCAATATTGTTAGAGAAAATGAAACCGTCATTATCTAGCATTTTACAATTATCTGTTGGCTGACTTGTTTTACCAGAGAATTCACATTCAAACCATGCACCATCTAATTTATCAACAGCAAACACGTTAAAGCTTAAATTTAAAAATAATAAAATTATTAATAAGAATTTATTAGTTTTTAAAAAATTCATAAATTTAACTCTTTTGGTTTTACAACTTAGATTTTATAATTAATTATACACATATAACCATATATTTATTAAAAAAAAATAAATTTGGAGATTAATATGATTATAGAAACTAGAACCGAATTCCCGGACTTTGTTGGGTTTGTTTCTGGAGTGGATTTAAAAAAAGATTTGGATAATAAAATTGTAAAAGAAATTGATAATGCTATTAATAAATTATCTGTTTTAGTTTTTAAGAATCAAAATATAGATGATAAAGAACAGGTAAAATTTACTAAATATTTTGGAGAAATCGAGGTTTCTGGAAATAAATCTAACATTACTAAAGCGAAGGATAGAAGATTATCTACAGATTTAGCAGATGTATCTAACCTTGATAAAAACAATAAACCTTTTACTCAAGATGATCCAAGAAGAATATTTAACTTAGGTAATCGTTTATGGCATACCGATAGTTCTTTTAAACAAATTCCTGCAAAATATTCTCTTTTGTCAGCCAGAAATATATCTAAAGTAGGGGGTAATACAGAGTTTGCTGATATGAGAAAAGCTTACGATAATTTAGAAAAAAAAACTAAAATTAAAGTTGATAAAATGATTTGTGAACATTCTTTGATATATTCCCGACAAAGATTGGGTTTTGATATGGTTAAAGAGTTATCATCAGAAGATATTAAAAATTTCACTCCTGTTGAACAACCTCTTGTTAGAAAGAATAAATTAACTAACAGAAAAACAATTTTCTTATCAAGTCATATTGGTAAAATTAAAAATTGGATAAGGCCAGATTCAATGTGTTTCATAGATGATTTGATTGAATATGCTACTCAATTAAAGTTTAAGTATATTCATGAATGGTCAAAAAATGATCTAATAATTTGGGATAATAGACAAACTATGCATAGGGCTAGAGCTTATGATGATTTGAAAGAAAATAGGGATATGAGAAGAACAACTGTGTTGGGAGAAGAAAAGTTGGTTTAATTTTTTTTAATTTTTAAAAAATTTCTTAAAACTTCAACTCCATTTTTGAAGTCATTTATCAAATCTATTATATTTTCAGACCCAGTATAAATTCTAAGATAAACGCCTTTGGGAACATAGCTAGTTTTAATATTTCTAGACTCTGAAACATTCATCATTGATATTAAACTTGAATATCCGCCCCAAGAAGAACCAATTCCAAAGATTTTAAGACTATTAGCCAATTTATTAACTGCTTCGTCAGTGACATTGTCATTAAATTCGATAGCAAAAAGACCAGAAGCGCCTTTAAAATCCCTTTTCCATAATTTATGATCAGGATGTTGAGTTAAAGCAGGATGCATTACATATTTTACTTCCTTGAGAGTTTCCAAAAACTTAGCTAATTTAAAACTGTTATAAGATGATTGTTCCAATCTTAAAGGAAGTGTCCTTAAACCTCGAAGAGACATGAAAATATCATCAGGGCTTACATAAACTCCAGCATTTTTTGTCCACCTTTCAATTCCTATGAGATCTTCATTATTTGCAAGAACTACACCCATCATAATATCAGAATGACCAGATATATATTTTGTTATAGCTTCAATAACAACATTAACACCGAAATCAAATGGATTAAAATAAATTGCAGTAGCCCAAGTATTATCTATTATAGACTTTAATTCATATTTTTTACAAATTTCCATAACTTTAATTATGTCAATTACTTCAAAAGTATATGTGCCTGGACTTTCTAAATAGATTGCTTTTGTATTATCTTTGATCAGACTTTCTAAATTTTTTAAATCTCTTGAGTTATAAAAGTCATAATCAACATTTAATCTTGGAAATTCTTCTTTAGCAAATCGTCTAGTTGACCCATACACAGAATCAGGTAACAAAATATGATCGCTAGATTTAATTAATGACATTAATCCAGTTGTAATAGCGTTCATTCCAGATGAAGCAAGAACACATCCTTCTGCATTATATATTGAAGAAATTGCATTGATTAATGACTCTGAAGTAGGCGTCCCATTTCTTCCATAAGTATATTTTAAATCTTTATTTTTATAAGACTCCATTGTCTTGTTTAAAATAGTGCTCGTTCTATATACTGGAGGTGAAGGTATACCGTGGTTTTCATGAGGTTTTTTTCCAACATGTGAAGTAATTGTTTCTACATGTAAATTTTTATTTTCCTGTTTCATTGATTATTAACTGCACCTAACTTCTACCTTTTAAATTAATTTTGTTATAATTTTATTCTAAATAGCATTTAACCTACAAACATTTAAAAAAAAATTTTTAATTTTTATCTTGAAACTATACTAAATAAGAACGAAAGTACTAACAAAATCATGATTAACATGAAAATTTAATAGTGGAGAAATAACATGAAAACAAAAATACTTTTAGCAGCTGCGACTGCTGGAGTGATGTTTGCTGGATCCGTTTTAGCAAGCACTTTAGACGAAGTCAGAGCAAGAGGTAAGTTGAACTGTATTATTAATACTGGTTTAGCTGGTTTTGCTGCACCTGACGATAAAGGAAAGTGGACTGGCTTTGATGTCGACTTTTGTAGAGCAGTAGCAGCAGCTACATTAGGTGACGCAGATAAAGTTAATTACACGACTGCAACTGGTAAAACACGTTTTACAAAATTAGCTGCAGGTGAAGGTGAAATACTCTCAAGAAATACAACATGGACTTTTTCAAGAGATGTTGATTTATCGCAAACTTTTATAGGTGTCAGTTATTATGACGGTCAAGGTTTTATGGTTCCTAAAGCTTTAGGTGTTAAATCAGCTAAAGGTTTGGACGGAGCATCAGTGTGTATTCAAACAGGAACTACAACTGAATTAAATCTTGCTGAATTCTTTGCTGGAAACGGAATGAAATATAATCCAGTTCCAATTGAAACTAATGCCGAAGCACAAGAATTATATAAAGCTGGCAGATGTGATGTGTATACAACTGATGCTTCAGGTTTATATGCTACAATGTCAAGTTTTGACAACCCTGCTGACCACATGGTTTTACCTGAGATCGTATCTAAAGAGCCTTTAGGGCCTGTTGTTAGACATGGTGATGACCAGTGGGCAGATATAGTTGCATGGACATTAAAAGCTATGATGGCTGGTGAAGAGTTAGGTATAACTTCAGCAAATGTTAAGTCTTTAGCTGGTAAAGATAATAAAAACAAAGAAATCAACCGTTTGTTAGGTAAAGACCCTTTACAAGGTATTTCTAAGTTAGGTTTATCTGCTGATTGGGCTGTTAATATTATTGCTCAAGTAGGAAACTATGAAGAAGTTTTCGAAAAGAATCTTGGTATGAGCACACCTCTTAAAATTGCTAGAGGCATGAACCAACTTTACAGAGATGGTGGACTATTCTACATACCACCAATTAAATAAGACTTAAAAAAAAGCTGTGTTTACATTTTAAACACAGCTTTTTTATGTTTAATAAAATATAGAATTTATAAATGATTTTTTTTAGCAACATATGGCGAAATGAAAAAAGCCGAGAAATAATTGTACAAATATTTGTTTTATTGTGCATTGGTTGGTTTTTATCATGGTTAATATCAAATGTTGATGCAAATTTTAAAGCTCTTGGTAAAGACATTAGTTTTGAATTTTTATTTATTCCAGCTGGTTACGATATAAATCAATACTTAATTGACTATAATAACAGAGATAGTCATTTAAGAGCAGGAATTGTTGGCCTTTTAAACACTGGTTTGGTTGCAGTATTTGGTATAATTCTAGCCACAGTTTTAGGAATTTCTTTAGGTATAATAAGATTATCCAAAAATTGGTTAGCTAGTAAAATTGCATACTGGTATATTGAATTTACGAGAAATGTTCCAATTTTATTACATATACTTTTATGGCATGGTATTATAATTAATACTCTTCCACATCCAAGAAAAGCCTTAAACTTAGGTGATGTGACTTTTCTTTCTAATAGAGGTTTTTATATTCCAAAGCCATTAACAGAAAATGGAATAGAACTTGTATATTTATTTTTTGTAATTGCCTTAATTTTTTCAGTATTATTTTTCAAATATGCAAAGAAAAAACAAGATTTGACAGGCGTACAGTATCCAGTTTTCTGGATTAATTTTACTGTATTAATTTCACTACCTTTAATTGCTTTTTTTATTTCTGGAATGCCAATCTCTTTGGAGATACCTGCATTAAAGGGGTTTAATTTTAGGGGTGGCATGCATATGAGCCCTGAGCTTGCTGCATTGACCTTTGCATTGGGTATTTATACAGCAGCCTTCATTGCAGAAATAGTAAGAGCTGGAATCTTGGCCGTTGACAAAGGTCAAAGAGAAGCTGCTGAAGCAATTGGTTTAAAATCTTCCAAGGTAATGAAATTAGTGATTTTGCCTCAAGCTAGAAGAGTTATAATTCCACCTTTAACCAGTCAGTATTTGAATTTAACAAAGAATTCTTCATTAGCAATTGCAATAGGTTATATGGATCTTGTAGCAACACTTGGAGGTATTTCTCTAAACCAAACTGGTAGAGAAATGGAGACAATGGTGATAGTTATGTTAATTTATTTGTCTGTTTCATTAAGTATTTCGGCATTTATGAATTGGTACAATAATAAAGTTAAACTAGTGGGAAGATAAAATGAGTACCGAAATGTATAAACCTGGTTCATATCCAAATCTTCCACCTCCACCAGGTACTGTTGGCTTTTATGGTTGGATTAAAAGTAATTTATTTTCATCCATAAGCAACTCCTTATTAACAATTATCTCAGTAGTGCTGGTTTATTATTTAATAGACGGAATAATTGGTTGGTTCTTTTTCGACGCGGTATTTGATGCAGATTCAAAAATTGAATGCAGAAAAATAGATAATGGTGCCTGTTGGGCTGTTATAACAAGAAGAGTAGGGCAGTTTGTTTATGGATTTTATCCTGAAGCAGAAAGGTGGAGAATTGATATTTCATTTTTAACAATGTTCATCGCCTTTGCTCCATTACTTTATCCAGATTTACCTAAAAGAAAATGGTTATTATGGTTTAGTGGAATTTACCCTTTCTTTGCTTTTGTACTAATAAATGGTGGTTTTTTTGGACTAGCTAAGATTGAGTATAGTTTATTTGGTGGATTTATGCTCACCGTTATTTTAGGTGTTACAGGCATTGTTTGTTCACTGCCAATCGGTATACTCTTAGCTCTTGGAAGACAATCCAAATTAACAGTAGTTAGAACATTAAGTGTTTGTTTCATAGAGTTTATGAGAGGAGTTCCTCTAATTACTTTGCTCTTTGTAGCTTCTTCAATGCTAAATTATTTTATGCCCCCAGGTACCAATTTCAGTATCTTAGTTAGGGTTATCATCATGTTCACCTTTTTTTCAGCTGCCTATATTGCAGAAGTAATTAGGGGAGGTATCCAAGCTATCCCGAAAGGTCAATATGAAGCTGCAGATGCTTTAGGTATGAATTATTGGCAAACAACTAGATTTATAACACTCCCTCAAGCGTTAAAAATATCTATTCCTGGTATAATGAACACTTTTATAGGGTTATATAAAGATACAACACTAGTTGTGGTGATAGGGTTGTTAGATCCTCTTGGTATAGGAAGAGCAGCATTAGCTGATACGAAATGGAATGGTTTATCTACAGAGACATATTTATTTGTAGCATTATTCTTCTTTGTAAGTTGTTTTGCTATGTCTAGATATTCTCTCTGGCTTGAAAACAAATTAAACACTGAACATAAGTGAGATAAAAAATGGCAACAAATAAAACTAAATCATCTAAACCCGTTATTGAAATTAAAGAAATGCATAAATGGTTTGGTACTTTTCATGTATTAAAAAATATATCTTTAGGTGTCAATCAAGGTGAACGTATTGTTATATGTGGTCCTTCTGGATCTGGTAAATCAACACTTATAAGATGCATTAATCGTTTAGAGGTTCATCAGAAAGGGGATATTATAGTCAATGATGTTGAGCTTACTGGTGACTTAAAAAATCTTGAAACAATTAGAAGTGACGTCGGAATGGTATTTCAATCATTTAACCTTTTCCCTCACTTATCTGTTCTTGAAAACTGTACTTTAGCGCCAATTTGGGTAAAAGGACTTCCTAAAAAAGAAGCAAATGAACTTGCTATGGAATTATTAACACGTGTCAAAATACCAGAACAAGCTTTGAAATTTCCAGGTCAATTATCTGGTGGACAACAGCAAAGAGTTGCCATAGCAAGATCATTATGCATGCAGCCTAAAATCATGCTTTTTGATGAGCCAACCTCAGCTTTAGATCCTGAAATGATAAAAGAGGTTTTAGACACTATGATAGAGCTTGCTGAGACAGGTATGACAATGTTGGTTGTAACTCATGAAATGGGTTTCGCAAAAAAGGTTGCTGATAGTGTTATTTTTATGGATGAAGGGGAAATAATTGAACAAAATGATCCTAAAAATTTCTTTAATAATCCTAAAAATGAAAGAACTAAGTTATTTTTAAGTCAAATACTTAATCACTAAATTTTGTATGTGCGTTTATTTAGCCTTTTTCCTGATTTCTTGTCCAGATGATGCCCACTCTATCCAAGATCCATCATAAATAGGAACATGCTTATTACCCAAACAATATAAAGCTATTGATATAACGCATGCAGAAACTCCTGATCCACATGTTGCTATGATGTCATCTTTTTTATTTACATTTTTATCTAAAAAATATTGATTTAATTCTTCTAATGGCTTTAAAAAACCATTACTTGAAATTAAATCTGAAGCTGGAAGACTTTTTGAATTTGGTATATGACCAGAGGATAATCCAGGTCTTGGTTCTTTAGCTTCACCTAAATACCTTTTCTCTGATCTAGCGTCTAGGATTAACTTAGAATTATTTTTTGAATGTGAAATCATTTGATCTAAATTTACGACAAGTTCTTTTCTTTCGATAAGGGCTTCATAATTACCTTTTTTTGGATGCAGTTTTTTATTAGACACAGTACCGTTGCAATTTTTCCAATTCTTAAGCCCACCTTTTAAAATTAAAATATCATTATGACCAAAGTACCTAAATAAAAACCAACCCCGAGAAGATGATAAAAAAGGTGAATTATCATAAAATATTATAACATCATCCTTGTTTATACCGAGATTTTGCATCATTGACGAAAACTCATTTTTTGAAGGGATCATATGTGGTAAATTATTATCTGATGCAGCAATTTTATTTATATCAAAAAAAACTGCATTCTTTATGTGTTCTTCGTTAAATTCTTTTTCTGCATCTAGTCCAGAATTAGGTAAATAAAAGGTTGCATCAAGAATTTTATAATTAAAATCCACATCATCATTTATTTTTTTTATTAATTCTCTTGGT
Organism: uncultured SAR116 cluster alpha proteobacterium; assembly: GCA_902622875.1. GTDB lineage: Bacteria > Pseudomonadota > Alphaproteobacteria > Puniceispirillales > Marisalimonadaceae > Marisalimonas. The sequence continues at coordinate 11,991 of CACNRW010000022.1, forward strand.
TCTACAAATATATTTATATTTTTTTTATTCAATTGTTACCTCTTTTATTTAAGCCAATATGGAAATACTAAATCTTTTGACTTAAGAAATTCAGTGTTCCATATTTTTGATTGATACCTTTGACCAGAATCACATAAAATTGTTACTATAGTATTACCAGGTCCAAGTTCTTTAGCTAATAATATTGCTCCAGCTACGTTGATGCCACTTGAACCGCCGAGAAACAGACCTTCTTCCTTTAGTAAATCAAAGATAATTGTAAGAGCATCATTATCATGAATTCTAAAAGAAAAATCTATGGGACAATTTTCTAAGTTTTTCGTAATTCTCCCTTGTCCAATTCCCTCAGTTATTGAGTTGCCTTCAGCTTTCATTTGACCATTTTGATAATGATTGAATAATCCTGATCCAAATGGATCTGATAAAGCTATTTTAATGTTTTTATTTTTTTCTTTTAAAAATAAGCCAGTTCCAGATAAAGTTCCACCGGTCCCAACAGCACACGTAAAAGCATCAATTTTCCCCCTTGTTTGACTCCAAATTTCTGGTCCGGTTGAATTATAATGAGACATTTGGTTGGCGATATTGTCAAATTGGTTTGCCCAAAGGACGCCAGCATCATGTTTTTTGCCAAGATTTTCTGCAATTTGCTTTGACTGTCTGATATAATTTCCTGGGTTCGAATATGGTAATGCAGGGACTAACTTTAATTCACATCCAATTAATTTCAAAGCATCTTTTTTTTCTTGGCTTTGTGTCTCAGGCATTACAATTAATGTTTTATAACCAAGTGAGTTTCCTACTAAGCCAAGACCAATTCCAGTGTTTCCAGCCGTACCCTCAACAATTAAACCACCAGGCTGTAATTCTTTTTTGTCAATAGCGTCTAATACTATCCCTTTAGCAGCTCTATCTTTAATAGAAGATCCTGGATTAAGAAATTCTGCCTTACCATAAATATCACAACTAGTAAGTTCACTTGCTTTATTTAATTTTATTAGTGGAGTGTTGCCTATTGTATCAATGAAATCATCTTTAACATTTTTTTTCATAAATTTTACTTACTAATTATGTGTTTTTGTATATAAAAATTAAATATTGTCTGAATACATTATAACAATTACTTCAAAAAAATAACTTAAATTTTATAATTAAAGAATATTAATAATGATAAATTTTAAAAATATTTCCTTTTCTATTGGAGGCATTTCACTTTTTGATGAAACATCAGCTTTTGTTCCTACTGGTCATAAAGTAGGTATAGTTGGAAGAAATGGAGCAGGAAAAACAACATTATTTAAATTAATACTTAAAGAAATAACTCTAGATGGAGGAGTTATTGAGGTGCCTAGAAACTATACAATTGGAGCAGTTGCTCAAGAAGCAACATCTAATGACGAAAAACTTATAGATACAGTATTAGCAGCAGATATTGAAAGAGCAAAACTATTAATTGCTTCAGAAATCGAAACTGATCCAAATAAAATAGCTGATATACATACTAGATTAGTTGATATTGATGCTTATTCAGCTGAAGCAAGAGCGTCATCAATCTTAAGTGGTTTAGGTTTTAGTCAAACTGATCAGCATAGTCCATGTTCAAAATTTTCTGGTGGTTGGCGAATGAGAGTTGCACTTGCAAGCGTATTATTTTCGAATCCAGATTTGTTATTATTAGACGAACCTACTAATTACTTAGACTTTGAAGGTACTGCATGGTTAGAAAATTATTTACAAAAGTTTAAAAATACGGCTTTAGTTATTTCTCACGATAGAAATTTACTCAACAAATCAGTAAGTGGAATTTTACATTTATCTAGTAAGAAAATTCAGTTTTATACTGGAAATTATGATACTTTTGATAATGAAAGAAGAAGTCAACTAGAACAAAAAATTTCTCAAAAAAACAAACAAGACGTTCAAAGAGCTCATATACAAAGCTTTGTTGATCGATTTAAAGCAAAAGCTTCAAAAGCTAGACAAGCTCAATCAAGAATTAAAATTTTAGAAAAGATGAAACCTATTGTTATAGAAGAAGATCAAAAAATTCCTAAGTTCAAATTTGAAGATGTTATTAAGTTTGCTCCACCATTAGTTACTCTTGATCAGGCATCTGTTGGATACAATCAGGTAGAAGTTTTAAAAAACATAAATATACAAATCAATCCTGATGATCGAATTGGGTTGTTAGGGGTAAATGGAGAGGGAAAATCTACATTTTCTAAACTTATTGCAAAAAAAATTAATGTAATGAAAGGACATTTACTAATTCCTAAAAAATTAAAGATAGGATATTTTGCTCAACATCAATTAGATGAGCTAAGACCTAACGAAACACCATTTCAACATTTATATTTAAAACTAAGTAAAGAAATTCCTTCTAAAATTAGAGCAAAGCTTGGTTCAGCAGGGTTTACTTCTGAAACAATGGATCTTCAAGTCAGAAGGTTATCTGGTGGGCAAAAAGCAAGGTTATTAATGTTACTAGTTGTAATCGAAAAACCTGATTTATTAATTTTAGATGAACCTACTAATCACCTCGATATAGAAAGTAGAGAAGCTCTTATCATGGCATTAAATGATTATAAAGGATCCTTAATATTAGTAAGTCATGACGCCTTTTTGGTTGAAAGATTAGTTGATAGACTTTTAATTATTAAAGATGGAAATGTATCTGAATTCTCTGGAGATATTCATGATTATAGAAAATTAATATTAAATAATAATAGTAAGAAAAAAAAACAAGAAAGTATTTTAAAAAACAAAAATTCAAATGTTTCAATTCCAAACTTTTCTCTTTCAGATTTAAAAAAGAGCCTTACTTACTCAGAAAAGAAAATACTTGAATTTGAAAGAGAAAAAAAGACATTAGAAATTGAGATGTTAAATCAGAATTTTTATTCATCTAATAATCGTAAACGCGCTCAAGAAGTGAATGTTAACCTCCAAAAAGTGTTACTACAGATAGCTGAAGAAGAAAAAGTTTGGGAAAAAATAGTTGAGAGTATCGAGTTAATAAGTAAATGAACGCTATTGAGGTATATGCTAGTCTTTTTATATCTTCCTTCCTTTCCTCTACTATACTTCCGGGTCATTCAGAGATAATACTAACAGCATTTATTTTTTTAAAAAAATATCCGATTATAGATCTTATTTTTTTTGCAAGCATTGGTAATATTTTAGGTTCAATTTTAAATTGGTGTATAGGATATTTTCTTACAAACCTAAAAGATAGGAAATGGTTCCCTGTAGATAAATCACAATTAACTAGAGCATCTTCATGGTTTTTAAAATATGGAAAATGGACATTGTTTTTAAGTTGGGTTCCTTTAATTGGAGATCCACTTACAATAATTGCTGGTATTTTTCGCGTTCCAATTCATACATTTATATTAATAGTTTCTTTGGCGAAAACAATGAGATACGTGTTTATATCTTTAGTTGCAACAAATATTTTATAGAGGATGACTCCCCGGGACGGATTCGTTTCAAAGTTTTATGTAATATCAAGTTGTATCAATTATGTTTATTAACTCATTGTTTTAAATATATTTATTTAAGATAATTGTCTTTTCTTGTATCATCTTGTTTACATCAGTTTCATTGTAAATTATCATAAAAGGGTAACTTTAGGGTAACTTTTTTGAAGTTCTATAGCTTCTTTAGGAGTCTAAATGCTCATAGATAATGTTAAAAAATTAGATAATTTAAAAGACACCGGAAGGCATAAAGTAAATCAAACTAATTTATATTTAAGGGTCCATGCCAATGCTAAAACATTTGAATATAAGCATAAGAAAAATCAAAACACTATAAACTGGATTACTATTGGAAAGTATAAAGATGAAATAGGGCACCTTGCTGATGCCAAAAGCCTAGCAAACGATATTAGAAAAAATCTAAAACTAATATTTCAGTAGAACAAATAAAACTCACGTTAAGGCATACTAGAGATGCTAATGTTTTCCAAAAAAAAATAGACGAATTATCATCACCACACACAATAAAAGTAGCTAAAAGAGATGAAAAGACCTTTAAGGAAATGCATATAAGTTGGTATGAATTTAACAAAGGTAATTGGAGTGAAAAACATGCTCAGAGGTCACTTAATTCAGTCAAAACTTACGCTTATCCATTTTTTGGAAATAAATCTGTAAGTGATGTAAGTGCAGATGATATTAGAGATTGTCTAAACGTACTTATAACTGATGAAAAGATTGAACTTTTTAAAAAAGTAAGGGCTTCAATTGAAAATATTTTTAAACATGCTGTTTCAAGAAAATTATTAAAAGATAATCCGACACCAGCAGTTAATGATGACCTTTTGAAACCCTACAGCTATAGAGAAAAAAATCATGGTTTTATGGCTATTGAAAAGATACCAGAGTTTGTAGAAATTCTAGTACAACATAACTCAATAATATCTTATGCTACTTTGTTTATTCTCCTTACTAATACAAGACCTATTGAGGTATGTGGAATGGAGTGGGATGAAGTTTATGGTAGTTTTTGGAAAATACCAGCAACTAGAATGAAAAATAAAAGATTTCATACTCTTAACTTATCCCCATATTTAATAAAAATTTTAGATATTATGAGACAAAGAACCAATAGTAAATATGTTTTCCCTTATAAAAATAGTCATTTAACAAATGGAGCACCCACTAATCTAATAAAAAGATTATTACGTGGTAGAATGCATGAATTTAAGCATAAGAATAGCGATAAAGACCCAGTTGCTCATGGATTGAGGCATTCATTTAGAACTTGGGCTGAACAATCCGGTTATAGAACAGAACATTTAGAACGACAAATATCACACAGTGAGCAAAACAAGTTAATATCTACTTACATGAAATATGATTATATCAATGAAAGAAAAATTATATCTCTGCATTGGGAAGATGTTTGTTTAGGAAAAACTGACCCTCAAGAAAAAGCAAGATCAGTTTAATGGATAATCAAATTAAAGAAATAGCTTCAATTATTCATAAGTATAATAAACGAGCAGACATAAAAGTTGATGGATATAAAGCGTCTCATTTGCCCATTAGTTTCGAAGCTTGTTTTTCACATGCAAAAAATATTCAATTAGCTTTTAAATTCTATCAAGATGGCTCTAAATTTGGACTTATGGACGTTGATAAAACATTAACTGACTTAAGAAAAATAAAAGGACACATTAAGAAATCTATAGATTTAATTAATGACTTACCATTAGTAGTAAAATTACCATCCAATCATTTTGATATGATGAAAAAATTAGGCTTGAATTCAGAAAACTCAAAACCTGTATTAGAAAACTTTAAGGAAAATTTAGTAAACTTTGATGATGTCTATGATTTATTAGTTGAGTATGTAAAAGAAGAAAATTTTAAAAAATCCAAAATAAATAAACAAGTATTGGCTGTGGTAAAAGAGTCAGCAGTAATTTGGCGTGCTGTTTTAAATAGAAAAAGACCAAAATATATAAATAGGGGAAAAGTTGATGATGAATTTACAAACTACTTATCTAGTATTTTAAAAACATTTAATTTGGAACCTGATATCGACAATGCTTATAGGAATTACATTAAGTGGAAAGAGAGTAAACTTTAAGCTAACTACGTATCATATATTTTACATTAAAGAAAAACTTATTATTATAGAAGCATGATGTGTTTTAGAAAAATGTTGATGAACTTTGCATTTAAAATGGTGGCAGTAGTGTTGGCACTTGGGGTGATGATTTTAGGTAATGTTAATATTACAAAAGCAGATATCAATTTGTATAATAAGGCTTTGGATTATGCTTCAAAGTTAAATTTCATTGAAGCCGAGAAATCTTTCAAAAGTTTTGTAACTAGTTATCCAAGACATAAAAAACATAAAGATGCACAATATTGGTTGGGAAGAGTATATTTTGCTCAAAAAAAATATGAAGAAGCCGCAATAACTCTAGCTGAATTTAATTCTCGTTACCCCAACGATTCAAGATTTCAAGAAACAACATTGTTTATAGCTGAATCTGCAATGTACTTTGCACCAAAATATCAATTATGTGAAATTTTGAAACAATCATTGGATTTTATGATTAATCCTTCAGTGAAGTTTGTTGAAAGAATCAACTTTTTAAAGAGCCAAAAAAATTGTGATGACATTAACAACAATCTAATGTCAAAAGACTATCAAACGAAAAATCCAATTTATAAAAAATATAATGAACCAAAACCTCTAAAAGATGAATACGTTACTAATGAGATGCTTGATAATTATATTAACAAAACTAAACCTTTAGCCTCTTCACCTGTAACAAAAACTTCAACAATAAATACTGAATTAGAAGAAGAAAGAGCTAAAAGAATACAAGAAGAAAATAAAAGAAAAGACCTTGAACGTAAATTAGCTGCTTTAGAAAAGAAACAAAAAGAACAACAACAATCCAAGCTTAAAACTGTTGTTGCCGAAAAACCTAAATCAGAGTTTCCATTAAAGCCTATTCCAATTAACTTCCCATCGGTATTAGTTAAGCGTGATGATATAGCTGTAATCATTGGTAATGCTAATTATAAGAAACAAGGTAAAGACATCCCTAATGTTAATCCTGCCTATGCAGATGCAGAAGGTATTAAGCAATACTTCATGAAAGCTAAAGGTGTTAGAGAAGGTAACATCATTTACCTTAAAGATGCTACAAATGCTCAGTTGTTAAGTGTGTTTGGTAATGATAAATCACATAAAGGTAAACTCTTTAACTACATCAAGCCTAATAAATCAAACGTATATATATACTATGCAGGTCATGGTGCACCTGGCAAAGAAGGTGATGCATACTTAGTACCTACAGATACTGACTCACAAACAATAGAATTTACAGGTTATCCATTATCAACTTTATATTCTAACTTAGGTAAACTACCTGCTAAATCCATGACAGTTATACTAGAGGCTTGTTTTTCTGGTGGAAGTCAATCAGGCTCACTCATATCAAGAGCATCACCAATTGTTATACAACCTAAGAAGACATTCATACCTAATAATATAAAAGTTATTGCTGCTGGGTCTGAGAGACAAATGGCATCATGGGAAGAAGATAGTTCACATAGTCTATTCACGAAATACTTCTTGAAAGCTATGAGTGGTGAAGGTGATAGTAACAAAGATGGGAAGGTTAGTGATAACGAGCTTGAAGAATACTTATCAGATACAATGACATATTATGCACGTAGGTATTATGGTCGTGACCAGAAAGTACAGATACATAATGGTGGGTAGTGGATGAAAGGTTTACAGAAATCATTGACGATAGTTTTGTTCTCTATTTTAGGTATGATATTTTCTGTAAGTAATAATTTAGCCTACAGTTATACTCATTATTCAGATTTTGTAATATGTGATTATGCTACATATAGTTATGGTAATAATTTGAAGACATGGGCAAATGTATATAGAAGAGGGTTTGTACTAGAGGCTGCACGCCGGAATTTAGATTGTGGAGTTACTGAGTTTGATAGTAGAAAAGTTGTAACAACAAGTGATAAATATAATAGTAACAAAAAAAATATAAAATCTGATGTTGAAATTTGTCTTCAGGCTACAATTACGGAAGATGGAAATGTTTTTTGGGCAGGTTCAAATTATAAAGAAGATGTGCAAGAAGCCAAACGTCGTGGTTTGAGTTGTGGTGTAAACGAGAACAATAAAAATGTTGTAGCATCAAAAAAAATTAAAGAAAAGGAACCTTTAGATGAAACAAAACTAGGGGATTATTTGATATGTTTTTATTTGGAAGAAAAAGATTCATACTTTACTAAACAATATTACGATAAAAATAAATTAAATGATGAAGCATATAAACGTGGTTTAGATTGTTGGAATAAGAATTTTGATAAAACAATAACAGCCTCTAAACCTAAAAAAAATAAACCTTCAATATCATCTACAGAACTTGATGCAGAAAGAAAAAAAAGGCTAGAACTAGAGAGAGAACTTGCAGAAATAAAGAATAAACAAAAACAAGAAAAACAAAGAATAAATACTGACAACCAGAAACCAATAATAAATGCTTTTGCAAAACAAGATGGTTCTAAAGCAATAGTAACTGGGCGTGTGACAGATAACACAGAAGTTGCGGAAGTTTTATTAGATGGTGAACAACTATCCCTTACTAATAAAGGAATATTTGAGACAGAACTATATGTTCCACGTAATGGATTGAACATTGAAATTGTTGCTTTTGATAAGAAGGGTAATAGAGCCATAGAGACACTAAGGTTAGAAAGAGGTGCTGTTACACAATCAAGTGGTCCAAGTTTTGATAGGCTTAATCCTTCTGGTAAAAGAGTAAAATCTAATCCTAATGCTCTTGCTCTTATAATAGGTGTTGCCGATTACGAGAAAACTAAAGCAGATGCATTGTATGCTGACAAAGATGCACAGCAGTTCTATGACTATGCAACCATGAAGTTAGGTATTCCTGCTAGAAATGTAAAAGAGTTAGTAAACAATAAAGCTGATAGAGTAGAAATTGGTTTAGCTATTCAAGATTGGATAGCTCGTTCAACCAAACAAGGTAAAACTGATATCTATATCTTCTTCGCAGGTCACGGACTTGCATCCCAAGATGGTAAAGATATGTTCTTACTTCCTTACGATGGTTCACCTAGGTTGTTAAAAGCATCAGCAATAAGACGCAAGGAATTATTTGCTAATATAAAACAAGCCACCCCACGCAGTGTCACAGTCTTCCTAGACACGTGCTACTCAGGTTTAACACGTAATGAAGAAATGCTTATTGCAGGAAGACCCATCGTCATCAAAGCAAAAGAACAAGCTATACCAGATGGCTTTACACTTTTCAGTGCAGCATCAAATGAGCAGATATCACGACCACTGGAAGAAGCTAAACATGGCATGTTTTCTTACTACCTCATGAAAGGCATGGAAGGTGATGCAGATACAAATGCTGACAATAAGATAACAGCACGTGAACTACACGCATATGTAGAGCAGAACGTAGTACAACAATCAAGTGGCTCACAGACCCCTGAACTACAAGGTGATAAAGACAGAGTGCTGGTACAGTTTAACTAGAGACACTCTGACTACTTGACAAATAAAACCTCTATATTCTAAATCTATCTAGTTCAGCATGTTTAAAAAGATTATGAGATGATTTTTGAGTTATGTCATCCTTGCCTTTTATCAAACTCATATACCTAAGAGCTAAATTAGCTTTTTTAATTAAATCTAATTCTTCATTATTAAGAGCTTCATTAATTACATTCTGAGAACTAATTAATAGATTTTTATGTGTCTCATCTATTTGTCTTAAAATATCTTCTACTGCATCTTCAACAGCTTCTTTAAACTCATCAATTTGTCTCCAACGTGATAACGTTTCTTCTCTAATATTAAGTTGATTTGCGATAACCGAAGCCTTAACACCTGAGGCGATTAAATGAACAGCTATAAGTTGATTTTCATTGAGTTTTTTTGACATCTTTGTACTTGATATTAAACATTTCTAATTTTTATAATATAAATAAGTTATATAAAACAGTATGTTAAGGTCTTAATATCATTTAATACTTTATAAATTTATATAATATATGTTTTAAATTCACTAAGCTTTGTTAAAGTAATTTTATTGATGAAAAACTTTAGGGATATTTAATGAGATTATCAATTACAACATTACTAATGGAATTAATAAGTTTTAGAGCTTTTTTATATAAAATCATAAGAAAACATTATAACAAAATAGGTTGGACTGAGGTCTAACTTGTGAGTGAAAGCAAAATTTTAAATAAGAAAATTCAACTTTTAAAAATATTATCTGAAGGTTGTAAGATTCATCCAGCTTATAGAGCTCATAGGAAAGCCACAGGGCGATGTAACGAATGTGTAATTGTCTGGAATGCTAGATTAGAGTTAAATACTCTAGATGAGTCTTAAAAAGGAAGAAATTATGAAAAAAATCCTATTACTATTATTTCTTTTGTTCCCGTCTGTAAGTTTTGGTGACAATCTGATATCACCTATAGGTTTTCAAGATACAGATGAGAATAGAAAAAAAGTAATTTCCTTCATTGAAAAAAACGTAAAAAATGAATCATCTACTATAGGAATGGATGACCCTTCATATTTAAGAGATATAGAGAAATTAGAGTTACAGGCTTTTAAAAAACTTATAAAAGTTAAAGATACAAATTTACTTAGAAAAGTAATAATTGGTAATTGTAGTATTTTTGGTATGTGTAATTACGATTCTATTTTGGTTATATATATGCAAGAAAAGAATGCATCTAATTCAAAACTTAAATGGTAATTAAAGAACCACAACTTGATTTATTAAATTTATATGTATAGAGGTTTTAGCTAGGTTTAGTCTAGGTTATACCTAGGTTTTTAGGTTATATTTAAGTTATTAGGTAAGTTATTAACTAAGTTATTATAGCTCACTGTGATACTCTCAAATGTGTCAGTACGACACTGTTCTGTAGTTCTTTTTGATACCAAGTTACACTTATTAGTAGCTTAAAATATGCTTAAATTAATCCTATAATGGTTCGTGCTACACTTATCATCAACGTATTTTCCATTTACCCAAGTAATAAACTCTTTCTTTTTTAGAGATTTGCAAGCTCTCTTTACAGTAGCTAAACTGTACCCACTTTTCCTGAATATATATTGATGACTTGGCCAAGCATAATTTCCCTTACTATCATTTGAAAGATTACATAAAATTATAAGCACAAGCTTTTCACTACCTGACAAATTACCCTCATGATTTAAAGCTAATGGAAGAAAAATATTAGACATTAATCTTTACCATCATGTAGAGACTTAATGCTATTTTCTATCTCAATATTAAGCCATCTTGTAGAGCCACCAATTTTAGTTGGTTTTGGAATTCTTTTTTCTTTTAACCATCTCCAAATTGTTGGAATTGAAACACCATAGACATCAGCTACTTGTCCGACACGAAGATGTTGAAAGGGAGTTTGATATGACATTGTTTAATCCTCATTTGTTATAAATGAGATCAATTTATTTGATTATTCTTGCTTAATATACGTTAGTAAAAAATTAAATTTAAATTAAATCACGAGTAATTTTAAAAATAAAAAAGGGTACCTTTTAGGGTAACTTAAAGAAA
>CACNRW010000023.1 GCA_902622875.1 uncultured SAR116 cluster alpha proteobacterium
TGGATGATATAAAAAAACTTAACACGCCTTCACCCTACAATGGACCAAAACCTCAAGGCGCAATACCTGATATATTTATTCAAGATAGCTTTTCGAAAGATGATGAAAGATTATGGGTTCCTTTAACTCCGGGTAGATGGTCTAGACCTCTATGCTTTAATATAAGTCAAGGATACTGGGTTCATTTGACTAAAGTAATTGGAGGAGGTTTTTTATCTCGGCATAAACATCCAGCCCCAGTTCATGGATTTGTCATCAAAGGGTCATGGCGATACTTAGAACATGATTGGGTTGCTACGGAAGGATCATATTTATTTGAACCACCAGGTGAAATTCATACTCTCGTAGTAGATGAAGATTGTGAAGAAATGATAACATTATTTCATAATTCTGGAGCCTTACTTTATTGTGATGAAAATGGAAAAACTATTAATTCAACTGACGTTTTTGATAGAGTTGATGCCGCTAGAAAACATTTCATTGATGTAGGATTAGGCGCTGATTATGTAAATAATTTTATTAGATAGTCTTAAGTATAGAAGATCTTTTATAAATGAAATAACATCCCGCTGAAAGTAATATACCTCCCACAACCATTCTGACAGGGCTTCCCATTAAAAATAATGGTAAGGCAAGTAAAATCATGCTTATTGGAACATACATTTTTGTAAATACAGTATCTTTTTTAGCATTTTGGTAAAATGGAAATAATACTGAAACTATTGCCATTATTAAGAAAAATAATGACCAAGGTCTAGTTACAAATAAGGAGTAATCATCACTTATTCCAATTGCTCTTGCTATATTCAATTCAGCCAACTTTCCTAAAACAACGCCTAAAATCATTGGTGCCAATGGAAAACCTAGTTTTCTCATAAAATAACCAATAACACCAAAACCAAACATGACCCAAATATCAAACGTTATATTATGAAGAGCGAAAACCCCAATTGCACAATAGGCTAGAATAACAGAAGCAAGTATATACATTGGAATCCTAGTTACTAACAAAAATAATCTCAAGGCAAATGCTTGCAAACCAACCATAAAAAAATGAGCAGCAAAAAAAGCTATAAAAACACCATAAGCTAAAAGTGGTTCATCTTGTATAAAAGAGGGACCCGGAATAATATTATGAATCATCAACGCACCAATCATTATAGCGGTAACAATATCACCTGGAATTCCAAGAGCCATCATCATAATAAGAGCTCCGCCTGCTGTAGCGTTGTTTGCAGCTTCAGGCGCAATTATTCCGTTTACAGCTCCCTTTCCGAATTCATTTCTATTATTAGAGGCCTTCTTTGCTTGATCGTAAGCTAGTATATTAGATATTGAGCCACCTGCTGCAGGAAGAATCCCAGTAAAAATTCCTATAAAACTAGACCTAATCAAGTTTATCCAGTTCATTAAAACTGTTGCAATTGCTTTTCTATGTTCTACTCGTATAGCTTCAGCTGAATTTTTCATAAGCGGTGCTTTAGCTTTTGCACTATCCTCAACATCACTTAACAATTGAGAAAAAGCAAAAAGACCTATTAAAACTGGAAGGAAAGCAAAACCTTGCCTGATATGATCAGATCCAAATGCAAATCGAGCAACACCATTAATTTCGTCTTCACCTACACATGCAGCAAACAAACCTAATAAACCAGCAATCAAACCCTTTATCATATTATCGCCAGATAAACTCACAGTTATAGTAAGTGCGAATACTATTAAAGAAAAATAGTCCCATGGACCAAACTCTAATCCTAAAAATGCTAATTGAGGAGCTAAAGCTACTAATATAACGGCACTTATCATACCGCCAAAAAATGATGACCAAAGTCCTAAACCTAACGCAAAACCTGGTTTTCCTGATCTAACCATTGGGAAACCGTCAAACGTGGTCGCAACAGAGGACGGTGTTCCAGGAATTCCGGTTAACATGCAAGACATCAAACCACCTGAGAACCCTCCAACAAAAACACCCATCATGGTAGCAAGTCCTTGAATTGGGCTCATACCAAAGGTAAAGGGAAGAGTTAAAATTACGCCCATTGCAATTGTAAATCCTGGAATAGCTCCTGCCAAAAGTCCTGCCAAGGTTCCTATACCCATTAACCCTAAAGTTACAGGATCAAGTAATACTGAAGCACCAGCTTGTAAAATAACATCAAACATTAGAGGTATTTACCAAACACGTAGAATTTCTCCTTCAGGCAATATAACTCGCAAACCAAAAGTAAAAACCATCCACATAAATCCAATACTTAGTATTGAAACTAAAAGATGCTTAACGATCAATTTATGAGAAAATCCACCTAACAAAGTCAATAGGCCAAAAACAAATAAAATCCCACCAATAAGCATTCCTAAATAATCCAAAGTAGATAGGAAAAGCATGAACATACCAAAGCAGATTAAAGCATTTTTAAACTTTGCCAGATTAATACTAAAATTTTTATTATCTCTATCGCTCACTGTTTTAAATTTAAGATAGGATTTTCCTAGCATTACTGACGACATTACCACCAAAAGCCACAAAACAACTCTTGGCCATGCGTCTGCTTTCATTCCCTCAAAACCAAGGTCTCTAATATTAGATGCATCATTTATCATAACGCCTGAGAAGCACAGCAAAAAAATTGCAATAATTATGTCTGATTTGTTATTTGTCATTTTATATCCGAAAAATAGTTCAGAGAGAAAAGTCTCTCTGAACTAAAATTTTTATCTTTTATAGACACCAACTTTTTTTGCAATTGGTAACCATTTATCATAAGTTGCTTGAAAATGATCTTTATAATCACTGGCACCCTTATAAGTTATTAAAATACCTTTTTTATGCATGGCAGCTTTAAAATCTTCGTCAGCAGCAGCACCCTTTAACATTGCCGCATAGTGATCAATTATCGCTTTTGAGGTTCCTTTAGGAGCAACAACGCCTCTTTCAACTGCATAAATAACGTCTACACCCTGTTCTTTGGCTGTTTTCATGTCAGGAATTTGATCTAACCTAGCAGGATTTGTTACACCAAGTGCTTTTAACTTTCCAGCTTTAATAAATTTTATAGCGGCTGCTAAATTGATTTCACCTAGTTTAATATTATCTGCTAAAAGAGCAGTCATTCTTTGTTTGGTTCCGTCATAGGAAACATGCTTAAATTTTACTCCTGCAGCATCTTCTAATAGTAAAAATACAAATTGACTTGTTGATCCAAATGTACCACCAGCAGTAATAGTTCCTGGATTTTTCTTCGCAGCAGCCACTAAGTCAGTTAGATTATTAAATGGAGTATTAACATTGGCCCCGATAATTGAAGGAGTAGATGTCACCATAGATACTGGCTCGAAAGCATCCCATGTTATGTCAATTCTTCCAGTAAAGTAACTAGTAATAGCACTTTGATGAATAGCGAATAAAGTGCAACCGTCAGGTTTTGCCTTAGCCGCTTGCTTTGCACCTTTGTTTCCACCTTGACCACCTACATTAACGACTTGTAGTTGGGGTTTTGCTCCATTCTTATTCACTTTATCAACTATTTGACGAAAGATGATGTCTGTTCCACCACCAGCTCCCCAAGGAACAATAAGTTTTGCTGTTCCACAAGGAATATCAGGCGCGGCTGAAGCACCTGTTACAGATAAAGCAAATAAAGCAGCGCCAGCTAAACTTGCTTTAAATAAATTTTTAATTGGCATTGTTATCTCCACAAATTAGTTTATTTATTATTGATTAATTATCGAAATCATAATTGCTTAGATACAAGCGCAGAGTCAATTTTTTTATATTTTTAATAGGCTTTAAATGAAAAACTTTACTACAAGACCTGAGATCGTTGGAAATTTTGGAATTGTAACATCAACTCATTGGGTTGCTTCAGCAGTTGGAATGTCGATATTAGAAAAAGGAGGTAATGCATTTGATGCAGCAGTTGCTACAGGATTCACTCTTCAAGTTGTCGAACCTCATCTAAATGGTCCTGGTGGTGAGGTGCCATTGATCTTAGCTCCGAATAATAAAGAACCAATTGTTATATGTGGTCAAGGAGTAGCTCCAGAGCAAGCAACGTTAGAGAGTTTCAATGATCTTGGATTAAATATAGTCCCAGGTAGTGGTTTGTTACCAGCTGTTGTCCCAGGTGCTTTTGATGCTTGGATGTTATTATTATTAAATTTTGGAACCATGTCATTAAGAGATGTCTTGGAACCATCTATTGACATTGCTACGAAAGGTTATCACTTAGTCCCAAATATAATTAATACCATAAAATCTGTTGAAGAATTATTTAGAAAAGAATGGACAAGCTCTGCAGAAACATATCTTCCAGGAGGCAGGTTGCCTCAAGAGGGTGATTTTTTTACTAATAAAAAAATGGCCGAAACTTATTTAAAAATCATTAAAGAAGCAGAAGGAAAGTCAAGAGATAAAAAAGAACAGATAAATCAAGCTAGAAGAACATGGAGCAAAGGCTTCGTCGCAGAAGAAATTGAAAACTATTGTAAAAATAATCATGTAATGGACACAACAGAAAGTAAACATAAAGGCTTACTTACTGCCAATGATATGGCCAATTGGTCTGCAACAATTGAAAAGCCATTATCATATGATTACAAAAACTATACCGTTTGTAAAACTGGTCCATGGGGTCAAGGACCAACTTTCCTTCAACAATTAGCATTATTAAAAAAATTTGATTTGGATGCTCTAGATGAAAAATCACCAGAGTTTGTTCACTTAGTTGTTGAGGCAACCAAATTGGCTTTTGCAGATAGAGAAGCTTTTTATGGGGATACTAACTTTAATGAAATACCGATGGATATATTACTGAGTGAAAAATATAATATTGAACGTAGAAGTTTAATTTCTGAAAAAGCCTCAATGGAAGTTAGGCCTGGAAACATTCCTGGCTTTGGAGGAGAAGTATCGGTAAGACCAAAGGGTACAACTCCAGAATCTTTTTCTAAATTTGACATAGGGGAACCAACAGTAGCTAGATTTGATGAACCAAATCCAAACAGTTTAGGGAATACTAAAGGAGATACCACTCATTTTGATATAATAGACAAATGGGGCAACATGATCGCAGGAACACCAAGTGGTGGATGGTTACAAAGTTCTCCTATTATACCAGAACTAGGCTTTTGCTTATCCAATAGAGGTCAAATGTTTTGGTTAGATAATAAATCACCTGCTTGTATAGGACCAAAGAGGAGGCCTAGAACGACTTTATCTCCTAGCTTAGCACTAAAAGATGGGGTTCCATACATGGTATTTGGGACACCTGGCGGCGACCAGCAAGATCAATGGTCACTTCACTTGTTTTTAAGACATGTCCACTTTGGACTGAATCTTCAAGAGGCAATTGATGCCCCAGGTTTTAGTACCGCTCACTTTCCAAACTCCTTTTATCCAAGAGAAACTGACATAGGTCACTTAGCAGTTGAAGGCCGATTTCCTTCAAAGTCTATTAATGAACTTAAGAAAAAAGGTCATAAAGTTTCTGTTGATAATGACTGGAGCCTTGGAAGAATGACAGCTGCTTCTAAGGAAAATGGAATTTTAAAAGGCGCTGCAAATCCAAGATTTATGCAAGGGTATGCAATTGGACGATAAATAAAATAGGATAAAATTATGAATGTCGGAATAGTTGGATTTGGGTCTATAGGAACAGAAGTTGCTAAAGCACTTATTAAAGGGGTAGAAGATTTTTCTTTTTATGGTGTCACATCAAGAAGTAAAGCTAACGCTCTAAAAAAAATTGCTAAATTAAATAAAAATATAAAAATTTATGATTTAGATAACCTGGTTGGTAATTGTGAAATAATTATTGACTGCGCTCCCAAAGAGGCTTTTAGAGAAATCGCTACTAAATGTATTAATAAAGAAAGAAAATTGATAACTGTAAGTGGCTCAGGAATACTTGATAATTTGGACCTGGAGAAATTAGCAAAGACTAACAACTCTCAAATTATTTTAGCCACAGGAGCAATTTTAGGGTTAGATGCACTAAGAGCCGCTTCAGAGTCTAGCATTAATTCTGTCACAATGATTACACGTAAACCACCTAATGCTCTAACTAATGCCCCGTATGTTATTAATAATAATATTCAATTAAATGATTTAATAGAACCAAAATTAATTTTCAAAGGGTCTGCAACCGACGGTGCAAAAGCTTTTCCAGCTAATGTAAATGTTGCTGCAGCGGTGGGTCTAGCTGGAATTGGCGCGGATAAAACAAAACTTGAAATATGGGCTGATCCTAATTTAAAGAGAAATACCCATAAAGTTCAAGTTGACTCAGACAGCGCTATTTTTGAAATGTCTATTCAAAATGTTCAAACACCTGAGAATCCAGGAACGGGTAAAATTACTGGTTTAAGTGTTGTAGCTTGTTTACGAGGGTTGAAATCTTCGTTTAAAATTGGAACATAAAATTAAGTTAATTTTTCTTTGTATAGCTTCATTTTTAAATAGCATGCAGTCAGTATAGGGCTATCAAAATTATAATTTTTTGCTTTGGAGATCAAATGCCCAAATATCTCCTCATGCTCTGTAAAGGCATTTTTTTCAACGTCTCTTTGCATAGACGCTTTAATAGGAGAATCTTTAAACGTAATTTTTTTCAAGACATTATTTGATTCATTATCATCAAGTGTATGACCATAAAATTCTGCAATTGATTTACATTCTTTATACAAATCCGTTATAGTTTCTTTACCAACTTCATGATTACTAATCTCTCCCAAAGTTGAACCGAAAAGAGTTGTTGCACCTGCAACAGTAGCAATAAAAATCCATTTTTTCCATAAATCTAGAGTTATATCTTCACTAATAACAGCATCAAATTTAGTTTTTTCACACATATCTAAAAATGGTCTTAAAAGATAATTTAGGTTAGGTATTCTGTTTCCAAAAGTAAGTTTTTTAAATTCACTAAAGTGTTCTATTGTTCCGTCTTGGTTAATAGTTGAGCTTATATGAGCAACACCTCCCATGACGTTATTACTTCCAAACTCCTCATCTAACTTTTTTAAGTGGGTCATACCGTTTAAAAAAGGTATAATAACACCTTTCCCTTTGGTAAGTTTTAAATCAAGTATAGCTTTATCTAAATCATATGTTTTACAAGAAACTAATATTACGTCGTAGATTGGCTTTAATTCATTTGCTATGACTAGATTTGGTTTTAGTTTAAGGTTTCCAAGCGGACTAATTACTTTTAAACCATTTTTTAATAATAAATCTTTTCTTTTAGGTCTTACTAAAAAAGTGACATCTGCACCACTTTGTTGAAGGTAACCTCCAAAAAAGCCTCCGATGCCACCTACTCCTAAAATTAATATTTTCATTAACACCTCAATCTACTTGAATTCAATTAAATCTTACTCAAGTAAAATTTGTTTTTTGTAGTTTTAAAATTTCCTCTAAAACATCTTTAGGTAATGGGCCCATTTCAACTGCTTGAATTGAGTTTTCAAGATGATCTAATGATGCTAAACCTAATACAGCACAATGCAAATTATTAGTTGATAATCCATACCTTAGAGAAAATTGGGCTCTGTTACCATGAGCTTCACCTACTAGTTCAAATATTTTTTTAACTCTTTTTTCTTGTTCACTTGTATCAATAACATGTGTAACAGGAATTTCTCTGCCATGTCTTATATCAGTTGCAAGTAGACCAGCGGCAAAAATTCTTATACCCATTATACCCATATTTTGTTTTTGACAATCTAATATCAAGCCAGAAAAGTCATGATCATTCCACAAACCTTTATCATCAAAATTAGCTGTTGGATTTAAAAGATTATAATATATTTGGACGGTATCAAAAGAACCTGTATTGACTACGTCTTTAATGGGAACAGTGTCACCCAAAGCAGTAAAGCCAATACTATCTACCCTACCATCCTCTTTGATTTTTTCCATAATTTCAGATACACTATTAGTCTTTAAAATTTGAGCAGATGTTAATGTTTCATCACTTTCTTCGAGTGTTATTTTATTATGTAACTGATATAATTCTACTTTGTCTAATTTTAATCTTTTAAGACTGTTATCTAATTTTCTATCAAGTTGAGATTCAAATGTTTCTGAACTTGTGGGATCTAGTCTTGCTTTTGATGAGACTTGTAGCTTGTTCTCACCTGAGAGGGAACTTAACAAATCACCAATATTTTTTTCTGATTGGCCATCGCTATAACTTTCTGCTGTATCAATCCAGTTAATCCCTGACTCAATTGAAAATTCTAAAGCTTTTTCCATAGTTTCATATTTTGGATCAATAAAAAGTCCACCTACCCATCCACCTCCAAGTACAACCTGTGAAATATCTAATCCTGTTCTTCCTAATTTATTTTTTTTCATAATCTTATTATCGTTAATTGTTAAAAGTTGTATTAGGTTAATTTTAAAGTTATGTCCTTACTACAACTTAATAGAAAATTTATAATGAATAAAGACAAAACAATCCTCAAAACTCTACTGCTAGGATCATTTTTTGCTTCTTTATCCGCGATGTTAGGAGGATCCACCTTTGTATTTACAAGATATGTTGTTGATAGCATAGATCCATTCACATTAAGTTTTTTGCGTTATAGTTTAACTGGTTTAATTCTATTTTTACTATCCATGTCAATTTATATGAAAAAGAAGTTTTTCAAGACAGACTTAATTCCTATGAGTTTACTTGGTTTAGGTATGATTACTCTTTTTCCAAATTTTATGGCTTTAGGTCTAGAACATACAACTGCTGCAAGAGCAGGATTACTTTATGCGACAATGCCTTTATGTACAATAATTATTGCTTATTTTTTTAATATTGAAAAAATTACGATTAACAAATCTATCGCTGTCCTACTTGCTATTGCAGGAGTATCATTTTGCATCTCTGAAAAAGTAGATGAGAACTTTGCCTCTACATTAAAGGGTGACTTTCTTATGATCATTGGTGTTTTATCAGCATCATGCTTTACAGTATTTTCAGGTAAATATTTAAAGAAATATGGGAACATACCTGTAATGATCTATGTTATTTTAATTGGTACAATATTTAATTTTTTCATATCTTTAATTTTTGGTAACTCTATTAAAAACCTTTTAGAAATTAATGAATTTGAAGTTGCAGCTTTATTGATGTTAATTATACCTGGGGGAGTTCTAATGATGTATTTCTGGGGAAAGGCACTTCAATTAATTTCACCAACTCAAGCTGCAATATCTCTTGGATTTAATCCTTTATCAGCTATTTTACTTGGATCAATAATACTTAATGAAGAAATAACTTTTAAGTTAATTATTGGGTTTGTCTCAATAGTGATAGCTATAATATTAGCAAGTTGGAAACCAAAAATTATAGCTTAAAAATAAATTATTTAAGTTTTTCCTTAAGTAATTTGTTAACTATGCCTGGATTTGCTTTTCCTTGAGACAATTTCATAACCTGACCTACAAAGAAACCAAAAAGCTTATCCTTACCACCCAGATAATCTTTAATCTTATCTTCATTCTCTGAAATAACTTTATCTATTAATTTTAAAATTTCTGTGTCATCTGAAACTTGCTCAAGACCTTTTTCTTTAACGATATCTGATGGAGATTTTTTACTTATCATCATTTCTGCAAATACATCTTTTGCTATTTTGCCAGAAATTGTGCCGTCAGAAATTAAAGCAATCAATTGACCAAGGTTCTCAGGCGAAATAGGACTGTTGGATAATGATATATTTTCTTTTTTTAAAGCACCAAATAGCTCTGTAATCATCCAATTAGCAGTTAA
Source organism: uncultured SAR116 cluster alpha proteobacterium (assembly GCA_902622875.1). Classification (GTDB taxonomy): domain Bacteria; phylum Pseudomonadota; class Alphaproteobacteria; order Puniceispirillales; family Marisalimonadaceae; genus Marisalimonas. Next base: position 9,768 of record CACNRW010000023.1, read on the forward strand.
CTTTCCATCTTTACCATTTGCAGCTTTTTGGTAAAAATCTACATAATCTTTTTCTTCAACTAAAATTGAGGCGTCATAAGGAGTAATACCAAAATCGGTGACTAATCTTTTTTTGAGTGAATCAGGAAGTTCGGGGAGTGTTTCTCTAATTTTTTGAACCCAACTATCACTAAATTCAAGAGGCAAAAGGTCTGGGTCTGGAAAATATCTATAATCATGAGCATCTTCTTTACTTCTCATAGATCTGGTTTCACCCGTAGAAGTGTCAAAAAGCCTAGTTTCTTGATTTATCTTACCACCTTCTTCCAGAATTTCTACTTGTCTTTCGGCTTCAGATTGAATTGCCTGAATTATAAATCTAACAGAGTTTAAATTTTTTATTTCACACCTTGTTCCAAACTCTTCACCTGATTTTCTCACTGAGACGTTACAGTCAGCTCTTAGTGAACCTTCTTCCATATTTCCGTCACAGGCCCCCACATATCTCAAAATAGATCTGATTTTCTTAACATAAGCACCTGCTTCCTGAGGTGATCTAATATCAGGTTTAGATACAATTTCCATTAATGCAACACCAGTTCTATTTAAATCAATATAAGATTTACTAGGATGCTGATCGTGTAGAGATTTTCCTGCATCCTGCTCAAGATGCAAACGTTCTATCCCTACGGTAGTTTGTAAACCGTCATCTAAATCAATTATAATTTCACCCTCTCCAACAATTGGTTTTGTAAATTGACTTATCTGATACCCCTGTGGCAGGTCAGCATAAAAGTAATTTTTTCTATCAAAAATCGAAACGTTATTAATTTTTGCATTAAGCGCTAATCCAGTTTTTACCGCCTGCTCAACACAAAACTCATTAATAACAGGTAACATCCCTGGCATTGCCGCATCAACTAACGAAACATTAGAATTCGCTTCTGCTCCAAAAGAAGCAGATGCCCCAGAAAAAAGTTTGGATTTACTTGAAATTTGTGCGTGAATTTCAAGACCAATAACCATTTCCCAAATACCTTTCTCTCCATTTATTTGACCAGGCTTTAAATTAATAGATTCATTCATTTTGCAGCTCCATCGGCTATAAAATTAAATTCAGCACTTCTTTCTAAAACTCTAGCTGTACTTATTAAACCCGGTTCATCAAAGGAGTTTGCAATTAATTGTATGCCAATAGGTAAACCTGATTTATCTAAACCTACCGGTAAGGATATACCTGGTAAACCAGCCAAGCTCGCTGGTACAGTAAAAATATCATTTAAGTACATAGTTAAAGGGTCTTGTTTTTTACCTAATTCAAAAGAGGTTGTTGGTGTTGAAGGAGTTAAAATATAATCAACTTCTTCAAAAACATTGTCGAAATCTTCTTTTATTAATCTCCTGACTTTTTGAGCTTTAAGGTAATATGCATCATAATATCCAGAGGATAGAACATATGTTCCAATCATTATTCTTCTTTTTACTTCTTCACCAAATCCATTTCCGCGTGTAATTTCATACATTTCGTCTAGACTTGCAGCTTCATTTCTTTTTCCATACCTAACGCCATCATATCTAGCAAGATTACTAGATGCTTCAGCAGGAGCTATTATATAATAAACAGGTAAAGCATACTTTGTATGAGGTAAAGAAACTGGGACAATCTCTGCACCAGAATCTTTTAACCAATTGATTGATTTTTCGTAAAACAAGACAATATCTTCTGAAATACCATCTTGAGTATATTCTTTAGGTATGCCTATTTTTTTTCCTCTTATTCCTTTGTCTAGGTAATTCATTAAATCAGGCATTTCTAAATTAGCCGAGGTTGAATCTTTTTTGTCATAACTGGCCATAGAATTAAGCATAAGAGCAGCATCACTTACTGTCCTTGTCAGTGGACCTGCTTGATCTAAAGAAGAAGAAAAAGCAACTATTCCCCATCTTGAGCATCGACCATAAGTTGGTTTAAAGCCAGTGATACCACAAAATGCCGCTGGTTGCCGGATTGATCCACCTGTATCTGTACCAGTAGCAGCAAGTGCTGACCTAGCAGCAACTGCTGAAGCTGATCCGCCCGATGATCCCCCTGGCGACATTTTACTATTTTTTAGCCAAGGGTTAACAACATTTCCTTTAGCAGCTGTTTCGTTACTAGATCCCATTGCAAATTCATCGCAAGATAATTTACCTAGCATAACTGCTCCATCATCCCAAAGATTTTGAGTAACAGTACTTTCATAAGTAGGACAAAAATTTTCAAGTATTTTTGAAGATGCAGTAGTTTTTACATCTTTAGTACAAAACATGTCTTTCACACCAATAGGAAGACCCTCAAGTGGCCTTGCAGTTCCATTTTTAATATTTTTGTCTGATGCTTTAGCCATATCCATAGAACGATCTTTTACGATTTCTAAATAAGCTCCTAAAGCTGATGTTTGTTCAATTGCTTCAAAGTAAGCATTAGTCAATTCTAATGAAGAAAATTCTTTATTCTTAAGAGCAATAGACGCACTTAATAAATCAAATTTGAGTAAATCAGACATTATTCAATAACCTTTGGAACAACAAAAAATCCACTAGAACTTTCAGGAGCATTTTTTAAAACTAAATCTTCAATGTTTCCGTCTGTTACTTTATCGCTTCTTAGAGGTAACTTATGTCCTGTTACTGAAGCTAAAGGTTTTACATCTGAAGTATTAACTTCGTCTAATTGTGCTACAAAACCTAGTATATTATTTAAATCATTAGTGAGATTTTGTTTACTAGCTTCTGGAATATTTAAACGAGATAATCTTGCTATTTTATTCACAGTAGGAATATCAACGATTGATTCTTTATTGGACATTTTTGATCCTTCATTTCACTGATAATTTTTATTTAATAAGGAAATCTGTTAGCATCAATTATGCCTATCTTCAAGCTTGATGAATTTTTGTTAAATATTTTGCCAAAAAAAAGGCTTATAGGCATTGATCCAGGAACAAAAACACTTGGAATTGCAGTTAGTAACACTGATCTAACTGTTGCTTCACCAATTAAAACAATCAAGCGAAAAAAACTTGCATCTGACATAAATGAGCTATTGTCAATATTTAATCATTACGATATTGCAGGTTTAATTATGGGTTGGCCATTAAATATGGATGGAAGTTTTGGGCCAAGATGTGATTCTGTTCGTGATTTCACAAAAAGTATTTTGAGAGTTAAGGATTTACCAATTTTTTTTCAAGACGAAAGAATGTCTACTATGGCAATTGAAAGACCAATGATCATGGAAGATATGACTAGGAAAAAAAGAAGTGTTAGAACAGATCAACTTGCTGCATGTTGGATATTACAAACTGCACTAGACGGATTACAAAAAAAGATGTAGTAAGATATTTTTAATGAATAAATTAAAAAAAATTATGAACGAAAGCTTCTTCTCTTCTCCTGTAAAACTTTCATCAAATCATCTATTAGCCATTGAAGGTATGAAAAAGTCTGAAATCCAGAAATTGATTGAAAGAGCTGATTATTTTGCGAATTTAGATAGACATACTAATACAAAAGTACTTCAAGGTTACGTGGTACTTAATGTGTTTTTTGAGAACTCAACTCGTACAAGAGTTTCATTTGAACTTGCAGCAAGAAGACTTGGTGCAGAAGTTATTAATATATCACTTATAAACTCGTCTATTAAAAAGGGAGAAAGTTTGCTAGATACTGCAAGCACATTAAATGCTATGAGGCCAGATTTATTAATAGTCAGACATCCTCATAGTGGTGCCCCACTATTATTTACAGATTATTTAAATTGTAGCATTATAAATGCTGGTGATGGTAGACACGAACATCCTACACAAGCTCTGTTAGACGCTCTAACCATAAAAAGAAGAGTAGGTTATCTAGAGGGATTAAAAATAAGTATATGCGGAGATATAGCCAATAGTAGAGTGGCGAGATCAAATATACATTTATTAACAACTATGGGAGCAGAGGTAAGATGTGTTGCTCCTTCCACATTAATGCCTTCAAATTTAGAAAACTTAGGTGTGAAGTGTTTTAGTAACATGAAAATTGGTATCACAGATGCTGATGTTGTCATGCTTTTACGCTTACAAAATGAAAGAATGACAGGAACTGAAAATCCCTCTGAGAGAGAATATTTTAAGTTTTTCGGCCTTGATGAAGCAAAACTTTCTCTAGCCAACCCGAATGCTGTTATTATGCACCCAGGTCCTATGAACCGAGGAGTGGAAATTGCATCTGCACTTGCTGATGATACAAATAGAAGTCTAATCAAGACCCAAGTTGAAATGGGCGTTGCAGTAAGAATGTCTATAATTGAAGCCTTAAATCATACAAAAAAAAAATGATGAAAAATTAAAAATGATCTTTACAGTTTTAAAATCAATCAAAGTTTTAAATCCTAAGACATATTTTAATGATATCTCAGATGTTGTCATTTGTAATGACAAAATTTTTTCAATTTGTAAGGATTTTAAAACTGATGTTTTACAACAAGATAGACAAATTAATATCTATGATTGTAATGGTTTGACAATGTCGCCTGGAATAGTAGACATGCGAGTTAATATTGGAAAAACTGAAAATTTGACAGCTATTCAAAAAATTGCCGCTGAAAATGGTATTACTTCGATGGTAATTCTTCCAAATCAAACTCCTAAGTTAAATAACCCATCAATAATAGACCATATTAAAAGACAGTCTGAAAACCCTAACCTTACTAAAGTAAATATCTATGGTGCTGCCACTAAAGACGATCAAGGTTTAGAAATGAGCGAAATAGGTCTTATGTCAGAAATGGGGGCCATTGGTTTTACTAATGGAAATAAAAGTATAAAAAATAGTTTAGTTATGAGACGTTTAATGAGTTATGCAGCGATGATTAATCGTCCAATTATTCAACATGCTGAAGATGAGGATTTATCTGGCTTAAACAAAGCATCAACTTCATTAATTAACGGTGAAATGAATGAAGGCGAAATTTCAACTCGTCTAGGATTAATTGGTATACCTTCATGTGCAGAAGTTATTATAGTTGAGAGAGATATAAGATTAGCTAAATTAACAGGGGCTAGTTATCATGTTGCTCATATATCAACACGCGATTCAATCAATGTAATCAGAGAAGCGAAGAAAATAGGTCTTAAAGTTACATGTGATACTGCCCCACCTTATTTTGCTTTAAATGAAACTTCTTTATTAAGTTATAACACAGCGTTTAAATTGTCTCCTCCACTAAGAAAAGAAGATGATAGATTAGCAGTAATTGAAGGTATTCAAGATGGTACAATTGATGCCATTGCTTCCGATCATAGAGCTCGATCAAAAGATACAAAAGCACAACCTTTTTCAGCTGCGTCCGTTGGAGCATCTGGAATAGAAACTTTGTTTTTGATGACACTCGAGTTAGTACATAAAAAAATTATAGACTTAAATAAGGCAATTTCATTATTAACTATTAATCCAGCAAATGTACTCAAAATGAAAAAACCAAGTTTAGAAAAAGACGAACTTGCTGATTTTATAATTTTTGATGAGAATTGTCCTGATGTTATAAATCAAAATAATTTAAAAACTAGTCCTACACCCTTTGATCGTAGAAAAATAAAAGGAAAAATTCTGGGTACATTTATAAATGGTCAAGTAGCATATATGAACCAAATTCTTAAAGATAAGATAATAAAATGATTTTTGATCATAGTCATTTACTTTTTTTAAGTGTTTTCCTCTTTGGATATTTTATGGGATCAATACCATTTGGTTTATTACTTTCTAAACTATCTGGTTTGGGAGATATTAGAAATATTGGAAGTGGAAATATTGGCGCCACGAATGTGTTAAGAACTGGAAACAAAAAAATAGCACTTTTGACCCTAATCCTAGACGGTACCAAAGGTGGGCTTGCTATCTATGTTGTAAGTGTTTCTCCTAGTTTTATAGAATTTCATTTCACTAACAATATTAATCTTTTTCAATCTTTAGTTGCTGTATCTGCTGTTATTGGACATTGTTTCCCAATATGGTTAAATTTTAAAGGCGGTAAGGGTGTTGCAACTGGTTATGGCACTATAATTTTTCTCAATATTTATGTTGGAATGTTGGCACTTTTAATATGGGTGTCAATTGCAAAATTATATAGAATAAGCTCTTTGTCGGCATTGATTTCATATTTATTTATTCCAATTTTAATGTTTTTCTTCACTTCTGAAAAATCATTTTTTATAGCTTCTGTTTTGATTTCATTAATTTGTTACTTACAACATAGAGAAAATATAAAGAGATTACTAAATGGATCAGAAGCTAAGATATAAAAACATAATTATTGTTATTTTATGAAAGTAGTGTTATCTGCACTTAAATAATATAATTTAGAATTTTAATGTATTTAAGGCTTAACACAAATGAAATTAGTAATAGTTGAATCTCCAGCAAAAGCTCAAACTATTAATAAATATCTTGGAAAAGACTACAAGGTAATTGCATCTGTTGGTCATATAAGAGATTTACCATCTAAAGATGGTGCAGTTCTTCCTGACGATAATTTTAAAATGTCATGGGAAATGCATAAAGATAAAGAAAAAGTTGTTAAAGAAATTATTGGGGAGTTAAAATCCGCTGACAGATTGATTTTAGCTACAGATCCTGACAGAGAGGGAGAAGCTATTAGTTGGCATTTAAAAGAAATTTTAGATTCCAAAAAAACTATTTTGGATAAACCAGTTGAAAGAGTTGTTTTTAATGAAATAACAAAAAATGCTGTTTTAGATGCAATGAAAAAACCAAGAAAAATTAATTCAGAGTTGGTTGAAGCATATTTGGCAAGGAGAGCTTTAGATCATTTGATTGGCTTTTCAATTTCTCCAATATTATGGAGAAAGCTTCCTGGCTCAAAATCTGCAGGCCGTGTTCAATCCGTTGCATTGAAACTTATCTGTGAAAGAGAAATTGAGATTGAAAAATTTAATATAGAAGAATATTGGTCGATATCTTCAATTTTTTTAAACAATAATAATGAAAATTTCCAAGCAAGGCTGTTTATACTTGATAGTAAAAAATTAGCCAAAATGGATATTAAAAATGAAGACGAAGCTAATAAAGCACTGGAAAAAATTAGAAAATCTTCATTTAATATAACTAAAATTGTTAGTAAGCGAGTTAAACGGAATCCTTTAGCACCTTTCACTACTTCAACACTTCAGCAAGAAGCTTCAAACAAATTAGGTTTTGGTGCGTCAAGAACAATGAGAATAGCACAAAAATTATATGAAGGTATAAATATTGGGAGTGAAACGACTGGTTTAATAACTTATATGAGAACAGATGGTGTCCAATTAAGTTCTCAGGCTATTGAGGAATTACGAGAAGAAATAATAAACCGTCATGGTATAGATTATATTCCTCAAATACCAAGAGAATATAAATCTAAAGCGGCTAATGCCCAAGAAGCTCATGAAGCAATTAGGCCAACATCAATTTCACGTGATCCAGACGATATGTCTCAATACTTAGATACAGAACAATTAAAACTTTATGAATTGATTTGGAAAAGAACTATTTCAAGTCAAATGCAATCAGCTGAGCTAGATGAAACTTCGGCTGATATTTCAAATAAAGATATGAGTATTGTTTTTCGAGCAAATGGATCACAAGTATTTTTTCCAGGTTTTTTTATTTATAGGGATAGAGAAGATGATAAAATATTACCAAAATTAGTAGAAAATGATAAAGTTGATCTACAAAAGGCTGATGGAGAACAACATTTCACTCAACCACCTCCTAGATATACAGATGCAAGCCTTATAAAAAAAATGGAAGAGTTAGGTATTGGAAGACCTTCTACATACGCATCTATCCTACAAGTTCTTATAAATAGAAGTTATGTTGAAAAAGAAAAAGGTAAACATTTACCTCAAGAACGGGGAAGGATTCTCACTGCCTTTTTAAATAATTTCTTTGGACAATATATAGAATATGATTTTACCGCTGATTTAGAAAAAAAGTTAGATAAAGTTTCAGATGGAAAATTAAATTACAAAAAATTGTTAGAAGAGTTTTGGGATGGATTTAAGCCACATTTAAATAAAATGTCGGACTTAGAAAGAGATAAAATTCTTGAGGCTCTTGAAAATGAACTATCAGATTTATTTTTTCCTAACGAAGATTTAAATAATGATAGCCAACCAAACAAAAAATGTCCTACTTGCTCTAATGGAAAATTAGGTTTAGAGCTTGGAAAATATGGTGCTTTTATTGGATGTTCAAATTATCCTGAATGTAAATTCACTAAACAAATTATAAGTAATCAAAGCAAAGAGGAGAATGATCCCAATAATATGTTTATGCCAGAAAATGACGGAGTTTTAGGTGTTGACCCTAAAAGTGGTCTAAACGCCATAATTAAAAAAGGTCCCTATGGTATTTATCTTCAATTAGGGGAAGAGAAAAAACCCAAAAGAACTAGTATTCCTAAATTGGTAGACGCCCAGGGAATTGATCTTCAAAAAGCTCTCGCATTCCTTTCTTTACCAAGACTAATAGGTAAACATCCAGAAACAGGTAAAGATATCTCTGCAGGAATTGGGAGATATGGCCCCTATTTAAAATATGATATTAATTTTATAAGTATACCAGCTGATGAGACTGTAATAAATATTGGTTTAAATCATGCTGTCGTTTTGATAGGTGAAAACAGTAACAAGCTAGGCAAAGTTTTAGGTGACCATCCTGACGGTAACGGTAAAGTACTAGCAAAATCAGGAAGATTTGGACCATATGTTGAATATAATAAAATTAGGGCTACTTTGCCAAAATCTGTATCTCTCGAAGAGATTAAACTTGAACAAGCGATAGAATTAATAATTGCAAAAGCAGCAAAACCTCCTAGACCCAAAAAGAAGCTCACTAAGAAAAAATAATGTTAAATTTTTGTATTTTTTTTAATAATAATTATAAAGATATATTAATAGCTTGGAATTAACTAACAAAGAAATCTTATCTTTAAAGGTAATAACATTGGATGATGATGGCTATGCAGTTGGCAAAATTTCTGAAAGCAATCATCCATCAAAAAAAATACAGATACCTTTTAATAAAAACAACATAAGTTTTAGCGTTGACGATCATCTATTAGTAGAATTAGAGTCAAAAAATAACAAATATAAATTAATCAAAATAATAAAAAAAATTGAAATTGACAGAAAATATTTTTTTGCAAAAGTAAAATTGAGTAGCAAAAAAAAGTTTATTCTTCAAGTTTTAGAAAGAGGAATTCAAAGTAAAAAAGTTATTGAACCAATAATATCTAAAGACCTTTTAATTAAAAAAGGTGATGTAGTTAAAGCTCAGATTGCTTCTGGACAAATTTTAAAAAAATTTAATATAAAAAAAATTAAAACCAACAAAAGGCTTAAATTTAAAACTAGAATTCAAAAAACTTATGCTGAAATTTTAGAAGTTATTGGGTCATCTTTTGATCCTAAAGTTTTTTCTTATCTTGCTATAAAAGAACACGAGTTAAGGAATAATTTTGATATTAATATAAAACATGAAGTTAGAAAACTAGATATCATTGATACAAATTCACGAATAGACTTAAAAGAAATGTGTTTTGTTACAATAGACGGAGAAGATGCAAAAGACTTTGATGATGCTGTTTATGCGGAACAATTAAGTCAGAAAGAAGGATGGCGTATTCTTGTATCTATTGCTGACGTGTCACATTTTGTTAAAGAAAACTCTTATATAGATAAAGAAGCAAGACTAAGAGGAAATTCAGTCTATCTTCCCAACTATGTAATTCCGATGCTTCCAGAAGAACTTTCAAACAACTTATGTTCTCTTAAACCTAATCTTGATCGAGTATGTTTAACGGTTGAAATTATTCTTGATAAGAATGGATTTAAAAAGTCTCATTCTTTTTACAGATCTATAATTAACTCAAAAAAACGCCTGACCTACAATGAAGTTGAAAACATTATCAACAACAAATTTATAGATCAAAAAATTGAACCAAATATTTTAAAAGTAATTAAGTCTCTTCACGGTGTTTATAAAATATTGGAAAATATTAGAGAAAAAAGAGGTGCTTTAAATCTAGAATTACCTGAAAAGAAAATTTTATTTGATGAGGATGGTTGGCCTCAAGGTATCAAAAATGCTTATGGAGTTACAAGTAATAAAATCATTGAAGAATTAATGATTTTGGCAAACGTTGCTGCTGCTGAAGAAATAAATAAGTCAACAAATCAATCAATTTACCGATCTCACGAACCTCCAAGCCCAGAAAAATATAAATCATTGATAGATTTGGTAGGACAACCTTTATCAAAGATCTTAATTGGTAAAGTACCTCATCCTTCATTGATGAATAAAATTTTAAATGAAAGTAAAGGTTCTCCTGAATATGAGTCTATTAATCAATCAATCTTACGAAGTCAATCTCAGGCAAAATACGAGAATAAAAACAAATCACATTTCGGTTTAGCTCTAAAAAACTATGTTCATTTTACCTCACCTATAAGAAGGTATGCTGATTTATTAGTTCATAGACAAATTACTGCAATAATTAATAAAACATTAATTCAGAAAAATAAAAATGAGGATCTTAAATTAATATGTGACCATATTTCAAATACTGAGAGGAAATCAATTTTTGCCGAAAGAAAAACTGTTGATAGATATATTTCATTATTATATAAAAAAAAGATAAATAGAGTTTTTAATTCTTCTATAATCTCAATACATAAATTCGGTCTTTTTGTGTCTATAGATGATGGTATTGCTGACGCATTACTTCCTATAAGAGAACTTCCAAATGACTGGTATGATTATGACCACATAAAACAAATATTAATTGGCGAGCGAAGAGGTAATAAATTTAGTGTTGGCATGCAGCTGAAGGTAAAGATTATTGAAGTTGTTCCCTTAACAGGAAGTATTACTGTTAAGTGGATAAAGCATTAAATCATAAAGCTGCAAAAAGAAATAAAATTAAATGAAAATAAAAATTCCATAACTTGACTTTCTAAAAAAAAAAGCTAACTTGATGTTACATAATGGAGTAAATTATGGCTAAACCAGCAACTTTACAAATTAAATTACTTAGCTCTGCAAATACAGGTTTTTTCTATGTTACTAAAAAAAATCCTAGAACAAAGCCAGAAAAGTTAGAACTTATGAAATATGATCCTAAAGTTCGAAAGCATGTATTGTTTAAAGAAGCTAAAATTAAGTAAATAGATACTAATTACATCTCTTCTTTTTGATAAGATTAAATTCTTTTAAAACTGCCTTAATTTTAAAATTTCCATAGTGAACCTCATAAGAGTGAACTACACCGGATGCATCCAAATCTAAGATAATTTCATAGTCAGGGTTTTCTGATTTAGAGCTTTCATTATAAAAAGCTATTTTCATTGGCCAAACAATCTTATTTCTAAAATAGCTTAAATCATTAAATTTTGATTTTCTTTTTTTACCTATAAATGCCGATACGATTTTAATATATTCTTTTTCCTCATTTCCAAAAAAAACTTTTTTTGTAAATATTTTTTCTCCTTTTTTTGCAGCTTCAATTAGTTTTTTTAAATGTTCAATGGGCAATAAAGTATCTTTTTTGAAAGATAATTTTTTGATGGAACTATTTATTACTGAACCAGAAATATTAATATTATTTTTTTCAACGAAACCTTGATAAGAATTATTGCCATTTAATTCACTTTTTTCATTTAATTCAAAACTATGTTTTGTTCCTGAAAAATTTTCAAATGTTGAATAGCTTGAATAACTATTAGTCATTTTTTTATTAGGTAACTCGTATACAAGGACATAATCTTCTTTGACATTCCAACCTTCACAATTTTCCGTTATTTCAAAGTACGTTTGACCTTGTCCACCTTCGAGAAAACTGTTGTCTTCTATATCCTCAACGTCAAGTGTATAAATAGCTTTATGTGACAAAAGCTTTATGCCAAAAGATGGATTGGTAATAAAAATTAAAAAAACAGAAAGAAGATATATATAACTTTTAAAAAACATTTTCATACCCCTTTATTAATATCATGTTATTAATGTTTAAATATATTCTCATAAGAATTGAAACAGACTATTAAAAATGAATAAAACAAATAAAATGATTATAGATGACAATACATTAAAAGAATTTATTAATAAATGTTTAACACAAAAAATATTAGCAATCGATACTGAGTTTATTAGAGATAATACCTATTATCCTATATTATGTCTGGTTCAAATTGCAGGTAATGATTTTTCAGCAGCAATTGATCCACTTTCAGGGATAAATATGAAACCAGTATGGGATTTACTTTCAAATGAAAAAATTTTAAAAATTTTTCATGCTGGAAGGCAAGATATAGAAATTTTCTTAAATTTAACAGGTGAAATTCCAAGGCCAATTTATGATACACAAATAGCTGCAATGTTTTGCGGTTTTGGTGAACAAGTTAGTTATGAGAGATTAGTAGAGAGATTTTTAGGCTTATCTATAAATAAGGAAAATCAATTTACGAATTGGTTACATAGACCACTAACAA
>CACNRW010000024.1 GCA_902622875.1 uncultured SAR116 cluster alpha proteobacterium
TAATAAATAATAAAATTTGCTTAAGTTAATTTAAGATATAAACTATTTTTAAAAGCACTTTTAAGGAGAATTTATTTGTCAAAAGCTTTTTTATTATGGTGGATACAAGTAGTTACTGTGTCATTTTCTGCTATTTTAATTTTTACATATGGTTGGTTTGAAAAACTTTATGATGCAGATCAAACTAAAATTAGTTTTATTATAATTGTAATTTTTATAGCAGCTTCAATTGCTACTGGTTTTTTAAGTTTCAAATCTAACATAGAGTATAGAACATTAAGTAACTACATATGGTTTTCTTCGGAAACTATGGTTACTTTAGGTTTAATAGGAACAGTAGCTGGTTTTTTGTTAATGTTAAGTTCTGCTTTTGATAATTTAGATGTAAGTAATATTGAAAATGTTCAAAAGGTAATTTCAAACATGGCCTTGGGCATGAGTACTGCATTATGTACAACTCTTTCAGGATTAGTTGGGAGCGTTCTAACTAAAATCCAAATGGTAATATTAGAGAATAATTCTAATTATGAGTGATCCTAGATATAGATCATCTTTTGGTTTTATTGACCTGTTGTTTAATATGTTAATAGGCTTCGTATTTTTATTTATGTTAGCTTTTTTATTAATTAATCCTGTTGCTAAAAAAGAGACAATTAAACCTAAGGCAGAATATTTTATTGAACTTGAGTGGGATGGAGAAAAACCTTACGATCTTGATGTTTGGGTCAAAGATAACATGGGTCATATTGTTAGCTTCAGAAGACCTGATGATGCATTAATCCATCTAGAAAGAGATGACTTGGGAACAGTCAATGACACTTATGTGGATCAAAATGGCAAGACAGTTTATCTCAAAGAAAATAGGGAAGTCGTAGCAATAAGAACGCCTGAGGCGAGATCTTATTTAGTAACTATACATTTTTACAATGCCAGAAAATTCCCAGCGCCGCTTACACATGCAACAGTAAAATTGCTTAAAGTTAATCCTTACAAAGAAGAATATACTAAAAAATTATTTTTTAGTTCTGAAGGGCAGGAGCTTCCAGCATTTAAATTTCGAGTAGACTATAATGGTATAGTTCATGTTGATCCAACTAATGAGCTCATCATTGATGGAGAAGTAATTAGAAAGAAGAGTGGTGTATAATGTTAGACTTTTCGATTAGTTCTGGACAATTAATGTTAATTTGGTCTTTTGCTGGAGCTATATGTTGTTTACCGTTTTTTACAAAAAATATATGGCAAAGATTTTTTACTGTTCCAATTATATTTATAGCAATTTGGTTAAGTTTTTACACAAACCATGAATTTATAGGTCGTCCTATGTATGACAGGCCTCCTGAACAATTTGTTTATGAACATCATGCGGTTATTTATGATAAAGGCGAAAGATTGATAGTGTTATGGGCCGTAAAAGATGGGATAAATAAACTTTTTAAATTTTCTCATACGGAACAAAATGAAGAAGCTTTGGATCAAGCTAAAAGAAATGCTGATAGGTCTGGTGTACCTCAAATGGGCGAAATCGTTAAAGAGGATCCTATAGATAAAAGATCCAGGAATAATGAATTTACACTAAAAACATATAAATTTCCATTTCAGAAAATGATGCCAAAGTAGTGAATTTAATTGATATATTTTTGACTTATGTACTTGTTTAATACAGGTTGGATAGAAGTAGCCATCTCTGAAAATGAGTTTTCCCATAATTTTTTGGAATTTCCGATATCATGGCCTGTGAGTAGGAGTGTACCAAATGGACCAACTCTTTCAATAAATGATACTAATTTTTCAGTTACAGTTTTTTTATTACCAATAATTATCAAGTCATTTGCTTTTTTCATAGCTTCTGGCAAGTCCTTTTTAAGATTAATATCCTTACTTAAAGTACCTGATGCAAGTTTTGAAACAGTATTTAAATAGAGAAAATAGTGAGAAAATACTCCTTTAGGGTCACCTAATATTTCTTCAGCTTCTGAATTTGATGAAGTAATCAGTACACTTCGTCCAACACGCCATTTTTGATAGGTCGGTTGTTTGCCGACCTTATTTGCCGCTTCTTGATAAGTTGGCCAATGAGTTGCTATATCTTTTGCGTCAACAAAATTGCCAGAAATTGGAATCCATCCTTTTTCTCCAGCTAGTTTTGCTGTCATTGAATTAGGATTTTTAAGAGAAATTGCGATATCAGGATATGGTTTTTGAAATGGTTTAACAAATTTTCCAATACCCAATTCTTGAATAATATTCTTCTTTAAAGAAATATCCAGAAATTCACCTTTGTAGTAATAATTTTCACTTTCATCCCAAAACTTTAAAATTGCCTCCATTGACTCAATCATTGTAATTGCTCTTGAGCGTCCATCCATATTACCAAAGAGCTCCCAATCACTTACTAAGCCTCCTGCACCAACACCTAAAATTACTCTTCCTTTTGAAAGATGATCTAGTAAACTTACTTGACCTGCGACTACTGCGGGATGTTGTTGAGGTAGGGAAATAACTCCTGTTCCAAATTTGATATTTTTTGTCTCTTTAATTAAAGATGCATTAAAAATCAATGGTGAGGTAACTGGTTCTGCTGTAGAACTATAATGTTCTCCCATCCAAGCTTCGGTAAAATTTAATTTATCTGCTAAGAGAACAAGTTTTCTATCTTCTTCATAAGAAACACCCACATCTTTATTTGCAGGGTGAAGAGGCATCATAAACAATCCAAGATTAAGCATTGATTATTATATTCTCCAAAATATTTATCATTTTCATATATATATATATTACATTATTTAAATATAATTTAAAATTTTTTAAAATTTAAGAACAACCGAACCAGTCGTGTTTGTTTTTTCTAATAAAGATTGAGCTTCTCTTATCTCGTCAATATAAAATGTTTTATCTATATTAATTTGTAAATCTTTATTTATGATCATATCAAAAAATGTGTCAGCATTCATTTGCATTTCATTGGCATCTTTTATGTAAGTATTTAGTCCTCCTGTTGAAATAGACCCTGAAAAAGATCTAAGCATATTTATGTCAATAGGATCAATAGGACCTGATGAAACTCCAAAGCTAACTATTCTTCCTTTTGAAGCTAGGCAGCTTATTCCTTTCAAAAAGGTATCTTTTCCAACTGAGTCATATATGATATTTACCCCTTTATTATTTGTAATTTCTAAGACTTTCTTGTCAAAGTTATCTTTCGAATAATTAATAGTAAAACTACATCCGTTTTGTTTAGCAATTTTTTCTTTTTCTTGAGAACTTACTGTTCCAATAACATTTGCTCCAATTTTTTTTGCCCATTGACAAAGAATTTGTCCAACGCCTCCTGCTGCAGCGTGTACTAGAACGGTGTCATGCTCTTTTAATTTATATGAATGGTTTATTAGGTATTGAGAAGTTAAGCCTTGCAAGGTAGATGCAGCGGCAATTTTAAGATCAACTTCTTTTTTAAGCTTAATAGTTTTATCTTGATCTAAATTCATAAACTGTGAAAAAGAACCTAGATTCATACAATGTGTTACCTTATCTCCAATATTAAATTTTGTAACATTAGAACCAATTTCTCTTACCGTTCCAGATGCTTCCATCCCAAGTACTGCAGGTAAATTCTTAAGTGGATAGGTACCTCTTCTTTGATTGATATCTATAAAATTTAATCCAGCAAACGAGTGTTCTATTAAAATTTCGTTTGAGCCTAAACCTTTTAAGTTCACTTCTTCTATTTTCAGGACATCCAAAGATCCTTGCTCATAAATTTTAATTGCTTTACTTATCATAAAACACACCTATAAATTAAATAAAAAATTTTCTAATATTTCTTTTCCACCCTCACTACCAAAAGATTCTGGATGATATTGAATTCCATAAATAGGATAAAATTTATGACTAATTGCCATAATTTCACCACTAAAAGAAACTTTATTTAAATCAAGTATAGAATTTTTATTATCTATATCTTGTGAAATCCCGTTTATAACAAAACAACTTGGTAAAGATTTTGTCTCAACAATTAGAGAATGATATCTCATTATTTCTATATTTTGAGGTATTTTTTTATGTATTCCTTTTTGGTCATGTAATAAAAATGAAGTTTTTCCATGCATAGGTTCATTTGCATGAATGATTTTACCTCCAAATGAATGAACTATACCTTGCATACCTAAACATATGCCTAGGATTGGTATTTTTGGACCAAATTTTAGGATAATTTCTTGACAGACTCCAAAATATTTTTTTTCTGCAGGTGATCCTGGACCAGGTGAAATTATTATTTTATCAGGTTTATCAAATTTAAAATCATTAAAACATATTTGATTATTTCTTTTAACTATTATGTCGGTTTTTATGCCTGATGTTTTTTTATCTAAAATCTCACCACAATATTGAAATAGATTGAAAGTAAATGAATCATAATTATCTATTATTAAGACTTTCATTATTATTTCGTCTCTCTAAATGATGCTAAAACTGTCTTCATGGCAGCTAGTTTTCTTTCAATTTCTAAATACTCTTTATCTGGATCTGAATCATAAACATTTCCACCACAAGTTTGAGCAAAAGCTTTCTCACCTTTTATAAAAATGGATCTAATTGGAATGGCAAATGTACAATCACCATTAAATCCAAACTGCCCTATTGCTCCTCCATATGGACCTCTGCCGTCTTCTTCAATTTCATTTATTATTTTCATAGCTTCTATTTTCGGGGCGCCAGACAAAGTGCCAGCAGGAAAATTTGAGGCTAAAGCAGAGAACATATCCTCATCATCATTAATTATACCAGCAATTTCAGATGATATGTGTTGTACATGAGAATATTTTTTTATATCCATAAGGTTTCTAACTTTGACAGTACCAAATTTAGCAACTCTACCTAAATCATTTCTATGTAAATCTACTAACATATTATGTTCAGCTATTTCTTTACTATCATTTAGTAATTCTCTGGCTAATTTTAGATCCTCTATTTTATCAGCTCCCCGTTTTGTTGTTCCAGCTAAAGGAAAAGTTTCCATTTCCCCGTTTTTAAGCCGAAAGAGAAGTTCTGGTGACGCTCCAATAATTATTTGATCACTAAACTTCATAAAATACATATGAGGGGATGGATTTAGCATTCTTAACTTTGAATATATTTCAGTAAGATCTCCTTTTATTTCATAATGACTTTTAAAACCCACTTCACATTGAAAAATTAATCCATTTTTTATGTCTTCTTTAATCTTTAATACAGTTTTTCTATGCTCTTCCCTTGTCATTGAATTTCTTAAAAATTTACAGCTTACTTGTGAACTATTATGATTATTTTGTTTAATAATTGATTTAATTTTTTCAATTTTATTATCTTCATAATAATAATAAAATATTTCGCCTGTCATTTGGTCATAAATAAGACCGTCAAGATACACGCCAAATTTAAAAGACTCGAAATTAGGATTTTTTTTTATATTTAAATTATTTTCAAAATAATTAAAACTATCGTAACTAACGAAACCAACCAATCCTCCAGCATATTTCTTTGATATAATATTTTGAGGAATAATGTCTCTTAATTTATAATAAGGGTTTTCACATGAATATGATCTAATTTCACCTGTATCTATGTCTTCAATTTTTAATTCATGTTTATTTTCTGAAAATATAAGATATTTTGGATCAAAACCAATTATATGATAGCGAGAAATATTACTTTCTTCGCCTAGTGATTCAAATAAAAAACAGTTTTTAAAGTTAAATTGTATTTTTTTGAACAATTCAAAAAAATTATATTTATCGCCTATTTTTATGTATTTAGGTTTGCCTTCAATTTTAATTTTATTTGGTTCATTTTGTTTTTTATTCATTTTTTATGATTTGCTCTTAAAATATCAATAATGTTAGATTTAATTTTAAAAAATTCTTCATTTTCGAAAGCGTATGAACCTCTTGTAACTGTTGCAATTCCTACATTTAGATCTTCAGAAATTTCTCTTTGTTTTTTACCATGCAAAAGCATTTGAAATATCTTTAAACGATTATCAAGCTCTTTTAACTCTTTGTTGGTAAAAAGCGCTTTGAGGAACAATTCCATTTTTTTGCAATTATTTGTTTTAGTTAAAAGTTGACTTAATAAGTTTGTTTTCATGTACTAGTACAATATTTTATTGATTGAAATAAATTTTAAAAAAAATTAGGCTTATAATTTATATAGCTTTAAGGTTGCCCGCAGAAACTTTACCGTCTTTGCCGTCTTCCAACTCATATTCAATTTTTTGATCAGGTTCTAGAGTTGTCATACCTGCAGCTTGTACAGCACTAATATGAACAAACACATCCTTGTCTCCACCCTCTGGTTCAATGAAGCCATAACCTTTTGTAGGGTTAAACCATTTAACTGTTCCTGTGGCCATTTTTTTTCCTTTTCTTAGCTCTAAAAAATAAAGAGCGCTTAGTTAATATTGTGATTTATTAAAACATGATTTTACAATTATGTACTTAATAAACTGGGATATTATATTTCAATTCTTTATTTTAGCAAGTTTGATTTCAAATGTACTTATTTATAGTCTTCTTCATAAGCTTTTATGATTGAACTAACAGCTAAATTAAATGGCGTTTCAATACTATTTTCTTCTCCTAAAGTTACAACCATACCATTAATAGCGTCAATTTCAGATAACCTTTTAGCCTCAACATCCTGCAGCATTGAAGGTTTAGAGTCTAAGAGTTTTTTGCCAAATTCTGTTATATATTTAATTGTGTCATCAAAAGTAAAATTAACATTTTTAATGTCACCCATTTTCCTGGCCTCTAGAGCACACCCTTTTGCTACTTCAAACATTTGTTTGTTTTGCATTACTTCACCAAGTGTTTTCCTGAATATTGAGCATGGACCACTATAAGCAACGTTACATATAAATTTTTCCCAAATTAATTGTTCTATATCTTCGAAAGCTTTTGCGTTAAACCCTGCATCAGACCAAACCTTAACTAGTTTTTCTAATCTTTGAGTTATTCCTCCATTCATTTCACCAATTCTTATCAAACTCATATTATTATGATGAGCATGACCAGGATCAACCATTGCCGCTCCAAAGCCTTGAGCCACTCCTAAAAGAATATTGTCAGTAGGCATAAAATTAGCAATTCGTTCACCAGCACCTAGCCCATTCTGTATAGTTAAAATAAGAGAATTTTTTGATATTATTTTGCTTAGATTAGATGCGACTGAACCAACTCCAGATGCCTTAGTTGCTATTACAAATAATTCATATCCTTTTGCATCTTCTATGTTATTTGACACATTTATATTTTTTACTACATTATCACCACTGAAACCTGAAATTCTAAGACCATCATTTCTTATGGCCTCTAAATGCTCTTCCCAAAGATCAATTGCTAAAACCTCATTATTATTTTGAGCAAGAAAGAATGCATAAATAGATCCCATTGCACCTGCTCCAATTATAGCAATTTTCATAACCTAATCTCCATCACTGCTTAATAAAAGTTCCATTGTTTAATTCAGACATAGCAAGTTGAATTTCATCACTAGTATTCATTACAATAGGTCCGTGCCACGCAACGGGTTCTTGAATAGGATTACCTGAGATTAGTAGGAATCTAACACCTTGATTTCCAGATAACAGCTTAACTTCATCTCCTTTATCAAAGGTAATTAGCGTCTTGTTTCCACTCATGTCTCGTATTGTATAGTCTTCATTGTTATATGATTTTTCAATTTTAATGCCTTTAGGCTTCGAGGCATAGTCAAAATTAGCCTCTCCTTCAAAAACATATGCAAAACAATTATCTCGTAAAGATATTGGGAAGTTTTTGATTTTGTTTGGTGGAACATAAATGTCAAAATATTGAGGGTTAGATGCAATTCCCTTTATTAAACCTCTATATCCTCGATAATTGCCAATTATTATTTTTATAATAGTACCATCATCATCATTTATAACTTTGATATCGCTTGATTTTATATCTTGATAGTTAGGATCAGTCATTTTAAGATTAGATGGTAAATTAGCCCATAATTGAAAACCATGCATTTCACCTTTATAATTACCTAAGGGCATTTCTTGATGAAGTATACCTGAACCTGCAGTCATCCATTGAACATCTCCATCATTAAGTTTTCCTGAATTTCCCAAGCTATCTTTGTGTTCCACGGCTCCTTTTAAGATATAAGTGATTGTCTCTATTCCTCTATGAGGATGCCACGGGAAACCTAATTGGTAATCTTGTGGATTGTTATTTCTAAAATCATCAAGTAGTAAAAAAGGATCAAAATCACTAGTATTTCCAAAGCCAAAAGCTCTATCTAATCTTACACCAGCACCCTCTAAAACTGAATTTGATTTTTTTCTTTTTAAAATTGGTCTAACAGTCATAATGTCTTTATAACTTTAAAAATAATAATTATGAACTTTTTTTTATCCATCTAGATAAATTGATATTTCACCAAAAATAAATAAAAAAGGAAAATAAAATTTGTTTGAGCAAGCGTTAAGTGGCTTAAGTACAATTAATCAATTAGAGTTATTAATTCCTACAAGTATTTTAGCAGTCATGTTGGTAGCAATATCAAAATCAGGATTTGGAGGTGGCTTAGGTGGCTTAGGCTTTCCTTTAATGGTGTTAGTATTGCCGCCTAAATTTGCATTAGCGGTTTTTTTGCCGTTAACATTATTAACAGATATATGGGTAATATTCGTATGGAGAAAATTTTTTATTTTTGAAATTATTTGGATGATGGTCTTTGGTGGAATGATTGGCCAATTACTATGTTGGATATTTTTTAATTATTTAGATGATAAATCTATTCTAATCTTAATTGGTACAATGGCGTTAATAACATCTGTTAAATTTTTTTTAAGTAAAATAGATCTATTACAAAAATCAAAAAGTCATTTAAATACATTGCAACCAAATTTTCTTAGAGCAGTTTTTTGGTGTTCTTTATCTGGATTTGCAAGTTTTATTGCATGGGCAGGTTCTGTTCCTGCACAAATTTATCTTTTAAAATTAGGAGTTAATAGAAAAAATTTTGTGGGCATCATGAGTTTCTATTTTTTTTTAATTAATTTTTCAAAAATTCCTTTTTATTTAGATCTAAAAGTTTTCACGAATGAGTCACTTTTTTTAAGCTTTCTTTTAATTCCTGTTCTCCCTATTGGCATATTTTTAGGTAAGTGGTTGAATTTAAAACTTTCTGACAATTTATTTTACAACATTAGTCATGTGGCTTTATTTTTATGTGGCATTCATTTAATAATTAAAAATGCAACTTAGGAGATAAAAATGGAAAGTGAAACTTTTAAAAAAGGAATAGCAAAAAGAAGGAAAGTACTTGGAGATGAATATGTAGATAAAGCACTTGCCTCAGCAGACGAATTAGGTGCAGATATGCAAAAATTAGTAACTGAATATGCTTGGGGTGAAGTTTGGAACAAAGAAAATTTGTCAGATAGAGATAGATCATTGGTCAACTTAGGCATGATTGCCGCTCTTAATAGATCGCACGAATTTAAGTTACATGTCAGAGGTGCTTTGAATAATGGATTAACTAGATTACAAATTCGTGATATTGTTTTACAGATTACAATTTACTGTGGAGCCCCCGCAGGTTTGGAGTCACTTAGGCATATTAGAGAAGTATTTGCTCAAGTTGATTCAGAAAAACAATAAATAAATTTAAAGAACTGGGGATTTATTTATATGAAATAATGTATTTTCGTGTGGAAAGTAATGGATCATAATAAAATTAAAACAAATTTTGATGAAAATTTAGTTTCAACTAATGATACAAACTTTAAAAGTTTATATGGTCTTACTCCAATTGTTGAAGATGCTATTTTAAATGCTATTAATAAAAAAAATAGAAAAAGTTTAAAAAAGTTAATAGAACCACTTCATCCAGCTGATCAAGCGGACATGTTAGAAAGACTTAGCATTGATAAATTAAATCTTTTCCTAACTATTCTTGGAAAATCGCTTGACCCAGAGGTTTTAGTATATCTTGATCATAATGTTCAAGAAAAAGTTTTTGATATTCTTGGCCCTAAAGTTCTTGCAAAGGCAATTCCTGAATTACATTCAGATGATGCTGTTGAAATACTCCAAGAATTAGAAGAAAAAGATAGAAATGTAGTCATAAAACAACTACCAAAAGCTGACAGAATATTAGTTGAAGAGGCTCTGTCTTACCCTGAGTATTCAGCAGGAAGGTTGATGCAACGTGAATTTTTAGCCTTTCCTGGAAATTGGACAGTAGGGCAGGCAATTGATCATATGAGAGCAAATCCACAAGATGAAGAGGATAGTTTTTATTCAATTTATATTGTTGATCCTGCACATAGATTGATGGGAGCTATTTCCTTATCTAGACTATTATCTGCTAAAAGACCTGTTAGATTAAATAATTTAATGGAATTAAAACCAAGAAATGTGAATGTTAAAACTGACCAAGAAGAAGTAGCTCTTCTATTTCAGCAATATGGTCTAGTCAACATGCCAGTTGTTGATAATGCAGATAGGCTTCTTGGTGTTGTAATTGTAGATGACATTGTTGACGTAATTAATGAAGAAGCCGAAGAGGATTTACAAGGTTTAACCGGTGTAAGTGACCTTTCAATAACGTCATCTTTTGTAGAAACTGCTAAAGGACGTTTTTCGTGGCTTATTCTAAACATGTTTACTGCAGTTTTAGCATCTTCAGTTATAGGTTTGTTTCAGGAAGAAATTGAAAAATTAGTTGCATTAGCTGTTCTAATGCCAATTGTTGCATCCATGGGAGGAAATGCAGGAACTCAGACAGTAACTGTTGCAGTAAGAGCATTAGCAACAAGGCAGCTAAATTATAGCAATCTTCAAAAATTTGTTTTAAAAGAAACATGGGTTGGTATGATTAATGGTCTTTTATTCGCTCTTTTGTCTATTTTGTTAGCTTATGTTTGGTTTGGTGATAAAGAAATTGCAATAATAATGGGATTAGCAATGATCGCTAATTTATTGTTTGCGGGTGTTCTAGGTACTTTAATTCCACTAACTCTAGAAAAATTTAAAATTGATCCTGCGATTTCTAGCTCTGTTTTTTTAACTACTGCAACTGATGTCATAGGTTTCTTTACGTTTTTAGGTTTGTCGGCTTTAGTAATATTATAATTTGGGTTATTAGTTGTGTCTTATCATTTAAAAAAAATAGCAGTTGGCGTTGAAACAATTGAAAGGCTTTCCATAAGACAAAAAATGATTAAAGAAACTTATGGCAGAATTCTACATACTACCAGAAATATGCCTAAAAAAAGAGAAGATTTAATTAAAACTGGTTCGATGTTTTGGATTATCAAAAGAAATGTTTTAGTCCGACAGAAAATATTAGATATTGTATCTGTTATCCGAAGTGATGGTAACAAAGGGTGCGAAATTGAGTTAGACAAAAAACTAATAAGAGTAATTCCTACTCCAATGAAACCATTTCAAGGCTGGAGATATTATTTAGAGGAAGATATTCCAAGAGACTTGAACTTAGATGAAAAAACAGGCGAAGACTTACCAGATAATATAAATGCCGAATTGATTAAATTAGGATTATATTGATTAAGAAATTAACAAAAGTAATAATTAAATTTTAAAAAAATTGTCTTTTGATTGTAATGCCAATAATAAATAATCAAAATTAAAGTATGTCTAGGAAAATTAAAATGTTGTCCAAAATATTTAATTTTAAAACTTTTATGTTTTTTTTAGTCTTAGGAATAAGTATATTTAGTTATAAATATTTAGTATCTTCTAAACCAACTGCAAAGCCTTCAAAAGTTGAAGAAAAAACATTTTATGTAAAAGTGGTTAAAACTAAAAGACGTAACTATACTCCAACATCTGATGCATATGGAAAAATTGTTTCGTCAAGAAGCGGCGATCTTCGTTTTGGTGTTTCCGGTAGAGTTAATTTTATTTCTAATTCTTTTTTAAATGGTGCTTACGTAAAAAATGGACAAATTTTAGCAAAACTAGATCAAACACGTTTTTTGCTTGAAATAAAAAAACGAAATTTTGAAACATTAGAATTAGCCTCACAATTAGATATTAGAAAAAGACAGATAAAAAGATATAAGTCTATGCTGTCAAGAAAAGTTATATCTCAAAACAAGTATGATAATGAGTTAATTCTCTTATCAAAAAACAAATCAGATTATAATAGATCTAAAATTATTTTAGAAAAAGCAAAGCAAGATTTGTCTGATTCTATTTTAAAAGCAAAATATAATGGAAGGCTATATAATGTTAAAATTAATAAAGGACAATTTATTTCAAGTAATGAAAAATTAGCTAATATATTTTCTATTGAAGATTTAGAAGTTGAGTTCGTTGTACCATCAAAAATTTATTCAAATTCAAATAATTTAATAGGAAAATCTATCAATGTTATTTGGGAGGGTGGTAATACCCCTCTGAAGAATATTAAAGCTAAAATTGAAAGAATTGACGGAAAGACAAATGAAGAAGAAGGCGGAGGAAAATTATTTGCAAAAATTAATATTGTAGAGAATAAAAGTAATTATATCCCTCTTGGTACTTTTGTTCGTGTAAATTACCCAATAGGTAATTTTCAAAATATATTTAAACTGCCTGAAACTTCTCTATATGGAGAAAGTATATATTTTGTAGATAATGGCATTGCAAAGAAAAAAAAGGTTAACCTAATATATAAAGGTTCAGGATTTATTTTAGTTGATGGAAATATTTCAGAAAATGACTTGATTATAACAACAAGAATGCCCGATAATTTAAATAATCAAAAAGTTACAATTTTAAATTAATTTTCCAAAAATATTAAAACTGTAGGATGGAATTTTGTTACAATTTAAAGAATCTGGTTTTTTAAAGTTTTTTGTAGAGCATCGAACCTCTGCAAACATAATAATGATATTAATGATTGTAGTTGGCTTACTTTCTATAGGTAGGTTGAATAAGCAATTTTTTCCTGACTTTGAAGTTGAGGTTGTAGCTATTTCTATAAATTGGGCTGGAGCTACAGCTGAAGAAATAGATAAAAATATTGTTCAATTATTAGAACCAGAACTAAGACCTATCTCAGGTGTCAAGAAGGTATCATCAAAATCCGTTGAAGGTGTTGGCGTTACACAAGTTGAATTTAATTATGGTTATGATATGCAAAAAGGTAGGACAGATATTGAAACCGCAGTGTCCAGAATAAATTTTCCGCAAAAAGCCGACAAACCCAAAATAGTTGTTGGGGAATTTTTTGATACTGTTACCAGAATAGTTCTATCAGCAAATATTCCTTTATCAGAACTGAGATCAATATCAAAAAAACTTAAGGAAGCACTCCTAAATTCTGGCGTAGATAAGGTTGACATCCAAGGTCTTCCTAAAGAAGAGATATTGATTGAAATACCTCAAATAGAAACAGCGAGGTTGAAACTATCATTTAATCAAATTGCTAATCTAATTAAATCTGAAACTCAGGATGTTTCAGGAGGTAGTTTCGCCGATGGATCATTAAGGGTAAGAACTGAAGGTGAAAAGAGATTAGTAGAAACGTTCAAAAAGTTAGAGCTTAAAAACACGATTTCTGGGGGTAGAATCATTCTTCAAGATATAGCTGGAATATCTTCAACTTTCGAACAAGGAAGTATATTAAAATCTGTAGACGGTAATCCTGCAGTAGAATTATGGGTTAGAAGAAGTAAAACTAGCGATGCTCTTGAAGTATCAGAAAATGTTAATAAAGTAATTTCAGAATCAAAAAATATTATCGGAAATAGAGTTAATGTTGAAACTTATAATACGGCAGCTAATCTTATCCAAGAAAGAATCACACTATTAGTCAAGAATGGACTTAGTGGTCTTTGCATTGTTTTAGCCGTATTATTTCTATTTTTAAGCCGAAATACTGCAATCTGGGTAGCTTTGGGTATTCCAATAGCCTTTCTTGCTACTTTTGGTGTAATGTTAGTTTCAGGTCAATCAATAAACATGATATCATTGTTTGGTCTTATTATGGCCCTTGGTATAGTCGTGGATGATGCAATTGTTGTAGGCGAACATTCATCATATTTAAAAACTAAGAGACGACTAAATAGTTCACAGGCTCCAGTTGTTGCTGCAACACGCATGTCGATGCCTGTAATATCAGCTATGTTAACTACAGTGGCTGCATTTATACCTTTATTTATGGTTAAAGGAGTTATAGGTGAAATAATTGCAGCTATACCTTGGGTAGTATGTGCTGTTTTGGTCGCTAGTTTAATTGAGTGTTTTCTTGTTTTACCAGCACATTTAGCACATTTTGATAAAAAGAAAGTTGAGGAAGGTAAATTCAGACTATGGTTTGATAACAAATTTATTGCTTTTCAAGAAGGTACATTTAAAAGCTTCATATCATTAACATTTAACTATAGGTATGTAACTTTTATGATTGCCATTAGCATGTTTATAATTTCTGTGGGAATGATGTCTGGTGGAAGGGTCATGTTTAGTTTTTTTCCAACTCCTGAGGCAGATATAATTATTGCCAATTTTAAGATGCATTCTGGAACGACTAGATCTAAAACTGAAGAGATGTTGAGTAAAATAGAAGGAGGTTTGATCAAAACTTCAAAAAAGTTTTCAACATCTCCTGATTTAGTGAAATTTAGAATGTCAACTATTGGAGGTAGAACATCATTTTCAAGTGGTGGTGGACCAAGCTCTAAGGGAAGTGACTTATTAGGTTCCATGGTTGTTGAATTAAAAACAGCCGATAAACGAAAAATACGTACAAATCAGTTTATAAAAGAATGGAAAGATAATATTGAATATGTTGAGGGTTTGGATAAATTAACTATTAGATCTCCAAGTGGGGGGCCTCCTGGAAGAGATTTAGATGTAAGATTTCAAGGGGAAAAACTAGAAACTCTTAAGATTGCATCTAATGAATTAATTCAAATTGCAAGAACAATTCCTGGCGTAACATCTTTAAATGATAATCTAGAGTTTGGAGTTCAAGAAAGGATACTATCCTTAAACAATAAAGGACAATCACTTGGTCTATCCATCTTAGATATAGGAGAGCAAGTAAGATCAGCTATTAATGGAATAATCATTTCAGAGTTTCCTAAAGCAGATGAAGAAGTGGTTGTTAGATTAAAGTTGTCTGAAACGGAAAAGCTTACGGATATGATAAATGACTTAAGAATTATTTCGCCTTTAGGTACAAGTTTTAAGCTTCAAGAGGTTATTAAAATAAATGAAAAGATACCATTTGCTTCCATTAACAGAAAAAATGGTTTTAGAGAAGTGACTATTTCTGGTGATTTATTTCCAGCTTTGATGAACACTTCTCAAGCAAGACAATTTTTGTTGAATAATGGATTACCTGAGATTGCTGAAAAATATAATCTAAATTATAGATTTGATGGCAGAGATTTAGAACAAAAAGAAACTTTTGCAGATATGAAAATTGGTTCAATTATTGGCTTATTATTAATCTATTTTATATTAGCATGGGTGTTTAAGTCTTGG
Organism: uncultured SAR116 cluster alpha proteobacterium; assembly: GCA_902622875.1. GTDB lineage: Bacteria > Pseudomonadota > Alphaproteobacteria > Puniceispirillales > Marisalimonadaceae > Marisalimonas. The sequence goes on from CACNRW010000024.1 coordinate 15,519, forward strand.
ACAAGACCTTTTTCAATAATGATAATGATACCATTTGCTTTTATTGGAGCTGTGCTTGGTCACTATTTATTAGGACTGACTATGTCTATTTTATCAATGTTTGCTCTACTAGCTCTAGCTGGTATAGTTGTAAATAATTCAATTATTTTAGTATCCACCATTGAAAGAAGATTTGACGATTTACGTGGTCAAAGTGATAAAAATTATCAAGATAACAAAGTAATCGATGAAGCTATAATCGCTGGAGTAGTAGATAGATTTAGACCTGTTTTATTAACATCTCTTACTACAATAGGAGGATTGTCAGCACTTTTATTCGAAAAATCACTTCAAGCTCAATTCTTGATCCCAATGGCGGCTACAATCGTTTTTGGTCTTGGTGTTACAGCATTTCTTGTACTTGTCATAGTTCCATCTATGATGGGAATAAGTAACGATTTTTCAAATTTTGTTAAAAATATTAGAAGAAGATAAAATATGGTAAGACAAGTATATACAATTCTAAGTTCTGAAAATTTTAATGTTTCAGATATAAAATTTAATAAAGATGGATTAGTTCCAGTCATTGCACAATGTGTTCACTCTGGCACTATTTTAATGATGGCATGGATGAATAATCTATCTGTGAAAAGAACAATTGAGACTAAAGACATGTACTATTTTTCTAGATCGAGAAATGAACTTTGGAAAAAAGGAGAGACAAGTGGAAACTTTCAAAGATTACATGAATTAAGATTAGACTGTGATAACGATACATTATTAGCGCTAATTGAACAAACTGGAGTAGCTTGTCACACAGGTGTGAGGAGCTGTTTTTTTAAATCATTAAAAGATGTAAAAAATGACTAATCAAAATAATTCAGGATCATTTGGAAGTTCTAGAGGCCTGTTACAAAAACTTAAAAAAGATAAAAATAGAAAAGCTTCAAGTACTCGTTGGATAGGGAGACAATTAAACGACCCTTACGTTTTAGAAACACAAAAAAGAGGATACAAATCAAGAGCTGCTTTTAAACTTTTACAAATTAACGAAAAATATAAATTTCTATTCCCTGGATTATCGGTTATTGATTTGGGCTGTGCTCCGGGGGGATGGCTTCAAATAGCTTCGCAAAAAGTTTCTTCAATGGTTGGAAAAGAAAAAGTAGTTGGGGTTGATCTTATACCAACTGAAACAGTACCAGGAAGTATTTCAATCATAGGAGATATTAGCGATAAAATTGTAGGCGAAAAATTGATAAAAATGCTTGGATCTAAAGCAAATATTGTAATGTCAGATATGGCGGCTAATACTACGGGACATCGTCAAACTGATCATATTAGAACTACTTATCTTTTAGAAACTGCCCTAAGCTTTGCTATTGAAAACTTAAAAAAAAATGGAGTTTTTTTAGCTAAATGTTTTAAAGGTGGCGCTGAAGTACATGCTTTATCTCTAATGAGGAAACATTTTTCTAAAGTGCATCATATTAAACCTGATGCCAGTAGAAAAGAGTCAGTTGAAGGATACGTTATTGCCATAGGCTATAAAGGGTAAAAATTCAATTAATTAATCTTTGCAAATTAAGTTAAGGAGTTTATAAAATTAACATCAATAATATTAATTATGCCAATATTCAAATAATCTTTTAGATGGAAATTATGAATATAGAAGAAGCTTATACTTTTGACGACGTCTTATTACAACCAGCACTTAGTAAATTTGGTCCCACTGATGCAGAGGTTAAAACTTTAATTACTAAAGATATAAAGTTAAATATTCCTTTACTTTCAGCGGCAATGGATACAGTTACTGAGCATAGATTGGCAATTACTATGGCTCAATTAGGAGGAATGGGAGTTCTTCACAAAAACTTCTCAATAAAAGAACAAGCTGCAGAAGTAAAAAAAGTTAAAAAATTTGAAGCTGGTATGGTTGTTAATCCAGTAACAATAAAACCTGATCAGTCACTTGGTGATGCTTTTAAATTGATGGAAAAGTTCAAAATTAGCGGCATACCAGTTGTAGAGGGCTTAAATAATAAATTAGTTGGAATTTTAACTAATAGAGACGTTAGATTTGCAAATGATCTAAATCAATCTGTTTCAGCACTTATGACAAAAAATGTTATAACCGTTAAAGAAACAGTTACTCCGGAGGACGCTAGAAAACTTTTACATAGACATCGTATTGAAAAATTAGTTGTTGTAGACTCAGATAATTTTTGCGTTGGATTGATAACAGTTAAAGATATGGAAAAAGCGCAAAACCATCCAGAATCTTGTAAAGATGAACATGGAAGATTAAGAGTTGCAGCTGCAACTGGTGTGGGGAAAGACGGTATTAAAAGAGCTGAAGCTTTAATTAATGCAGGTGTTGATATTCTTATTGTCGATACAGCCCATGGACATAGTGAAATGGTACTAGAGACTGTAAAAGCAATTTCAAAATTATCAAGTCAAGTAGGTTTAATTGGAGGAAATGTCGCAACTGGAGATGCAACAAGGGCATTAATAGATGCAGGAGCAAGTGGCATTAAAGTTGGTATTGGCCCTGGTTCAATTTGTACTACAAGAGTGGTGGCTGGAGTAGGCGTCCCTCAATTGACAGCAATAACTGATTGTGCCAAAGTTGCGAAAAAAAACGCTATTCCTATTATAGCTGATGGTGGGATCAAATATTCTGGTGACATTGCTAAAGCTATAGCTGGTGGAGCAAGCGCAGTGATGGTTGGTTCTTTACTTGCAGGAACAGACGAAACTCCTGGTGAAGTTTTTTTGTTTCAAGGTAGATCTTATAAATCTTATAGAGGAATGGGCTCATTAGGTGCAATGGCTAGAGGTTCCGCTGATAGATATTTTCAAGCTGAGATAGAAACATTAAAACTTGTTCCTGAGGGTATTGAAGGCCAGGTTCCTTATAAAGGTCCAGCAAAGAATGTAATTCATCAATTAGTAGGTGGTTTAAAATCAGCTATGGGTTATACAGGAAATATAAATATTAATGAAATGCAACTAAAATGTGTTTTTAAAAGAATAAGTAATGCTGGTCTAAAAGAAAGTCACGTACATGATGTTACTATCACCAGAGAAGCTCCTAATTATCGTCCTTCTTAATGCTTGACCAAGAACGAATTTTTTCTGTTTTAGAACTATTAAATTTATTTGACAAAAGCAATAAGATTGCCCGCAAATTATTACAAAGTTATTTTAGATCAAAGAAATATATAGGCTCTAAAGACAGAAGATTCATTTCTGAAAGTTTTTGGAATATTTTAAGACATCGGTACAAAATTCATTGGCATCTTGATTATTTAAATCTTGAAATAACTTTTGAAAAAGAAATGATGTTAGAGCTGTTTTTTTTAAACCAAGACTACTGCAATAATATATCTAAAATTAGACAGTTATTTATTTTAAAATACAAAGAAATAAAAATATTTAATGATTTGGATTTGGATTTTTTAAATCACTTAGATTTCAATGAATTTTATAATATAGAAATGCCAGAGCACATTTTTTATGAACTGCCGAAATATTTATTAAAAAGTCTAAAAAATGGTTTCAAAAATGAATGGAAAGACGTTGCTTTATCTCTCAAAGAAGAAGGTTTTTTTGATATTAGAATAAATACCCTTAAAGGGAAATCCAGAGATGAAATATATGATTTATTAAAGGATATTAAAGTGCCTTTTGAACCTACTAAATACTCACCTTTAGGTATAAGGCTCTCAAAAAGGTATCCAATAGAAGGGCATGAACTTTTTAAGAAAGGGTTTATAGAGGTTCAAGGAGAATCGTCTCAATTAGTTTCTCTATTGCTTGATGTGAAGCCTGGAATGCATGTTGCGGATATTTGTTCTGGAGCAGGTGGTAAATCCCTCATTTTAGCTGATATTATGAAAAATAAAGGAAGGATATTATCTTTAGATACTAATAAAAAAAGACTCTTAAACGCAGGTGTAAGACTAAAAAGAGCAGATGTATATAATGTTGAGAGGCGACTTGTAAAGCCTAATTGGAATGTAAGTGGATTAGAAAAAAAATTTGATTTGGTATTGATTGATGCACCATGTTCAGGAATTGGAACATGGTCAAGAAGCCCTGACTCAAAATTTAGTTTTAATCCGAAAAAACTTCAAGATTTAGTTCTAATTCAAGCAGAACTTCTCTTAAAAGGTTCTTTAATGGTTGTGCCTGGAGGTAAATTAGCATATATAGTCTGTTCTTTTTTGCCGGAAGAGGGAATAGATCAAATTAATAAATTTAAGGAAAAAAATAATCTCAACTTTAGTGAAATAAATTTAGCTAATATTTGGAATGATACAATTTTTATACAAAATGCTGTTAAATATCCTTTTAAGAATGTAAACAAAAGCATAACAATAAATCCTGCTATACATAAAACAGATGGTTTTTTTATCTCAATGTTTCAAAGAAATAGATAATATTTAATTATTTTGAATAGAAAGTAAGTGAATGAAAGATGATCTTGTATTAATAATTGATTTTGGAAGCCAAGTCACTCAGTTGATCGCTAGACGATTAAGAGAATTTAAAGTTTTTTGTGAGATACATCCTTTTAATAAAATCAATGATGAATTTATAAAAGAAGTTCTTCCAAAAGCTATAATTCTCTCTGGAGGCCCAGCAAGTGTATTAGATAATAATGCTCCTAAACCACCATCAATAATATTTGACATTGGGGTTCCAATTTTAGGAATTTGCTATGGTCAACAAATAATGGTGAAAATGCTAGGTGGGAATATTGTTCACGGTCCTGGAACTTCGGAGTTTGGAAAATCTTATGTCAATAAGAAAAATGAAAGTATTCTTTTTTTAAAAGATTTTTTTGAAACTAAAAATGAACAAGTATGGATGTCACACGGCGACCATGTTTCAAGAATTCCTTCAAATTTTGAAGTTTATGGCGAATCAGAAAATGCACCATATGCTATAATAGGTGATGTAAATAAGCACTTTTATGGAGTGCAATTTCATCCAGAAGTTGTCCATACTTTGAATGGGAAAGCTCTAATTAAAAACTTTCTTGAGTTAGCTAACATTACTTTTAAATGGAATATGAAAGCTTATCTTGAACATGCTATTCATATTATAAAAGAGAAAGTTGGTGATAAAAAAGTAATTTGTGCATTATCTGGGGGAGTGGATAGTTCTGTAACCGCAATTCTTATTAATAAAGCTATTGGAGATCAGTTGACATGTATTTATGTAAATAATGGGCTTATGAGAAAAAATGAAAGTGAAGAAGTTATTAAGTTATATACTGATCATTTCAAGCTCCACTTAATACAGGCTGACGAAAAAAAACTTTTTCTGTCAAACTTATTAGGTGTAACTGATCCTGAAGAGAAAAGAAAAATTATTGGTAAGTTATTTATTGAAGTTTTTCAGAAATATGCATCAGAAATTGGGGAAGTTGATTTTCTTGCGCAAGGTACATTATATCCTGACGTAATTGAAAGTGTAAGTTTTTCGGGTGCGCCATCGGCTACAATAAAGTCTCATCATAATGTGGGTGGATTACCAAAAAAAATGAATTTAGATTTAATAGAGCCCTTAAAGGAATTATTTAAAGATGAAGTAAGAATACTTGGAAAAGAACTTGGTATTCCCAATAAATTTATACAGCGACACCCATTTCCTGGACCTGGTTTGGCCATAAGATGTCCTGGTGAAATTACTAATATGAAATTAGAAATTTTAAGAAATGCAGATGAGATATACATAGACCAAATTAAAAAGTATGGATTATATAATGAAATTTGGCAAGCTTTTACAGTTCTTTTACCGGTTAAAACAGTTGGAGTAATGGGAGATGCAAGGACTTATGACTATGTGTGTACATTAAGAGCTGTAACCTCAATTGATGGTATGACTGCTGATTATTATCCATTTGATCACGCGTTTCTTAGTGAGACATCAAATAAGATTATAAATAATGTAGTTGGTATAAATAGGGTTACATATGATATTACTTCAAAACCACCTGGAACGATTGAGTGGGAGTAGTGCCAGTTTTATAAACTATTGTTTTTATTATGTTTTTTTAATGTTTGTAGTTACAAAGTAGTTATAAAGTCTCAACTGTAACCGCAGTTTTCCAACAAATTTTAAATCTTGTTACAAGAAAAGTTACAAGATTTTTAAACTATGACAGATAATAAGTGCTAGCTGCTTTTTTGCTCTAGTTTCCTTTTGCCGTTGTACAATGAGATAACGTCCAAAAAAGATCCAATAAAGAGAATGATAAACGATAGTTGTTTTAAGAATGAAATAAACTCTTATAAAGTTGAAGATTATGGGAATATACGTTTTACTTAATTTATTTCAAAATGGTTAAAAACTTTGTTACTGATAGTTAAATATGCTACGAAAAAATAGAAATTTCTTAGTTTTGCAAGTTGAAAAGCTAAAATTTAATCACAAAGTAAAAAATTACTAATATCAATAAGTTATAAGTAAATAACTATTGAGTAGAAGTTAAAATATTTATTTTGATGTTAATAGGTGTTTGTATAGATGCGATTTTGGAACTATAAATCTGAAGA
>CACNRW010000025.1 GCA_902622875.1 uncultured SAR116 cluster alpha proteobacterium
TTGGTTACAAGCGGAAACAGGAGGATAAGATGAAACGGGTATTCGGAGCTGCATTTACAATGGCGGCAACCGTAGCCGTAGGCCTTAGTTGGGCTACAATAGGTAATGCTGCATGTGGTAAAGTAAGCATAGCAGAAATGAATTGGGCATCAGCAGAATTAATGGCTAATGTTGACAAAATAATTCTCGAAAAAGGCTATGGCTGTGAGGTTGAATTAGTTGCAGGCGCTACTATGCCAACTTTCACATCTATGAATGAAAAAGGTGCTCCAGATGTTGCCCCAGAATTATGGGCTAACGCTGTTGCTGTACCACTTAAAAAAGCTGTTGGAGAAAATAGATTAATGGTTGCAAATAAATCTCCTATAACTGGCTTGGGAGAAGGATGGTGGTTGCCACCAGCAACTGTAAAGAAACATCCTGAATTAAAAACCGCTCTAGATGTAATTAACAGACCAGATTTATTTCCATACTCTGAGGATAAATCAAAAGGTGCATTTGTAGGTTGTCCTGCCGGATGGGGTTGTCAGTTGGCTAATGCTAATCTATTTAGAGCTTTTGAGATGGAAAAAAAAGGTTGGGTTTTAGTTGATCCTGGGAGTGCTGCTGGCTTAGATGGTTCTATGGCAAAAGCTGTTGAAAGAGGGGAAAACTGGTTTGGATACTACTGGTCACCTACTTCTATGATCGGAAAATACAAGATGCATAAATTAGATTTTGGTGTTCCATTTGGTGGAAAGGAAAATTGGGATAATTGCATTGTAAAACCTGAAAAAGATTGCGCTGACCCAAAAAAATCTTCTTGGGTAAAATCAGAAGTAAATAGTGTTGTCTCAGCAAATTTTAAGAAAAATGCAGGTGTAGCTATGGATTATATTGCAAATAGAGTTTATCCAGGTGCAATAATGAATGGTATGTTAGTTTTTATGACAGAGCAGAAAGCTTCTGGTAAAGACGCTGCTTTTGAATTTCTTGAAAAACACGGTGATGTTTGGGAAAAATGGGTAAGCCCAGACGTTGCAAAAAAAATTAAAGCTAGTTTATAATTAGTAATTAAAACATATTTAATCACTACTTCGAATTGAAGTAGTGATTATTTTTTTAAATTGAGGTTACTGATGGACTGGTTTTTTAATTTTCCTGATATGAGCAGATCAGATTTAAGAGAGTTTAAAAAGTCTGTTGACTTTGCATTTACTGATTTTTCCCGTTCATATGGCGCTGAAATTGAAGGTTTTTTTGAACCTCTTTTAATGTTTTTGGTCTGGTTTGAAAAATTTTTTATTAACACTCCATGGCCTCTGATTATTTTTGGTATACTTGTACTTGCATGGATAGGTTCACGTTCAATTCCAATTGTAATTGGGACATTTTTAAGCTTTATGCTTATAGGCTATTTTGGTATGTGGGAAGACACTATGTCAACTTTAGCTATTATTCTTGTAGCTACTTTCTTATGTATATCAATAGGCATTCCTATGGGAATAGCTATGGCAAGAAGTAACAAAGTTCAAGCCGTTATAGTTCCTGTTTTGGATGTAATGCAAACTATTCCTAGTTTTGTTTATCTAATACCTGTAGTTATGCTACTTGGAATTGGAAAAGTTCCTGGTTTAATAGCGGTCTGTATATATGCTATACCACCAATAGTTCGTTTAACTAACTTGGGAATTCGGTTAGTTGACAAAGATGTATTAGAAGCAGCAGATTCTTTTGGAGCAAGTTACTGGCAAAAACTTTTTGGAGTACAAATGCCACTTGCCTTGCCGACAATATTTGCTGGGGTAAATCAAACAATAATGATGGCATTAGCTATGGTAGTTATTGCTTCGATGATAGGCGTTAAAGGACTTGGTCTTCCGGTTCTTAGAGCTATTTCAAATCAGTATCTTGCTTTAGGACTTATGAATGGCTTAGCAATTGTAATACTTGCAATAATTTTTGACAGAGTAACTCAAAAATTTGGCTTACGAATGCAAAAGTATAGAAATGACGGTAAGGATTGATTTGATGAGTAAAAATGACATTTTAATCAAAGTTAATGAACTTTATAAAGTCTTTGGTGATAATACAAATGAAGCTCTTGAAATGGTAAAGGATGGGATGTCCAAAGATAAACTGCTTGAAAAGTGTAATTGTGTTCTGGGCTTAAATAATATTAACCTAGATATCAAAAAGGCGAAAATCCAGGTTGTAATGGGTTTGTCTGGATCAGGAAAGTCTACACTTATAAGGCATCTTAATAGATTAATAGAACCGACAAGTGGCGAAATCATAGTAAACAATCAAGATATATTAAGTTTATCGCAGAAAGACCTTATTCAATTTAGACAAAATAATATGTCTATGGTATTTCAAAAATTTGCACTTTTCCCACATAAAACAGTCCTACAAAATGTTGGTTACGGACTAGCAATTCAAAATATTCCAGTAAATGAGTGGAATGGGAGAGCTGAAAAATGGATTAGTCGTGTAGGTTTGGATGGATATGAAACATACTATCCAGGTCAATTGTCTGGAGGAATGCAACAAAGAGTTGGTTTAGCTAGAGCATTAGCAACAGATGCAGAAATCTTACTAATGGACGAAGCTTTCTCAGCCTTAGATCCTCTTATAAGATCTGAGATGCAAAATATTCTTTTAGACCTTCAAAGTGAATTACGTAAAACAATAATATTTATTACACACGACCTAGACGAAGCTCTTAAAATTGGAGATAGGATAGCTATACTTAGAGATGGCAGTATGGTTCAAGATAGTGATCCTCAAAAAATTATTATGCAACCCGCGGATGATTACGTTTCAGATTTTATTAAAGATATTAATAGAGCAAGAGTAATACAAGCTAAATCAATAATGACAGCCTCAAAGTCAAAAAGCTCTGGAGCTACCGTAAGAGATAATATGGTATTAGAAGACATTCTTCAAATCATGTCAGATGCTCCTTCAAAACCTGTCACAATTGAGGACTCTAAAGGTAAAATTACTGGGAAAATAGAAATGGTTAATCTTATAGAGGGCATGAAAAGACCTAAATCACAAGGTACAAATATTACTGGGTAATTTGACTAGGTCTTCCAATTTGTATTAAATCAAATTGACTTCCATTAAAAATATTAGGGTTTAAAGCGTTTCTAAGGTCAATTAATTTATTTCCTCTCATAATTCCCACTAATTGATTTGGTGATAAACTTCTAAATTCGTTCCATTCCGTTAATATTACTAATGCGTCACTATCTGTAAGACAACTCTCTAAATCTTTTGCAAATTCAATATTTTTGAGTAATTTTTTTGCTTGATCCATGGCAACTGGATCAAATGCCGAAATTTTAATTCCCTTTTCTTGAAGTCTTGGAATGATATCTAAACAAGGACTATCTCTCATGTCGTCAGTTTCTGGTTTGAATGCCAAACCTAAAATAGAGACCTTTTTATTTTCATAATCATTTTTCAAAATTCCTATAATTTTATCTGCCATATCATATTTTCTTTGTTGGTTATACTTAACTACCGTTTCAACTATAGAAATATTTGTTTTATTTAATCTTGAAGTTTCTACAAGTGCTAATGTATCTTTTGGAAAACAAGAACCACCATAGCCAGGTCCTGGATGTAAAAATTTACTACCAATTCTTTTATCTAGTCCTATTCCACGAGCAACATCATGAACATCTGCGCCTACTTTTTCACATAAATCAGCCATCTGATTAATATAAGAAATTTTTACGGCTAAAAATGCATTAGCAGAGTATTTAATTAATTCTGCTGTTTTTAAATTAGTAAAAAGAATTGGGGTCTCAATTAAATAAAGAGGCTTATAGATTGTTGAAATAATTTCTTTTGCTTTCTCAGTTTCACAACCAACAATTACTCTATCAGGCCTCATAAAATCTTCAATTGCATTACCTTCTCTTAAAAATTCAGGATTAGAAACTATATCAAAATTTGCTTTTGGATTAGATTTCTTTATTATACTTTTAACTTTTTTTCCAGTTCCTACTGGAACGGTAGATTTAGTTACAACTACAGTATAACCCTCGAGGTTTTTAGCAATTTGCTCAGCAACTTCATACACATATGAAAGATCTGCATGACCATCTCCACGACGAGCAGGAGTTCCAACCGCTATAAAAACCACGTCAGCTTCTTTGATGTTTTTATTTATATCATTGCTGAATGATAGTCTATTAGCAGTACTATTTTTTTTGACTAAATTTGTTAAACCAGGCTCATAAATTGGTATGATATTATTTTTAAGATTTTTTATTTTGTCATTATCTTTATCTACACAACAAACTTTGAAGCCAAATTCAGATAAACATGTTCCAGAGACTAAGCCAACGTAGCCAGTACCTAACATTGTTATTTTCATGTGACTTTCCTTTATGCTATAATTTTACTAACTATTATTGACGAATTTAAAATATTGCAATAATCAGAATATATTCACTACTAAACTAATTTTAAGGATTTGTGAATGAAAATAAAAAAAGCAATTTTTCCAGTTGGAGGCTTGGGTACTAGATTTCTTCCGGCAACAAAATCAATGCCTAAAGAGATGCTCACCGTTGTTGATAAACCTCTTATACAATATGCTGTCGAAGAAGCTGCAAATGCTGGTATTGAACAATTCATTTTCGTCACCAGTAGGGGCAAGTCAGCTATAGAAAATCATTTTGATCATTCTTTTGAACTTGAAAATAGTTTACTTTCAAGTGGTAAAAGAGATACACTGAAGACTGCTCAAGAAATGCTGAAAATTCCTGGATCATTTGCCTATGTAAGACAACAAGAACCTGCGGGTCTTGGTCATGCTGTCTGGTGCGCCCGACATTTGATAGGAAATGAGCCTGTGGCCATTCTTCTGGCAGACGATTTGATTAATGGATCAAACACAACAAAAGAAATGATTAATAATTATATCTCCGGTAATATGTTGGCAATCATGGATGTAGATAAAAAAGATGTTTCATCCTACGGTATAATTACTCCGGGCAAAACTTTAAGAAATAATATGACTGAAGTTCATGGTCTTGTTGAAAAACCATCTGTAGACAAAGCTCTAAGCAAAATGGCAGTGGTTGGAAGATACATAATTGAACCAGAAATATTTGATGTTCTAGAAAAACAGAACAAGGGTGCTGGAAATGAAATTCAGCTTACTGACGCAATAGCTAGCAGAATAGGTAAATCTAATTGTTTTGGTTATAAGTTTTCAGAAGAAAGATTTGACTGTGGTTCAAAAATTGGTTTTATACAGGCTAATATAAAACTTTCTATCGAAAGAAAAAATATGGGTCAAAAATTAAAAGGTTGGCTACAAAATGAAATATTGGACATTAATGAATAATGTATAAACACACTTTTGATAATACTATCCTAAGATCTTACGATATCAGAGGTGTTTATGAATATACTTTAAGTAATAAAGATGCCTTTATGTTAGGATATTTCTTTGGGGTTACTGTAAAAAAAAAATCGCCTGGAAAGATAAACCCATTAATAGTAATTGGAATGGACGGTAGACTTTCAAGTCCTGCACTTGAAGAAAACCTTAATTCTGGTCTAGTGAAATCTGGATGTAACGTTTATAGGATTGGCTTAGGTCCAACTCCAATGCTTTATTTTTCTAGCCATTATTATAATGCTGATGGAGCAATCCAAGTAACTGGAAGCCATAATCCAAAAAATTATAATGGGTTCAAAATCGTTTTAAATCAAAATTCATTTTTTGGTGAGGATATAATCAAATTGGGAGAGTTTGCTAAACAAGGACATTCTAGTAACTATAATGGATTTTCTAAAAATGTTGTTGTATGTGACAAATATATAGAAAAAATTATTGAACCTTTAAGAAATGTAGGTGAAAAACTTAGTGATAAAACAATTGTATGGGATTGTGGCAACGGTGCATCCGGTCCTTCAGTAGAAATGATTACTAGAAAGATTTCAGGAAACCATGTGGTTTTATATTCTAAAGTAGATGGTAATTTTCCTAATCACCACCCTGATCCAACGGATATTTCAACTTTAAAAATTATGTCTAACAAAATGAAAGAAGTTAATGCAGACATTGGTATTGGTTTTGACGGTGATGGTGACAGAATAGGCGTAATTGATAAACAAGGCCGTCCCGTAGCTGGAGACTTATTAACATCATTTTTAGCATGTTCAATAGAGGCTGAAAATAAATCAGACCATACAGTTATTTTAGATATAAAATCTAGCTCTGTGGCTTATGATAAAATTATATCTTTGGGCTTAAATGTCGAAATAGGTAAAACTGGGCATTCTAATATTAAAAAAAGAATAAAAGAGATTAATTCACCACTAGCAGGTGAGATGTCTGGTCACATTTTTTTTGCAGATAAATATTATGGGTTTGATGATGCCCTATATGCTTCTGTTAGATTATTAAGTTTATTGGCTAAAAACATCAATTTAGAAAAATTTGTGTCTTCATTACCTAAAACATTTGTTTCTCCAGAGATAAAGTTACATTGTTCAGATAAAAAAAAATTTATAATAATTGATAATATTTCTAAAAAAGCCTTGGAAGATTATAACTCAGAAAATATAACTACAATTGACGGTGTAAGAGCTAAAAATAATTTTGGATGGTGGTTAATTCGAGCTAGTAATACTGAAGAAAAATTAATAATTAGATTTGAAGGGAAAACTCTTGCAGGTAAACAGGAATTATTTTTAGAAGTTCAAAAGCGTCTAAAAAGTGAAGGATTGACTTTAGAACTTAATTAAAAAATGTTAATATTTTGATTAAACAACTCATAAATTAAGGATAATTATGTCTAAAAGATTAAATAGAAGTAACTTACAAGTATCAGAAACTCTTGTTAACTTTATTGAAAATGATGCTCTGCCAGATACTAATATAAGTGCAGAAAGATTTTGGAAAAAATTTGAATTAATTTTAAATCACTTTGCACCCATAAACAAAAAATTGCTCGAAACTAGAAATGAAATGAAGCAAAAAATTGACTCATTTTACCTCGAAAATTTTGGGAAAAGGATTAACCAGGATCAATATATCAATTTTTTAAAGAAAATTAATTATATTGTCCCTGTTGGAAATAATTTTACAATAGAAACTCAGAATGTTGATCCTGAATTGGCATTAAAAGCAGGTCCTCAATTAGTTGTTCCTGTCACAAACGCTAGATACGCTCTAAACGCAGCAAATGCACGATGGGGAAGTTTATACGACGCCTTGTATGGAACTGATGCTATTTCCGAAGAAGATAACGCTCAAAGAACAAAATCTTATAATCCATCAAGAGGAAAAAAAGTAGTAGAATATGGTAGAAATTTTTTGGATAAAATTTTTAAATTAGAAAATGGCTCTCATAAAAATGTAGAAAATTATGAGATTGAAAATGATAAACTTATAATGAAGTTAAAAAATGGTGTTACTACCCATTTAAGCAACCAAAATCAATATGTTGGATATCAGAGTAATAAGAATAGTCCCTCGTGTATTCTTTTAAAAAACAACAATCTACATGTAGAAATTTTGCTAAATAGAAATGGAAATATTGGTACAACAGATGATGCCGGCATTGACGATATTATAATTGAATCTGCACTTACAACAATACAAGATTGTGAAGATTCTGTTGCGACTGTAGATGCAGAAGATAAAGTAATGGCATATAAAAATTGGTTAGGATTAATGAAAGGAGATCTTGAAGATACTTTTGAAAAAAATGGTAAAATCATTACTAGAAAGCTTAATCAAGATAAAGTCTATATTTCCAAAAATGGTGAATATAGGTTACCCGGCCGTTCAGTAATGTTAATTAGAAACGTTGGTCATTTAATGACTAATCCTGGAATTTTAGACAAGAATGGAGAAGAAATTCCTGAAGGTATCATGGATGCTATGATCACTTCATTAATAGCTGTACATGATATTAAAAATAGTAAAATGAATTCCAGAACTGGGTCTGTTTACATTGTAAAACCCAAAATGCATGGACCAGAAGAAGTAAAGTTTGCTTGTGATGTTTTTTCTGCTGTAGAAGATGCTCTCAATTTAGACAAATACACGCTTAAAATTGGAATTATGGACGAAGAAAGAAGAACCACTGTTAATTTAAAGGAGTGTATTAGAGAAGCTAAAGAACGAACTGTTTTTATAAATACTGGATTTTTAGACAGAACAGGTGACGAAATACATACAGCTATGGAAGCTGGACCAATAATTCGTAAAGGTGATATAAAAAATGCAAAGTGGATTTCAGCATATGAAAATAATAATGTTAAAATTGGTCTTGATTGTGGTTTGTCTGGCAGAGCTCAAATAGGTAAAGGTATGTGGGCAATGCCAGATTTAATGGATGAGATGTTAAAACAGAAAATTAATCATCCGAAAAGTGGGGCTAATACTGCATGGGTTCCAAGTCCAACTGCTGCCACTCTTCATGCACTTCATTATCACGAAGTGGATGTATTTAATATTCAGAAACAAAAATCTAATGATAGTAATAATTATCTTAATGATATTCTTGATGTGCCTATTTCAAAGGGTTACAACTGGTCACAAGAAGAAATACAAAAAGAAATGGATAATAATGCTCAAGGAATTCTCGGCTATGTAGTTAGGTGGATTGATCAAGGAGTAGGTTGCTCAAAAGTCCCTGACATAAATAACATTGGCTTGATGGAAGATAGAGCAACTTGCCGTATATCTAGCCAACATCTTGCAAACTGGATGAAACATGGTATTTTTACAAAAAAACAACTTTTAGAGACATTAAAGAAGATGGCTAAAATTGTTGATGATCAAAATAAAAATGACACAAACTATGTACCAATGTCCAATGATTTTGAAAGTTCTATTGCCTTTAAAGCATCTCTAGATCTGATTGTAGAAGGAACAGTGAGCCCATCTGGCTATACTGAGCCAATTCTTCACAAAAGAAGAATAGAACTAAAATCTACGCTTGATTGACTGCCCTTGCAGCATGTCTAAGATTATCTATAGGGATCAATTTACCAGACCTCTTTATATGCCAAAAAGTCCAACCATTACAAGCTTGAAGTCCTTGAAGATATGCACCAACTGAGTGGATTGACCCTTTGGCATCTTTAGAAATCAAGCTCCCGTCAGCTCTAATTTTTGCAGACCACCTATTTTGAGAATCTTGTAACAATTCACCTGGATTTATTAAGCCTCGTTCCAACAAATGACCAAATGGAATCCTTGGTTCAGCAATCTTTCTTGGTGTCTGGATAAGGTCTTTTGAAATAATTTTTTTAATAGAATTAATCCTTTTCTGAGCTTCTATTGCATAATTGGCATTTTGCTCAATTCCAATAAAATTCCTACCAAGTTTTTTTGAAACTGCACCTGTAGTCCCCGTACCAAAAAATGGGTCTAGGACAATATCTCCAATTTTACTACTAGACATAATTACTCTAGTTAGAAGATTTTCTGGCTTTTGAGTGGGGTGAACTTTTCTTCCATCTCTATCCTTCAATCTTTCATCACCGGTACATATTGGAATTAACCAATCAGATCGCATCTGAAGATCACCATTTAAAGACTTCATAGCTTCATAATTAAAAGTATATTTAGATGAAGAATTTTTTGATGCCCAAATCAACGTTTCATGAGCATTAGTAAATCTCCTACCACGAAAATTAGGCATTGGATTTACCTTTCTCCAGATAATATCATTTAATATCCAAAAATTTAAATCTTGTAAAATATAGCCTAACCTAAAAATATTATGATAAGAACCAATTACCCAAATTGTACCATTAGATTTTAGAATTCTTCTTGCAGACGTCATCCATTGTTTAGTGTAAATGTCATAATCAAGTATTGACGAAAATTTATCCCAACTTTCATTAACACCATTTACCTTTGTTTGGTCTGGTCTAGAAAGATCTCCACTTAATTGCAAGTTATAAGGCGGATCTGCAAAAATTAAATCAACACTTTCTTTGGGCAATTTATTCATTTGCTCAATACAATCGCCAACCAAAACTCTATTAATATATTTTTCGACAAACATTATATAAATTAACCTTAATAAGCTATTAATATACTGTGGATAAAATGATAAATATCTATTAAAGTCAATGACTTAGTTTAAAAATTTTGATTTACACAATATATGTATATTTACAAAAACTATTCACTATATATAGTAGAAATAGGTTTGAATGATTTTCTATGCAGTCCTAAAATACCATACTTTAAAATAGCTTCCTTATGCCTAACTGTTCCATAACCAAAGTGTTTGTCAAAGGAATAATTTGGATATTTTAATGAGTATTGTTTCATTATGTTATTTCTAGTCTCTTTAGCTATGATACTAGACAAAGCTATAGTTTTTGACTTGTTGTCACCTTTAACAATTGGGATTATATTATTTGAAATAAGACTTAATCTTTTTATTTTTAATGATTTATCAAAATTTAAAAAGTTTGGCCTATATTTCCCGTCAATAAATATTTGGAATTCATATTTTCTATCAATTATGTAATTATTTAAGATTTCAAGAAGACTAAATATTGATCTTTTCATAGCCATTGTATTTGCAAATGTAAGTCCATAAAAATCTATTTCTCTTTCGGATGAAATCGAACTGCAGTATTTTACTGAATTATTTAATGATAGTATAATTTTTTTACGCTGATTTGAAGTTAACTTTTTACTATCATTTATTTCCTTATTTAAATATTTATATTTTTTAAAATCAAGCCAAGATGCTGTCGCTACTAATGGACCTGCCCAACTACCTCTGCCAGTTTCATCTACTCCAATCATTATAATGTTATTACTTGATGAATTTCTTTCTAAATCAAAATTTGCCATTAATTCTTTGTTCGAGATAATTTATGTTCTTTAAGCCTTGGCATTATTTCAACAAAGTTACATGGTTTATGCCTTATATCTAATTGATGAATTAAAATCTGATCCCATCCGTCACGACAAGCAGATGGAGAACCAGGTAGACAAAAAATGTAAGTTCCATTAGAAACACCAGCTATCGCACGTGATTGTAAAGAGGATGTCCCTATTTTGTTATAGGATAACCATCGAAACATCTCTCCAAAACCATGTATTGTTTTCTCAAATAGTGTGTGCATTACTTCTGGAGTTATATCTCTACCAGTAAGACCTGTCCCTCCTGTCGAAATTATCACATCTATCTTTTCATTATTAATTAAATTTGAAACTAGTTTGTAAATTTCATCAAAATTATCTTTTACTATATCTCTAGAAATAATTCTATGCTTAGATTTAAGAACTCTTTCTTCTAAGACATCACCAGATTTATCATTATCTAGAACTCTAGTATCGGATATGGTTACAATAGCAATATTTATAGGGATGAAATTAATGTTGATTGACATAGACTTAACTTCCTATTTTCTCTTTAAAAAAAACCTTAAAATCTATAGGTTTACCTGACGCTAACGTATTAAGAATATTATTCTCTTGATTTAATCGTATTTTATATATCCACAAATTTGTTAATACCAACTTAATATAATTTCTTGTTTCTCTAGCAGGTAGGCTTTCTAACATTAGAAGTGTATCTTCATATTTGTAATTTTTATCTTTTGTCCATTTTTTAAAATTTCCAGGACCAGCATTATAACTTGCTAGCATCCACATCAAGTCTTGATTAACTATAGGTAAATTTAGAAGAAATTTGATATATTTAGAACCAATAAGTATGTTGTGAAGTGGATTATAAAGTAGATGATTTTTACTTCTTCTAAGTCTGTATTCTCTATTTTTCATTATAAAAGCTGCAGTTGAAGGTATTATTTGCAAAACACCCATAGCCTTTGAGGAGCTTTTTGCTCTTGGATTGAAGCCTGATTCTTGACGAGCTATTGCATAGATAAGTGCTTTATCCCTTAAATCAGAGGTGCCCATTTTCCAAGAAGGTATAGGATACAAACCACCTAAATGGATTTGATCATAATCATTTCTTAAAATTGCTGCTAGTCTAAATGTTAATCCTGGCATGTTATTATTAGATATAAATGATAATAACTTAGGATAATCCTTTACATGAAATTTAGGAATAATTTTTCTAAGCTCTCTGGCAGCTTTGTGATTCTCTTTTACCTCAATGAGGGCTAAAGCCCTTATACCTCCCTTATGTTTGGTAATTTTTTTTAATAAATTTATATCGTATTTCGGTAAATCGAATTTTGGGGTATATTGATATCCCAAAGAAGCCATAGCTAATGAACCGTAAAATGTACGCTCTCGCTTTGCTGCTTTAGTCAAAAAATAATTAGCTTTTTTAGGAATTCCTAAAAAGAACGAAATACGTGCTGACCAATAACCACCTGCTGCTGCTATCCCATCAGGCCCTTTGATCTCTGCTAATTTGTTAAAGAAATATTTAGAGGATTCTATGTTTTTAGTTCTCCAAGACGCTAAACCACCTGCCCATAAAGCCAGTGGATTAGGTGTGTCAGACAGACTCATTGAAAGTCTTGCCTGTCTTAAAGATTTATAATCTTTATCAAATATAAAGAAAGCATGAGACAACTCGGCTCTGAGTTGAGACAATTCATTATTAGTTAAGTATTTTTTTACTTTTACGCTATTTAATAAGTTTTCTGCATATTGTGTATGTTTTTTGTTAATAGCTCGTCTTAATTTAATTGATGTTTGATAGGAATATCTTTTATATTTTTTATTATCTAATGGAAATCTTGGCTTTAAAGAATTAGCTTTATATGTACCATATCCATTTAAAAAACCTGTTGTCGGTTTTTTAGGATTTTTATAGTTTTTGGGCTTTCTTTTAAGAGCTATTCTTATAATTCTAGTCGCATCAGGATGATCATTATATTTTTCTAACCAAAGACTAAGATCTCTATATGAACTTCTCCATCCAGTAGGATGTAGATATCTTTCAGCATAAACATTGCCCAATAATACCTTATTTTTTAATTTTTTAATTAAGCTATCAACTTTTATCCATTCTTTAGATTTTTTACTTTTAATAGATTTTTTTTGTATAGCGAAAATTTGTTTGTAAATTTTAATGTCTTCGAAAGATAAAATATTTTTATAACTTGAAATTTCTGCTAATGCAAAACTACTGCTTACTATTAAGTTTAATGAAATAGAAATAAAAGCACATATTATTTTTTTTGATATAATCATAAAATCTTTAAATTTCCCTAATTTTATCTCTTAACAATTTCATATCTTCCCAAGCTTTTTTTTTCATGTCAGGTCTATTTAACAAGTATGAAATACTAAGTGTTGGAAGTATATAAGGGTTATAACCTGAATCAAAATGATTAATTGTATCAGGTTTTAAGGAGTGCCATTTTCCTCTTGTTTTTGTAATACTTTGATTTAA
Source organism: uncultured SAR116 cluster alpha proteobacterium (assembly GCA_902622875.1). Taxonomy (GTDB): domain Bacteria; phylum Pseudomonadota; class Alphaproteobacteria; order Puniceispirillales; family Marisalimonadaceae; genus Marisalimonas. The sequence continues at coordinate 13,374 of CACNRW010000025.1, forward strand.
ATCTAGTATTTGATTAGTAGGAACTTCGCCCAGACAAACAATTATTTTGGGTTTTAGTAACGTTATCAAATTAAAAATAAAGGGTCTACAAATTTTTATTTCTTGTTCTGTTGGATATCTATTACCTGGTGGCCGCCAAGGTATTGCATTTACAATAAATATATCATCATATTTTAAATGTATTGCATTAAGCATTTTTTCAAACAGATCCCCTTTTGAATAAATAAAGGATTTGCCAACTTTATCTTCTTCTGTATCAGGCGTTCCGTCAATAAATAACAAATCTGAATTTTCACTTCTTCGGAATCTAACAAAATTAGTTGATGTTTTTTTTAAATTACAACCATTAAAATTTTCAAATAAATTTTCTAATTCATTAATATCATTAGCTTTTATAAAAGTATTGCGTGTTTTTTTTATTGTATTATTTTCGGTCAGTCTAAGTAATTTTTTTTTGTTTTCATTTTTGAATTGATTAATTTGGAAATCAATCCCAAAATCTTTATAGAATTTTAGTATATTGCGGATATTTTCACGATATGTTTTTTCTATTTTTTTCAATTACTCATTCTCATAAAAATTGTTTAATTATATTTAATTATTAGATTAAAGTGTAATGATTTCATGTTAAAGTCATTATTTATTTTTTGGAAAGTTTTATGATTAAAATCATTATTGTTTTTCTTCTGGTATTAAATCTAACTGGTTGTAATGTTACTAAAAAAGAACTTGAAATTTATAATAATAGCAATAAAGAAATAGTGTCTTCTGATAGCGCAACATTTCTTACTGCTAACTATTATATTTCAAAGGGAGATGCTTATACAGCAAGTAAAATCCTTAATAAAAGAATTGAAAGTTTTAAGCTTTTACAACTGAAGTTTTTTACTAATTTAGTTAGCGGTAATTTTGAAGTGGCAAATAATATTTCAGTTATATTAGCACCTAAATTTAAAAAAAATAATATTTATCATTTACCGAGATATATAATAGACATAAAGAAAAATAAAATTAATCAAAGTTTTGGATTTTTTGAAAAGAATAAACTTAGTATTGGTCTAAATAATTTAATTCCTTTAATTAAGTTATGGGTTTTAAAAGAAGAAAATAAAATAGATTTAAAATTTAATAATGACCATGAAAAATGGTCAATACATAAACTACTGATACTAGAGAATTTTAATAAGCCTGCAAATTTGAAAAAAATAGCTGATAAAATTTATAAATCGGAAAATTTAAATAGTAATGATATATTATTATTAGCTGGCTTCTATTTCAGGTTGAAAGATTTTGATAAATTTAACAAAATTGTAAGAACCAAACTATCTGATCAATTTGACAAGGAATATATAGTTAAAAATTTTTCTGTTAATAATAATATTTTTTATAAAACACCAACATTACATACAATTTTAGCATCTAAAATATATAATAATTCAATTTTTAACAATAAACAAAATGACAATTCATATTCCTTTCAGAAGATTTTGCTAGAAATGAGCCTTTATCTATGTCCAAATTTGGATATTGCAAAATATTCTTTGGCTGAAATATACAATTTAGAAAAAACAAATGAAATTGCTTTAAAGAAGTTGGAGTCTATTTCTTTAAGTTCATTTTTTTTTCTGCCTAGTAGTCTGAAAAAATTATCAGTTATAAAATCTTTAGATAACGAACATGATTATAAGAATTTATTGTTTAAATTTAAGAAAAGATGGCCAACAAATAAATTTCTCTTGTATAGATTAGCCACTTACTACAAATCTAGAAAAAAATATTATCAATCTGCAAAAATATATAAGAACATCATTAATATTTATGGAGAGAGTGACCGGGACCTCTTTTTATACGCTTCAAATTTAGATAAGATTGGTAAATGGAATGATGCTAAGATTTTATTCTTAAACTTATTAAAAAAAAATCCAATGGATACACATACTCTGAATTATGTTTCATATAAATTAGCTTTAAAAAATCAAGATTTGGACTTCGCTTTAAGTTTAATTAAAAAAGCTTTAAATTTAGATCCAGATAATGGTTATTTTCTTGATACCATTGGTTGGGTGGAATTTAAAAGAAAGAACTATAAGAAAGCAACTTTTTATCTAGAAAAGTCAACTTCAATTTTGCCTAAAAGCTCAGAAGTTTTAGATCATCTAGGTGATAGCTATCTAATGCTAGGCAGAAAAAATGAAGCAATATTTGAATGGAAAAAAGCAATAAAATATGAAAAAAATAAGAATATAATTAAAATTATAAAAAAAAAACTAAGTAAGTATGAATAATTATTATTCCATAACTGCTCCAGCAAAACTTAATCTAAATCTATTAGTTCGGGGTAAAGCTAATAATGGTTTACACTTATTAAATAGTGACGTTTGTTTTTTGGAGTTAGCAGATAGAATTTATTTTAAATTTAGTGAAAATGATACTTTCCTTCAAACGAATACAAATAATTCATTATTAATTAATTCTAAAATTAATTTAATTTTAGAATCTTTGTATACCTTTAGAAATCTAACGGGATGGAATAAGAAATTTAAAATTTATTTAGATAAAAATATTCCAATTGGTGCAGGCCTTGGCGGAGGCTCAGCTGATGCTGCTGCTACTTTAATATTACTAAGAAAGCTATTTAATAATGAAAGAAAGTCAAAGAAAATATCTATGTCTTTTTTGTATGATATTGCCAAGAAGCTTGGATCAGATGTGCCAGCATGTTTGGAAAGTAAAAGTTTAAAATTAAGCGGTCATGGAAATAAGATTAAAAGAAATGTACTATCTGATAATTATTACTATTTATTAGTTAACCCCAATATTAAATTATCTACCAAAAAAGTTTTTTCTAATTTCAGTTGTTCTTCCAATGAACAAGCACTTGATAAAAATATAATTTTTGAAAATATGATTGTTTATAATTCTCTTCTTTCATCAGCTATTAGTTTAGCCCCACAAATAAATGATATTTTATCGATTTTAAAAAACATTCCAGATATAATTGCATATGGTATGTCTGGAAGTGGTTCAACCTGTTTTGGCATATTCAAGGACATAAAAACCTTTTTACCTATTTCTGATTACTTTAAAAATAAATACTTTATTTGGTATGGGAAAAAAAAAGATTACAGTGTGAATAGGGTTCGTTTTTCTAAAATACTTGAAAATAAATTTTAAATAATGTAATTCAATTAAGTAATTGGGGTGTAGCCAAGTGGTAAGGCATCGGGTTTTGATCTCGTGTACCGTAGGTTCGAATCCTACCGCCCCAGCCATATATAACATACTGATTCTTAAATAAATTTCTAATAGTTTTATAAATGTACTAAGTTTGTAATAATCTCATTTTATATGTTTTTTACCTAGTTTCGCATGAGAAACTTACTCTGAATCAGTTTTGTAACAATTCTATTGATTAATTGCACACTCATAATAATACAATTGTTCCCCATTAGTAATGATATTATCATTTTTACGGGTATCTTCCCTGATGGTTTATAAAAAATAAATGACCGTACTAGAGTTTGATTATTTTTTGTGAAGTTGTGTGACAGTACCTAAAATCAGTTTGTATAAAGCACTCATGAGAATTACTTGTTCCTGCTGTCACACTTTTCTGGTCAGTATCAAATGTAATATAAAAGTAGGTTGTATCTCCAGAACATAGATATTTATTTGGGTTAGCGTTTGCTATAGAAAGTTGATAGGATTATTAAATTGAATTTAAGTGAAATCTTCATTTAAGCTATGTTGTATGTTTTTAATTATTAATTTAAACTCACAATATGTCACATAAACAAAAAAGAGTTCTAATTTGGTGTGCAATATTATGCTGGGGATTATTTATTATAAAGGATTATTTTTAAAACATTAGAAAGAATACATTTTACTTGGTTTCTTTAAAAAGAAAATGATGGCAAGGTTAGTGATAATAAACTTAAAGAATATTTTTTATTTACTCACATTTAAGTTATTAAGAACTTTTGTTATCACTCCTCCAAATTTTTTACCAATAGCATTTTCTGTTTTTTCTTTGAAATCTAATTTCTTATCATTAACAAAATTATATCCTTTAGATAATCTTTTAGTAATTCAGAATGAATGGGTATTAAAACATTTTGCTGCTTTTGTTTTTCTACCTTCTGTAGCAACATCAAAAAAACATTATTAATGAATAAATTTTGTAGATAACACCTTGGAAACTCTCATACCAGTATAATAAATTGCTAAATTAGCTAGAGCATATTATAATATTTTGATAGTTTTATAATTCCTTGACATATTTATCAGTATACGGAAGCCAAACAGTTTTTCTTTAAACCCTCTAATTTCTATCTACAAATGGCTTAATTTCGATTTCTAAATATTATTGTCTTTTTGCAAATTTAAAAATACCATAAAGCATCCAAACTTCTGCTCTATAAGTTAATTTCAATCCTTTAAAATTTTCTCATGAGAAAACTATTTTATTTTAAACTAATGCAAAACTTTCATTTTTTTTAAATTTTCTATGCATTCATTTACAACGTCAGGAGATATATCTTTAAAAACTTTGGACAGGGATTTAAAATTAACAGATTTTTTGTTAAAAATATATTCTATTAATTTTAAAAACTTAACTGGAATCTCAACTTTATTTTTGCCATTTATTAGATACGATTTATCACCTATTTTATCAAATTTAACATTTTTATCTACATCATATATAATTCCCTCGAAAACAATGTCTCTTATAGAGTATTCTCTAATTTCATAAGGCCAATTTTGAATATTATTATCCAAGTCTGTTAGAGTTTCATCTCTATTTAAAATAGTATCTATTTCTTTGGAAAATTTAATTAAAAGACTTTTTAAATCTTCTCTATTATAACTTATATCAACATCACTTCTCATAAATTCGTTTAAAACAAGTTTTTCCCACAAACTTGACATAAAGTCTATAGGTTTAAAATACGTCAAACCAAATGCAATATGAATAGCACCATTTTGTGAAGCTAAAGCATCATGAAATTGACCCCTAGGAATGTATAAGAGATCTCCCGGTTTTAAAGTTACTTGATCAATTAACTTACCAGCTCTTCTAATTCTTTCTTCCGGGCTAAAATTAAAAAAATTATGATTGATCGGATTTTTTTCTATATTTTCATAAATATTCCAGATTTTTTCTCCTTCGAAGTGTATCGCAAAAACGTCATGCATATCAAAATGAGGCCCAAAAGCTTTATGACTTGCCATTGAAAAATATAAATTACCCTGACATCTGCCGTTGGTTAATTCTTGCAATTTCTTTGCTATTTTGAGAAGCCCTTGATTATGTTTTTCAATATCATTCAATATAATAGAGGCGCCCTTAGATACCAATTTTTGAACTTTATCTACATTTGGTCTGTAGTTATCTCCTGTGATATCTAAGCTTAAAGAGGAATAATCAACATAGTTTAGCATTTTTTGATCAAGCATCATGACAAAATTTTTATTATTCCAGATATTTGTCTTTGAAAGTAAATTTTCCAGAATTTCCACGCTCATTATACTTTCTATTTGATTTATAAAATTTTCTTTATATAAGTACTTCTTGCCAAAATGATCCGAAAAGAATTCATTAGGAAAATTTTCTTTAAAAATATCTTTTTTCAATAACTTCTCCCTTAAATTTTAGTTGTACTTTATACTATATAAACCATTATTATTTATTAACGAAAAAGATAAGTCAGGCTCGAGTTTGAATAATTTTTGTTTTAACCTATAAATGTGTGTTTCTAATGTATGCGTATTAATTTCTTTTTTTATACCCCAAATATTAATTAATAAGTCATTCTTAGTTAACTCTTCATTTCTGTTGTCATATAAATAGTGTAAAAGATGATTTTCTTTTTCGGTCAAATGTATCGTAATCTTTGTTTTCGAGTTGAATAATGTCTTTTTATTAGGTAAAAATTCTATATGTTTTATTAAAATTATTTTATTTCTCTTATTTCTGGTAAATTGTAGATATTCTAATTTTTTAAGTAAAGTTCTAAATCTAAAGGGTTTTTCAAGTACTATTATATTCAAATTATTAAAAGTACTATTATTAACTAAATTGTTACAATACCCAACTATATCTATATGATGATTTTTGTTTAAAAGATTGTCAAAGAATTTTTTAGATATAGGATTTATGTCTTCAATATTCAAAATACAATAATCAAATTTTTTTTCATTTACCAATTCCAACAAATGAAATTCATCATTTACTGCATAAGTTTCATATTCAATTACATCTGATATTAGTTTATACAAAATTGAGTTTAAATATTTGTCTTTTTCATATATTAATATAGTGATATTTTTAAGCATTTAAGTGGTCCATAATGGAAATTGAGAATACAAAATTTTAAATACATAATTATGAAAAATATAACCTTAACATTAAAAATAGAAAGAGCAATATCGGAGCTTAGAAGAGGTGGAAAAATAGTAATTTCAGATCCTAACTCTGGAAGTTCCGTATTACTAGTTGCAGCTGAATTGATTGACAAAGAGACTGTAACAAAGCTATCTGAATTTGCATTATCAAGACCCAATATTATTTTATCTAATAACCGTTGTATTGCAATAGGTTTACAAATTACTGATCAACCATGTTCAATTTTAATTGATAAAAAATGGACTATGAACGATATATTATCGCTATGTATGCCTTTAACAGGACACAAAACACCTGCTATAAATGGGGTATTGGCGGAAAGTAGTAAGGGTATTATATCTTACGCCTTATTAATTTTAAGACAATCCAGACTTCTTCCCGCTGGTTTAATGTCAATTATTTCAAACATTGCACCAGAAAATATAAATCAATGGGCATTTAAAAATAATTTCATACATGTTGATGTAAATGATATAAAATACTATGAACAACATAGATCAGAAAGCTTGACCATTGCAGTAAGAGCTAAAGTGCCAATTGCTGAAACTGATAACTGTGAGGTTATAATTTTTAGACCTTCAGAAGGTGGAGACGAACATTTTTGTTTAGTTTTTGGAAAAACTAGAGAAATTCATAAGGATTTAGAAAAAGAAACTTTAGTTAGAGTGCATAGCCAATGTATCACCGGTGACATTCTTGATAGCTTAAAATGTGACTGTGGCCAACAATTAAAGCAATCTATTAAAATTATGGCAAGAGCAGATGAAGGTGTTTTGATTTATCTCGCGCAAGAAGGCCGTGATATTGGTTTGTTAAATAAACTTAGGGCTTATTCTTTGCAGGAAAATGGAATGGATACAGTCGAAGCAAATGAAGATTTAGGTTTTAATGATGATGAAAGACTATATTATCCTGCTAAACAAATGCTCTCACAGTTAAAAATTAATAAAGTTAAATTAATCACTAATAACCCCAAAAAAATGGAACATTTAATAAAATTAGGTATAAATGTAACTCAACGCATACCTATAAAAATTATTCCTAACAAGTATAATAGAAAATATCTTGAGACTAAGTCAAAGAAATCAGGACATATTCTATAATTAAACTTCTCTGGCTCCAAAAAATAAAGAACCTATTCTGACAGAAGTTGCACCAAATTTTATTGCTTCTGTGAAATCATTACTCATCCCCATTGACAACTCAATTAGGTTATTTTTGTCTGCAATCTTTTTTAGGAATGCAAAATGCATTGAAGGTTCTTCATACTGCGGAGGAATACACATCAATCCAACAATTGGTAATCTTAGATCTCTTATGCAATATTCAATAAAAGTATCAACCTCCAATGGATTTAAGCCGCTTTTTTGAGTTTCAGAGCCAGTGTTTACTTGAATGTAAAAACTTTTTGTCTTTGTATTATTATTAAAATTTTTCGCAATTTCATTTGCTAACTTTTCCCTGTCAATTGTTTCAATTATGTCAAATAGATCTAATGCTTGTTTTACTTTGTTTGACTGAAGTGGACCAATTAGTCTTAATTCTATATTTTTATTTATCTCTAACCTTTTTGACCATCTTTGTTGAGCCTCTTGAACTCTATTTTCTCCAAAAGATTTTTGACCTAAATTTATAGCCAAATCTATTCTTTCTTCTGATTGTTTTTTTGAAACCGCAACTAGTTTCGGATAAGGTAGTGATGAAAAATTACTATTTTTATGTGCTTTTTTGATTTCTTGTAGTATAGAATTCATTTTAGTTTTAATACTTTCCAAATCTATCCCTCCATAGTAATATTAACAGAACGTTATGTAATCTTAAATTTATAAAGTGTTGTATTAATGCAACAAAAGAATTAAAAAAGTGATATATTTATCATTAATTATAGTTTTTTAGAATAATATATATTATTTATTAAAAAACAACTCTGTGGTGGAGTTGTAATTAACTGTTTTCTTAATCAG
>CACNRW010000026.1 GCA_902622875.1 uncultured SAR116 cluster alpha proteobacterium
AAATTTAATAAACTTTTGATTTTACTTCATGATTTTAATTATTGCCTTTACATAGATTATTCATATATCTAAAAATACTCGTATATTATTCTATAGAATTTAAAACTTGAGAATAAAAATGCAAGAATTATCAGACCAAATTTTAACTAACATTCGTGATAAATTTGAACAAATAGAAAATTGTCCTTTACAAGGAAAAAGGATTTTTTTTGAAAATGCTGGTGGAGCCCTAACTCTTAAATCAGTAGTGAAATGTTCTTTGAAATATGCTGCAATTCCTGACAATCAAGGTAGAGATAATGTCGGCTCACATGATCTTGTAAAGACAATTAACAAAGCTAAAGAAGATATGCGAATTTTCATGAATGCTACTTCTGGCCAATTTTTTGTTGGAGAAAGTGGAACCGAATTATTATTTAGAATAATAATGAATGTATGTTTAGGAACCGATAATCAAGGAATAGTATTAGGATCAACAGTGGAACATCCTGCAACAAGGAGTGCGTGTTCAAGATGGTCTAAAATTTCTAGGAAATAACACATTTTAATTCCACATAATGATGAAAAGGGTCTAGTTTGTAGTAAACAATATTCAAAGTATATTACTAAGGATACTAATGTAGCAACAATTTTACATACATCGCCAGTTACTGGTATGGCTATGGACATAAAAAAATTGCTAAAGCAATTAGAAATGTTTCACCCGATTGTTTTATTATTGTAGATGGAATTCAACATGCTGCTCATGGTCATATAGACATTGATAGTTACGACATAGACGCTTACGTAATCTCTCCCTACAAAATGTTTTCAAGACATGGGTATGGCTTAGCTTGGATTTCTGACAAATTAACAAATTTACCTCATGATATGTTAATTGACGGTCCACAAAAAACTTGGGAACTAGGAACGAGAGATACTGGTGCTTACGCAACATTATCAGAAGTAGTTTCATATTTTGAATGGTTAGGTGAGTTTTTTACAAACAGTAATAGTAAAAGAGACAAATTTATTGCAGCAGGCAAGGCTATTCAAAAACATGAAAAAAATTTAACTAACACAATGATATTTGGTAATGGTAATATTCCTGGTTTGTGTCAGATTAATAAAGTTAACATTATTGGTGGATTAGATAATCCTGCAAGAGAAGGACTTGTATCAATTTACGTTGACAATATGCCCTCTGCTGAAATAGTTAAAAAACTTAATAATAAAGGTATAAGAACTCATCTGAGAAAAGCAGATCATTACTCTAAAAATATATTGAACCCATTAAAACAAGATAGTTGTGTCAGAGTTTCTTTATGCCATTACAATTCAGTTGAAGAAGTTAACCAGTTTCTAATTGCCATAAAAGAAATATGTGATTGAATTATTGTGGTTTTATAGTTTTCAAATTGGATTTGATCCAAGATTTGATTCCATATTTTGCATTGTATACTACATAATCAAATTTTTTATTAATCATTTCCGCAACTATTTTAGTTCTTCTACCACTTCTACAAATCAAGATAATGGGCTGATCTTTTTTGGTAATCTTTATTAATTTATTGTACCAACTTTGAAAATTATATTTTCCATTCTTATCAAAGAAAGTCAGTAACAAACTATTAGGAATAACCCCAGTCTGATACCATTCAGGACTTGTTCTTATATCTATTATTGGAGTGTTTGTATCCATTAATTTTTTTATTTGATCATTATTTATATCAATAACGTCTGCAATTCCAGATCTAATAATTAAAAAAAAGATTATAAAAAATAAGTATATTCTATTTATCATAAATATTAACCATAATTAACTATTTAAACTTAACTACTTTTTTTGCTGGTGACAAATTAATTTCATCTACAAACGTATTTCTATTAAGTGTTAAAATATTAACAACCAAATTTGAAATGTCATTAACACTTATAGCGTTTTCAATATTATCCCCAGGCAAGAAATTTAAATTTTCAAAAAAGCTGGTCCTAACCATGCCAGGATTTATGATGCATACACGGATATTATTACTTACTACATCTTTACTTAGTGATTGCGCAAAACCTCTTAATCCAAACTTGGAACTACAATAAAGACTTCCATTTTTTGTACCAGATAATCCTGCTTCAGATCCTATAAATATTATATCTCCTTTTTTTGTTTTTTTGAAATGTGGAAGTAAGCTTTTAGTTATAACTATGTGAGAAGTTAAGTTCATTGAAATAAAATTATTTATTTGGTCAACAGAAAAATTTTCAAGGGGACCAAACTCACCATAACCTGCATTACTTACTAAACCATTAATTTCCAGATGATCATTTAATATTAATTTTATATTTTTTTCTAAGTTTTTTAAGTCACTAATATCAAATGTGTATGTAATATAATTATCATTTTTTATTATAGATTTTTTATGGTCTCGAGCAATTCCAACTACTTTAGCCCCTAAATCAAGCAGTCTAGTGGTTATACCGTTGCCTATTCCACTAGAACTTCCTGTAACTAAAATACATTTATCTTTCATAAATTTATACCAACATGATTAAGCATAACATCTAAAAAATTGACTGTTATCTATATATTTTAATGTGAGGTTTTTACAAAAAAAAGACATCTCTTCTTCAATTTTTGTGTTATAAGAAATTATATCTTTATTAGTAGATAAAGGACCTGTGAATAGAGGTTCCTTAGGATAAAGTTTAAAAATATCTTTAAACATTTTTTTTGGAAAACGTAATGGACCTACACTGACTGAGTGAATGGATTCCAAGGGAATAGAATTATAAACTTTTTCTAATAAATTTTCATATAAAAATTTCCAATCTTCTCCATGTATCAATGGATCAAATCTTAGCCCTATTTTCCAACCTCTTAATGCTAAATCAGAAATAACTTTAATACGTTTTGATATTGAAGGAACTTTATTATCTAATGCAGATGACATCAAGTCAGGCATAAGACTATATGCCATAATTACGTTTTTCATTGGTTCTATTGAAATAAATGGCTCTTTTTGAATACTTTTTGTTCTAAACTCAATATCAACTTCTGGGTAATGTTGAAATAGTCGCAATATATGTTTTGCAAAGCCTGTAACATTTTCAAGTGCAAGTGAGTCACAATCGTAACCAGAAAAAAAAGTTATTTTAGAATTAATATTCTTATTAATAACATTTTTTATACTAGTATCAAAATCCTCAAAATTAACAAAAATAACGTAATTTGCTGAGGAGAACATCCCTTGAAGAAAACAGTATCTACAGTCATAAATACAATTGAACATATGTGAAAAATAAAAATTTTCTGAAGATCCTATTCCAAACCCTTCTGGAGTAGGTAGAACAAAACTATTATTTTTATGTGCAAGGATTAAATTAGGGTTAGCTTTTTGTATTCTGAAATTTTGATTACGCTTATTAAAAATTTCAGCATATTTATCTATTTCTAAAAGACGAGATTTTTTGAACTTGTTAAGGATAAATTTTGTTCTAGGGTGATTTTTAATTTTTTTTTCGATATAAATTGTTTCAATCAAACGTCGCTCCAATCAACCTTGTTATTTTCAATCTTACTATTTAAAGCATTGATTACAAAACTTGAATTCTTGCATTGTTTAATTAATTTCATAATATCATCATTACCACAAAAAACATCTAAACGTCTTATTAAATTTTCTAATTGATAAAGTTGAGTTACTGAAAAATGCCAATTAGACGATATTTTGTAAAAAATATCAGGCTTTGCTATTATTTGATTTTCATTTTCTGAAAGATTTTCATAATATGAAACAACTTCACTAATCTTACTAAGATTTGACGTTACCAATTGAGTTATTTTTAGTTTAGTTAGTTGTTTGATATCATCAAGAGGCCCGTCAGAAATGATTTTCATTATACAAATAAATTCTTTTGATGTTAATTTGCTCGCTATATCAAAAAAGGCACTTCCTTCCATATCTATTAATTCTTTTGAAAAATAATCCGTGATTGGCGTATCTGTAGTAACTAGACTCATCTTGGGTAAATTAGATTTAGGCATGGTAATTGGATATGTAATATTAGAGTTTTGGTTAAAAATCTTATCTACAAGGCATATATCCCCATAATCACCTTTTCCAGATCCAGCTATACCTATATTAATCCATGACGTCCATTTAGGTGCATGACTAATTTTGTAAAGATATGAAGTGGCAGCTGCAGAGTTGTGCCTGCCTATTCCAGATAAGGTAAGCCAATGTGTCTCCTCAACATTTTTATAAATTGGATACAAAGTTTTTTCATTTACAAGCAGCATTTTATAATAATCTAAAATTACTTTGGCTTCTTCTTTGAAAGCTACAACCCATCTTATTGACATCTTATTTAAAAAATTACTCTTATTCATTTTTAAGTTTTTTTAGTTTGATTGACCAGTCTTGAAGTTTATCATTATATATTTTAAAAATTTCTTTATTTTCTCTTTTATGAGCACCATTAGAAACAATAGTTAATTTTTTGATTAAAACATCTAAAACGATTTTTTTTTGTGTTTTTGTAAAACATTCATTTTTTAAATTTTTTTCTAATGCTTCTATCCTAAATCTGTCCATTCCCCAAAATTTTTTAGATAGTTGATCACTATGTCCTCCATATTTAAACACTAATGGACTATCTAGGAATCCAACTTCTTCTTTTGAAGTTATTCTTATCCACATATCATAATCTTCGCAAACTTCTAAGTTCTCATCAAATAAACCATAATCGTGAAAAACCTGCTTTTTAACAAGTGCACTACTAGGAGAAATACAACATAATTGGAGAGAGTTTTTGAATATATCTCCACCTGATTTTTTATGTTTATTCAATTGGTTTAAGAATTTATTATTTCTGTACCAAATTTCGTCGGTGTGTATAAGTCTATATTTATTCTGTTTAATTTCAGAGAATTCAATCTGTTTTTCTAATTTATTTGGTTTCCAAACGTCATCAGAATCTAAAAAGGCGATCCATTTTGAGTTACTTTCCATGATTCCTTTATTTCTCGCAGCACTTACCCCTCTTTTTTTTACAGTAAAATAATTTATTTCTGGAAATAGTGACGATACCATTTGATAAGTTTGATCAGTTGAACCGTTATCTATAATAATAATCTCTTTTGGTGCAATTGTTTGGTTTATAACAGAATTTATTGCTCTTTTTAATAAATTACGTCTGTTAAAGGTTGGTATTACAACAGAAATATCCTCAATGGTATTATTATATGTCATAAATTTTATTAATTAAAATCAAGGCCTTTTATCAAAAGACTTTACATTATCGCTAATATAATGAAATTTTTGTTTATCTGAAGTAAATATAGCTATTTCGGGTTCAAAAATAGTTGGATCATCAAAGGTTCCAACTTTCAAAATAATTGAATTTGGTCTCATTGGATTTCGAGTTCCAATGGCTGTACCACATTTACTACAAAACAAACGAGTAACAGCATTTTCTAAATCACTTCTTTTAAATTCTTGAGGTTTGCCTGATATAAATTTAAAGCCATCTAAAGGCATAATCATTAACACGTTTGGATGTCCTCCTGTAATGTATTGACACTGTCTGCAATGGCACTGAACTGAAGCTTGCGCATCACCATCAGAAACATACCTAATTTCACCACAATAACATCCACCTTCAATTCTCATAAGAAAACTCCAATATACTCTTTTTAAATTATTTTATCTTTGTAACCTCTAGTACTTCAATTGATTCTTAGCCATACCTTACATCAGTATTATTATAATCATCAGGAACTTTAGTAAGTTTTTCAATTGGTAACTTATCTTCCCATATTAAAATTAATTTCAACATTCTTTGCAGTATCAAAATTTACTTTATTATTAATTTCAAATTCTTCATTTATCACTATCGTTTCTTCTTTAATTTCTCTAAAAGAGCCTCTTGATAGTTCATTACCATAAAATGTTACCTAAAATCTAACCTTCTATTCAATTTTTTTAATAATATTTTCCAATTTTAATCAATAAGTTATTCTTGTGTTTTGAGTTTTTGTTTTTTTTCTGTTGACCTTGCAAGAGCAGGTGGTGGAATTTCTTCAGTGATTTCAGCTCTATTACATTCAAGAAGGTTCATAACTTCCTCTGCCTTTTCTTTTCTACTCCAAGTGTGAACAACATGATCCTCTAAATCTTTATACAAAAACCAGTCTTTCTCACTTTTTGAAAGCCACACTTTTATTGCATAAACAGACATATAAAACTCCATAATAAGTTAATTTTATTCATCATATAAATAATACGTCAAAAATAAAATTAATGTAGTACTATTATCATAAAATTATATAGTAGTGATTTTTTGGAAAATTTATAAAAATACAAAAGAAAGTAAGTCCATGAATAATTATGAAAACGTAACTGTCGAAAAGCAAGCAAACGTTTATTTTAATGGAAATGTAATTAGCAGTAATATTACATTTGAGGACGGATCAAAAAACGCTTGGAGATATGCATCTAGGTGAATATGAGTTCAGCACCCAGTCAAAAGAATTAATGGAGATAATTTCAGTAAAACTAAGTCAAAAATTAACAGATAATCCAGAATGGAAAATTATTATAGAAGGTATAAACTTTAATGCACCCAAAAATTCTGCTTTCAAAGTCAGAGTGTCAAAATTGGTTAACTATACTTGTTCATACTTTGATGAAAAAAATTTAAATTTAAAAGTGGGTTATTAATTTTGAAAAGTAAAGTTACTATAATTGGCGGTGGCCCAACTGGTCTTATGGCTGCATATTTATTATCCAAAAAAAACAAATTTAGTGTAACTCTTTATGATAGAAAACCGACTTTTGGTCGTAAATTTTTGCTAGCTGGCAGAGGTGGTTTAAATATTACTCATTCGGAGTGTAAAGAAAAATTTCTAGAAAAATATGGTAATTCTGCAAAGATATTTGAGCCAATTTTAAATAATTTTTCTCAAAAAAAACTTATGAGCTTTTGTGAAATGTTGGGAGAAAAAACATTTATAGGTTCAAGTGGAAGAGTTTTTCCTAAAAGTTTCAAAGCTTCTCCCCTCTTAAGATCTTGGTTATTAATACTAAAAAATCAAGATGTTAGTATGAAACCCAATCATGATTGGGTAGGTTGGGAAGATAATAAACTAATCTTTAAAACTGGAATAAAAAGAATTACAGTAGATACTGACATCACCTTATTAGCATTGGGTGGATTGTCATGGCCTAAATTAGGCTCTGATGGCTCTTGGATAAAAATCTTAAGAAGAAATAATATTGAAGTATCAAAAATACAACCTGCAAATTGTGGTTTTTTTGTAAAATGGTCTAACATTTTTAAAAATCGTTTTGCGGGGTTTCCTCTCAAAGCAGTAGAACTGAGCTTTAAAAACAAAAAAATAAAAGGTGAATTTATTATCACTAAAGACGGGGTAGAAGGAGGGATTATTTACTCTTTTTCTTCTATGTTACGAGGTAGCATAAATGAAATAGGAGCTACAACAATCACATTAGATTTGAAACCTGATTTTTCTATTGAAAAAATTAAAGAACTTCTCTTGAAGCCAAGATTAAAATTAACAATTACAAATCATTTACGTAAAACTTTAAAATTATCTGAAGTCGCAATCGGTTTACTTATGGAGCTTAAAAATAAAGAAGGAATAAATAATGATCAAATCAGTAATCTAGCTTATATAATAAAAAATTATAAAATAACTTTAGATAAGCCTTTTTCAATAGATAGGTGTATTTCAACATCAGGCGGCATAAAATTTAATTCAATAAATAAAGATTTCATGCTTATAAATAAACCAAACACCTATGTTGCAGGAGAAATGTTAGATTGGGAAGCTCCAACGGGAGGGTATTTGTTACAAGCTTGTATTTCTAATGGTGCGTTTGTAGCAAATAATATTATTAATAAAAACAGACATAATAATTGAAGATTTATTTTCTCTTTTACCTGTAATGAGGGTTTAACAATATATGATATGGGAAAAGGAACACTTCTAAAAGAATTTAAAAAATCGCTATCTATTGACTCTAATCCTAATCGAATATTTATGTAAACAATAAACCACTCAAGAATTAGTTGAAAAACGGAACTAAATTTATTGAAAATTACAAAAGAACTAAAATTTATTTATAAAATAATGAGATAGGATTTGTATCGGATAATAACTTTTTGTGCCTAAAAACTAATTTATTTAAAAATATATTTATGTAGTTCCCTACTCAACAGCGTAAAACAAATTTTAATTTATAAATTTTGTAATTATTATGTCAGATTTTTAAATTATAACTTCAAAACCTTCAAATTCTGGATGACCTAGATATATATCACTATGTTGACCTGCACCTTTATGTGCTTGCCTAAAAGCATCCGATTTTGTCCAATTTACAAAATCTTGTTCTGAATTCCATTCGCTGTGGGACGCATAAAGTCTGTAGATATCTTGTTTTTTTCCCTTTATTAAGTTGAACTTTTTAAAACCGGGCACATCGTCCAAATGAGTATCCCGTTCCTTCCAAATCTTTTCAAATTCAGTTTCACGTCCTAAAATAATTTTAAACCTATTCATTGCTATATACATTATTCAACTCCAATATTGAACATTAGTATTTTAATGTTCATTATTTTAAAAGTGGACTTTAGTTAAATTTCATTAAATTAAACATATTTATTATTTTTAAAATCATAATTAATAATATTATTTATATTTTGTTGTAAGTTAGAATAGTTAACTGGGTCGTTAAAAAATAGTCCAACATCAGTAAAATCTTTACAGATTAATTTTGAGCATGAAATTGCTATATTTCTATGTGTTTTATCAACCATTTTATCGATCAAGTTTGTTGCCACTTCGTCTTTTTTAATTTGATAATTATACATTACTGATAATATCTCTTTTTCACTTTCTCCCAAAAACCAACAATTTGAAACTCTAAAATCAAGTTTCTTAACACGAGATAAAACAATTGATCTCATCAAATCATCTATTGGTATCATTGTTTTTGGAATTTTATGGTTATAGAGCAAATATTTTAAAATAGGCATTGGATTTTGAGCATAAAAAACTGCTTTAACCCATTCCCTGACACACCCAATAAAAAGACCATCAACATCATTGAGTTCTGAAATTTTAATAGAATTCATAAAAAATCTTTCTTAAATTAAATATTTATTAATAATGATAATGATTATCATTATCTGAAAATAAGTCAAAGTATTTTTAAATTTCTTTTTGTTTAGCGTTATTTATAATTTAGTTTTAGATTTCAAGTTTTGAAAAATATGTTTTAAAGGTATACTTATTGCAGTTATGTGATAAGATTATGTATATAAAGGAAGTATTATTATGACTGAACAAATAGATAATGTAGATACTTGTTGTGCAAATGGTTGTTGCAGTGATGGTTGCAAAACAGGAGAATGTAGCAGCAATTGTTGTAGTGACGGATGTTGTAGTGAGACAGTTAACTGCTGCTCTGAGTAGAAGAAGTTATTTCTTGTTACTATTCTAAGTGCCCCAATATTGGTAAGTATTTTCAAATAAACTTTTAATTTTTAAACACTCTCCATAAAGAAATAATCAATCTTTTATTTCATCTTATCTACAAGAATACATCACTCTTTTTGTTTAGAACATTTGAAATATTCTTTTGTTCTTAGTTTAGACATTAGATCTTATAAATTCTTAGTATTATGATTTTCATCCAATAATTTGAAGTTTTTATTATTTATTGCTTTGAACTTGTCACAATTTACACATACATCATAAAAGTTTAAATTTTCATCAATTTTGCACTTGTAAAACTCTTCGTGTAGAAATTTACATATGTAACATTTTTTCATAGTTACAATTTATTCCGAATACTAAAGTTTTAATAATAAGGAATTTATTTATTTATTTATTTAATTTAAAATTATCTCAAATATTATGCACATAAATAATGATTATTTTCTCAAATTGTATAACCTTATTAATCAATAGACATGGAGAAAAATATGAAATTTATAGTATTAGCAAAATATACAAAACAAGGTACTGACGGTTGGTTGGATAATCCAGACGAAGATCGCCGTGCTATGGTTCGTAGTATATCAGAAAAAATTGGAGGAAAATTACTTGATATATCTTATACGCGTGGAATTTATGACGTAGTGGTAAATGTTGAAGCACCAAGTTTAGATACAATGACAGCATTGAAATTATCAATGATTAAAACTGGAGCATTTGATGAATTAACTATTTTGGAAGATATAGATCTCAATGCAATTGCAAGAAAAGGTGCTGAAATGATTGGATTATACAAGGCACCTGGAAAGTAGTAAAAAATTATATTTATTTTTTGGAATAAAAGAGAGTTTTTTTTGACTCTCTTTTATTATTAAGGAGGGAGAAAATTACTTTGTCTAAATGTGCAAATTTTATGCCTTTTATCTCATTTATTTAAATTATATATTTATGAATTAATACAAATAAGCAATAATAAGATAATGGACAATCAAAAGTACAAATTAGAAAAATTAAAAAAAGCACAAAAAGCAAAGTCTTGTAGAGATGAATTATTTAATTCCTATTTAGATAAAACGACAAAAGTTGAAGATAAAATTGCTCTAATTAAATTTAAACAAAAAAACAATAATGCTATATTTCTTACAAGTTTAATGACTTTGATGAAAAAATAGAAAGTATATTTCCATCTAGTAAATTCCCTTAATTAATAACTTTATTAAGATTATTGGTAGCGGAGGAGGGACTTGAACCCCCGACACCCGGATTATGATTCCGGTGCTCTAACCAGCTGAGCTACTCCGCCTTTTGATAAGATATTTACTAAATATAAATTATTTTGTAGTCAAGTTATTAGAAAGAAAATAGAATTTACAATATAATAATAGTGTTTCTCATTTTGTCTTCTATATTTATTTTTAATTTAGGATAATCTTCTATTAATGCTTTATTTTTTTGTTTGATTATTGAAAATGTAAGTTTTTCAATAGCTCCTAAAGAGTTTATAAAACACTTAAAGGATGATTGCTTTTCTGTTAACATGATCTGAATTTTTTCTAGATTTAAATGGTTGTTTTGCATTTTGTTAATAGGCTTTTCACTTTCCCAGTTTATTAAACTTGGCATAATGCCATTCAGATGAGATTGGTCTATGGACATGCCAACGTTATTGCTTGGCATAGCAAATTGCCATTTATATTTGCCTCGTGATGCTTTAAAAAAAGGTTCATAATATTTTAAGATTTTTGTATCTATATTTTCAATAACGTATCCAATTACTCTTGGTGATTTTCTTAACTGAGATTGTAATTTCAAACTATCTAAATTAAACCATCTTTTAGATCTTAAATCTCCGCTGTTGGGATCTATTGAAATCACCTCTAAGTAAACACTCTTACTTATCTTAACTACCCTGTTATGAGTACCCATATTATTATGGTAACCAATATCACTTAATTTAATTTGTAGTTTTTTTTCTATGTATGAAGTTCCCTCCTCCAATGTATTTGCTGCTAAAACAATATGATCTAATTTATGCATTCATGGTATTTTTCAAATCGAACATATTTGGGGCGCTTGTTATCCATCCACCACCTAAAATATGGGCATGATCTTTAATATTATAGAAAACAGCAGCTTGTCCAGTTGAAACACCAAATTGAGGCTCGTCAAAATATAAATAAGAAATACCAGTTTCAAAATTAACTTTAATTTTACCTTCAACGGGGTTTGAAGTGTTTCTTAACTTTGCTAAAATTTTAAATTCTTTATGGTGAGGTTGCTCTATTATCCAGTTGCATTCAGTTATTTTAATTTTTCTACAAGCCAAATAATCTTTAGAACCAACTATTACCTGATTTTTTTGTACATCAAGGGCAATAACATACAAAAGTGCATTTTTGTCATCAACGCCTTTTCTACCACCAATTCCTACGCCCTTTCTTTGTCCTATGGTGTAATCAATAATACCATTATGTTGGCCCAATTTTTTTCCCTCAACATCAATAATTTCCCCTACATCAATACTTCCCGGTCTTAATTTTCGAACAACATCTGCATACTTACCATCTGGAACAAAACATATATCTTGACTATCAGGTTTATCTGCAACTTTGAGATTATATTTTTTAGCTATAAACCTAGTTTCTTCCTTGGTGATTGAACCTAGCGGAAATCTTAAAAAATCAAGTTGTTTTTTTGTTGTCGCAAATAAAAAATATGACTGATCTTTAGCTGTATCTATTCCTTTATACAAACTGGGTATTCCAGAAGCTGTTTTTCTTCTAATATAATGCCCAGTTGCCAATGCACTTGCACCCAGCTTTTTAGCTCTATCAAACAAATCAGTAAACTTTACTGTTTGATTACATCTTACACAAGGGATTGGTGTTTCTCCTCGAAGGTATGAATTAGCAAAATCTTCTATTACTTGTTCTTGAAAAAGGTTTTCATAGTTCAATACATAATGTGGAATTTCAAGACTATTTGAAACTAATCTAGCATCATTTATGTCTGATCCTGCGCAACATGCTCCTTTTTTTTGAAGCGCTTGGCCATAATCATACAATTGCATAGTTAGTCCTACTACATCAAAACCTGCTTCAACAAGTAAAGCTGCTGTAACAGAGGAATCAACTCCGCCAGACATAGCAACAACTATTCTATGTTCAGAAGGATTGCCCTTTAAATCCATATCTTCAATTACTTGGTTAATACTAATTTTCAACCTCAATCATCCGGAATAATGACTCTGAGACCATCAAGCTTGTCACTAACTTCTATTTGACAACCTAATCTAGATGTAGGTTGAAGTCCAACTGCCAAGTCAAGCATATCTTCTTCATCAGGGTTAGGACCACCTACTATACTAAACCAATCAGTATCAATTACTAGGTGACATGTGCAACACGAAATAGAACCTCCACATGTTCCTTCAATACCTAAATCATTATCTCTAGCAACCTCCATCAAAGACAAACCATTTTCTGCATCAATAGATTTTTCTGTTCCTTCAGAATTAACAAATATAAGTTTAGGCACATTTTACTCCACAAATTTATTAGGATTTATTATAAATCAAACCAGCACTCGGCCAAGGTATCTAATTCTTCAGTAGTTATCAACCCCTCTGATTCTAAAATAGTATCGTTAGGTGGAAATGATAATCTAATCGAATTAAAAGCTAGATTGTCATATCCCATAGCACTAACAACGTGACTTTTGTTGATTTTACCAGAACTACAAGCTGAACCTGAGCTGACTGAAAATGACGCAAGATCTAATTTCATTAACGCTAAATCACCTGGTATATCTGGTAAAGCCATAAGTATAGTATTGCTAACTGTATTACTCTTCTGACCAAAAAAAATTGTTTCAGGTCTTACTTTCTTAATTTTATTAATTAGGTAGTCCCTAAGACATTTTACTTTCTTGTCATTTATTATGGGCATTTCTGACATAATAAGAGCCGCTTCACCAAAACCTCTTATTCCAAATATATTTTCAGTTCCAGCTCTCATTCCCTTTTCTTGACCTCCTCCTAAAATTTGAGGCGTCAGATTGAACTTGTTGTTGTTTATCAATGCTCCTATTCCAGTTGGAGCTCCAATTTTGTGCCCTGAGAGTGTTAAAAAGTCTATATCCAATTCATTTAAATTTATTTCAATTTTACCCAAAGCTTGTGCCGCATCACAGTGAACCAAACATCCAAACTTTTTGGCAATATTCACAACCTCTCTAATAGGTTGTATCACACCTGTTTCATTATTAACCCACATAACTGACAATAAGATTTCTTTTTCATTTTTGGAGACATTTTTAAGTAAAGTCTCCATATAATTTAGGTCAACAACTCCATTTTTATCCACTGGAACAATTAATTTGCTTTTAGAAGAGGACAAAACTGCCAGATGTTCTATTGAACTTACAACAATTGTATTAAAGTTACTGAGAAGCAAATTTATAGCCTCTGTAGCAGAACCGGTAAAAATTATATTCTCACTATTGGTATTAATTAATTTAGCTATATTCAACTTTGCGTTTTCTAATAAATTTTTTCCTTTTCTCCCATGATAATGTACTGAAGATGCGTTTAATGGCCCATAATCAAAAGAATCAATGAGAGATTTTTTCACTTTTTCTAAAAGTGGTACCGTTGCATTATAGTCTAGATAAATTTGTCTATTCACGTTTAAATACTTTTTTTAAAATTTAGTAATATTATTTTTTTAAATTAATATTTTTGTTAACACTTTCAATTTTTTTTATTTTTTTTTCCAGGCTTTCAATCTTTTTTAATAATGTATTTAACACCTTTTCTCTTGGATCAGCATCACTATCAGAAATTGCATACGGTTTAAAGGTTTCTTTTTTTACTGATCTGGCAAACTCTCTTGCTGGAATACCTGCAACTGTAACATTTGGAGAAACATCTTTCGACACAACTGAATTTGCTCCAACTCTTGAGTTTTCACCAATATTAATTGCCCCTAAAATCTGAGCACCTGAACCAATAATGACATTATTTCCAATAGAAGGATGTCTTTTTTGATTTCTTTGTGAGTCACTTTCTATAGATGGCATAATACCACCAAGAGTTACTCCTTGATAAATCGTAACATTTTCTCCTATTTCTGCTGTTTCACCTATCACTATACCTTGACCATGATCCATAAAAAACTTTGATCCTATTTTAGCAGCAGGATGAATTTCAATACCTGTGAATATTCTGGCAAAATGCATTATTAATCTCGCTAAAAATTTTAAATTGTACCTCCAGAGAACGTTTCCAATTTTGTAGAAAATCATTGCATGAAAAGATGGATATAAAAAGATTACGCCAAGTCTACTTCCCGCAGCAGGGTCTCTTTCTATAATAGAATCTATTTCTTTAAAAATATTTTTGATACTCATAATTATATCTACTGTGTTTTGGAATAATTTATACTATTTTTTTTAAATAATGTTCAAAATAATTTAATATAAAGTATATTTTATATTAGTTCATTAATATTGACAGATTAACAATAAATTATTATTCGATTATTTGTTTATAGATGTGATCTTTTAATTTTATAGCCATATCATTTATGCTACAAATATGTATTTAAATCCGCCGGAGAAAATAAATGCCTGAAGTAATTCTTAATGGTCCACATGGAAGAATTGAATGTAGATATCATTCAGGAGTTTCAGCAGATGCTCCTATAGCTCTCATATTACACCCTGAACCTAATAAAGGTGGAAGTATGAATAATAGGGTTTCATATGGAATGTATCATGAATTTAGAAATAGAGGTTTTTCAGTTTTACGTTTCAATTTTAGAGGTGTTGGAAGAAGTGAAGGCATCTACGAAGGTGGTGAAGGAGAATTAGCTGATGCCGCTGCAGTTTTAGACTGGATACAATCCCAAAACGTTCATTCAAGATATACGTTTATTGCTGGATTTTCTTTTGGTTCTTGGGTTGGTATGCAGTTAATGATGAGAAGACCAGAAATCGTAGGTTTCATCTCAGTTTCACCACCAGCTGATAAATTTGATTTTTCTTTTCTTGCTCCTTGTCCAGCCTCTGGCTTGATAATTCACGGGGAAAATAACAAAAGAGTACCAAGCGAAGCTATTCAGAAAATTGTTGATAAAATTTCTATCCAAAAAGGTATCAAAATAGATGTTGAATTTATAAAAGAAGCAAATCATATGTTTTCAAATCATGATGAAGAATTGCTGGAAGCTATAAGAAAATATTTAAACAATGCTCTAGATGCATCGGAATATAGAGAAATCTAAAATAAAAAAAGAGAATTACTTATGAATAAATCTATAAGTTCTGATTTCCTGAATATTATGAATGAAAGAGGTTTTATTCATCAAATAACTGATAAAGATAAACTAGACCAAGAATTATTTACAAATACTATGTCGGGCTACATCGGATTTGATTGTACAGCACCTTCACTTCACGTAGGATCATTAATTCAAATAATGATGCTTCGATGGTTTCAAAAAACAGGACATAAACCAATTATTCTTATGGGTGGAGGCACAACTAAAATTGGTGATCCATCTGGTAAAGACAGTGCTCGACCTGTTCTTTCCTCAAAAGCAATAGAAAAAAATCAAAAGAGTATTAAGACTATTTTTGAAAAATTTTTGAAGTTTGGATTTAGTAGAAACGAAGCTATTATGGTTAATAATTCCGAATGGTTAGATAAATTAGAATATATATCGTTTTTAAGAGATTTTGGATCATCTTTTTCTATTAACAAACTTATAAATTTAGAAAGTGTTAAACAAAGATTGAACAGAAAACAAAATTTATCTTTTCTAGAATTTAATTACTCATTACTTCAGGCATTTGATTTTTTACATTTGTTTAAAAAATACGATTGTAAAATACAAATGGGTGGGTCCGATCAATGGGGAAACATTGTTACTGGTGTAGACTTAATTAGAAAAAAAATGTTCAAACAATCTTTTGGATTGACTTCTCCATTATTAACCACAAGTAGCGGTTCGAAAATGGGTAAAACCGCTAATGGCGCAGTCTGGCTAAATAAAAAACAATTATCTGATTGGGATTTTTGGCAATACTGGAGAAATACAGAAGATTTGGATGTTATAAAGTTTTTAAAACTATTTACAGAAATACCAATTACGGAGATAAATAAATTAGCACAATTAAAAGGTGCGGAAATAAATCATGCCAAAATAATTTTAGCAAATGAAGTTACAAAATTGTGTAGGAGTGAAGAAGTTGCTGAAAAAATTTCAAAATCTGCTTCTAAAATATTCAATAAAATCTTATCTGACGAAGCCTTACCTACTATAAATATATTAAACCATGAAATTTCCTTTATAGATGCTTTGAAAAGTCTTAATTTTTTAAAAACCAATGGAGAAGCAAGAAGGTTAATAAGAGGCAATGGTGCTAAAATTAATGACATTGTGGTAAGTGATGAAGATTACATTCTAAAAGTTGATGATTTTAAAAATGGTAAAGTAAAAATTTCATCAGGTAAAAAACGACATGGACTATTAATTTGTTCTTAATTTAAATTAATCACTTCGACCCATCATTTATAAAAAAATTATTATTATCCAACCAATCATCTGCGAACAAATCTCTTAAAATGCCTGGTGCAAAAGAAAGAGTATTTAATTTTACCTTTGGGTTTTCAATTGATCCCACCATTTTAAATTGTCCTGCAAATAACCCTTCTTTTTTTAATCCTGTTATTAATTTACCAACAGCAGGAACAACACTTATAATTTGTGATATTAATTTAATTGGCGCCACAGACCCTCTCATATCTAAAATTTTATCCTTTAAATTGATTTTTCCTTTAGCTGTAATTCCTAATGATTGGCTAGACAGATAAACCTTATCAAATATTAATTCATTTTTTTTTAAATTGATATTTGCCTTACCTTTATCAAAATAAACCCCTTCGCCAGAAATAACAGATTGGATGCCAGAAAAACTTAAAACAGATAAAGAGTTAATTATACCAGGAGTGTTTATTATGCTAAATTTTTTTGATTTTATGATACCATTATAATGATCATATTTATGATTTAAAAAATTTATATTCATTATCATATCACCACTTCTAATATTCTTTGTAAAACCAAGGGCATTAAGAAGTTTTCCTCCATCTGAAGTATCAAAACTAATTTTAGGAAATTTATCTTTACTTTTTTCCATAATAATTTTTGTTTCAGCACCTCCAATTAAACCAAAACCGGTAAGCTTTGAAATTTTGTAATCTATGTAAATTTTATATTTGCCACTATCTAATAATGATGATTTATCAAGCCACATTTTTCCGAATGCAGTTGCATCAAAAATTGATTTGTTTATTGTTCCACTTAGGCTGCCTGCTAAAGAAATTTTGGGATCTAAAATAATCTCATCAGCAGTAATATCAAAATTTATATTTATATTTTTTTTAGATTGATTTTGTAAATTCTTTTTAAGATAAGATAAGTCTATTTTTTTTCCTAAAAAAATTAAATTAAATTTCTTCTCCTTTTTAAAAATTGATATTTTTTTTAAATCTAATTTTGGAGTTTTAATATCTTTTAATAAAAGACCATCAGAAGATTTGTCCTTTAATTTGACAAGACTAATTTGATAATTATTTTGTTCTATTTTTAAAATTATATCTTTTATAAGAGCTAGTTTGCCCTTATAATAAATAAATTCAGCTTTTATTGAGGATATAATATTTTTCTTCTTTATAAGGTTTAAATAATTAATTTTTAAATCTAAATCAGTTAAGTTTGAATGCAATTTTAAATTCATATCTAGGCTTGTCATATTTCCCGTTAATATAAAATTAAATTCAACATCACCATTTAATTCTATATTTAAATTTTCAATTAAATATTTAGATAATTCACTATTGTATTTTACTTTTATGAGACTTTTAGTAATAATCTGATTATTAATTATTGTATCTTCTAAGGTATATTGAATTTGATTATCTCTAAAAAACATCGCTCTAGTGATACTGTAATAATCTTTTTTTATTTTAACATCATTGAATGAATACTTTAAATTATTTTTTAAAAAATCAGCCTTACTAATGATAATATTATTTTTATGAATTTTTAATATTATATTTGCATAATCAAATTTATAATTTAAATTATTCTTTTTCAATGATGTGAATATATTGGACGCGTCTAAATTAATACTAGCCCAGCTTTGATCAATTATTATTTCGTTATTATCCTTCTTGACTTCAAATTTAAATTTACCAGATATCGTACAAAAAACTTTTTCGAAAATTTTATCATTATGTACAAATCTAATATTACTTAAATTAGATCGTCCACTTATTTTTTTTATATTAATTTTATTTGAATATGAAAATTTTAAATCTAAATTTATGTTCTTTAAACTGCCACCTTTAAAATTTTCACTATATTTTTTTAAAA
>CACNRW010000027.1 GCA_902622875.1 uncultured SAR116 cluster alpha proteobacterium
TACCAGATTGTCAATCTACATATCCTTTTAATAATGTTTTAAGATGCACCGTAACTTGTACAAGTAACTGCTAATGGACAAATATATTTAATATTGTTATTTTGTAAAAATGATTAAAAAAATTTTAATACTTTTCTTTATTATTTATATTACACCATCTTTTTCTTTTGCAGTTAGTATTAATGTAAACAAAAGATTTTATATTAATAGCAGTACATCTTATAGCTGTTATCAATTAAAATCATTAGAGTTTTCTAATAAAGGCTATGTTATTGCGAACATAGATACAGCGTATCTGATGGAATGTAAAAAAAATAGAAAAATTTATTATATAGAAACTCGTGCCAATGATATTAAAAAAAAATCTAAGTATATAAAAAAAAATACTATTAGAAAAGTTGTAGGTATAAGTGAAGATAAGATCTCAGAAGTTATCTCCTTACATGTTTTACCAGAAACATCTTACATTATAATAAATGCAAATACATATTACGGTGAATTAGGAAGATATACCTTAGATATTTTAAGTGATATTGAAAAATTAAGATTAGTTAATGCAAATAAAAATTGGTTGAAAAAATTAAGTTCTTCTGAAGAAAAGTTAGTTGAGAAAAAAAACAGTGATAAAACACCACCTAAAATTTCAATTTTTAATCTTAAAAACAATCAAAAACTAGATACATATAATCTTTTTGTAAGGGGGAAAGTAACAGACAATCAAGGTATATTATCTGTATTTATAAATGGCAAGAAATCTGGAATAAAATCTGATGGAACATTTGCATCTAAAGTAAAATTGGGACTTGGAAAGAATAAAATTAAAATTCAAGCAGAAGATGTAAATAATAATGTTTCAGAAAAACTACTTACTATAATAAGAGAAGAATATATATCTGAGTTGACACTGGCTGATGTAGATATTCCTCCAAAAACACAAATGAATAATCCTGATGCACTAGCTGTGGTTATTGGCATTGAGAATTATCAATATGTTCCAGATGCAACATATGCATATAATGACGCTGAGGTGTTTCGAGAATATTTATCCCAAACTCTTGGTTTTAAAAAACAACGTATTAAATTGGCTACAAATAGCAGAGCCACCCAAGCAGAAATTAATAAACTATTGGGTTCAAATGGCTGGTTATCAAGAAATATAGTAAAGGCAAAGTCAGATGTTGTTGTGTATTTCTCTGGTCATGGAATAGCTAGTCAAAATGATAAAACAAGTGGGGTTTTGCCATTTGACGTTGATCCAAATTACTCAATAGGGTTATCACTCAAGAAACTTTACAAAGATCTTTCTTCAATGGGTGCAAAATCTGTAACTGTTTTTTTAGATACTTGTTTTAGTGGTCAGAGTAGAGAGGCTAATATGCTTATTGCAGATGCTAGACCTATAGTTATTGTTCCCAAAGAAAAAGATATTCCAGATAACATAAATATATTTTCTGCTTCAACTGGGTCTCAAATAAGTGGGGCCATAAAAGAAAAGGAGCATGGCTTATTTACCTACTATTTACTTAAAGGTTTATCAGGCGATTCAGACATGAATAAAGATAAAGTCATTGAATTTAGTGAACTTTCAAATTTTGTTTCAAAAAATGTAAAAAAACAAGCAGCAATAAATGGAAGGGAACAAACACCTCAGTTTATAAACAATACTGGTAAAGTTTTTGTTAATTTAAATTAACTTTTTTAATTTTTTTATTGCTAATTTCTTCACATAAATAACCTCTTGGTTCATACAGAGGTTTATATTTTGGAAGATCTTTTTTAATTTCAAAAATTCTATCCTCACATTCAACTTCTGTTTTGTAAGGGCCTCTTGTATCAGCTAAATTTTCACAATTACTTGGAAGGGTCTCTTTTCCTTTTAAGCAAACCATCAGATTTGCTTCATAAAATTTCTTCTTGGATTTTTTTATTTTTGTATATGGATTTAGAATGTCTATTTTTGTAGTTCTTAGGAAATTATAGACTTTCTTTTCACTAATTAAATCGCCATTTGGACTATAGTTTTTCTCAGTTTGGAGTGTTGCGCCTAAGATCGACTCTCCTTCTTTGCTTGTTTGTTGGCTTACAATAACTTTACCATTTTCAAAAATAGCAAATCCATTTCTTCCATGATAACTTTTTTTATGACTTAAATGACAATAATTATTTGTTACTCTTGGAACAAAAATATCTAAGACCTGTATATATCCGTCTGCGACAGTGATATTGTATCTTAATAGAAGCTCTTTTTTACCATTGTTGTTAATGTCTTTGAAAATTGGTTCATAAAAATACTGAATAGGTCCATTTATATCAAAAGTGTCACAAGGTTGGTGTAATCGATCAGATTCATGAATTTTTCCAATCCTGACTTTTGCACTATGCATCCCTACAGTATAAGCTATTTCTTTTTCTTTTCCTTTTGCAAGAATATACCATGTTTCTATGTAAGGTTTTCCCCATACTGATACGTACTGATTTTCGCTTCCGTTAATTTTTACAAGAATATTATCATCATCATCCTTCTTTTGGGAGCCCCATTGATGAAGTGTTCTTGTAAAAAAGAATTGTAAGAATTCATTTGAATATTCACCATCAATAAAAGATGTTGGGGTTTGATTGCTTTTTCTATCATAAATAGTATTTATCGCATCTGTAATGTTTGCATTTTCACTACCTAAATATTTAGCTATTAGATAATCTGATTTATGAAAATTGGATTTCTTATATTCTATAGATGATTGTGATAATAAACTTTCAGGATTTGAAGGGGAGGCATTAGCAGCGGGAACTGCTAATGCAACTAGGAGGTTTATAAATGAAGCAAAAAATACTTTTAGGTTCATAATAATACTTATAAGCCTAATTAAGTCCCTATTATGTATGAAATAAGGTAAGTTCGTGGCAAATTATAAATTTACAATATCTATTAATAAGGATAAGAAAAGTTTCCAGACATGTATTCTGAAGCATTAGTAAGAAATAAAAAAATTGGGAATAGGTAAGGGGTCAAGTCTTGAGCAATTGGTTCAATTAAAGGAAATAGTGGAAAATATATTTCTGTTTTACATAAAATTAATGCGAGAGGAATGAAACCCAAAAAAGCTATAATTGGGAATAAAATTACAGAGATATTTAGAGAGTATTTTTTACGTTTAAATTCGGGGGCAGTAATTTTTGATGATATTATGTAAACACGAACTGTATTTATTATACACCAAAATATCATCAAGAAAGCCATACCTAAAGTTGAATAAAATAATAAAGCAGCCATGTAAGATAAAGTTATTGATCTATCTTTTTCAATCATGAGGATATCAACAAATTCTGCTGTGAAATTAAGGCATATTACATAAGCAAAAACTAATGGCAGAACTCCATAGTACCAAAACCATCTATTCAGTTTATCTATAATCAACATTTGATCAGTCATAATATAAATACTATCATGAACAATGGATTTTAAAAAGTCTTAGTAATGGAAGATGGGTTAAGAAGGTTGGGTTTATTATAATATGAGAAGTCAATTTGAAAGTTTATTCACTAGTAAAGATATCGTGCGTGCTAAATATCCAAATGGTTGGGTAGGGTGGTTAAATGATAAAATGTCTGATGATGACGATGGTCGATTAACAAGATACACAACAATGGATGGAAGATATATGTATTGCATAGTTGAAAGACTAATAGACTATGGATTTAAACCGCCTGAGTTAATTGACGATACAATCCATTTTCATGACTTTTATTTAAATGTTTATGAATATCTTGATTATTCAAAATATGACTATTCAAAATATATGATTAAAACCCCATATTGGCTAAATATTCAACCTCAGCCAAAGAAAAGTATAAAAAACATATATGAGTCTGGTTTAGATTTCTATGAGTATAATGGATTGGATTATTCTGTAATTTAGAAACTCATTTAATAGAAATAACAAATTATGAACATTTTATGGTCTTAATTCATTTCTAAATTTTACTCATGATAAAGTTTATTTTAACAATCCCATTATTGATTTTTGTGTTTGTTTATGTAGTTCAACCTAAAATTTCTCTTAACAAAACTGAAGTTGATAATAATTTAGAAATTAAAATTAAAGATATTCTTGAACATAATTCCAATGATCCTTTAACAATAGCATTTGAAGGCCTATTATCCCGAGTACCTGAATTAGAAAGCAATTATTATGATGCTATGGTTCACTATCACTATCTGTGGCTAAAAAATCATTGTGATCCATCTTGTGATGAACAAAAGGTTAGTGAGAAAATAGAGTTTTATAATAAACAACCTATCAAACATACTCTTTTTAATAGCGTTATTTTTCATAAGGATATAATTATTCCTTACACATCGCAGTCTCTAAGAAAATGTTTAGAACATTCGTGTAGAAATATTCAAGGTGAGCACGAAGTTATATATGAATTAACTTATTCAGAAAAAAATCCAGAATTATCTGAAACAATTAATAAAATTATTTTAAAAGATAGAAACAAATTTTTCTCAAAATATATTGATGATGGTTTGTATGAGACGGCAGATAGTAGTGATGAAAACAACATTAAAATTTATTTTAATAAAATTATAACAATAAAAAATTATCATTCATCATATTATCATGGTGGAGCGCATGCATATGGAGGCACATATACTAAACATTTTAATATTGATAAAAATAGATTACTAACTTTCAATGACGTATTTATAAAAAATAAAATGCCTCATTTATCTAAAATAGTTTTAGATAGAATTAATCAAAAATACAGTAAACCAGTAGATTTACTTCATCCAATTGAAGAAACAGTATCTGATAT
This sequence comes from uncultured SAR116 cluster alpha proteobacterium, assembly GCA_902622875.1. GTDB lineage: Bacteria > Pseudomonadota > Alphaproteobacteria > Puniceispirillales > Marisalimonadaceae > Marisalimonas. The sequence continues at coordinate 4,819 of CACNRW010000027.1, forward strand.
ATCACTTTGGAATTTTACTGATGAAGGTATTTACTTATATCTTCCTCCATATGAGGAGGGAGGCTGGATGGCAACTCATAGAGATTTTACATTTGAAGAGTTGGAAACGTTCTTAACTCCTTTTGGAAAAACACTTAAATCATAGTATATTTATAACTTAAAAATTAACTTTCATAATTTTCTTTAAACAACTGTTTTCTATAGATGTATTCTTTAGTGAACTTAGGGGAATTGGCACTATTTTCTATCATTTTGTCTAAATAATAATCTCTATCTAAGTGCCGGTTAGAATGTATTTCGGTATAACCAAAACCAACTCTTTTAATTTTTGGACTGGCTTTATTAATTATATTCTCAACAGCATCAACCATAGTTTTTCTCAAAAAATTATCTTGTTTAACTGACACAATAAAACTGTCATGTACACATAAAATTGGGATGTCATGTCCAACAAATGTTTCAATTATATATTCTGCAATTTGACTGTCCAAATTTAGTAATCCAATACCCTTGCCGTTGCAAAAGTCATCTGCAATTTCAGAATGATTGTCTTTAAGTTGATGCAATATCGAACGTAAATTCTCGAATGTAAATTTGAAATAGGGGACTTCCATTTGTAATTCAGATTTAACTGCTTGAAAGCAGCTTTTCTCATCTTTTGCATTGATTGCCGTTAAGAACAAAGTTTTGACTATTTTTCGTTTTATTTCTGGGTCAATTACATCTATTTTTGCAACATCGTAGGGATCACCCTTTTTTAATTTGTTATAATCAATTCCTTTTTGGGCATATAAGAGTATAGGATGAAGAGAACTGTAATCATCCTCAATTGTAGGCATATCATTTATATATATCTTTGAACGCCACTGTTTCGGTATCCTTTGCCACCAACCACCATAAAATCTTCCATTTTCACTCCATGAACTATTACTAAATATCTTTCTTACAAACTTTTCATGTTGCGAAATGTATATGTGTTTATTCTTTAAATTTATGCATGGTTCTTTTAATTCAGGAATATCTATAAATGTTCTTTTTAGTAAATCATTGTATACTTTTACAAGCTCTCTCATTCTGATAGTTTGAGTAGTGTCCTCGTATTCTATCTCCTTTTTACTATTATCCCTTAATATAATAACCTCTCTATCGCTATGAGTTTGAACATTCTCTAATCGATATTTTGCTTTTTCAAAATGTTTAATAAGTTTATCTGCCGCCCATATTCTTGTAACTCTTCCTTCTTTTTTACCTTTAGCAAAATAGCCTGATTTAAGGTGAATAAACTTTAGATTATATAGATGATTAACTACTAAGATTGTTTTCTTTGATATATGTAATTCATTGTATCTAGATTTAGCTTTGTAGGCATTGTTATTCATATGAACGCCTAATTTAATTAGGGGGTTTTCTTTCCATGCAACATATAAATCTAGTAAAACTACTTTAATGTGTTTTTTAACTAGTTTTGGATTTTGCCACTTGAAATAATTTTCATAAATGAAGTTAACGAACTTATTTACTTGCTTATGTTCAGACCATTTATGCACATCAAGAGGTCTGGATAAATTATGATCCATAATAATACATAACTTCAATATGCTGCATTTTTATGACAAATATATAAATAATTGATATAAATCTAAGCTAGTAAATTAAATTCAGATAATAAAAAATGATTGAAAATTACGAAAACTTTTAGAACAAGACAAACCTAAAATTTCATCCGAAGATGAAAAAGAAATTAATCTGTTTAAAAAATTAGTTTTAGCTGGAAGTCAAACAGCCTTTGATGCTGTTCTAGAATTTTCAAGAAGACAACAATTAGGTTTATATAAAGATATTAACTTCATAATTGACCCTGATGCTTTGCTTGTTGAAGTAACAGATAAGAAATCTTCGTTCAAAAATAAAGATGTTTTTGATGATGCAATGATACGTTTATTAAACTCAGGTAAATTTTCTGAAAATAAAAAAATCCATATTGATCAAAGAGGAAGTTTTTTTGAAGATCATAAAGAATTTTTGTTTTCTAAATTTCCATTATTAATGTTTAGACAAAGTTTCTTAGAGAATTTTGATCATGTTTGTGAAAATGGTTTATATGAAGGTTATCATAATCATATATTTGAAATAATAATGATTTATGGATTTGAGTTTTTACTTCATAGATATAAAAAACATAGTGAGTTTAGACAATCTTTATATTTTTATGGGTTTTTGAATACAGATATTCTTTGGTTTTTTAGAGGTTGGAATAATTATTCAGAGTTAAGAGATAATCATACAAAACAATTAGAAAAATTACCAACGCTTAGCAAATACCTGCCACCATTTTCAGATTTAAATAATGAAGAAAAAAGAAAATCATTTTTTGAAGAAGATATGGGATTATACACAAATAAATGGCGTAAAATTAACAGCTTCTTTTTAGAAACATTACACTATTCGAATAATGAGAACCCAACTGACTACTTGTTTCATTTTCATAAAGATAAAAACTATTTGCCCTTAAAATTGACATTTTTTGGAAAATATATATTGAGTTCTTTGATTTCAATCATTAGGCAAACTAACACTTTTTTGAAAAATGATCTTTTTTGGGAACCATCTTTTACTCTAGAAAGCGAAATTAGAGAGATTATTAGCAATTTATTGCATATTTGCGATGTTTTAGAAAAAACTTATCCAGATTTACATGTGCACTTAAAGAACAATTATGTCTTTGATTGTGGTGGTTTTGATGTTGGATTTATAATAAGAGATAAGCAAAAAATCGATATTGAAGAAGAGCTTCAAAAAAAAGAATAAATTTTAAAATCCGGGGGCTTCATCATCATAAATTGCATTAAGTGTCATTTGCCAAGATTCTTCTGGTTTAGTTATTGACAAATAAATTACTCTCAAACCACCTAATAACATTAAAATTCCAAAAAATGTAAATATATACCAACCCCATCCACTGGGATCGCTAGATTTTAAAAAAGTTTCTTTAATATGATATATTTTAAAGTCCATGAAATAGATTGAAAACACAAATAATGGTGCGACAAACAAATATCTCAAAATCAAATTAAATTGATCATATGTAGAGAATTCCCATTTTGTACTTTTTAAATTTTTCCACATCCAATTTAGAGACAGTTGTCTAACAATATATTCAAGAAATAAAAAACAAATAATTGTAGATGTGTAAAATCCTTCCATATCAAAATGCTTTGCAAGTGGATATATTACTAAGTAAGTTAAAACATGTATCCAAGACGAAGAAAAATATAAAAACTTGTTCAATTTGATTGCGAATTTGAAACTTCTGTCCCAAGCACCCTCAATATCATCTCTTATCCATATACTACTTGTGTATCTAAGTCCTTTTCTAATTACGCTAATGATTATGGTGTAAAAAATTACAAAAATAATCATAGAGAAATAAAAGTAAAATAATAATGGACTTTTTGAAGGATCATCTCCAACAAAATAACAAAGACTTATTATAAATGACCATATAAAAATAACTTTAATATATTTCTTAGTATTTTCAGAGAAAGACGAAATAAATTCTCTTAAATTTAACAATTTTTATAATCCTTTTGTTTACAATCATTCGCTAATCTTTGAGCCTCTAATACGTGTATATCGTCTAAATTAATACTATCACGTAGTTTAGTATCTCCTGCCAAATTTGCCCACATATGTGCCTTCAATAGAGAAATTTTTTGAATATAATGCTTACCATTTATAAAACTTTTTAATTTTTCTAAAAAAGTTAATTCTGGTTTTATAACTTGTTCTTTATAAAGTTTTGCTAGTTCGCTCATTGCATTTTTATAACCATCTTTAGCAGCCAACAAAAAATTATCTTTGGCAAGTTTATAATTTTGAATTTTATCATTACTGCCATTTTTATAATCTTTGCCTAACATATATTTAGTTTTTGGAGGACTAAACTTTCCTTTAATGAAATAACCCTCTAAAGATGAACCATCTACAAATGTCATTTTGCCATTGTCTAAATAATTATTTTTAAAATTCCCTGAAATGATTTTAATTTTTTTTCCATCATGTAAATAATCATCCTTTTTTAGGTTTTTCTTTCTTGAAATCGTTAACAACCCTTTGCCAGAATAAAATTCGTTTTTATCAAATTCTCCATCATATGTTGTAGAATAATTTTCATAGTCATTAAATTCTTTACCTTTAACTAGACTAGAACATTTAAAAATCCCTTCTAAAACAAATCCATAACTAACAATACCGCTGTTATATATAAATGGTTTTTCATAGAGTGACTCAAATTTACCTTGACCTTCTAATTGTCCGTAGCATTTTGAGTCTCTTGTATCTCTATTAAACTCACCAGACATTTTATATATTCCATTTGTATTATTACTTGAGGGATAAACAAAAGTTCCTTTATAATGGCTGTCGTACCACCATTCTCCTTCTCTAATAATAAACCCATTAATTGTTTTAGTAGTTTGTTTCCCAATACCTTGTTTATTTCCTTTTACAAACTGACCTTCGTATAGAGTTCCATTCTTGTATGTTTTATTTCCTTCCCCATCGAATAATCCATGTTTAAAATTTCCTTTATATGTGAATAAATGTCTTTCTGTGCCTATAATATTTTCTGGTTTGTTATGTGAGATTAGATCTGGGTTTGAAAAATCATGGCATGAGGAGCCATAACTATTTAAATATTTTGCGCATATCATTTCAGCATAGCAATTGTGATAATTTCTTTTTTGAGCTGAAGAAATTTCTCTTTCGTAATAGTCAAGAGTTGAGAATTTATCTTTTATTAATTCGCAATTTGAAGCAGATAATGCCGGGAAGCTTATAAGCTTAGACATTAATATAAAAAACAGGACATAAATATACATTATATTATTATAATTTGTGTCACACATATGTCACACATTTAATGAAAAATCATTGATAATCCCATAAATTTATATATACATATTCCTTACAGCAACGTTTAAGGTGACTATATTACAAGCATTTAATAAACATTTTGATACACGGGACTATAGCTCAGCGGGAGAGCACTTCGTTGACATCGAAGGGGTCACTGGTTCAATCCCAGTTAGTCCCACCATTTCTACCAAAATAAAAATACCTATAAAATATTATTTGAATTAATTAAAGTATTTAAATTAATTTAATATTTTACGACTTTCCCCCAAAGGAATTGTGAGGGACCATAACCAATTCTTGCATCTTCCATTTTCAAGAGACGTGAATAGTCGATCATCATATTAATGTTTGGGCCATAAATTTCTATATATTTGCAAAAGACATCTTGATCATCTGCTTCAACCATAAATTGTGATAATTTTAAAGGACTAATAATCTTATCAATAATATTCCATCTATAATTTTCTTTGTTCATGTTTTCTGTTAAGCCCTCGGATTCTAATAAGATTTTCCATGAGCCTGCATTTAGGAACTTTTTTGATTGATTAATTAACTTTTGTACAAAGATAGATTCTTCATTTACTTCAGAGCGAGCAAAAGCTACACCGATTTCATTGAGAACTTTAATACCTTTGTTAGAAACTTTTTCAATTAATGTACAAACATCGTCATCATCAATTGATCGCGCAATACTCGATATTTCAATTATATCAATACCTAAATCTACACATTTATTGATATAATCATCAACAGCTTTTCTACCACCTATTAAAGCAACGTCCATGACAGGATTACCTATAGAAACCATGACATTGAATTTTTTACATGTAGAAATGAAATCAATTAATGATTTTTCATTAATTTGAGCCGCTTGTTTTCCTGAAAGCTTTAATATGTCAACCATGTCCCCATATGCTTCAAGATAGTCTTCTATGGTTCTACCTACCAACACAGGTGATCTTACATAATTAATAGCCGTTTCTCTGGGTTTTTTTTCTCTTTCAATAAATGGAAGATTAGGAAATGGTTTTTTGGACATAATATTCCTCAAAATTTTAGTTTAAATCGCCCCCTAACCACCATGGCATATCTATCAATAATCCAATTAGACCATTGGGAAATTGGAGCGTCAACATATACGATAGAAACCAAAGTATTACTAATAATATAAATGAAATTATAATTGAAATTTTATAATCTCGTTTATCATGAAAAATAATAAATGCATTTATAAAAATAACAGATGCAATTGGAAAACCTACAATAAAATTCATTATTAAGTAACCTATAAAGCTTAAGTAATAGAAAAATTGATTATTAAAACCACTATTCTGTTCATAAATATTCATATTTACAAATTTAACAATTGGATATTTTAATAGATGATATTTATTATATTCAATAATTTTTACAAAAAATATTATCGTCAAAAGTAATACAGAAATAACACATAGACTAATAGGATATAAACTTGCCCTATAATCCAAAGACGATATCATAGATATCATTAACAATGGTAAAATAAGCAAAACCAGAACATAGTAAATTTGATTTTTTTTATTTTTAAGAGAACTTGAGGTATTACTCTGTTTAAATTTTTGTCTTAAAAGTAATAAAATAGTACCGAAACATAAAATTATAAGAATAATTGAAACTGGTCTTGTAAGAAATGTTAGTCCGTAAACAGCTTGTGTCTGATAACTAAGTAATTCAACTTTAGTGGAAAGAAAAAAACCTATTAATAAAGCAGGTCTAGACCATCCAAATGCCTTAAAAGTTATTCCAATTAGCCCAAAACCAAGCAATCCAACAAAATCATACCAATCTCTATTAATATTAAATGTAGCAAAAAATATTAAAACTATCATTATAGGTGCAAGTATATAGTATCTCACAAGTGTTAATTTAGAAATATGTGATGCAAATCCGATGCACAATCCAGCACCTAGTATATTAGCAATTGCCAAAGACCAAATCATGAGGTAGGTGAGATCTAAGTGAGTGGTTACCATTTCTAAACCTGGTTCAATACCAATCAAAATAAAGCCACCTAGGAGTAAAACCTTATTTCCAGAACCTGGTATACCAAATAGTAATGTAGGAATTAAAGCACCTCCTTCTTTAGCATTGTTTGCAGATTCTGGTGCTATTACACCTCTTACATCTCCTTTTCCTATGTCTGAAGTATCCTTTGATGTTTGTTTTAAATGACTGTATGCAATCCAATCAACAACTGTTCCACCTAAGCCTGGTAGTGCTCCAACAATACAACCAATTGAAGAACAACGAAGTACAAGAAACCAATTTTTAAAAACATCTTTGACACCTCTAAACCAACCTTTTTCATTTTTTAATGCTTTTGCTATTGCTCCTTTAGAATCAAGAAGCCCAACAATTTCTGGCAAGGCAAACAAACCTAAACCCACAATTACAATTGGAACTCCCTCAACTAAATAAAGAGTGCCAAACGTAAATCTTAGATCACCTGTAATGGGAGCTGAACCAATAGAACCAATAATTAAACCTAAAATACACGCAGTAATACCTTTAATAAAATTTTCGCCAGTTAAAGCACCAACCATTAGAAGGGCAAGAATAATAAGTAAAAATTGTTCTCCAAATCCAAAGGCCATTATAATTGGTATGGCATAATAAATAGAAATAGATAATATAAATGCTCCAAAAACACCTCCCATGAGAGAGGAACAAAAGGCAGCACTTAAAGCTCTTGCAGCCATTCCTTTTTTGGATAAAGGGAAACCATCCATTACAGTTGCCTGAGAACCAGCAGTCCCTGGTATCCCCATTAAAACTGCTGGAAATGTATCTGAAGTAGTAGTAGGTGCTAAAACACCTATCATCATTGCTAATGCATAAGATGGTTCTAGACTATATACAAAAGGCAATACAAGTGCCAATCCGGAAGTTCCTCCTAAACCAGGTAAAATGCCAACTACAAGGCCAAGCAAAGTGCCGCCAAATAAAAACAAAAGGTGTGTTAATTCAAATAATTGAAAAAAAGCAGAGACAAACTGTTCCATATAAAAACATTCAATAACTGCCGTTTATAAACGGCAGTTATTTTTAAAAATTACTTAACTCTATAAGTAAATTTATGTTTCTTTAAAACCTTGTTAAGCTGTTTTTTTGTATTGTCAGAAAAAATAGCTGCCTTTTTTATAATAGCACCAGCTTCCTCGCCAACAGTCAAAGGATATGGTCCTAATACCTTTGTTGCTTTTGCTTTGAAGTCAGAATCATTTACCATTTTCTTTGCTGCATCTCTATACACTTTAACAATATCGTCTGGTGTATTTTCAGGTAATAACATTGATTTTGATGCTTGAGACCATGCAGCTGCTATAGAATAGAAAGCTTCCAAATCATCTCCAGATAGTTTTTTACCATTAACTTTTTCGTACATCTCAGAAAATGTAGGTGCATTTGGAGCTAATGGATTTCTTGAAATATTGCCATTTGCGTCAACAAGCCCAAGTGTCATAATATCTAAAATTTTGCCTTTTTCAATTTGGGGCTTAACATTTTTTATATATTTAGCTGCACCTTGCGAATTAAGATGTATTTCTCCTCTTTGGAATGCTTGCCATGCACCTGACGAGGATAATCCTGGTATAGGCTTAGCTCCTTTGATACCAATTTTATCAAAAACCCAAATATGAAATAGATCAGCCGAAGCAGGAGTTTTTAAACCATATAAGACAAGTTTTCTCTTTTGTAATTTACTAATATCGTGTGCTTCATCTATTAAATCGCTTCTTGTAAACCAATGTGTATTTTGAGGTAACAAAAGTACTGGTTTATAAGCACTTAAATTATAATTAACAAGAGGATTGCCTGTGGCTACGTTAACAATTACTGATGTTGAACAGCCAAAAATATATGTACCATCTGGTTTAGCATTTTTTTGAAAATAATTTGATCCCTTGATAGCACCTCCACCAGGGATATGCATAATTTTAATTGTGGGATTGCCAGGTAGATATTTAGTCAAGAATGGTTGAATAAATCTTGAGAATCTACTAGTGCCGCCTCCCTCTTTAAAAGGGACAACCCAAGTAATAGTTTTGCCTGAAAAATCAACTTTAGCATGAGCATTAAAAGAAAATACGAATAATCCAGCTAATAAAAGTATAATAAATCTGTACATAAATCCTCCTTAAGTATTAATTAATATGTTAAAGATTAAATCATGTTTTTAGATATAATCAAATTAAATAATTTTCTTAATTTAAAATTATTTAAGATTTGAAAAACGTAGAAAATTAATATATTAACTTTAAAATGAAAATTGGTATTCCCCTAAACACTTTTCCTAGGCTAAAATTACCTAAAAAGCCAAGACAACTTAGACAAACGTGGCTTAAAGATGTTGGATTTCATGAAGCTCCTCATTATTTAGAGAGATTAGGATTAAATGAACTTGAAGATTTTTTAGAAGTTGCAGCTGATAGAATTGATTATGTTAAATTTACAACTCCACAAGTTTTATATTCTCCTCATGAATGGTTGAATAAAAAAATAAGATTGTATAAAAAATATGATGTAATACCCTTTTTAGACCATACATACTTCAAGTTTGCTTACAAAAAAAATTGTGTTGAACATGCAATCGAACATGGAAAAACACTTGGGTTTGATAGTATGGAATTTATGAATACAGGAGGTGAAGTCTCTGAAAAGCAATGGTCAGATTGGCGAAAATTAGCAAAAAAAGTCTCAATAAGATTTATGTATGAACACCATCCATTAAGAAATTGGAAACATGGAAGTCCAGATATACCTTCTACATCAGAAGAAATCTTAAAAACTGCAGATCCTTTTTTAAATGATGGTGCAGATTTTGTTATACTAGATCACGAGGAGTTTGAATTACAAAATGATAACGCTAAGAATGTTTTTGATAAAGTTATTTACATCTTAGGATTAGAGAAGCTATGTTTTGAAGTTACCTCCCCTCGAGAAGGATTAAAACAATGGCATAAAGATCTATCTGCCTATATTAAATTATTCGGACAAGACTGTAATGTATGTAATATTATGCCAAGTCAGATTCTACAAGTAGAGCCATTAAGAGATAAAAACTTATTAAGACAATTCTGATATTGTAAATTAAATAAAATGCCTAAAAGTAATAAGGCATGGGGTGTAACAGGTCTTAAGTGTCTTGTTAAATAATTGGACCTGTCTTGTAAATCCAAACTATAATGTTGACAGTAAAAAATAGACGAAAGAATTTCTTGTGCAGTCTTATACGAAAAATAAAATTAATGATTTCAATCGTTTACAGAGGAATGCGACAGGTTCAATCCCAGTTAGTTCTAACATATACTTAATTAATTATTCAACAATCTACCCTGTATAACCATATTTGAGGCAGTCTTATATGTTACTTTAGTATTTTTAAATCCTGCTTGATTTAATATAGAAAATAATTTTTTTGGACCCGCTTGAGCTCCAAGTGCTAAACCAACTTCTTGAGACTTAGAAGCTGGAATACAAGCAATTGTAGAAAATGAATAGTACATTTGTCCTATTAAATTAAAATTATTTTCTGGTAAATCATCAGCTGTAGGTTCTACAAGCATAATTATTCCATTTGCATTAAGTTTTGTTTTTGCATACTGGATTGCTCCTATTGGATCACCCATATCGTGAAGACAATCAAAAAAAGCAATTATATCATATTTTCCTTCATAATTCTTAGCATTATTTACTCTAAATTCTAAATTTTTAAGATTTGTATTATTTTTTTTTGCTTCTGTAATTGAAGGTTCATGTGGATCAATTCCTATTACTCTTGAATTACTATATTTTTCAGCTATTAGTGAGGTTGAATATCCATGGCCACAACCAATATCTGCAAAAGTAGCACCTTTACTAAGGATTTCGTCTGCTCCATCAAGACTAGGTATCCATTTTTTAATTAAAAAAATAGAATATGATGGCTTAAAAAATCTTGCGGATCCAGATAAACAACATGGATGTAGATTTCCCCAACCTGTTCCTTTACCATCTTTAAAATTGTCTTTAATGTTATCTATATTATGAATTGCTCCTACTAAATTTTCAAAACCTCCAATCATTAGAGAAATGCTATTTTCATCTCCTAAAACTGCAAATTGCTCCTCACTTAGAAAAAATTCCTGACTTTTTTTGTCATAATTAATATATCCAGCAGCGGCTAAGGAAAGTAACCATTCTCTTATATATCTTTGATCCATTTTAACTTGAGCACTAAATTTATCTGAGGTACATGGACCTAACCTAAATAAATTTTTAAACAGATTGAGCTCATCTCCAATTCTCATCATAGGTATTAGTGCGCCTGCTGCCATATCTTGCATAATTTTGTATTGTAGCTTTCTTGTTTCTTCAATATTTGTCATACATAAACTCCATAAAAAATATAAAAATCGTACTATCTGTTTTTTTAAATACAATTAATAATCTAAATTATTAACCTTTAGAACTGAGTTATGTTATTTTTAAGAGTGCTTATCAATTATATTTGGCTTATGTGTATAATATTTATGAGACCCTCAAATGGATGAAAAAAGAATACCAATATTAGTTGGTAGTGGTCAAATTACGCAACGTGAGCAAGATCCTCTAGTTGCTCTATCTCCGATGGATCTAACTGCTTCAGCTGGATTTGAAGCAGCCGACGATACTCACATTGGTAAATCTATCTTAAAAAAGTTAGATACAATTGTTGTTATTCGTTCATTTTCAGACACAAGTTGGCGTTTTAAATGCCCATTTGGTAAATACAGTAATCCACCACTTTCATTATCAAAACGTTTGGGTGCAGAAAATGTTAATCGTTTAATTTATACCTATCCAGGAGGAAATATGCCTCAGTGGTGTGTTAATAGAATGTTTGAAATGGTTACTCTAGGAGTGCTGGAAATTGGCATGATCGCTGGTGGTGAGTCATTAGCCACCCAAAAAAGAGCTGAACGTGCTGGTATTTCTCTTGATTGGAACGAAGATCCTGGAGGTAAATACGAAGGGTGGGGCGTTGAAAAACGTGGATGGTCAGAAATTGAGGATAAACATCACATGGCTGGAGCAATATTTGCTTACCCAATGATCGAAAATTCAATTCGTGGAAAAAAAGGTCGTACAATTAAAGATCATTCCTTAGAAATGGGCAAGCTTTTTTCTAGTTTTGCTTCAGTTGCTACCAATAATTTGTTAGCTGACAGGAGGCAGGGTTTTACCCCAGAACAAATAGCTAATGTTAATCCTAATAATCCATATATAGGTTTTCCATATACAAAATTAATGAATTCCAATGCATTTATAGACCAGTCAGCAGCAATAATATTAACTTCGGTTGCCAAAGCAAAAGAGTTAGGTATACCAAAAAATAAATGGGTGTATTTACATGGATGTGCTGATGCTTATGATCATTGGTACTTAAGTGAAAGAGTAAATTATTATTCTTCTCCTGCTATGAGAATTGTTGCTCGTGAGACTTTCGAAATGGCTGGTTGTACAATCAGTGACATTGATGCTCTCGACTTATATAGTTGTTTTCCCTCTGCAGTTCAGATTGCCTGTGATGAAATGGGCATTTCCTTAGACGATCCCAGAGGTTTGACTATAACTGGAGGACTTCCTTATTTTGGCGGTCCAGGAAATAATTATGTAACACACTCAATAGCTGAAATGATGAACAAGGTAAGGGCTCAACCCGGCATAAAAGGGTTGGTTACGGCGAATGGAAATTATATAACAAAGCAATCAGCAGGAATTTACTCTACAGAACCACTGCAAAAACTGTTTTCTCCAAAAGATCCAAGTGCTTATCAAGTTGAAATTAACTCACAAAAAGGACCAGTTTTTTCAGAATATGTTGAAGGTAACGCTATAATCGAAACTTATACAATTATGTATGATCGAGAGGGTCCTTCATTTGGAATTATATTTGGACGACTTAATAACGGAAACAGATTTATAGCAAACTTACCTGAAGATAAAAGCGTAATGAATGAAATGGTTTCAAAAGACTACTTAGGCAAAAGTGGAAAAGTGAAAAATTTAAAAGGTATTAATATATTTATACCAAATTAACAATATTTATTTGATTTAAAATGTTCATTAGTAACTATAAATTGTTGTTTAATTGATGGTTTTTTCTAAACATTCAATTATTTGCCCAAATAATACCTATTTTTTTTAATTTATTAATTAAATGATTAATTTTTAATCATGTATCTAAGTGTTAATAATTTCAGGTTGTTAATTTCCTTATTAGTATATCTTGTATGATCAGTTATAGTGATGGGGATACAGTTTGTTTGATTTTCGTTTTTTTGAAATATATAGGTCATCAGAGTACTTATACTTAATTCTCGATGGCATTTTAATAAGCTCAAGTTTAACGATTGCCTCTGGTTTTTTAGGTTTTATTATTGCCTTTTTTTTAGCATCTATGATTTATTGGAAATTTTTTCCTTTAAATTTTTTTTCAATTTGTTGGATTGATTTTATTAGAAACACTCCATTAATAGTTCAATTATTTTTTGTCACTTTTGGTTTACCGTTAATATTCGAGTATGTATGGCCATTTTGGGCACACGCATTGCTTGCATTAACTATAAATTTTACTGGTTATTTTGGCGAAATTTTGAGATCAGGTTATAATTCAACTCCAACAAATCAGCTAGAAGCTGCATATTCTTTAAATTTGAATAAAATAACAATTTTTAGGAAAATTGTTCTTCCACATACTCTCATTAAAATGTTTCCTTCATTATCAAGTCAATTTATTTTTATATTTTTAACAACAGGAATTATCTCAGAAATAGGGGTTAACGATCTTACTCATGCAGGTCTATATATAGATAGTAGAACGTTTAGGACGTTCGAAATATTTATTATTTTATCAATTTTATATGTA
>CACNRW010000028.1 GCA_902622875.1 uncultured SAR116 cluster alpha proteobacterium
AAAAGGAGAAATTTATTTTGAAAACTTATCATTATTTGATCCAAGAAATAAATTGAAAATTAAGAAATTTAGGGGTCAAATTCAAATGATTTTTCAAGATCCATACTCTTCATTAAATCCAAGATTTAAAATTAAGGAAATAATATCTGAACCTATAAAGTTTTTTAGAAATAATATTGATAATTATTCTTTAGATCAAAATGTAAATGATTTAATTGATATTGTAGGTATATCGAGAACATCACTTGAGAGATTTCCGCATGAATTTTCAGGTGGTCAAAGACAAAGAATTTCTATTGCTAGAGCTCTCGCTACAAAACCAAGATTACTTATCTGCGATGAACCTACTTCAGCCCTAGATGTTACAATTCAAGCACAGGTTTTAAATCTTTTAAAAGATTTGCAAGAACACTTAAATCTAACAATATTGTTCATTAGCCATGATCTACCAGTAATTCGTCAAATGTGTAATAGATTAGCCGTGCTTAAAAAAGGGCGTATTTGTGAAATAAATCAAACAGAAAATATTTTTAATGATCCCAAAAATCTGTACACTAGAGAACTCTTAAGATTGATGCCAAAAATTGAATCTAAAATTTAATATATCCATGGCTTCAGGATTAAAGATAGTGTAATTAATATTTTAAATGTATCATTTCTTTTAACTAATTTTTTAAAAAACTTATGTTTCTTATTTTGTACACGTCATGAAGTCTTTATTATTTGGTTCTATTGGTTCTATTGTTGAAAGTTCTGAAATTCAGAGGAACGCTTTTAATGCAGCCTTTAAAGAATTTGGTATTAACTGGTATTGGAACGTAGCTAACTACATAAAAATGCTTGAAAAACCTGGTGGTTTAAATCGTCTGATTGAATTTTCAAAAAATAAATTGAATTTAGATGATGCTAAACAAATACATTTATTAAAAATTAAACATTTCAAATTATTATCGAAAAAAAATTTAAAACCAAGGGATGGAGTTTTAGAAGTTATTGAATATGCATCGATTCATAATATTAAAATTGGTTTTATTACAACTACAACTAAGGATACTTTAGATTTAGTAATCAACAATTTATCAAAACAGGTTGATTTTTCAAAATTTGACTTAATTACCCATGACGAGTTTGCCTTAAAAAGAAAACCTGATCCTGAAATTTATAAATTTGCATTAAATAAATTAGAAGTAATGCACTCAAGTTCATTAGCAATTGAGAATACTATAGAAAACTGCCATTCTGCAATGAATGCAAATATAAAGACGCTTTTATACCCGGGTGAATATACAACTTATGAAGAAAGCTCTTTAATAAGCAAAGATATATTAAAATCTGTAAAATCATTTTTTAAAGAAGGATAAATGATACTAAATGGCAGAGATTGAACTAATTAAAGTGTCAAAAAGTTGGGGTGATTTCAATGCTGTAATTGATTTTAATTTAACGATTAAGGACAAAGAGTTTTTAGTGTTATTAGGTCCTTCTGGGTGTGGTAAAACCACTACAATGAGAATGATAGCTGGATTAGAGGATTTAACAGATGGAATTATTAAAATTGATAGTAAAATTGTAAATGATTTAGAACCTAAAGACAGAGATATTTCTATGGTATTTCAATCATATGGTCTATATCCAAATATGACAGTCTATGAAAATGTTAGATTTCCTCTAAAAATAAGAAAGATACCTAAAGAAAACCATAATAATTTAGTTATGGAGGCTATCAATTTAGTTGAATTAAACAATTTTTGTCATAGAAAACCGTCTGAACTATCTGGAGGACAAAAACAGAGAGTTGCATTAGCAAGAGCTTTAGTAAGAAAACCTAATGTTTTTTTAATGGATGAACCATTATCTAACCTTGATGCTAAATTGAGAGTTTCGACTAGAGGTCAGATTAAACACTTACAAAACCAGCTTCAAATAACTACAATATACGTTACTCATGACCAAATTGAAGCAATGACTTTGGCTGATAGAGTTGTTGTTATGAATAAGGGTATTATTCAACAAATTGGTAAACCAAAACAAATTTATGACAAGCCTGTAAATACATTTGTTGCTTCGTTCATAGGTAATCCCCCTATGAATTTAATTAATGGTTATATCAAGGATAATGATTTTATTGCAAAAGATATAAAAATTGAAAATTTTAATCATAAAAATGGAAAATATAAGCTTGGATTTCGTGCAGAAGATGGTAAAATAATTAGGGGCATTTCTGGAAATATTAAAGGACCAATTTTTTCAATAGAGCTTTTAGGTGATGCGACCATGGTAACGGTGAAAATAGAAGAAAATTTTATTTCAGTAAAAATGAGTAATACTTTTAACGCATCTATAGGGGATGCCGTTAGTATATCAATTTTGTCTTCAAAGTGTCATATTTTTGATGATAAAACTGGATTTAATTTAAGTTAAACAAGGAGAAAATATGAAACTAATTTTAATAAAAATTTTATCTTCAATTATTTTTTTGACATCTACTAGCGCATTCGCATGTAGTATTTCTGCTAGAGTTAGTATTGTTGGAAATGAGTTTCCTGCAATCCAAACAGTTGGATCGGGTGCAAAAGAATGTAAAGGAGCTAAAGTATCAGCAAATTTAACTGCAGATCATCAAAAAATTAATGTTGCAGGTATGAGTAGTGAGCCAGCTGAATATACCTCAGCTATTGTTGCAAATACATCAATTGTTGCATTGCTAAATGAGGACCTTATAAGACCTTTAGATAGTCTAGTTAAAAAACATGGTAAGGATTTGAAAAAGAACCAACTTATTACTATTGATGGTAAAATAATGGCTGTAGCATTTATGGCTAATGCACAACATCTTGTTTATAGAAAAGATATTTTAAAAAAACTAAATATTGATGTTCCAAAGACCTATGAAGAAATGCTTTCTGCAGCAAAAAAAATTAGAGATGCTGGTCTTGTAAAAAATCCTGTTGGTGGAGCTTACAAAGCTGGCTGGAATTTGGCTCAAGAATTTAATAATATGTTTATAGGTTATGGAGGATCACACTTTAAAGGCAACACTGCAGAACCAAATGTAAATTCTGAATCTGGTGTAAAAGCTCTTGAAATGATGAAAGCTTTGTCAAATTATATGAATCCAGATTTCCTAACCCATGATAGTAACGCTACTAATGCTGAGTTTAGAGCTGGAAACGTTGCTATTATGAATATGTGGGGTAGTAGAGCTGCAACATTAGTAGATGCTGATGGTGTAAGTGATGAAGTTAAAAATGGTATGGATATAGCTGGACCTATGACAGTTGGGGGAGGTAAAACTCCTGCTTCGACATTGTTTTGGGATGGTTGGACTGTAGCTAAAAAAATAAGCGATAAAGAAGCTGAAGCTACTTTTATTGCAATGACTAATGCTATTAGACCTTCAATAATGGATAATGATGACATAAGAAAGCAAGCTGTATGGTTAATTGATGGTTATAAACCGACAGAAGCGGCTAAAGGTGTTTTTGCAGCAGCAAAAATGAGCACTACTCCTTATCCAATGTTACCATATGCAGGATTAATGCATTCAGCAATTGGAAAAGAAATATCTGATTTTATGCAAGGTAAAGAATCAGCAAAAAAGACTTTGTCTGATATAGAAGATGCTTACAGAGCTTCTGCAAAAGAAAAAGGTTTTTTATAAAAAGGCAACTAGAGAGTTTATGGCTCTCTAGTTTAAAAAGATGAAACATAAAACTTTCTTTTGGTTTATACTTCCAACATTCTTGGCAATGTTTTTCTTTATAACATTGCCAATTATTTCTGTTATAATTCAATCTTTGCACACCCCTCATGAAAATGTTTTAGTTACTGTAGAAAACTGTGATCCTTTTGGTTGTAAAAAGGCTACATCTATAAATCATGAGGCTACAGAAAATTTAAAAAAAAATAATCCGTTAGGTAAATATGTTGGTTTAGATATCTATTTTGATAGAGGACATTTAGCAATTGAACAGGTCAAAAACTTATGGTCAAAGACAGATAATTTTTTTGAATTTGTAAAATTAACTGCTGATTTACCATTTTACAAAGCTTTATTTTTTACTTTGACTTTCACATTTACAGTTACACCAATAATGCTTGTTCTTGGGCTATTAATTGCCTTAGGAGTGAATTCATTTAATAAAAAATTAAAAGGTCTAATTATATTCTTTTCTCTTTTGCCAATGATAGTTACGCCATTAATAGGTTCAATCATACTATTTTGGATGATAGATAGTAGAGGTATTGTGGGAAACTTTTTACAAATATTATTTGAAGACCCAGATTTATCTCTTAAAGCATCTACATTCTTAACTTGGATAATGTTAATAGTCTACGGAGTGTGGCATGCAATTCCTTTTTCATTTATTGTTTTTTATGCAGGATTACAGACCCTTCCAAAAGATCAAATAGAATCTGCACAAATTGATGGTGCAAATACTTTCCAACAAACAATACACATAATAATACCTCATATAATGCCACTAATTACGTTTGTAACATTAATGCAGCTAATGGATAATTTCAGAGTATTTGAACCAATTGTAGGGTTTAATGCAGAAGCTCACGCAACCTCGTTGAGCTGGATTATTTTTAATGATCTTGGAGGAGAAACAAGACAGTTATCTGCTGCAGCAACTTCTTCTATACTAACTATTTTTGGTATTATAATCTTACTTTTACCGGTTTTAATAAAAACATGGAAAGAATTTGAGTTCAAAAAATGATTTTTAATTTTAATAAAAGTACTAAAAAAAGTTCCTTTACGACAATAATAATTTATTTCCTGATATTTTTATGGGTTTTTGTGGCTGCATTTCCTTTTATTTGGACTTTTTGGGGATCTTTTAAAGTTGAACTAGATTTTTTTTCAATATCAAATTGGACTAATGCTATTACTGGAAAAAATACAGAACAAACTTATGGTTCTCCTTTCACTTTTATTGGATACCACGGTGCATGGGTTCAAGAAGAATTTTGGAAAGCTTTTATAAACACTTCTTTAGTTTGTTTTTTCGTTGTTATTACTTCACTTACAATAGGTACTCTTGGCGCATACGCTCTTTCACGATCGAATTTTAAATATACATTTTGGCTTTTAATAATGGCACTTATTTTCAGAGCAATGCCTCCAATTACGCTTGTTGCTGGTTATCTTCCACCTTTTTTTGAATGGAATCTATGGGGTACTTTGCCAACAACAATCATAGTATTAGTTTCAATAAACCAACCATTTACTTTGTGGATGTTACATTCATTCTTTCAAAATATACCTAAGGAACTTGATGAAAGCGCTAAAGTCGATGGTTGTTCACAATACCAAGCTTTTGGCCATGTAATTGTACCTGTCATGTGGCCAGGAATAATTACTACTGGATTATTTAGTTTTTTGTTAGCTTATAATGATTTCGCTGTAACCTCCATGCTTTTATCTGACGAAAATAGAACAATGGTTCCAAAGATAGCTGCTTTCTTAGGTACAACTTATACTGAAGGAAATGTTATGTTCGCAGTTGCGGCTGTCGTTTCTGCTACTGTACCACTTTTCATATTAATAATGTTTTTTCAAACTAAATTAGTGAGTGGTTTAACTCAAGGTGCCGTGAAGGGTTAGGAGTGTTAATTATAAATGAAAGATAAAATAATAGAGCAATCAACTCTCACTTTTTCTAATGATTTATCTAAAACAAAAATTACTAGAAAAATTATTGATAAAATGGTTGTCGCACTTAATGACCATAGAATAGATGATATTGGAGAGTTTTTCTCTAATGATTTAAACTGGTTTGGAAATTATGGTTGTGGGACTAAATTAGGTTTAAAAGAATTTCAAGAAAATTGGCAAGTGCCATTTCAAAAAGCTTTTTCAGAAAAAGTTTGTGTAGACGAGGTAAGACTGTTTGAAGGAGAGTGGGGGGCTGCCTTTGGAAGGCAAGAAGCAGTGCATAGCGGAATATTTATGGGTATTAGCCCGACAAATAAAAAAGTTAACATAAGGTATATGGATTTTTGGCAAACCAAAGATAATAAAATTATTAACAATTGGGTGATGGTAGATTTTCCAGACGTGTTAAGACAATTAGGGGTTGATATTTTTAAAGGAGAAGGTTGGGAAAAATTTGATAGTCAAAAAAATATAATTAAAGAATATTCACTTGATCACAATGAAATTGAAAGTTTTATATACAGAATTACTGAAGAAATTTGGGAAAATAAAAAAGTTGAAAATATCAGAAACTATTACTCTTCAGATGTAATTGTAAGATCACCAAGTATTACAACATACGATTGTGATACTGTAGTCAAAGAAACATACAAAACACTTGAGCAATTCCCAGATAGACAGTTAATTGGTGAGGATGTCATCTCGTTTGGATCTACAAAAAGTAAATATCTTAGTTCTCATAGGATTCTATCTACAGGAACTCACTTAGGTGATGGATTTTATGGCAAAGCTACGGGTAAAAAAGTCATTTATAGAGTTATAGCTGATTGTTTGATTGTCAATAATAAGATCGTAGAAGAATGGATAATTAGAGACGAAGCAAGTATTTTAAATCAATTAGGCTTCAAAGTTAGCGACTTTGTTGAACAACGAATTAGCGATGGAACGTTTAAAAAAAATGATATTGAGTTTACAAAAAATTCATTTATCAAAAAAAACATAATGAGTAATTGTGAAAATACATATGCAAAAAAATATAAAGAAGCACTTACAAATCTAATTGAAGGTCAGTCTTTTTTTGAGAAAAAAGCGTATGAGCGTTCAGCTCAATTATATTGGTTTGGTGGTGAGTTAACTAATACTATCGAAAAAATATATGAAAAATGGAACTTATTTCTTTCATGTTTTAAAATTTTAAAATGTGAAGTTTCAAATAGTATAGCTTTAGATCAAAATAATATGAGGCCAAGGGCTGCATTAAGATGGAGGTTAATTTGCTTGCATAACTCTAATGGTTTTTTTGGCTTACCAACTAACAAAGAAATTAAAATTTATGGCATTTCTCATGCTGAGTTTGGCAAACAGGGAATTATTAGAGAATTTATTTTAATCGACGAAATTTCAATTTGGAAACAAATATTGCTTTAACATTGATAGGAAGATTATGAATGATTTAAATATAAAGAGTAGATTAGTTAGATATGGCGAATTAATTCCATGTAAAACTGCGTTTATAGATACCCATACACCAGGTTCAAATCAAAAAGAAAATTTTACGATCATTGGTTCTGGTGTTTCAGAAAATCCAGAACAACATGTCCATATTAATATACCTCATGGCTTCAATATTGGGGCAGCAGGACAATCACCAAAATGTAATAATTCTCTTCACAGTCACCGTACTGCTGAAGTTTTTTTTGTTTTATCTGGTAGATGGAGGTTCTTCTGGGGACGTTATGGAAATGCAGGAGAGGTAACACTTGAAAAAGGTGATATCTTTAATATTCCAACAGGTATTTTTAGAGGCTTTGAAAATATTGGAGATAATTATGGAATGTTAATGGCTATATTAGGAGGAGACGATGCTGGGGGTGGAGTGATTTGGGCACCTGAAGTACTTTTAGAAGCCCAAAAACATGGTTTAATATTATCTGAAAAAGGAAAAATTTATAATACACTTAAAGGTCAAAAAATACCAGATAATGAGAATAATATGGAGACTTTAACAGAAGAAGAGTTAAAAGAGTTTCCGGAATATTCAACTGGTGAAATTATTCCTTATTATGTTGCAAGATATTTAGATTTACATTCTTTATCACACGATAAGCCGTGTACTGTTATAGGTGAAAATGGCAAAATTTTTGATAAACCAGGTTTTGAAGTTGAATTTATTTCAGAAAGGTCATTTAAAAAAGATATTGGTATTTATAACAAAGACATTGTTCTCATGCCTGTTGAAGGATATTGGAGAATTAAATCTGAAATTTGTGATTTGATCCTAAACCCTGGTGATACATTCTCGCTTCCTAAAAATAATAAATATTCATTAGAACCAACCAAACCAGGCATGTCCACAATTTATAAAGTAATTCCAACAGATGATATGCCTGGCTCTACACATAGGAAATAATAAGATGACAATTTTAACAACACATGTGGGTTCACTTCCAAGGCCAAAAGTGGTTTCTGATTTGCTTTTTAAAAGAGAAAAAGATGAGAAATACAATCTTCAACATTTTGAAGATGTGATCTCAACTTGCGTTGAGGAAGTTGTAAAAAAACAATTAGAAGTTGGTGTTGATATAATTTCAGATGGGGAAATGTCTAAAATATCCTATGCAACTTATGTAAAAGATAGGTACAACGGTTTTGCTGGGGATAGTGAGAGAAATCCACCACAAGACTTAGAAAAATTTCCAAATTATATGAAAAAAATTGCAGATAGTGGAGGCACACCGACTTATTCACGACCTTGCTGCGTAGCTGAAATTTCTTCAAAAAAGAACAATGATTTAAGTAATGATATTAAAAATCTTTTAAGGGCATCAAAAAAGTTTAATCATAATAAAATCTTTATGAATGCAGCTTCCCCTGGAGTGATATCTTTGTTTCTTAGCAATTCATATTATTCAAATAGGAATAAATATTTAGATGCAATTGCATCAGCTATGCAAGATGAATATGAGACAATTGTCAATTCTGGAATTAAACTGCAGTTAGATTGCCCAGATTTAGCTTTATCTAGACATATGACTTTTAAAAGTAAGAGTGATAAAGATTTTGTAAAAATTGCTTATGAGAATATGGAAATACTCAATCAAAGCCTTGAAAATATTCCATCAGAAATGTTGAGACTTCATGTTTGTTGGGGAAATTATGAGGGTCCACACATACACGATATATCTATTGAACAGATTTTTGACGTCTTGATGTCATTTAAGGGTAATTATTTACTTTTCGAGTCATCAAATCCTAGACATCAACATGAGTGGGAAATTTTTGAAAAATTAAAAAACAAAATACCTGAAAACAAAATACTCATTCCTGGAGTTCTTGATACTACTAGTAATTTTGTTGAACATAGTTCTTTAGTAAGACAAAGGATTGAGAAGTTTGTCAATATTGTTGGAAAAGATAGAGTGATAGCAGGTACAGATTGTGGGTTTGGAACGTTTGCAGGTTTTGGTAATGTGGATCCAGATATTGCTTATTTAAAACTACAATCCTTAGTTGAAGGTGCAAGTAAAGTTAAATAAAAGTAAATGAGTTTTAATAATTGAATTTTCAATCAGAAAAAAAGGTAGTCCTGAATTTTTATAATGCACTTGAAGCTAGTAAAATTTACGAAATTCCAAAAGTCTTATCTAATTATTGTTCAGAAGATATATTATGGCGTGGTTTTCATCCTTTTAACGAAATAAAAGGAATAGAAAAATTATACTCTCAATTCTGGCAACCATTTCAAAAAAGTTTTTTTAATTATCAAAGACGTATGGATATCTTTTTAGCTGGATATAATACAATATCTGGCAATGAGGGTGTTTGGGTTGTCTCAATGGGACATTTAATGGGTTTGTTTGATAATCCTTGGATTGGTATAAAAGAAACAAAAAAAATTGCTATGCTACGTTACTGTGAATTTAATAAAATACAAAATGGTAAAATTTCTGAAGTAGCAATGTTCTTTGATATACCTCATTTAATGCTTCAAGCAGGAATAAAAGCTTTTCCGAGCGAAACTGGTATTAGTTTGGTTCAACCGGGCCCTTTAACACATGACGGTTTAATGTTTAATGAACAAGATCCTAATGAAGGAAATAGAACATTAGAAATTATTGAAAATATGATTAATGACGTGAAAGTTTGGAAAAGTACGACTGGAATTTCATTAATTGAAGAGCTAAAAAAAAGTTGGCACTATAATATGATTTGGTGGGGACCAACAGGAATCGGTTCAACTTACACAATAAATAGATATGCAAACCAACATGCCAGCCCTTTTAGGCAAGTTTTTAATGAAAGAAAATTTAATGGACATCTTTGCCGTATTACAGAGGGTAATTTTGGTGGATTTTTTGGTTGGCCAAATTTGACATTAACTCCAAGTAAAATATTCATGGGTATCACAGCTACTCCAAAATCCTCTGAGATGAGAGTAATAGACATGTATAGAAGAGATGGTAATAAATTATCAGAAAATTGGGTATTTATTGATTTATTATATTTCTGGAAAATTTTAGGTGTGGATATACTCAAGGTTATAAAATAAATTCATAAAATTTTTCAATTTTCTAAGTTTCAAAAAATAGGTATAAATGTGTTTATATTCTCATTAAATCCTTTAACGTTTATTTCATCATATTTTTCACAATTAATCTCATTCACTATAAGGGATTTAGTTTTTTCTGAGATTAAAATTTTTCCTTCTGGAGAATTACTCTCTAATCTTGAAGCAAGATTTACGGTACCGCCTATAACAGTGTAATCTAAGCGTTTTTCACTTCCAAAATTGCCTACTGTACACTCTCCTGAATGAATTCCAACTCTTATTTTGAGTGGATTTAAGAGGCTGAAATCATTCATAAAACTGTTTGATAAATTTTTCATAGTATTTTGCATTTCTATTGCCATTTTAACGCAATTTAATGCATCTTGATCTTTGCCTAAAGTTTCTGGGTCACCAAAAAAAATCATAACAGAATCACCGATATATTTATCAATTGTACCGCCATATTTCAATGCGATTTCTGACATTTTAGTAAGGTATAAATTAAGCATTTCAGTTAGTGGACCTGAGTCCATTTTATCAGAAATTGATGTGAAAGAAACTATGTCAGAAAAGAAAACAGTGAGGAATTTCTTTTCACTCTCTATTATAACTTTTTTTCCGCCTGAAAAAATAGAAGCGAATAATTGAGGCGAAAGATATTTTGAAAGTTGGCTGGCAATTTCCTCAATTTCTTTACTTTTTTCCTTTGCAATCTCTTCTGCATTTCTAGCAATTTGTTTTTGCTTATCAATTTCAGAGGCTAAATTACGACGTAATTTTGACTCAAGTTGTAATTTTGCCACTTGCATTTTTAGTGCTCTAATTTCACTACTCTGATCGTCGGTCATTTATTTAATAAACATTTAATTAAGGAAATATAATAGTTGTTTCAGTTAAGTATCAAAAGGATCAACTAGTTTTTCATTTGTGATTTTATCTGATGAAACATATCTTTGCATTTCATTTGGCATAGTTACAATTATATCATTGAAACCTGTTTGTTCTAAAACATCTATTATAGACTGTTCATCCTCTGCATACCAATGACAGAAAAAAAAGTCATCTTTACCCATCCAATGTTGAAGGGTTTCTGCCTTTTCACTTTTTAATCCAGCAAAGAATTCTTTATCAGTCATTTCCCCTTGTTGTTTAATTATATCCTTAACAGTATCTGGGTTTGACCAAGTATGTGTACACATGTAATGTTTTTTTCCCATTAATTAACTCCAGTTATTAATAATTCTAAGGTTATGAAAAAAAATAATTCAATCAATATTAATTGAAAGATTAATTATTAATTAACTTTTTATTACAGATCCTTCTTGAATAGAAACTTTTGCCATAGCCTGTTCACTTAGACCTTGCATTGCTTTCATAGTTTCAATTTTTTTTCCAGCAACAGTTATGTTTTCAAAGATTTCTACAATAAATCCATTGTTATCACCAGTCTTAAATAACATTCTTTTATATTTTTCTTCTTCAATGTTTGAACCAATAGCTTGAACAACTGCCCACAAAGAAGGTGCTAATAATGTAAAGTTAATGTTGCGACCATACATAATTAATTCTCTGCTGCTTGCTTGGCAGAAACATAATTAGCCATATTCTTGGAAGCAATTTCATAAACCTCCTTCCATTCGGATGACTCAAAAGCTCTAAACCAGTTGATCATTGAAAAACTTCCACTTGCATAAATTAGGTTACAAGCTGAAGCTATATCCTTGTCACTTTCACCCTCGATAACACACATAAAATCAAAGTCAGGTGAATTCAAGTATAAAAATTCACAAAATTTGGTATTAAAACTCTTAACTAATGGTTCAACCATTTCTCTTCTATTTTGGGGTTTATTAAGCATTGAAGCTGCAGTTTCTTGGGAAGTTTTTCCAATTATAATGTATTTTTTCATGTTATGAAATGACCTTTGCTTTATTGATTATTTGTTGATTTAATATAATTGTTATTATGTTAACAAATTTTATCAAAAACCCCAATTTTTATGTTTACATTTTTACAATTTGAAATCACTATCTAAATATAATTTAAAACTTAAGGGGGAGGAAAGTATTTATGACTTTTAAATACAAAGAAAAATATGGGAATTATATAAATGGAAAGTTTGTAGATCCTGTAGATGGTAAGTTTTTTGACAATATAACACCAATAAATGGAAAGGTTTTATGTCAGATTGCCAGATCAAATGAAAAAGATATAAATTCAGCGTTGGATGCAGCTCATGCAGCAAAAGATTCTTGGGGTACGACAAGTGTTACTGAAAGAAGTAACATAATGATCCAAATAGCTCAAATTATTGAAGATAATCTTGCAATGTTAGCTGAAGCTGAAACTTGGGACAATGGAAAAGGCATAAGAGAAACTACAGCTGCTGATTTGCCACTAGGCGTTGATCACTTTAGATATTTTGCAAGTGTTATAAGAGCTCAAGAAGGAACACTAGCGGAGTTGAATAATGATACAGTTTCTTATCTAATACCTGAACCCTTAGGTGTGGTTGGACAAATAATCCCCTGGAATTTTCCGTTGTTAATGGCTATTTGGAAATTAGCACCGGCTTTAGCAACCGGAAATTGTGTTGTATTAAAGCCTGCTGAACAAACACCTGCGTCAATAATGGTCTTAATGGAGCTAATTGGTCATTTAATACCACCAGGTGTTGTAAATGTTGTAAATGGTTATGGATTAGAGGCCGGAAAACCGTTAGCCTCAAGTACAAGAATAGCTAAAATAGCATTTACTGGCGAAACGACTACAGGAAGAATGATATTGCAGTATGCAAGTCAAAACTTAATTCCTAGTACTTTAGAATTAGGTGGGAAGTCTCCAAATATTTTCTTTAAAGATATTGCAGAAGCGGATGACGATTTTTTTGACAAGTGTATTGAAGGTTTTGTTATGTTTGCTCTAAACCAAGGAGAAGTTTGCACATGTCCAAGTAGAGCATTAATACATGAAGACATTTATGATAAATTTATTGAAAGGTGTATTGAAAGAACAAAAGCAATAACTCAGGGTGATCCTTTAGATCCAAATACTATGATAGGTGCAATGGCATCTGCTGAGCAGTACGAAAAAGTTAAATCGTACTTAGATCTTGGTAAAAAAGAAGGTGCTGAAGTTCTTGTGGGTGGTGATGTTGCTCAAATGAGTGGAGATTTTGCAAATGGATACTACATTCAACCGACAATATTCAAAGGACATAATAAAATGAGAATTTTCCAAGAAGAGATTTTTGGACCAGTTGTCTCTGTATGTACCTTTAAAACAGACGAAGAAGCCTTAGAGATAGCTAACGATACTCTTTATGGTCTTGGAGCTGGAATATGGACAAGAGACCTTAATACTTCTTATAGATTTGGACGTGCTATAAAAGCTGGAAGAGTTTGGACAAATTGCTATCATGATTACCCGGCTCATGCAGCTTTTGGTGGTTATAAGCAATCCGGCATTGGTCGTGAAAATCATCTAATGATGTTAAACCATTATCAACAAACAAAAAATTTACTAGTTAGTTATAGTCCTAAAAAGCTAGGTTTCTTTTAAATTAGTTCAAGGGGCGCATATTGCGCCCTTTTCTTAATAGGAGTTTTTAAAATGTTAAACCAGGTTGAAGCGACTCAAGAAGCTCTGGATTTGATAGATGAAATTAAAAAAGACTATGGTGAGGTCTTATTTCATCAATCTGGTGGATGCTGTGATGGATCTGCACCCATGTGTTTTCAAAAAGGTGATTTTTTAATTGCAGATCATGATGTGCAAATGGGAGAGATTGGTGGTGTTCCTTTCTATATAGGTGGACTTCAGTTTGAGGCTTGGAAGCACACAAGATTAATTATAGACGTTGTTGATGGACAAGGTGGAATGTTCTCCCTAGATAATGGAAGAGGAAAAAGGTTCATTACTAGATCTGAAATATGTGCAGTTTAAAAGATTAAACTCTATTCTCTTGATATTTTTAATATACGAATGTTCTATCTGCTTCTAGTGATAAATTTAATAGCGTCTTTGGGAAAACTTTTCTTGCGTTAGCGTCCTTAAGATCTTGTGTTGTTACGCCTCTTATGTCACAAGATATAGCAGAAACGTAAATTGGAACTCTGCCTTTCTTTAATACATTAAAATGTTCTTTTAAAACACCTGTTCCTAAACCTACTAAATTATCTAAAACTGGCGGTCTTATCAAACTAACAGCGTCAGCGTTTAGGAATACTATAACTTCATGACCTTCTTCGACCGCAGTTCTTGCTAACATAAAACCTAATGATGCTTTTGTCTGGTTATTTGTCCCATTAGTTATATTAAATAAAATTTTAGCCATAAAAAAAACCAAATATTATGATTGAATATTTATAGATAGATAGAAAATTTAAATAAATATATCTATTTAAAGAAAACTAAATTGTTGTTATAAAAAAGTTAAATTATTGATTAAAATTTAAACATTTTACTGGATTTATTGACTCATTACAAATCCACCATTAGGGGAAAGTGTTTGCCCAGTCACAAACTTAGCTTCTTTTGAAGCTAGATATACAGCAGCCCATGCTATATCGTCAACTTCTCCAAATTTTTTCATAGGTGTGGATGATTTAACAAGCTTTATGACATCACCTAGACTACTTGTCATATCAGTATCTATATAACCTGGTGCAATAGCGTTAACTCTAATATTTCTTGAGGCCAATTCCTTTGCAGTAGCTCTTGTGTAACCAAGAATTGCTGCTTTAGCTGCAGAGTAATGTGGGGAAGATGGCCCGCCTGTTGTGCCTAAAACTGACCCCATATTAATTATAGAGGCACTTTCTTGATTATTCATAATTTTTAAAGCTTCTCTTGTGCAAAAAAAAGTCCCGTTTAAATGTACAGAAATCATTTTGTGCCAGTCATCATCTGTCATGTTAACAGTAACGTCAAAGTGACTACTGATTTTACCTAATTTAGCAAACTCTTTACTCTGCAAGTTGTTTACTTTTATTCTCTTATTAAGTAAATCTTGCCGGTTTTCAAAACCATTAATACCAGCATTATTTACTAGTATATCTAATTGATTAAAGTTTGATTTAACCTTTTTAAAAACTTCTTTTACATTTTTAGAGTTTGAGACATCCATATAATAGGCTGTTCCGTCAAGTTCGTGGGCTTTTTCGTTCGCTTGATCAATGTTTATATCGCATAAAATTACCTTGGCGCCTTCATTAAAAAAATGTTTAGCAATAGACGCTCCTAAACCCCTTGCGCCACCAGTTACGAGAGCGACTTTATCTTTTAATCTGTTCATATTTAATACGAACATAAATTTATATATTAATAAAGTTTTTTATGATTTCTTGCTATTTAGATTATAGGCACATATTTTATTAATAATGACAAACAAACAAAATAAAAAAAATAGTAAATTTTTTGAAGATTTTTCTATTGGAGATAAATACTTAATACCTTCTAGAACTCAAACAAGTGGTATTTTTTCAATGTTTCAAGCTGCTTCTGGAGACAATGACCCAATACATTATGATATAGAGTTTTGTAAAAAAAGAGGACACCCAGAAATGTTGGCTCATGGTTTACAAGTTTTAATTCAGACTGCTGCAGGTGCAGGGTCTTTCCCTTCAGAAGTTAGAGATAGCCTTATTGGATTAATTGAGGTGTCTGGTAAAATGCTTAAGCCTGTATATAGAGAAGATACATTGTATCCAGAGTTAATAGTTTCTAAACTTACTTCGCAAAACACTACAGGGATTATTGAAATGAAATCGTTAGTTAATAACCAAGATAATATTCTAGTTTTTCAGGGATTTCACAAATATCTGATTAAAAAGAAATTAAATAATGTATAAAATTATAAAAAGTACTTATCATATTGTAATATATATTTTTATTATATTCAATTCTGCTCTTGCAGATACTTTTAAATGTAATTGCAACAAATATTTGTGACAAACTAGTGAAAGTTGTCGATGTGAAAACTTCCATGATGATAGCCTGTGAAACTACAATTAATGAAAATATTATAGTAACTAATCCGCATGTTGTCGAAAACCATAAGCAGTTCGTGGAAAAATCTTTTAATGGTGAAATACAAAATCTTTCTTTTTACCTCATAATTTTCCCACAGATTTAGCATTGTTGTCATTGATAAGAGAGCCTCAAAATTACAATGAACAACCAAAATCTAATAAATTTTTGCGCAGAGAATTTCCTTGTTATCTTATTTTAATCATCTGAATTAATTTAATTTTTAGAATAATATTTATTCATTCCATAATTTAGTCTAAAATAGTTATTTTAAAAAATTATATTTTTTGAGGAATTTATGACTAAACTAAAAATATTTGTAACTGGTGGAAGTGGAAAAGCTGGCAAGCATTTAATCCCATATTTGTTAGAAAAAGGATATTCCGTCGTAAATGCTGATCTTGTTCCACTTGTTATGGATGGAGTAGATAATATAAATTTAGATATAACTGACTCTGGTCAAGTCTTTAATGCTTTATCTAGTTATGCAAATATACCAGAACTTAAATTAGGTGAAGGTCTAAAAAATTTTTAAAGCAGTTGTTCATTTAGCAGCAATACCAAGAATTTTGGTTAAGCCAGACAATGAGACTTTTCGTATCAATACATTAGGCACTTATAATGTCATGGAAGCAGCTACAAAACTAGGAATTAAAAAAATTATCTTTGCATCTTCTGAAACTGCTTATGGCTTTTGTTTTGCTCAGGGTAATCCAATTCCTAAATGGCTTCCAATTGAAGAAGATTATGAAACAAGTCCCACAGATAGTTATGGGC
The DNA here is from genome assembly GCA_902622875.1 of uncultured SAR116 cluster alpha proteobacterium. Classification (GTDB taxonomy): domain Bacteria; phylum Pseudomonadota; class Alphaproteobacteria; order Puniceispirillales; family Marisalimonadaceae; genus Marisalimonas. Next base: position 17,022 of record CACNRW010000028.1, read on the forward strand.
TTTCAAAAGTTTTAAATGAAAAAACTGGTAAAGCTTTTCAAAAAAGAACTGGTATTGATATTTATGCATTAAGAATTGGTAATATAATTGAACCTGACGAATATCATAGGTTTGAAGAGTTTTGTAAAAATCCAAGTATAAGATTAAGAAATCTTTTTAATTATGTTGATGCAAGAGATTTAGCTCAAGCGATAGAACTGTGTATTAAAAAAGATGGACTTGGTTATGAGGTTTTTAATATTACTCATAATATTAACTCGGTTAGCTTAACAACTGAAGAAATAATTAAGCAATTTTTCCCAAATGTTAAAATTAGAAGAGAAATGGAAAAATATGAGTCAATATTATCTTCAAAGAAAATCAGAGATATTTTAGGGTTTAACCCGGTACATGATTGGAAAGATTATTTCAAAGTTTAATGGATTAACAAATGCAAAATATAATAAATAAAATACCAGAATTCTGTATGTCTCATTGGTTGTTAAGAATACCTCTTATAATTGTTTTTATTCAACAAGGTGTTTCCAAATATCCAGTAAATATTGAAGATGCACAATCTTTTGAGTTACCTTTTTTAGTTTGGTGGTTTGTAGTTTATGGAGAGCTTGGTTCTGGTTTTGGTTTGTTAGTTGGAGGAATATTTCAAATGTTAGATAATAAGTTAGCAGTTATTGGCGATATGTTAACCAGATTTAGTGGTTTCACTATTGGCTCTATAATGACTGGTGTAATATGGATTGGAAAGCCAGAGTCATTTTTAGATGTTATATTATATGATAATTTTCACGTTATTC
>CACNRW010000029.1 GCA_902622875.1 uncultured SAR116 cluster alpha proteobacterium
AGTGTTTTTCATTATTTCTCTAAATAAATGCTCATTCATATAGATAATATGTAGTTAAAATTTATTGATTGCATATGAATTTTGGAGATTAATTATGAATAGACGTTTACTAATTGATGCAAGACAAACAGAAGAGACAAGAGTTATTACTACGACTAACGATGTCATAGATGATTTTGAATATGAAGTTCACTCAAGGAGACAACTAAAAGGGAATATTTATCTTGCAAGAGTTACAAGAGTTGAACCAAGTCTTCAAGCCGCTTTCATAGAATATGGTGGAAACAGACAAGGCTTTCTAGCCTTTAGCGAAATACATCCAGACTATTATAGAATTCCTGTCGAAGACAAAAAAAAATTAATAGCTGAAGCTTCTGCCAAGGCTGATGAGGAACTAAATTTATTAGAAAATATAAATGAAGATAGTTCTGACGATTTTAATGAAGAAGATCTAAAAAAAGTTAAAAAGAACCTTTATAAAAATTACAAAATTCAAGAAGTAATAGCACGTCGCCAAATTTTATTAGTTCAAGTTGTAAAAGAAGAACGCGGTACAAAAGGCGCCGCTTTAACTACTTATATTTCAATAGCAGGTAGATATTGTGTGCTTATGCCAAACACTCCAAGAGGTGGTGGAGTTAGTAGAAAGATTGCTAATATTACTGATAGAAAAAGATTAAAAAAAATTGTTGATGATCTTGACGTTTCTAGTGGAATGGCAGTTATTATAAGAACTGCTGGCAGTAAAAGAACAAAAACTGAAATTAAAAGAGATTACTTAAATTCTATGAATATTTGGGAAAATGTTAAAAATTTAACACTTGAATCCAATGCACCGTTTCTTATTCATGAGGAGGGATCCTTAGTTAAAAGAGCTATTAGAGATTTGTATCATAACGATATTGATGAAGTTTTAGTTGATGGAAACGAAGCCTATAAAACATGTAAAAATTACATGAAGTCGTTAATGCCCAGTCATGCAAAAAAAGTTCAACTATATAATGATGACAAAAAGCCTTTATTCCAAAAGTATAGTCTTGATTCTCAATTACATGATATTTTTAATCCAAAAGTAACACTTAAATCTGGTGGTTATCTCATTATTGACCAAACAGAAGCATTAGTTGCAGTTGATGTTAATTCAGGAAAAGCTACAAGAGAAAGATCTATTGAGGATACCGCTTTAAAAACAAATCTAGAAGCAGCTGAAGAATTTGCTCGCCAAGCAAGATTAAGAGACTTATCTGGTCTAATTGTAATTGATTTCATTGATATGGAAGAAAATAAGAACCGTATTAATATAGAAAAAAAGTTAAAAGAAGCAATGCGAAAAGATAGAGCTAGAATCCAAATAGGCGAAATAAGTCATTTTGGCCTTCTAGAATTATCAAGACAAAGACTTAGACCTTCTGTAGTAGAAAATTCTTCAGAATTATGTCCACATTGTGATGGATCAGGAAGGATTCAATCAATAGAAGTAAGTGCAATCCAGATTTTAAGATCTATCGAGGAAGAAGGAAGTTCGTTAGAAAACTTAGAAATAATCGTTTCAGCACACTCAGATATTATTATTCATATTCTAAATAATAAAAGATCTCACCTAAATGAAATTGAAATAAGATACGGTATATCTATTAATTTTGTAAATGATAATTCAATTATTCCACCTCTAAAGAAATTAGACGTAATTAAAAAAAATAACTTTAAACAAAATAATTCTTCTGAAAATAAACAAGAAACCTTAACTTCTGATAATGATGAAAATCATAATAGAAAAAAAAGAAGCAAAAGGCCTGTTAGAAAAAGAAAAAGAACTGAAAGTATTGATTTAATTGACAAATCACTTAATTCGATTAGTGGGCCTAAAGACGAGAAATTGCCAGAGGTTACTTCAAAGGAAAATAAAGTTATTAAAATTAATCAAGGTGAATCAAAAGAAATTGATACGAAACCAAAAAATAGTAAAAAGAAAATAACTCGAAAATCAAAATCAAATACAAAAAGTAACAAAAATGAAGAAAAATTAGATAAAACCTCCAAATCTAAAGAGGAAAATAATTTTAGAGAAGTGAAATCATCTTCTCCTATAGAAGTTATGAAAGTAGATGGAAACTCAATTTCGAAAAAAATGAAGAAAAAAGGTTGGTGGTCAACATAAAAATATTATTTCTTATAATTTTAATTTTTGCTTCAAAAGAAGCATATACTTCTCAAAAAATTTCTATTATTAGAGATGCCGAGATTGAATTTTTTTTATTTAAAATCAACACTTGATAAAAATAATAAAAGCAATACTTATTACCCTAGATTAGTTCACAATCACGAATATAACGCCTTTGTTACAGGTTCAAATAAAATTTACATTAATACAGGTTTAATAAAAAAATCCAATTCATTAAGTGAGATTCAAGGAGTACTAGCTCATGAGATTGGACATTTGGTTTTAAACCATCATAATTCAAGATCTATTAATAATAAAAACTTATCTAATTACTCAAAATTTGCTTCAATAGTAGGCATTGCCCTATCTGCAACTGGGAAATTAGATGCAAATTCAGCAATTGGCATAATTGCAGGATCAGAAGACCTCGCTACAAAATCTTCACTCCAATTTTCTAGAATTCAAGAACAGCATGCGGATAAATATGCATTAGATATAATGCTTAAGAATAAAATTTCTTTTGACGGTTTAGAACGCCTTTTGCTGAATTTAAGTAATGAAGAAGTTTTAAGCAAAAATTTACTCTCGAGTTATTACAGATCACATCCATTTACGAAACAAAGATTGGATCAATTAAAAAAATATAAATCCAAAATAAAATATATTCCCAATGAAACTCAGAACGTATTAATCAACAACAATAAAATTTCATTGGAATACATTAAAAATAAAATTAAATCATATGACAGTGACCCAGAAAAAATTTTAAAAAATAAAGATAATAAAAATTCATTTTTATTTAATTATTCTCGAGTAATTGCATCTTATAAAATTGGAAAATATAATTTGGCGCATGAATATCTAAAAACATTAAAAAATAAATATAAAAATTATCCGTACTTTTTTGAATTGTCGGGAGATATTTATTATAAAGATGGAAATTTTGAAAAAGCAATAAGCGAATATAAAAAAGCAATCAATTCAATTAATGAAAAATTTAGTCCATCTAATGACCTTATCAAATTTTCGTTGGTTAAATCATATATTCAAACAAACAAAAAAAAACATCTTAATGAATCTGTTATAATTTTAGAACAGTTACTCCAAAAGAATCCTAAATGGAGCTATTTGTGGAGACTATTGGCTAGATCATCAAATAAGATTAATAGACAAGGTATTTCGTATATTGCTTTAGCTGAGGAAGCTCTAATTAAAAAGAACTTTATTAAAGCTAAGAAATATGTAGATTTAGCTAATAAACAACCATCTATACCTAATTCTTATAAATTAAGAGGTGCAGATATTATAGCTAGAATAAAAATAAAAAAATAATAAACTTATGATTAGAAAGATCATAATATGAAACAAAAAATCCAAGTGTTACTTATAATAAGCATATCACTTTTTTTATATATTTTCCCATCTTTATCACATGAGATAAAAAAAGAAGAAATCGAAAAAATTGTAAAAAATTATTTAATTCAAAATCCAGAGTTGATCCAATCTACTCTAGAGGACTATAAAAAAACTGTTGAAATAAACAAAAAAAATGATGCAATTGCTTTATTGCGTGACATCAATAATCCAGGCTTTTTTAATCAAAACTCTGATATAACGATATATGAGTTCTTTGACTATAATTGTGGTTACTGTAAATCAGTTGTTGAGCCAATTATGAATGTTATTTCGGAGGATAAAAAAGTTGACTTTGTTTTTGTTGAATTTCCTATATTATCCCAAAGTTCATATATAGCTGCTACTGCTGCTCTTGCCGCGGAAAAGCAAGGTTTATATAGTAATTTTCATCTGTCTCTTATGAAAATAAGAGGCAGGATTACAGAAGATATAATTTTTGAAATTGCAAAAAAAACTGGACTAAATATCAATCAACTAAAAAATGATATGAATAACCCAGAAATTGAAAATAAACTTAAAAAGAATAGAGAAATAGCCAAACTGCTGAATTTAAATGGTACCCCAGCATTTATTGTAGGAGACATAATATATCCAGGTGCTTTACAAAAAAATAATTTAAAGCAGATGATAAAAAGTTTTCGTGAGAAATAATACATATAATTAAAATGTCCTAAAAATGACAATTTTAAATAATATCTAGAAAATTGGAGATTTAATTTGAAAAAAAAACTATACATTATTAATGGACCCAACTTAAACCTTCTAGGTAAAAGAGAGCCTGAAAAGTATGGAAACACATCTTTAGACACTGTTGAATCTATATGCCAAGATGAATGTGATAAACACGGCTTAGAACTAAATTTTTTTCAATCAAATTTAGAAGGTGAATTAATTGGTGAAATACATAAAGCCATAAATGATGGATGTGCAGTCTTGATTAACGCAGGAGCACTAACGCACACATCTATAGGTATTTTAGACGCCTTAAACATGTTTAATGGTCCTAAAATTGAAATACATATCACTAATGTATACGCTAGAGAAAGTTTTCGACATAAATCATATATTTCACCGGTTGTAAATGGTGTAATTGCAGGTTTAGGAGTTAACTCATATTTACTTGCCATAGATGCAGTGAACAAAATTTTAAGAGATTTACAAAAATAGGTGAAATGATGAATCCGAAGAGTTCTCATAAAGAAAATCTTAATATAGTCCAAGACTTTGTTGATGTTGTTAATAAAAATGATTTATCACAATTAGAATATGAGGCTAAAGATTTTAAAATAAAGATTGTTAATAATCTTAATAATTTATCGACACCTCAAGAAACCGTTGTTCAAACGAGTAAAACTGATACTTCTGAAAATAGTATAAAAAAACAAAAGGAGCCACAAAAGTTTACGAACCAACATCCTGGCGCAGTTAACTCACCAATGGTTGGCACAGCATATTCGTCTCCAGAACCAGGTAAAGAAACATTTGTAAAACTAAATTCTTCAGTGTCAAAAGGTGATACATTACTTATTATTGAAGCAATGAAAGTAATGAATTCAATTGTTGCACATAAATCCGGGAAAGTTGTATTTATAGGATTTGAAGATGGCCAACCTATTGAATTTGATCAATTATTAGTAATTATTGAATAAAAGGTTTGAAATGTTTTCTAAGGTATTAATAGCAAACCGTGGTGATGTAGCTTTAAGAGTTTTAAGAGCATGTAAAGAACTTAATATTAAGACAGTTGCTATTCACTCTACAGCTGATAACGATGCCATTCATGTCCGATTGGCTGATGAAAGCGTCTGTATAGGCCCAGCTCCATCTTCTAAATCGTATTTGAACATTCCTGCGATAATAACAGCAGCTCAACTTGTTGGAGCAGATGCTATTCACCCAGGTGTTGGTTTTTTATCTGAAAATCCAGAATTTGCTGAAATTGTCGAAGCCCATAATATAATTTTCATAGGCCCAAAACCAGAACATATAAGATGCATGGGGGATAAAATAGAAGCAAAGGTAACAGCTCAAAAACTTGGAATACCTCTTGTTCCTGGGTCAAAAAATAATATTCATAATTTTGAAAATGCTTATGAAGAAGCCAAGAAAATTGGTTATCCTGTTTTAATTAAAGCAGCTTCTGGAGGGGGTGGCAGAGGAATGAAAGTCGCCTTAGATGAAGAAGAACTTGAATCAGCTTTTACTGCGGCTAAAAGTGAAGCAAAAGCAGCATTTGGAGATGATCGTGTATATGTAGAAAAATATCTAAAAAATCCTAGACACATAGAAGTCCAAGTACTGGCTGATAAATTTGGTAACACAGTTCATCTTGGTGAAAGAGAATGTTCTATTCAAAGACGTCATCAAAAAGTCATTGAAGAAGCTCCATCACCTGCAATTGATACCAAAACGAGGAATGACATAGGCCAGATAGCGTCAAATGCTATTTCTAAAATGGGTTATTTAGGTCTAGGCACTATTGAGTTTTTATATGAAAACAATGAATTTTTCTTTATAGAAATGAATACTAGACTCCAAGTAGAGCACCCTATTACTGAAGAAATTACAGGAATAGACCTTGTTAGAGAACAAATAATGATAGCAGCTGGCTTACCATTATCTTTTAAACAAAATGATGTAAGAATAAATGGTCACGCAATTGAGTGTAGAATTAATGCTGAAGATCCTAGAACATTTGTACCGTCTCCAGGTAAAATTTTACAATTTCACTCTCCGTGTGGGCTTGGTATTAGAATTGAGTCCTGTATCTACTCTGGATATGAGGTGCCGCCGTATTACGACAGTCTAATTGCTAAACTAATTGTGCATGGAAATGACAGAGATCAATGTATTTTAAGGCTTAAACAAGCTTTAAAGGAGATTGTAATAGAACCAATTTCAACAACTATAGATTTACACAGAGAAATCTTAAATACCGAAGTAATGAAAAAGGGTTCTTATGATATTCGATGGTTGGAAAATAATTTATTAAGTTCCACTTAATATTAATTAGTTATGTAAGAAAATATATTTGAGCAATAGATACATTTCATCAATATCACCAGAACAATTAGTCCAAGCTTATATGCTTGGTATTTTCCCTATGGCGGAGAATAGAAAAGATGAAAAAATTATTTTTATTGATCCTGAATATAGGGCTCTTATACCAATAAACAAATTTAAGGCTTCAAAAAGTCTTGTACGTTTAGCAAAAAAAAGACCCTTTAAAATAACTATGAATAGAGCTTTTGCAGATGTAATTGCATCATGTGCTACTATAAATAGAAATGAAACTTGGATTAACAAAAAAATAGAAAATTTATTTATCTCTTTAAATAAAATGAAATATGCGCATTCAATTGAATGTTGGCAAAATAATCAACTAGTTGGAGGAATTTATGGAATTGCTTTGGGAGGTGTTTTTTTTGCAGAATCAATGTTTAGTTGTGTTTCAAATGGAAGTAAAATAGCCTTAATAAATCTGGTTGCTAGATTATGGAAAAGTGGTTTTAAAATATTAGATATTCAATTTCTAAACGATCACTTGATACAGTTTGGTGCATATGAAGTTACCAAAACTAAATTTAAACAAGATCTTGAAAAGGCTATTCAATTTAAAATTAACTTTTATTCTTTACCTTCAACAGATGAAGATTTTTTCAACTGTTTATCAACTTTTTTACACGCAAGAATCGAAACATCATAAACAGGATTCTCCAACGCATTAAGAGCAGGACTAGATGAAAACATCCAGCCTCTAAATTTTACTTCTGACAGTCTATCGGAATTATCCTTTATTTTTATAAATGCTAATGACTCAGGTTTAAATATAGGTTTTGAAAAAACACATCTTTCTACAAAAAGATCTAATACTCCGAACTTATACGTTTTACCTACATCTACTTCAAAAGTTTGTATCCTTGCTGTAATCTTGTCAAGACCTTGAATAACTAATTTATTTCCTTCAATCCATTGAGACGGTAATGCAATTTTAGGAAAAAGAACAAATATGATAACAAAAATTAAGTATGTGAATTTCATCAAAAAACCTAAATTATTTTGTTACTTGTTTTTACCTGAAAATATAAATTTTCCAAGCATATCTGTAAAACTTAATGTATCAGTAGTGTCATATATAACGTCATTTGGCTCTAGATTTTGTTCAGATGAGCCGGGTATTATGTCTAAAAAGTTTCCCCCTAAAAGACTAGAAGAGGCAATTTTGGCTGATGAATCATCTGGAATTTTTATATCGTTATTAACAATAATATTTATTTTTGCGTTATAATCTTCTTGATTAAGCTCTAATTTAGTAATTTTACCTACATTAATTCCAGATATTTTTACATCATCTCCATTTTTCAAACCTGCAGTTGAACCAAATATTAACGAAATATTATACCCATCTTTTTGATTATTTATTGACTGCATACCTAAAGTTAAAAAGCCTATTGCAGTAAGCAAAACGATAGCACCTAATAATATCTCGATTAAACTATATCTCATGAAATGACTTCCTAATTAATTCATTTTTATAATATTATAACTTATTTGCAAAAATAATAAATATTCATTGTAGTATTTATTTTTAAATTCTTAATTAATTGTTTAAAAATTAAGTAAAATTAGATAGTTAAAAAAAAAGTTCAAAAAAATGAATAATATACTTTACTAACTCATACTAAATCATGTATTTTGAATATTCGTTATTACTATATATTGTGTTTATCCACAGGCTATATTAATAAACGAAAACCAGATAATAAAAATTAAATTAAGGAAAAACAAGAGTTTATTTATAGAGAGTTGTAGACACCATAACTTTTTTGTTAAGATTTTAACAATTTATCCACAAGGAATTATGAAGTTTTAACAATAAAATCTGAAAAAAATATAATTATTGTTTTCTTTATTGTAAAAAGGAAAAAAGATGAAATTTGAAAGACAATTTACAAAAAAAGGAAACGATGCTTATGCAGGTTTAGAGTTCAAAACTACTTCTAGTGAAATTAAAAATCCAGATGGAACAATAGTTTTTAGTGCTCCAAACATTGAAGTTCCTGGCAACTATTCTCAAGTAGCAGCTGATATAATTGCACAAAAATATTTTCGTAAAGCAGGTGTTCCTGCATTTGTTAAAAAAGTAGAAGAAAAAAATGTTCCTAGTTGGTTATGGCGATCTGAACCTGATACGAAAAAGTTAAATAAAATATCAAAAGATAAAAGATATAAAGGTGAGGAGTCAGCTAAACAAGTTTTTGATAGATTAGCAGGAACATGGACTTATTGGGGCTGGAAAGGAAAATATTTCACTACTGAAGAAGATGCCAAAATATATTTCGATGAAATGAGGTTTATGCTAGCAGCACAAATGTGCGCACCAAATTCACCACAATGGTTTAATACTGGTTTACATTGGGCTTACGGGATAGATGGCCCAAGTCAAGGACATTATTATGTTGATTTTGAAACAAAAAAATTAGTTAAATCACAATCGTCATACGAACACCCTCAACCCCATGCATGTTTTATACAATCTGTTAAAGATGACCTAGTGAATGAAGGTGGAATAATGGACCTTTGGTTAAGGGAGGCTAGGCTTTTTAAATATGGATCCGGAACAGGATCAAATTTTTCTAAATTAAGAGGTAGTACTGAGGGTTTATCTGGGGGTGGAAGATCATCAGGAATGATGAGTTTTTTAAGAATTGGTGATAGAGCTGCTGGAGCGATTAAATCTGGAGGAACAACGAGAAGAGCTGCGAAGATGGTAACTGTAGATATAGATCATCCTGACATTGAAGAATACATCAATTGGAAAGTTGTTGAAGAACAAAAAGTTGCTGCATTAGTTGCAGGATCAAAATTAACAGCTAAAAATTTAAAGTCAGTAATGGATGCATGTAATTTAGATAGCTATGGTGACAAAGAAAGATTAAACCCTAAAATCAATACCGAACTCAAAAAAGCAATCTTAAATTGTCGTGCGGTTATGATACCAGAGAATTACATCCAAAGAGTTATGCAATTTGCTGGCCAAGGGTTTAAGGAAATTGAGTTTCAAACCTATGATACAGATTGGGATAGTGAAGCATATTTAACAGTTTCTGGGCAGAATTCTAATAATTCAATAAGAGTGAGTAATGAATTTTTAGAAAAAGTACAGCAAAGAGGTGATTGGAACCTCATAAGAAGAACAGATGGAGGTGTTCACAAGACAATTAATGCATCCGACTTGTGGTCAAAAATCTCTGAAGCTGCATGGGCCTGTGCAGATCCTGGGCTTCAATATGATACAACTATCAATGAATGGCATACCTGTCCAGAAGCTGGAAGAATAAATGCTTCTAATCCGTGTTCAGAATATATGTTCATTGATGACACAGCATGTAACCTAGCATCCATAAATTTATTGCAATTCAAAAAAGATGACTCTTCTTTTGATATAGAGGCATATGAATACACTACAAGGCTATGGACATTAACTCTCGAAATTTCTGTAATGATGGCACAATTTCCTTCAAAAGAAATTGCACAAAGATCCTATGAATACAGAACACTTGGATTGGGATATGCAAATATAGGTGGTTTATTAATGTCTTGGGGTATTCCCTACGATAGTGATCAGGGAAGATCCATATGTGCCGCACTTACATCTATAATGACTGGTATTTCATATGCAACATCAGCAGAAATTGCTGGAGAACTTGGGCCATTTCCAAAATTTAACGAAAATGCAAATAGTATGTTGAAGGTTATTCGCAATCACAAACGAGCTTCAGAAGGTAAAACTAGAGGTTATGAAAATTTGTCTATAAATCCAGTTCCTCTGATGTCTCAAGATTGCCCAAATCAAAATTTAATTTCTGCAGCTAAAGAGGCGTGGACAAAAGCCTTGTCTTTAGGCGAAAAAAATGGTTATAGAAATGCGCAAGCTACTGTAATAGCTCCAACCGGAACGATTGGTTTAGTCATGGATTGTGACACTACTGGTATAGAACCAGACTTTGCAATGGTTAAGTTTAAAAAATTAGCTGGTGGTGGATATTTTAAAATCATAAACAGGGTAGTTCCTGAAGCTTTAGCGCATTTAGGATATGACGCAGATCAAATTGATGATATGCAAAGATATGCCGTCGGTGCTGGTAGCTTAAAAGATTGTCAAGCCATTAGTCACAACGCATTAATCTCAAAAGGATTTACGAACAAGGAAATAAAATTAATTGAGGAGTCTCTTGGGTCTGCATTTGACATCAAATTTGTATTTAACCAATTTACTTTAGGCAAAGATTTTTGTAAAAACACACTAGGTATATCTTCAGAACAAATGAATGATTTCACATTCAATATGTTAGAATTTTTAGGTTTTACTGCTGAAGAAATTGACGTAGCAAATATTCATGTTTGTGGAGCAATGACACTTGAAGGTGCCCCCCATTTAAATAAAGAACATCTTAATGTATTTGATTGTGCTAATGTTTGTGGACGAATAGGCAAAAGGTTTTTATCAGTAGATAGTCATATTAAAATGATGGCAGCTGCACAATCTTTTATATCTGGTGCCATTTCTAAAACAATAAATATGCCGAATGATGCATCTATAGAGGACTGTAGTGATGCCTACATGCTATCTTGGCAATTAGGTATTAAAGCTAATGCATTATACAGAGATGGTTCAAAATTAAGTCAACCACTTAACTCCGCTTTACTAGATGAAGATGATATTAATGAAGACCAAGATAATACCACAAATGAACAAGACATAACAAAACGTACAAGTGAAGTTGTTGAAAAAATTGTAGAAAAGTTTGTAAGAGCTGAAAGAGATAAATTACCTCATAGAAGAAAAGGCTATACCCAAAAAGCAACAGTAGGTGGTCATAAAGTTTATCTTAGAACAGGTGAATATGAGAACGGAAAATTAGGCGAAATATTTGTTGATATGCATAAAGAAGGAGCTGCATTTAGATCATTAATGAATAACTTTGCCATTGCCGTATCAATTGGTTTACAATATGGAGTACCTTTAGAAGAATTTGTAGAAGCTTTTACCTTTACTCGTTTTGAGCCACAAGGGATGGTAACTGGTAACGATACCATAAAAATGTCAACTTCAATTTTAGACTATATTTTTAGAGAATTGGCTATATCCTATCTAGATAGAAATGATTTAGGACATGTTGGACCTGAAGATTTAGATTCAAGTACAACCGGTTCAGGTGATTGCAAAACCTTAGTTTCAGAAAAAGTAGCAAGTAGAGGTTTTGTTCGAAGAGAGCTTAAAGTGGTATCAGGTGGTGCAAGTAACATAACATTAATGCCGCAAACAACTTCACTTAAAGAAGATAAAGTTGAAATAAATAGTGATGATACTACAGTTGTTATTAATGAGACAAAGGCTCCAAATCTCGCTCAAGAAATTGAGGCTAAAATAAAAGGTTATGAAGGAGAAGCATGTGGTGAATGTGGAAACTTCACACTTGTAAGAAATGGGACATGTATGAAGTGCAATACATGTGGCGCTACTTCTGGTTGTTCATAAGCTAAAGAGTTTTTAAATGAATAATGATATCAATGATAAGTTAAAAGAACTAAATATTGAGCTTGATGAAGCAAGTCCTCCAGCAGGAAGTTATGTTCCATATGTAATTTCGAATAATCTAATTTTTATTTCAGGACAATTACCTTTTATAAATAATGAGCTCACTATAAAAGGTAAATTAGGAGATACAGTATCTCTTGAAGATGGTATAAAAATGGCAGAAGCTTGCGCCAAAGCCCTGTTAAGTCAGCTTAAATCTGCTTGCGGTGGAAATCTCAATAAAGTAAAAAGGGTTGTGAAATTAGGTGGATTTGTAGCATCAACTCCAGAATTTACTGATCAACCAAAAATAATTAATGGTGCGTCAGACTTGTTTGTAAAAATATTTGGCAAAAAAGGGAAACATTCACGCTTTGCCGTTGGTACAGCTTCACTTCCTTTAAATGTTCCTGTTGAAATTGAAGGTATTTTTGAGATTGAAAATTAAACTATACTTTCCAAAAACTCAACAGATAAACTAATGAAATGTGAACTTGTATCTAGATTAGCTGACGTTAATAGAATTGAATGGGACTCATTAAATACAAGTAATCATCCTTTTACTTCGTATGATTTTTTAAATTCATTAGAAATTTCAGAGTCTGTATCACCTAAAACTGGCTGGAATCCTCAGCACATATTAGTAAAAAATAATAAAGGTAACATAATAGGTGCTTCACCTAATTATTTAAAAATGCATTCGTATGGAGAATATATATTTGATCACGCTTGGGCAAATGCGTTTGAAAATGCTGGTGGTCAATATTATCCAAAATTACTCTCTGCTATACCTTTTACTCCTGCAACAGGACCTAGAGTTTTAATTGATCCCAAAAATCCTGAGAATAATAAGATATTTGAATTAATAATAAATATGTTTGAAATAATAGTCCAAAATAATAATTTAAGTTCTGCACATATTAATTTCATTACAGACAACTTAAATAATAAGTTAAAAAATGAAAAATGGATTAAGCGAAAAGGACTTCAATTTCATTGGCATAATAAAGACTACGGCTCATTTGATGATTTTTTAAGTAAGTTAAAAAGTTCAAAAAGAAAAGCTATTAGAAAAGAACGAAGAAATATTCTAAATAATGACTTAGTTATTCAAAAAGTAACTGGTGTTGAATTAAATAATGAAATTTGGGACTCATTTTATGATTTCTATCTTAATACTATAGATAAAAAATGGGGTGGAGCATATTTAACAAAAAGCTTTTTTTACTTAATCAATAAGACTATGAAAAATAAAATTCTTTTGATCATAGCTAGGCAAAATAATAAAATCGTAGCAGGTGCGTTAAATTTCATTGGTAGTGATACCCTTTATGGAAGAAATTGGGGCTCTATAGTTGACATTCCATTTTTGCATTTTGAACTTTGTTACTATCAGGCTATAGAATATGCAATAAATAACAATATTAAAACAGTTGAAGCAGGCGCCCAAGGCCATCATAAGATACAAAGAGGGTACGTAGCTGAAACAATATACAGCAGTCATTTCATTCAAAACAAATCTTTCGCGAGGGCAGTTAGAAATTTTGTAGAATTAGAGTCAGAGGAAATTGAAAAACAGATAGAAGTTATTAATCAACAAGGTTCACCATATTCTAATATCTAAATTAAGTTAACTCAGGTGTGTCCCTACTTTTAAATTTATTCCCACTAATTTTCTTTTTTTTATCTTTATTACTTAAACCTTCTGTCTTAAGAATTAACTTGTCTTTTGACAAATCTACATTAACTATGCCACCATCAACTAATCTTCCAAACAATAATTCTTCGGCCAACGGCTTTTTGATATGCTCTTGAATAACTCTTCCTAAAGGCCTGGCACCAAATGTTTTATCATAACCCTTGGTGGCTAACCAGTCTCGAGCTTTATCTGTTAATACAACTGAAACACCTTTTTCCGATAGTTGTGCTTCTAATTGCATAATAAATTTATCAACAACCATTCTAACTACTTCTAACGGTAAATATCCAAACGGAATTATTGCATCTAGTCTGTTTCTAAATTCTGGGGCAAAAAGTTTGTCAATAGCCTCACCGTCAGCACCTTCACGGCTTTCTTGTTTGAAACCAATTGCAGCTTTTGTTAACTCTTGTGCTCCTGCATTAGTAGTCATAATTAGTATTATATTTCTGAAGTCTATAGACTTACCATTATTATCCGTTAGCTTACCATGATCCATAACCTGCAAAAGTAAATTAAACAGATCAGGATGAGCTTTCTCTATTTCATCTAACAATAGTACCGAATGAGGATTCTGATCAATCGCATCAGTTAAAAG
The DNA here is from genome assembly GCA_902622875.1 of uncultured SAR116 cluster alpha proteobacterium. Taxonomy (GTDB): domain Bacteria; phylum Pseudomonadota; class Alphaproteobacteria; order Puniceispirillales; family Marisalimonadaceae; genus Marisalimonas. Next base: position 14,456 of record CACNRW010000029.1, read on the forward strand.
ACCACCTTGGTCAAACCCAACATATCCTGGAGGAGCACCAATTAATCTAGAAACAGTATGTCTTTCCATATATTCTGACATATCAAATCTGATAAGTTTTACACCTGTAGCCTCAGCCAATTGCTTCGCAACTTCAGTTTTTCCAACGCCTGTTGGACCAGAGAACAGGTAACAACCAACAGGCTTTTCACCTTCTCTTAAACCTGCCCTAGACAATTTAATACTTGATACCAACTCCATAACAGCTTTGTCTTGTCCATAAACCATTCTTTTCAAATCATCTTGTAACTTGGATAGTGCTTTTCTATCATCTGTTGAAACATTTCTCGGTGGAATTCTTGCAATTAAAGCAATAGTCTCTTCAATTTCGCCCTTACCTATTATACGCTTACGTTTCGACTTACTTTTTAGCATTTGAGCCGCTGCCGTTTCATCTATTACATCAATAGCCTTATCAGGTAACTTTCTATCATTTATATACCTAGCAGATAATTCAACTGCCGTTTTAATAGCTATATTTGTAAATTTTAACTTATGATGCTCTTCGTAACGTGATTTCAGTCCCATTAAAATCTTCACTGTGTCATCAACACTTGGTTCTGCAACATCTATTTTTTGAAATCGACGAACTAATGCTCTATCTTTATCAAAATATCCTCTATATTCTTTATATGTGGTTGAACCTATACACTTCAAATCACCATTTTGAAGTGCTGGCTTCAATAAGTTAGATGCATCCATAGCTCCACCACTAGTTGCTCCAGCACCAATTATAGTATGTATCTCATCAATGAATAGTATTGCATTTTCATTAGATTCAATTTCTTTCATAACAGCTTTTAGACGCTCTTCAAAATCTCCTCTATATCTTGTTCCTGCTAGTAATGCTCCCATATCTAGAGCGTAAATTTCAGAATTTAGTAAAACCTCTGGAACATTTCCTTTTACAACCCTATCAGCCAAACCTTCAGCAATCGCAGTTTTTCCAACTCCAGGATCACCAACTAATAATGGATTGTTTTTTGTCCTTCTACACAAAACTTGGATAGTTCGATCAAGCTCAGATTGCCTTCCTATGAGGGGATCAACCTTTCCTTGAGCTGCCTTTTCGTTTAAATTTACTGCATATTTGTCTAAAGCTTTTTCAGTTTTTTTATTTTCTGCATCTTCAATATCACTTTCAGTACCAGAAGGCGAAGTGGATTTTGAATAATTTGGATCTTTTGCCAAACCGTGACTCATAAAGCTAACCGCATCAAGACGTTTCATATCTTGTTTCTGTAGCAAGTAAACTGCATAGCAATCTCTTTCAGAGAACATTGCCACTAAGATGTTTGCGCCAGTTGCTTCATTTCTACCTGAAGATTGAGTATGTATTACAGCTCTTTGTACAACTCTTTGAAACCCAGCAGTAGGTTGGGTATCAGCTTCAGAGTCTGATGTAATAATTGCCTTCAAATCTTCCTTTAAATATTTATTTATGTCATCTTCTAAAGTTTTAACATTAACTGAACAGGCTTTTAAAACTTCGATCGCATCTTGATCTTTTAGTAAAGCAAAGAGTAAATGTTCTAATGTAGCAAACTCATGCTTTAAAGAAGACGCATTTGTCATTGCTCGCCTTAAAGTTTCTTCTAAGGATTTAGATAGCATTATTATTCCTTCTCTAACTGTACTTGTAAAGGATGCTCATATTTACGGGCATAATTCATTACTTGCATTGCTTTTGTTTCTGCTAAATCATATGTATATATTCCACAAACGCCAACACCACGCTGATGAACATGAAGCATAATTTGTGTTGCTTCTTCCCTATTTTTTTGAAAAAATTTTTCTAAAACTTCAATCACAAATTCCATTGGCGTATAGTCGTCATTCATCATCAATACCCTGTAAAGCGATGGAATTTTTGTTTTTGGCTTTGTAGCCAATTTTGTATTTCCATCGATTTCATCATTATCATCATTATCTTTACTCATAACAGATGATG
>CACNRW010000030.1 GCA_902622875.1 uncultured SAR116 cluster alpha proteobacterium
TCAAAATGTGTTTTACAATAGCCAAGCCTAACCCCGTCCCTCCAAGTTCTCTAGACCTTGCTTTATCTACTCGAAAAAACCTTTCTGTTAATCTATCAAGATATTTTTCAGGAATACCCTCACCTTTATTAATCACACTTATCACAACTTCTTCTTGATTATGTTGTTCTATTCTTACAACTACATCAGAACTTTCAAAACTATATTTAATTGCATTTTCAAGTAAATTTACAAAAACCTGGTTTATTTCGTCAATGTCACCAATAACAAAGCAAGGATCATTAACATTCTGTCTTAAATCTTCAAAAATCAAATTATGATTTTTACTCAGTCCTCTTGCTTTAATTGACGACATTACATATTGAATAGGATTAATAATGGAAATACTTGTATTTGGAGTAATATGTTCTTCTGTTTCTACTTTTGACAAAGACAAAATATCATCAATTAATCTATTCATTCTTTTTGCTTCTTCGTCCATAATATTAAGAAACTTTTTCTGAGTTTTTTCGTCCTTTACATTTCCATTTAATAAAGTTTCAATAAAACCTACTAAACTAGTAAGCGGAGACCTTAACTCATGACTTACATTAGCTACAAAATCTCTCCTAACCTTTTCTAAATTTCTCTGAAGTGTCATGTCTAAAAGAAGAATTGAGAAAAGGTCTTCATCAATTTTTTTTACTTTGAGTTCCAGTGACCTCTGTAATATATCTTCTGTTTGAAAACTAAATTGATCATTGAAAGCACCATTATTATAGCTTTCATCTAAATTGTTAAATTCCTCAATAGGTATGAAATTACATATATTTTTACCTTTTAAGTTATCTCCAAGATATTGTTTTGCAAGGTTATTATATGATAAAATAGAACCAAAACTATCGCACATAACTAAGCCGTCTTCTAAAAGTTGGCTTAAATTATTGATATTATTTGGTATAGAAATTTTATTCATTAATTTGTTGGATCAGCAAAAAGTTTATTTGTAATAAATTTACAACAATTTAGTTATAATTTTAAGACATATATGTAAGATAATCAAAAAAAGGTTAAAATATGGCCAAAATAGCTATTAATGGTATAGGTAGAATAGGTAAGTTAGTTTTAAAATTACTTATCTCAAATGATTATAAAGTAATATATCTAAATGAACTTAATGGAAACCCTTCTTCTTTATTACACAGTTTAGAGTTTGATAGTATTCATGGCAAATGGGAAGCCAGCTTTAAACTAGATAATGAAAAAATTTCAATTAACAAAAAAATTATTCAATCAACATTCCAAAAAAATATTGAAAACTTAGATCTAAACAACATTGATATCTTAATCGATTGCACTGGGGAACATAATAACTCGTCAGATTTAAAAAAATATTTTGACAAAGGTGTAAAGAAAGTTGTTGTCTCAGCTCCTGTAAACGAGGAAAACATTGCAAATATAGCTTATGGTGTAAATCAAAACATATATAATCCAAATAAACATAATATAATCACAGCAGCAAGTTGTACTACCAACTGCATAGCCCCTATCATTAAAGTAATACACGAAAATATAGGCATAGTTCATGGCTCTATAACAACAATTCATAATTTAACAAATAGCCAAACATTAGTTGATATTCCTCAAAATAATCTTAGGAGGGCCAGGTCTGCAGTAAATAACTTAATTCCAACAACTACTGGATCTGCCAAGGCTATTTCACTTATTTACCCTGAACTTAAAGGTAAGTTAAATGGCCACGCAGTAAGAGTACCTTTATTAAACGCATCCTTAACTGACTGCGTCTTTGAAATGAAACGTCCTGTTAATGAAGACGATGTCAATACTATGCTTAAAAACTCAAGTGAAAATGAACTTAAAGGCATTCTTGGATATGAAGATCGTCCATTAGTATCAACTGACTTTGTTAATGACCCAAGGAGTTCAATAATAGACGCCCTTTCAACAATGGTAATAAACAAAACTCAATTAAAATTATATGCTTGGTATGATAATGAATGGGGTTATGCTAACCGATTAGTTGATATTGTTGGAATGGTTAGTAAAACTATTTAAAAAATGATTAAAACACTAAATAATAATGAAGTCTCTTTTGTTCTAGTAACATTATCTTACTGGTTCTTTATGCTTACTGATGGGGCATTAAGAATGTTAGTCCTTCTTCATTTTCATACACTTGGCTTTAGCCCACTTCAATTAGCTTATTTATTCTTACTATACGAATTCTTTGGCATGGTAACAAACCTGACAGCAGGATGGATTGCTAAAAAAATTGGTTTAAATATTACACTATTTAGTGGGATGATTTTACAAATAGTTTCATTATTACTTTTAACTCAAGTTGATAAAAGTTGGAGTATAACCTCATCAGTTATTTTTGTTATGGCTACACAAGGTTTGTCTGGCATAGCAAAAGATCTAACTAAAATGAGCTCTAAAAGTTCTGTAAAATTATTAGCCCCTGATAAAAATAACAAATTATTTCAGTGGGTTACACTAATGACTGGATCTAAAAATGCAGTTAAAGGATTTGGCTTTTTACTTGGGTCACTTTTGCTTGCGTTTTTAGGCTTTCAATTGTCTTTGATATTAATGGCCGGATTACTTTCAATAATTTTGATACTCGTTTTTGTTTATTTAAATAATGATTTTTCAAAAATTAAAAAAGACGTAAAATTTTCCGAAGTATTTTCAAAAAACAAAAATATTAATTACCTTAGCTTTGGAAGAGTTTTTTTATTTGGAGCCAGAGATACATGGTTAGTTGTTGGTCTTCCAGTATTTTTATATTCTATGATGTCTGACGGATCAATTGACGCTAATAAAAAAGCTTTCTTTGTCATTGGAACATTCATGGCTGTATGGACTATTTTTTATGGCTTTGTACAAGGTATAACACCAAAAATTTTGTCTCAAAATGAATCAATTGGTAAGCAAACAAAGTATTGGGCTAGTTTGCTCATAGGCATCCCAATTATATTGATATTATTAAGTTCATATTTTGAAGAGTATAAGCTTTATATAACTATATTTGTTCTTTTCATTTTTGGATTTGTGTTCGCTGTAAACTCATCATTACATTCTTTTTTAATATTAAAATATACAGATAAAAACAGAGTGACACTTGATGTAGGGTTTTATTATATGTCCAATGCTTTTGGAAGGCTTATAGGCACTTTATTATCAGGATTATCGATACAGTTTGGAGGATTTTTAACCTGTATTTTTATTACTGCATTAATGCTTGCCTTAAACAGACTGTCGATGGAAAAGCTGGATTTAAAAAATATATAATTTAAATGTTAGTTAAAAGTTTCTACATTAATAGATTTTTTAGATACACTTGATTGATAAATAGCTTCTAAAACAGCGATATTTTGAAATTTTTCGATATCTTTAAATATATATTCATTTTCTTTATTAATTGCATCTACAAAATTATTAATATTAGCAGAAACTGTGTCCGTCCAATCAAAATTTTCCTCTTTAACAGATCCGTCATTCATTACAATCTTCATAAATGAAGGTCCAGGAGTATCTGGATGTGAACTATCAACTAATTCTACCCATCCATTCTCTCCCCATATAGTTATCCTTTGATAATGAGGTGTTTTTAGAATTGCTGTGATTTGGGTACTTAGACCAGATTTATGATTAAGACTTGCTGAAACAACATCGCCTGTTTTGTACTTAAGTGCCCTTTGTGCAGTTGAAGCAAACACACTTTCCACAGGACCAAACAACCATATCATTAGATCAGTTAAATGTACGCCCATACCAGTCATACCAGCAGCAGGTGCATATTGTGGATCTGTGCGCCAATTATCTAATGGAAGATTTGCCAATTTATTATGACTAAAATGTCCTTCAGCATACATAATATTACCCAAAGAATTATTATTTATTATTTCTTTAAGTTTTTGCCATCCTTTTTCAAAACGTCTTTCATGACCAACCCCGAGTATAACTTTATTCTGATTACACGTATCTATCATTTTTTTTACTTCTGATGATATTAAAGACAGAGGCTTTTCACAGAAAACATGAACACCCAATTTTGCTACTTTTAAAGTTTGATCCATATGAAATGAATTAGGGGTACAAAGTATGATTGCATCTATTGTCTTTTCTTGAAATGCGTCGTCAAACTCAGTAAAAATTTTTAAATTTTTGTCATCTGCAAGTTTAACTGCATTTTCATCAGGATAAGGATCAATTAAGTTAACAATCTTCACCTTAGACGATGAAGATAATCTATTAATCATTACCTTTCCCCACCAACCTAAACCTGCAATTGAGACTTTAGTTTCCAAGATATTTCTCTTCATTAAGGAGATGGTATCACTTGATCATTTTGAGGAACAAGCCAACCTTTTTGCACAGCAGGCCTATCAATCATTTCCTTATACCATCTTGTAACGTTAGGAAATTCATTTAAATCAATCTCTTGCCAGTCAAATCTAGCTGTCCAAGGCCATATAGAAATGTCAGCAATACTATATTCCTTACCAGATATATATGGATTTTTACTTAGACGCTTATCCATTACACCATATAGTCTTCTGGCTTCTTTTGAATATCTTTCTTCAGCATATGCTGACTTTCCCTTGTTGTATTTAACAAAGTGATGAACCTGTCCAAACATAGGTCCTACCCCGCCCATTTGCCACATAAGCCATTCTATTGTCCTGTAATATTCATCAGTATTTGATTTGTTTATTAGCGTTCCACTTTTCTCAGCCAGGTACATTAAAATAGCGCCTGATTCAAAAAGTGAGTAATTATTATTATCTCTATCAATAATTGCAGGAATACGGTTGTTTGGTGATATTTCTAAAAAATGAGGTTGGAATTGTTCATCTTTTCCAATGTTTATAGGAAAAACATTATAATCAATTCCAATTTCTTCTAACATTATAGACACTTTCCTACCGTTAGGTGTCTGCCAACTATATAGGTCTATCATTATTTAATCCTTATTTTAGAGTGTAATTACTATGCCACCTTTTGTTTTTCTACCTTCAAGTAAGTTATGAGCTTCAACTATTTTTTCTAGCGGCATTTTATCATGAATAGCTACTTTTAATCGTCCATCTGCAATTCTACTATAGAGTTGATAAGAGGCATCATTATATTCCTCTCTATTTGCAATATAAGTGAATAAAGTGGGCCTTGTTACAAAAAGAGAGCCCTTAGCAGATAGTAAAGCTAGATTAAAATCAACTATTGGTCCGGACGCCTGACCAAATAGTGCCCATAATCCCCTAGGTTTAAGGCAATCCATTGAACCTGGAAAAACTGACTTGGCAACACTATCATAAACTACATCACATTTCTGGTTGTCTGTAATAGACATTACTTCAGCTACAAAATCTTTATCATTATAATCAATAACGTGATGATAACCGGCTTTTATAGCTGCTTCTGCTTTTTCTGGGCCACCAACAGTTCCGATCATAGTTGCACCTATTTCACGTCCCCATTGCCCCATTAATTGGCCAACACCTCCCGCAGCAGCATGAACCAATGCTGTCATGCCACTTTCTAATTTAAATGTTAAATGAAGCAAATAGTGAGTGGTTAAACCTTTGAGTGTGCTTGCAACGACATCATGATCATTAACATCCACTTTAAGTTCAACTGCATGAGCTGCATTTATCAAAGCGTACTCTGCATAAGCTCCAACAGGAGTAACATATGATACTTTATCACCCTCTTTTAAGAAGTTGACATCTTGTCCAAGTGAATGAATGTGACCTACACCCTCAGAACCAGGTATTTTAATCTTTTCCTGATTAGGCCATGGATATAGTCCGCTTCTGAAATATGTATCTAAATAATTTAGTCCGATAGCAATGTTTTTTACAACAATTTGACCTGGACCTGGAGATGGAATGTCTGCCTCTACAGGACGCATATTTTCCGCAACACCAAAATCTGTAAGCTCAATAACTCTTTGTTTCATAAAACCCTCTCCTAAATTATTTACAAAGAAAGCATTACATTTTATAAATATTAAAATCAATATTTTATAATTAATTAACTTGTAAAATTTATAATTATAATTATTTCTACTATAAACTATTCAGGAGAATTAAATGAGTTTAGTACTGTCAGACCTCCCTTACGCCATAGATGCTTTATCTGAACATGGCATGAGTAAAGAAACAATGGAATATCATCACGATATTCATCATAAAGCCTATGTTGATAATGGAAACAACCTATTAAAAGGTACCGAGTGGGAAAATAAAAGCTTAGAAGAGATTATTGTTGGGACTTATGATTCTAATAATGTTGCTCAAAGCGGTATTTTTAATAATGTATCTCAACACTGGAACCATGAACAGTTTTGGCAAATGATGGGTCCTGCAAAGGTTAGCATGCCGTCTGAATTAGAAAACGCTATAACAAGCTCTTTTGGAAGTGTTGATAAATTTAAGGAAGATTTTTGTAACGCTGGTGCAACACAATTTGGTTCAGGTTGGTGTTGGTTAGTTAAAGATAAAGATGGCAGCCTAAAGGTAACTAAGACAGAAAATGGTGTTAATCCTGTTTGCTTTGGACAAACAGCATTATTAGGATGTGACGTATGGGAGCATTCTTACTACATTGATTTTAGGAACAAAAGACCAGTATACTTAAAGAATTTTGTAGATAATTTAGTTAACTGGGAAAATGTTGCATCTAGACTTTAAAAAATTTTAATTAGAAGGAATTTAATATAATTCCTTCTAGTTTTTTTCCATAATAATATCAAAATTTAAATTATAGCATTTTTGGTTATTATCCTCATCAAAACCTTCATCTAACTGCCTTATTAAACTCTTCTTCACTGCAAAAACAGTATCACTCTCTAAATATTTATCACCGTCTATGAATACGTGAGTTACAAGATCTTTGTAGCCATCAGCTTTAACCATAAAGTGAATATGTGCTGGTCTATATGGGTGTCTATCCAGATTATTTAGAAGATCTCCTACGGGACCATCAACAGGGATTGGATAATATTGTGGTTTTACTGTTCTAAATAAATAAGATCCATCTTTAAGAGATGATAAAGTAGCTCTTAAATCTACTACGTCACCATCTTTTTGAACATCATATAAACCGTCAGGACCTGATTGCCAAACTTCAATTGATGCCCCTGATATCGGATTTTTATCTGTATTCATAATTTTACCTGAAACTATACAATTATCTCCTACTACACTTTTAGCTATATTTTCACCATTAGTAACTGTAGGCGACGGTGCATGAAATGGTCCTAAAACAGTCGTCTCAGTTTCATCCTTTGACTTACGATTATTTATAGCGTCTAGCAACATTGAAACACCCAAGACATCAGATAAAAGTATAAATTCCTGTCTTCTATCATCACATTTCTGACCTGTTTTAGTTAAAAACATAATAGCCTTCATCCATTCATCTTCAGTTGGTTCAACTTCTTTTACAACTTGATGTAAATGGGTAATTAAGGAGTTCATTATCTGCTTAAGTCTTTTATCTTCTATTTTAGAAAAGCTATCTAAAACAGCTTCGGTTGCGTTGCTTTCATTAAAATCCATTTTATTTCTCCCAATTAAATAAAATTATCTATATATTTAACGAATAAATCAGCTCCCTTTCGAATGTTTAACTCCCAATCATTAGCGGCATCTTTATTAGCATTATCAGAAATATATTTATAACAAAAGAAAGATATATTGTTGAGCAAACAGAATTTTGCAATGGGATAACTTTCCATATCAACTATATCAGTTTCTAATTTCTGTTTGCCAATGACAAAATTATCTCCAGTCCCACAGGAATAACCTTCATAATCCAAAGTTATGCTATTAATTTTATCATAGGGTGTTTCTCCCATTTCAAAACCTAGCGGCCTTACATCCATATCTCTCTGTTTAAAGTTGTTAATTGGGACCAAGCCATTTAAATTTTCATTTAAAGACCCTGCGGTACCGTAATTAATAATAACTTTAGGTTTAAAAGTGTTATAAGCATTCACAACTGAAAAAGATGCGTTAACTTTGCCAACACCTGAATAGACAATATTCCAGTTAGGAAGTAATGATCTTGGTAATTCTCTTTCTAAAGCAACAATAATAAGAGTATCTTTAGGAATCAACTTATCAGGTGTCATATTTTAACAACGAATGTACAGTAGAGTTTAATTTATCTTTTCCAGATAAAGAGACTAATTCGATTACTACCAAAGAAGAAACAACTTTACCTTTCGAAAATGATATTAAATCTTCAGCACACTTTAAGGTTCCGCCAGTAGCAAGTAAATCATCTATTAAAATAATATTTTTGTTTTTTAAATCTAAATTTTTTTTAACTGAAAGCTTAGATACACCATACTCTAATTCATATTCTTTGCTAATAACTCCTCCTGGTAGTTTGCCTTCCTTCCTAATCATAAAAGATCCAACACCCAAAGCGTCAGCAATTAAAGTAGAAAACAAAAAACCTCTGGCGTCCAAACCACCGATTAAATCAACTTGGTAAGGTTTAATTAGCTTTAAAAAATCTGTTTTAACTTTATTTACTGCTTCATTTTTAGCTAATAAGGGACTGATATCTTTAAATAATATTCCTTTTACAGGAAAATCAGGAATTTCTTCAATATAATTATATAAATTCATTTATAATTAATCCACTTTATAAATATTAGTTAAATGATAGTAATAATATATAATAGTATATTTTTAATGGATAAAAAATGAATTATTTAATGCCCCATTCACCTAAGAAAGACATTTATCTTAATGAATTCGGGCTATTGAATAATTTAAAATTCGTACTCAAAGATATGTGCGATGTTAAAAATTTAAAAACTTCATGTGGTAATCCAGACTTTTTTAAAAAATCTGATTTTGCCAATGATCATGCTCCATTTTTAAAAGATTTACTTAATGAAGGATCTGTTTTAAAGGGTATAACAGTTTGCGACGAATTCTTTTATTCTTTAATTGGCGAAAATGGTCACTACGGAACACCTATTAATTTAAATGTACCTTCTTGCGTTCCTGGTGGATCTAGCTCAGGGTCAGCAGCAGCTCTTACTACTGACCTTTATGATTTTTCTATAGGTTCTGATACTGGTGGCTCAGTAAGAATACCAGCATCTTTTTGCGGTTTAATTGGAATGAGGCCTACTCACAATAGAATAAACACTGAAGGAGTTTATCCAATGGCTCCTAGCTTTGACACAGTGGGTTGGTTTGCTAATAATGTAGGAATATTTCAAAAAGTTGGTGAAGTACTATTAGATAAAATGGATAAATCAGATGTTAATTTTAGACAATTTGTTATAGCTGAAGATCTTTTAGAACTTTGTGATGCAGCAGTCCAAGAAAATTTTAATAATTATATTAAGAATAATTTACCAAGTATTGATAAAAATCGTATATCTAAAATAAGTAAAGATATTATCGCTGATAATTTTAGGATTCTCCAAGGTAATGAAGTTAAAATAAATATTATTCCTTGGATAGAAAAGAATAAACCTAAGATATCTCCTGAAATTAAAAGTAGAATTGATATGGCTTCTAAAATTACAGACATAGAAGTTAGTAAAGCTCTAACATTTAGAGAAAACCTTATAGATGAAATCAAAAAATCTTTGCCAGAAGGTACTATAGCAGTATTCCCTACAGCTCCATTTTCTGCTCCCAAAAGTGGTCAGGATGATGAAAGCTTAGGGTTTTATAGAAAAAGACTAATGCAGTTAACCTCAATTGCAGGCATGACCTCAAGACCACAAATATCAATACCAAAGTTAAAAGATAAAACTGGTCCTGTGGGTATTTCGTTATTAGGATGGCAAGATAGCGATGAAATATTATTGAATAAATTAGAAGAAATTTAAAAAGGATATAAAATGACACGTATTAAAGACTGGAAAGTAGAAGATTTAACTAGTGAACAAAAAGAAATTCATGACGCTATCATTAATGGTCCTAGAGGTCATGTAGTTGGACCATTAAGAGTATGGTTAAATAATCCTGGACTTGCTCGAAGTGCCCAAACTGTTGGTGCATACGCAAGATATGGAACGTGCTTATCAAAAGGTTTATCTGAACTTGCTATAATCATAACAGGAAGAGTTTGGTCTTCTGCATTTGAATGGGAGCATCATGCACCCCTCGCTATTGAAGGAGGCATTGATCCAAAACATGTTGAAACTATTTCACACGGTAAAAAACCAATCTTTGAAAATCCAGAACAAAATGCAGTATTTGACTTTGCAGCAGAGGCTAATATTCTTAAAAATGTTTCTGACAACACGTACAAAAAACTTGTTGATTTACTTGGAGAAAATGCAGCAATTGATATAGTCGGTATTTGTGGCTACTACAGTTTAATATCTATGACGCTTAATGTATTCAAGGTCCCTAATGACACCGACAAATGGCCACTACCAGAAGTAAAAGATTTTTCAGAAATGGTTAAAAGCTAACTATTACTTGGAAAGGTGTATTGTGCTCCTGTATGTTGACCTGAAGGCCACCTTCCAGTCACAGTCTTCAGTCTTGTGTAGAACCTTACTGCTTCCATACCATATACTCCATGCCCACCAAAAGCAGATCTTTTCCAACCTCCAAACGAATGATAAGCGACAGGAACAGGAATAGGCACATTAACGCCTACCATTCCAATTTGACATTCATTTGCAAATTGTCTTGCAACCCCACCATTTGAAGTGAAAATGGCTGTTCCATTACCGTATTCATGCTTATTTACTATATCAAGAGCGTAATCGAACGTGTCTGCTCTTACCATTGATAAGACAGGACCAAAAATTTCTTCCTTATAAATAGACATATCCGTTGTAACATCATCAAAAAAGGAACCGCCAATAAAAAAACCATTTTCATAACCTTGAAGTTTCAAATTTCTTCCATCTACAACCAAGTCAGCCCCCTCATCAACACCCTGGTCGATATATCTTTTAACTTTTTGTAAATGATCAGAAGTAACCAATGGACCCATTTCTGAATCAGGGTCAAGTCCAGGACCTATTTTTAAATTTTCAATCTTAGGTTTAACTATCTCTTTTATCTTATCGCCTGTGTCTTTACCTACAGGAACTACAACTGAGATTGCCATACAACGCTCACCTGCAGATCCAAAAACAGAACCCATAATAGCATCTCCTACCATCTCCATATCAGCATCTGGCATAACGACCATATGGTTTTTGGCACCACCCATAGCCTGAACTTTTTTTCCATATTTAGCTGCTTCACTATAAACATACTGAGCAATAGGTGTAGAACCAACAAAGCTTACACCACTTATGTCCTTATGTTGTAAAATAGCATCAACAGTATCTTTTCCACCATTAACCATATTAAGCACTCCAGGAGGGATGCCGGCTTCAAGAACTATTTCTGATAGCAATCTAGTTGAACTTGGATCTCTCTCTGATGGCTTAAGTATAAAACAATTTCCACATGCAATGGCTACTGGAAACATCCACATTGGAACCATTATAGGAAAGTTGAAAGGTGTAATTCCAGCACATATTCCCATTGGTTGATAATCAGACCAACTATCAATTGACCTCCCAACATTACTTGTATAATTGCCTGCTAAGTGATTAGGAATACCACAAGCAAACTCTACAACCTCTAATCCCCTGCCAATTTCCCCCAGTGCGTCGTCAAAAGTTTTACCATGTTCTTGTGAAATAAGTTTGGCCAATTCATTTTGTCGTAATTCTATAATTTCCTTTAACTTGAACATCTTTCTAGATCTAACTAACGGCGTAATACTTGACCATTCAGGGAAAATATTAAGAGCTGACTTAACTGCTTGATCAACACAATTTGCAGTTCCTGAGACAACACGCGATATCTCTTCACCTGAGGCTGGGTTGTATATAGGTGTAGAAGATAAATTTGGAAAATCAGCATTCTGCCCATTAATTAAATGATCTACAAGTTTCATTTGTACTCCTAATAATTTTCAATAATAATAAGATTAATAATATCAACTATAGTGCAGAAAACTTAATTAAAGTAAATTGAAAGTTGTTTTTTACGTGAATAAAATTGCTTCAGAAATAATTAAATATAGAGTTACTTACCTAGAAATGAAGAACCGTCCAAGCTTTGATTGGCCAAAAACACTGAAACATAAATTAACTATTTTAAAAGCTGAAAATATTCCTTCTTGGTATTTTTTATTTTTTTACAAACAGGTTGGAAAAAATTATTATTGGACTGACTGGCTTAATAAGACTGATAAGGAAGTTAACGATTTTGTAAATGATAAAAATGTAATATTTTACACTCTTATTAAGGATGGATGGCCAGTAGGTTTCTTTATGTTAGATTATAGAACAATTAATATCTGTAATTTGAGCTTTTTAGGACTTGTTGAAGAAGCAATAGGTATTGGTTTAGGAGAATATCTTTTAAAAACAGCTATTTTAACAGCTTGGGACAGCAAAAAAATAGGAACTTTAACTGTAAACACGTGTTCGCTTGATCATAAAAGAGCTTTACAATTATACCAAAAAAATGGTTTTTCACCCGTTGAATTTAAAGATTTTGAAAAATATGTTTAATTAATGAAATTTTTGCCAGGAAGAAACATTCCCGGTCTGTTGTTGGTTGCTCCATCGTTCTCCCAAACTACTTTTCCATTTACAAACACACTTTCAATACCTTCAGAATGAAGTTTTGGTGATTTATAAGAAGCTTTATCAATAATTGTGTCTGGGTTAAATATCACTAAATCTGCAAAGTTTCCTACATCTATTGTACCTCTAAATTCAAGTCCAAAAACCTCGGCACTTTTACCAGTCATTTTATAAACAGCTTCCTCAAGTGGGAATAATTTCATTTCTCGAGAATATTTTCCTAATACTCTAGGAAAAGTTCCCCAAAGTCGTGGATGAGGATGTCTATCACCAGGGATACCGTCAGAGCCTATCATTGACCCTGGAAACTTAAGTATTCTATTTAAATCTTCATCATCCATCTGGAAATATATAGCTCCAGCTGGATAGAGCTTATCAATAGTTTTATCTATACTTAAGCCAAATTTTTCTGATAAATCATTCAAATCTTCACCAGAGATATCTGGATAATTATCTGACCAAGTTACTAAAACCTTGTCTGCTCTTTTTACAAAGCTTTTAAGTAGCATAGTCGAACTAGCTGTGTAAGGGTAGCAATCTAAATCAAGAAAATTATTGTTTTTAGCTTCCTCAATCAACTTAAGAGTAGTTTTACTTTTTCCCCAATTTTCTCTTCCTGCACATTTATGATGTGAAATTACAGTTCTTACCTTTGTTGAAGATGATATTTTAATAGTTTCATTAACTGATTTAATAACATCAACAGCTTCATTTCTCATATGTGTAGTAAAAACCCCATCAAATTCTGGTAAGATTTTAGCTAATTCAATAATCTCAGAGGTAGGTGCGTCATTTGCTGCGGGATATGCCAAACCAGTTGATAATCCAATTGAACCATCTTCCAGAGCTGTTTTTAAACAGTCTACCATTTTATTTATTTCATGCTTGCTTGCAGGCCTTTCAAACTCACCATTCATTGCCTCTACTCTTAACATTGAATGCCCCGTTAAAAGAGCAACATTTACAGTACTAGGTTTATCTTCGAATTCAGTTCTATAATCCTTAACTCTTGGAAATCTAAAAACATCTGACTTCCCTAAGAGTGCTATTGGCGCTGGAACATCACCCTTATAACTAAATGGTGCTAAGCTAATACCACAATTACCTGCTATACAAGTTGTTACACCCTGACTGATTTTTGAAGACATTGTTGGATCTAAAAATACATTATCATCATCGTGAGTATGAACATCTATAAATCCTGGCGAAATAATCTTATTTTCTGCATCTAATGTATATTTAGCTTTAAAATTAGATAAGAAATGGTTTTCTGACGGATCTCTTACATCTCCATTCTCAGGAGGGAAAACACCAATTATTTTACCATTATCAATAACAATGTCAGACTTAAATTTTGGCGCGCCAGTACCATCTATAACTTCACCATTCTTAATATGAACATCATAAGTATGCATTAATAAGCTCTTTATCAAATTACTTTTAATAATAGTATATTATATTTAATCATAAATAAATTCCATACTTACTAGATCGAAAGGGATTAATTTGTATAAATGACATTAATGTAATATTATTTGTATTTTATAGTCTTGGGAGGATTATATGTCTTCATTATTAACTAATTTAAGAAGCGCAGTCATTACTGGATTTGTATTAGCATTTATTTTAATTTTCTTTTTGGCACAAGGCTCATTTGATCAAACAGCTTTTAATATGTGGCTATTAAGGTGGTTTCACGTTGTAGCTGCTATAATGTGGGTTGGTATATTATATTACTTTAATTTTGTACAAATACCTAATATGGCCAAGATCCCAGATGAACAAAAGCCAGCTATTAGTAAAGTTATTGCCCCAGCTGCATTATGGTGGTTTAGATGGGGTGCAGTCGCTACAGTTTTGTCCGGTTTAATTTTAGCTCACTTAAATGGTTATCTTCATGATGCAATGACATTTTCTGAGGGACAATGGCCAATAGGTATTGGTATGTGGCTTGGAATAATAATGTTTGTAAATGTTTGGGCAGTAATATGGCCTAATCAAAAAAAAGCTTTAGGTATAATTGAAGTCGATGCAGAGACTAAAGCTAAAGCAGCAAGAAAGGC
>CACNRW010000031.1 GCA_902622875.1 uncultured SAR116 cluster alpha proteobacterium
AATTTCATATGGTAAAATTTGATAAAAAGTGGAAGGAAATATGCCTATTAAAATGCACAATGCAGAAGCTATTATCATTGCAATAATCATATTAAGAGGTGCTTCTTTAGTTTTAATACCGCTTTCATGAGCAAAAAAAGCGAAAAATGGTATTTTAATTCCCGAATGGTGTAGTACTCCTGCAGAAGCAAAAAGAAGCATAAAGTAAACTAAAACCAAACCTTCTTTTCCAAGTGCAGACATTATTAAAGACTTTGCAACAAAGCCACTGAACAATGGAAAGGCAGATATGGAAATTGCTCCTATTATAGTGCAAACCGCGGTTATTGGCATATATTTAAACAATCCACCTAGCTCTGAAGCTTTACATGTACCTACTCTGAAAAGAACGGCTCCCATACCCATAAAAAGAAGTCCTTTATATAATATATGGGCAAAAGCATGAGCTACAGCACCGTTTATTGCTAATTCAGTTCCTATTCCAATTGCAACTATCATAAAACCGAGTTGGTTGTTTAGGCTATATGTTAATACTCTTCTTAAATCATTTTCGATTACAGCAAAGAATATCGGATAAAAAGTCATAATAGCGCCTATTACAATTAAAAGCTCAGTTCCTGCAAAACATTTTGCAAAACAAAAAATTGCTAACTTAGTTGTAAAAGTAGAAAGGGCAACTGTACCTATTTCAGATGCCTCAGGATAAGAATCCTGTAACCAACCATTTAAAAGTGGAAATGCTGCTTTTATTCCAAAAGCAATAAATATCAATTGTCCGTATAAAGAGTTAATATCAAATTTGGTAAGTAGCGCACTTCCATCGTTAATTAGCAATATAATAGCTCCAGCAAGTAAAAACATACCGGATGTAACTTGAATTAATATATATCTAAATGCTGATCGGTAAGATCTATAAGTATTACCAGCTAAAATTAAAAAAACAGATGTAAAAGCTGTTGCTTCCCACCAGACAAACAGTGTAAACAAGTCCCCTGCGTGCACTGCAGCTATTGCTGCGCCACTATAGCTCATAATAGAAACGTGTTGTTTCCATTGTTTTTCATGGGCACCATATATCACGTTAAGTGCAGCTGCTATATGAAAAATTATAGCAAATGGTAGCGTAAGTGAATCTGATTGAAACAAAATAAAATCAAAACCCATTAAATTTATAGTGGAATGGATCCCAAATCCAAGGGTTAATGAATATGCAGAAATTAAGACTAATATCATCATATAAATTTGTCTGATTATATGAGGTAAAAAAGGGATCAATAATGCCCCAATAATCATTATAAATCCTGGAGGAAAATTACTTATCATAATAATCCTCATCTTTCATTAAAAACGACCTCAAGCTCACACCGATTTTAAAGATTATTATGCATGATAAAAAACCAAAAAAAGCTGGGAAAAATGTGAAATCTTCTATTGATGTCTCACCATGTCTATGACCAATTAGCTCCAAAACTAAAAATATAATGCATAATAATAAAACACTGGAATTTATTTTTCCAAATTTTTTAATTAAAGCCTTCATAATTTATTTACCATAATGGAAGTTAAATTTTCAAATGGTTCTATAAAAAAGAAAAGTAAAATTGTTAAAAAACACGTTATTAATGTAGGTATTGTTATTAATATTGGTATCTTTATTTTAACTTCTCTTTCCTTTTTAAAAAAGAAAGCTCTAGCAGGAATTTCCATTAAGTAATATGCATTAAGAATTGTTGAAATACAAAAAACTGCTATCACTGTTATGTATCCACTTTCAGCTGCACCTAGCATTAAAAAAAACTTACTCCATGAACCTCCCATTGGCGGCACTCCAATAATAGACAAAGATCCTACGAAAAAGGCTAAAAAGATTAAGGGCATAGATTTACCATGACCATTTAATTCAGAAATTTTTGACATTTTCGCTCCTACATAAATGGCACCTGCTACAAAGAATAAAGTAATTTTACCTGCTGCATGCGTAATGATATGTAAAGTCGCCCCTTGAGTGGCCATCGAGGAAGCTAGTGCTCCTCCTAATGTTATGTATGACAGTTGACTTATAGTTGAATAAGCTAACCTTGCTTTTATATCATCTTTATAAATTGCAATTATACTTGTTGTAAGTAGTGTAAAAGAGGCTAACCAAACTAACCAGTTGGATGCCCCTGTTTTTGACAAAAAATCAATTCCAAATACATTTGTCAATATTAACAACATGGTAAAAACACCTGCTTTTACAACTGCTACAGCATGTAAAAGGGCAGAAACAGGGGTCGGTGCTACCATGGCAGCAGGCAACCATTTATGAATTGGCATTAAGGCGGCTTTACCTATTCCAAAAACAAACATAGCTAGTAAATATGGGGCATACTCAGGGTTCATCCTTCCATCTAAAACACCATTTTGAGACATTTCCAGAGATCCAGTAACTACCCAAACCCAAATTATTGCTGGAAGAAGTAGAATAACAGAAGTACCCACTAGAATAGACATGTAAAGACGTCCAGCTTTCTGCGCCATTTCATTTTGTTTATGCGTAACTAATGGATAGGTTGAAAATGTTAGTACTTCATAAAAAATAAATAACGTTA
This sequence comes from uncultured SAR116 cluster alpha proteobacterium, assembly GCA_902622875.1. Lineage (GTDB taxonomy): Bacteria > Pseudomonadota > Alphaproteobacteria > Puniceispirillales > Marisalimonadaceae > Marisalimonas. Next base: position 2,592 of record CACNRW010000031.1, read on the forward strand.
GCAAATCGCCTGCATAGGCAATACATAAAGCTGCATGAACAGCCATAGCATAAAATATATAAAATCTTGTTTGATTCTTTTCTTTATTTCCTCTCATATAACCAACAGAATATATTGCTGCAAAAATCCATAGGACTGAAGCAACAAGCCCAAATATTGCACCTAAGGGTGTAACTACGAAACTTATAGAGATCCCTTCAGCTATCTGTAACAATTCTAACCTTGGTTGCTCTCCATTTAAAATAGAAGCCATCAATTGGATAGCTCCCCAAGAGCTTATTATACCCCCCAAAGGACCAAGAATATCTCTTAAGATAGTTCTGGACGATAACAAAGGTGTCAATAGACACACTAAGAGAGGAGATAAAAGTGTAATCAAAATTAAATTTTCAAAGGAGATCATTTTGACACTCCTACTAATTTTTCAGCTGCCTCAATACTACTATCTACAACAAAAGAAGCATCTAAACCAAAATAAATATTTAAGAATGTTATTATTAACAAAGAGGTATAAATTTTAGGGTTTTCCTTAATAATTATTTCTTTTTTTGGTTGTTGTAACCATAAAGCCTCAATCATTTTCCATAAATAAATAACTGACAATGCTGAACTAAATAATATAAGTATAGCTATCCATAAACCATCTGCACTTATAGAAGCTTTTATAAGGTATAGCTTGGAAATAAAACCAGCAGTTAGTGGAAGTCCTGCGAGACTAAGGGAGCAAATTACAAAACAAAAAAAAGTTATTGGCATGGCCCTTCCAAGACCAGATAAGTTACTAAGAGTTACTCTTTTTTGGATATAAAAACTAATTGAGGTTATTGCCATGAATAGCGCGCCTTTAATAAGTGCGTGATTAAACACATGAATAAAACCAGCAGCAACACTTGCCTTAGTACCGATTGCAAATGCTAATGTTATATAACCTATTTGTGCAACTGAAGAATGCGCTAAAAGGCGTTTAATATCTTTTTCATAAATAGCCATTATTGTACCAGCAAACATAGCTATAATTGAAAGAGGAAGAATTACATATGAGAGTGTGTTAATGATCAAATTATCTGCAATATCAAAAACAGAAAATAAAATGCGAGCAAGTATATATAAAGATGCTTTTGTAGCAGTGGCAGCTAGTAAAACAGAAACGGCAGATGGTGCATAAGCGTATGCCTTTGGCAACCAAATATGCATTGGAAAAATAGCTGCTTTAACCATAATTCCAACTATCATAAAACCAAATCCAGCTATTAATGCTTTATTATTTTTTAGATCTACAACACGTTCTGAGAGATCTGCCATATTAAGAGTTCCTGTTATTCCATATAACAACCCAACTCCTATTACGTAAAGTGTGGCACCTACAGCACCAATAATTAGATAATTATAAGCTGCTACCAGAGCTTGTTTATCCTTTTGCGCTCCCATTGCTACCAAAGCAACAGAAGCCAAAGAAGATATCTCTAAAAACACAAAAAGGTTAAATGCATCTCCGGTTGTGACTAATCCAATTAACCCTGCAATTGCTAGAAGCCATAAACTATAAACTTTAGAAATTGAGGTTTCATTAATTTCGTCAGGCATCACTTTTGATGAAAAAATAGTTGTTAAAAAACCAATCAAAGTAATAATGATAATTGGGATTATTGAAACTTTATCAATTACATACTCTATGCCTATAGGGGGAGCCCAATTTCCTAAGGCGTATGAAATAGTCGAATGAATTTGGACTTCTTGATATAATAAAATTGAAAATATGAAAGCTACAAAAGTACTAGCAAAAGTCAGCAGCGAGCTTAAAAAAATATTTGGTATTAATACCACTATCAGAGACATCATTAACGGACATAGAACGACTAATATAGGTAGATTTTTAATTAAAATATCTGTCATTCTATAAATTTCGTATCAATTTTTTTACTTGTTTCAATTTGGTCATGATAATCAACCAGATCCTGAGCAGATATCTCATCTTCTTCAATACTACCGTATTCTGAATTTATTCTTAATACCAATGACAAACCTAATGCAGTAGTTGCAACTCCTACGACAATTGCTGTAAGTATTAAAACATGTGGAAGTGGATTGGAATAAACAGTATCAATTGCATTATTTAGAATTGGAGGAGTGCCACCTTTAATTTTACCAAAAGTAATATAAAGAAGAAAAACTGATGTCTGAAAAATTGCTAATCCAACTATCTTCTTTAAAAAATTTTTTCTTCCAATGACAAGAAATAATCCTATCATCATAAGTAAGAAAACAATCCAATAATTCCAAATGCCAATAGTCGAAGATATCATTTTACTTATTTTTTCCTGATTTAAAACTTACAAAAGCATTAAACAAAGCAATCATTACATTTGATACAGTTAGACCTACACCAAATTCAATTAATAAAATACCAATATGCTGTCCTGATTGTGGAGAAGATCCTAAAATGTTATACGATAAAAATTCCTCTCCAAGTAACATTGAAGCAATGCCAACTCCGCCATAAAGCAAGCCACCTAAAGCTAATAAAAATAAATTAATATTCGATGGGAAAAGTTTTTTGCCTTCATCAACGCCAAACACAATAGAATAAAGTATAAAAGCACTAGCAACTATTACTCCAGCCTGAAATCCACCACCAGGACCAAAATCTCCATGAAATTGTACATATAAGCCAAATAAAATTATCGGTGCAAAGAGTATTTTTGTAGAAATTCTTAAAATAGGGTTTTCATTCATATCAACCAACTTTTCTCTTAGAATTTTTGTTTTTTTGTTTACTGGTTTGCGTGTTATTCTTTAATAAAACTAAAACAGCAACTCCAGCAGTAAACACAACTATTGTTTCTCCAAAAGTATCATAACCTCTATAACTCGCTAGCACAGACGTAACTATATTTGGAATACCAATGTCATCACGTGATCCTAAAATATAGTCTGGAACAATATGTTGATGTACTGGAGAGGACAATAGTCCAATTTCAGGCAAGTCATAACTACACCAGATCAAAATTCCACCCAGAAGTATGCATGTAAATACTGGTAGAATTTGACTATTTATATTTTCTTCTTCCTCTTTTGGTAGGTAAGCCATAGCAGCTAAAAATAATATTGTAGAAATTCCAGCTCCCACAGAGGCTTCAGTAAAGGCAACATCAACAGCATCAAGAGTTATGAACATTAACGCAGCTACTAACGAATAAGCACTAGTTAAAACTACAGTAAAAATTAAAGTTCTAGTTCTAAGAAGTGCAATTCCAATAGCAAGCATAACAGTGACTAAGAATGCATTTATAATTAATTCAGATATCATAAAAGCTTTCCGATCTTCTTACCTACAGGCATTAAATTCTTTTGACGAGCCAAATTAGCAGTAACGTGACTGGTAACCGGACTAGTAAAAAATACAAAAACACCTATTAAAATCAATTTAACTGTAATTAAAGACCAGCCTGTTTGTAAGATCATACCTAGAAGAAAAAAAGCTGTGCCACCAGTATCTATCATACCCGCAGCATGAATTCTTGAAAACACATCTGGTAGTTTAATGAGTCCGCACGCACCAATTATAATAGATAAAGAACCTACAAAAAAACATAAGCCTGTAATGACGTCTATAAACAAGTCCATTATTTTCTTTGTTCCCCTAATGAGCCTGTACTAAAAAGTTTTAACACAGCAACTGTTCCTATGAAATTAATTAAGGCGTAAACAATTGCGATGTCCAAAAACTCTGGTCTATTTGTATAAAAACCATGAAGAGCAATTCCAATTACAATTATAGTTCCAAGACTGTTAACAGCTAAAACTCTGTCAAAAGTTGTACGACCTAAAATGATTCTAATTAATATCAGTATACCTGAAATTGCGCATGCGATTAAAGCGGCTAAAAACATTATTGATCTCCTTCTAACCACTTTACTTTTTTATCCATTACATTACTTCTAACGTCTTTCCCAAAATCAGAGTTAAGAGCATGTACCTCAAACATATTATCTTTAATCTTTGTAGTAACAGTTCCTGGGGTCAAAGTAATAGAATTTGCGTATGTTACTTTAGCAACATCAGTTGATTGTGAGGCTTTTACAGTAAAAGTTTCAGGCTCAATTTTTCCAGATATTATAACTTTTGCAGTATTTAGGTTTGAGATAAATATTTCTTTAAACAACCAAATTAAATAGTTAAAAAGTCTAGGAAAGAAAAATAAAGGTAATCCTTCATTATCAATAAGTTTTGCTCTTCTGGCAACATACACACAAAAAGCGCAAGATAGTACACCAAGACTTGTTATAAGGAAACTATAATGCCCAGACATTAAAAGCCATAATCCTAGTAAAATAAAAAAGAGTGATATTGATTTCATTAAACTAAACCCCGATTCACATTAACGCTAATTTCTAGCTAATGTTAGGTTTAATTTCAATAAAAGTTTTTATCCACCTAAGGTTTAGCAAATGTTTCTACTTTTGTGATTTTTTTAATAATTCCTTTTTCCTTGAGAAAATTACTAAAATTTTTGTAAGTATTTAAATCATGAGCTTGTGGTCTTAATGTAAATCTTGGTAAAGTATCTTTAAAAGCACGTTTGTTCAACTCATCATCAAGACCCTTTCTATAAGTAGAAAAATCTTTCCATGTCGACTTTGGATCGTTAACAATATTAAGTGTTGCTTTTTGGATAGCTTTGAAAAATTTATTAAAAACAGGATTATTTCTGTTTTTAGCATTTGCTATATAAATAAGTTCTTCATAGGAAGGAACTCCGTGTTCTTCAGGGAAAAAAGCTTTACCAGGGTGATTTACTATATCCATTTGATTAAGTTCAAAATTTCTAAATGCGCCTATTACTGCATCAACTTTTTTTGCAATTAAAGATGGCGATAAAGAAAAATTTATGTTTATTAATTCAACATCTGACATTTTAAGGTTGTACTTTTGTAGCATGCCTGACAGCAGAGCTTCTTCAAAGCCACCAACAGAAAAACCAACTTTTTTACCTTTTAGATCTGCAATTGATTTAATAGGTCCATCTTTTAAAACCACAAGGGAATTTAAAGGAACACTAACTAAGGTTCCAACTCTTACTACTGGTAAGCCTTGATCCACTTGAATATGAAGTTGTGGTTGATAGGAAATAGCTAAGTCTAATTTACCAGCGGCAACTAGTTTTGGGGGGTCATTAGGATCAGCTGGTTCAATCATTTCAACTTTTAATCCAACATCTTTAAAAAAATTTCTTTTTTGAGCTATTATTAAAGGAGCATGATCAGGGTTAATAAACCAATCAAGCCCTATAGTAAGTTTGTCTGTTTTAGCGTTAACAACACAGGTTATGACTGATAACAAAATTATAGTGAATATCTTAAATATAATATGCATTCTGCATCTCCCTCCGCTGGTTCTAACCAGATCAGGTTATAAGGGTTAATTTCTCAGCAAGACAAATGTCAAGCACCCCTGGCAAATTAATTTTTTACATATTTTAAAAAATAATCAATAACTTTTTATTTCCACCACACATATTTACTCAAAATTATATCAGTAATTCTGTATAAGGTGATTGTCATAAATATTAAAATTATTAAAGCTGCAAACATGTTATCTGTTTGAAGACGTGCGTTGCTATAAATCATAAATGAACCAAGACCAGTACTACCGCCAATCCATTCACCAACTACAGCTCCGATAGGTGCAAAACAGGCAGCGACTCTAATTCCAGAACATAATCCAGGAAGAGAAGAGGGGATTTTAATTTTCCAAAACAATTGAGTTTTTGAGAAATTTAATGTTTTACCAGCATCAATCAGTTCTTGTGGTACTTTATTCAACGCGTCAGTAAAATTTGAGGTAATTGGAAAAAAAACAATTAAAACACCAATTACAATTTTGCTACTTATCCCATAGCCAAGCCATAAAATTAATAATGGAGCTAAAGCAAATACTGGGATTGACTGACTTGCCAGTAAGATAGGCATAACCCATATCTTCAATCGTGGTGATGAAGAAATTGCTAGAGCTGTAGTAATGCCTATAATCGTTCCTATTACAATAGAAGCAAGAATTTCTACAAGAGTGTATGATGAGTGAATTAAAAGTTCTTCCCAATTATTAAAAATAGAAAGAAAAATCATTGTTGGAGGAGGAAGCATAAATGGAGGTAATTCAAAAAATATACAACAGATTTCCCAAATCGTAAAAATTGTTATTGCTATAAATAATCCTCTAATCATTATAACCTTATTAAAATTAAATTGATAATTTAAATATATATATTAAAAAAATTAGAATGCAGAATTTTTTATTTACAGGCGATATTTTCAAAGGATCAAGATATGAAAAAGGACATCCCTTGGATATGGATAGAGTATGGCCAAGCGTTGAATTAATTCAATTAATGGGTTGGATTGATAATAAACAAATTATTAAAAATGTCCCTGCAGAAATAAATGAACTTACTAAGTTTCATGATTTAGATTATGTGCAGGCCTTAAAAAATGCTGAGGAAAATCAACATTTACCCGAAAATTTAAAAAGAAAATTTAATATTGGTATAGGAAATAATCCTATTTTTAGTGAAGTTTTTTCTAGACCGGCGACTGCTGCAAGAGCATCTATCAGAGCAGTTGAAATGATATCTAATAAAAAGGCAAAAAAAATATTAAATATTTCTGGTGGAACTCATCATGGAAGAAAGTCTCAAGCATATGGCTTTTGCTTTTTAAATGATTGTGTTCTTGCTATTCTCAAAGCAATAGAATTGGGATTTCAAAGAATTTTATATGTTGATATAGATGCACATCATTGTGACGGGGTGCAAGATACTTTTGCAGATAATAAAAATGTTTCAATAATTTCAATTCATGAAAAAAATAGATGGCCTAATACTGGTTTAATTGAAGATTGTAACATAGATAATATCATTAATTTTCCTGTACCTGAAAAATTTAATGATAGAGAAATGGATTTTCTAATTACAAATGGGGTCTTACCTTTTGCCAAAACAAAAAACCTTGATCTTTTGATAATTCAAGCTGGCGCAGACATGCTCGATGGTGACCCACAATCAAGAATTTGTTTAACTAATAATGCATATTGGAAAGCAATTAATGATTTATTATCTCTTTGTGAGAACGTTATCATATTAGGAGGTGGGGGGTATAATCCATATCTGACTGCAAAAGCTTGGGCAGGTAATTGGGCTTTATTAAATAATAATGTTAATCTTTTAGATGATGTAATGAAACCTGAATGTTATAATTTATTAAAGTCTTTAAAATGGAATAACAGCCGAGTTAGGAATGGAATTCCTGACAACTGGATTAGTAATTGGCGAGATAAAAAGTCAAATAGTAAAGTTGGAGACGAAATTAAATCGCTTTTAGATCAGGTGTTAAAAATAAAAAAAATATGAGTTTTCTGCTAAAATTAATAATATTAGGAATTTTCCTAATAAATTCCTTATTTGTTTTAGCAAACTCTAATAGTTCAATTTTCAAACATATAGAATGTGAAATAAAGTTTGGTAATAACAAATCTAAATTCCTGTCTCTCGATATAGCTGATACTTTTGAAAAAAGATCCTATGGATTAATGAATAGAGAAAAAATTGAAACAAATGAAGGAATGTTATTTATCTGGGAAGATAGTGAAATAAGAGAGTTCTGGATGAAAAACACATATTTTAACTTAGATTTATTTTTTATTAACCAATATGGAGTTATTGTAGAAATTTATAAAAATGCGAAAGCTTTTGATGAAAGAAAAATTATTAGTAAAGAAAAGGTTAAGTTTGTTTTAGAAATGAAAGCTGGAGATATTAAAGCAAGTGTAGGTGATAATTTAATATGTAGTTCAAATTAAATTATAAATAGGGATTAACTTTTTCGGCCATTAATGTCATGGACTTTTTAGCAATTGCTGGGTCTAACCAATCAACACCAGCATACATTAACATTCCATACTCTCCAACTTGATCCTTAAAAGCAGATAAGTCATCAACAACTTTTTCAGGCGTCCCCCAAATGATTAGTTTTTCACAAACTTTTTCTAATGTTATTTCCTCATCAGGTTGGTCTATAGATGTTTTAAAAAGATCTAATTTTCCTAGGGCAACAAACTTTTTAAATAGTTGCTTGAAATAAAAAACATAAGGACTACTAGGACCCAAAGCATATTCTTTAGCTGTATTAAGATCATCTGCTACTAAAACGGTTTTAGCAATTCTCCAGTCTTCTGTTTTAATATCTAAATTACTTTTTTCACAGCCTTCTTTATATTTACCCCAATGAGTTTTCACCCAATTAGGCATAATTATATCTGCACTAATAGGTTTCCAGCCTCTAGCTGCAGCCTCAGTAATACCTTTTGAATATGGTGCAACAGCAGTTACTATAATAGGTGGATGAGGTTTTTGTAGTGGTTTAGTCATATAACCCTGGCCGATCTCAGAGATAATTGTATTTTCCGTTGAAACATCCCAATACTTACCTTTAATGTCATACGGAGCTTCTTTAGACCAAATTTCTAAAATGGTATTTATACCTTCTAAAAACATTTCTGATCTATCTTTTTCTAAATTACCAAATAATTCAGCATCTGAAATTAGACCACCGGGTGAAATTCCAAAGTTAAACCTTCCATTTAACATATGGTCGATCATTGCAACTTGTCCTGCAATATGAACTGGATGTAAATTTGGAATATTAACGGTGCCGGTACCCAAACGTATATTTTGTGTTTCATAAGCTAGGGAAGCTATAAAAGCGACACAAGAAGTTATATTTTCAGCTTTGTCAGATAAATGTTCACCTACATAGGCTTCACTAAAATCAAGTTCATCAGCTAAAATAATGGCTTCCCTGTCTTCTTTTAAACAAGTTTGCCAATCTTTATTAAGAGGATGTAACGGTCTTGTAAAAAAACCTAATTTCATTTTGAGCCCCCTCCTGAATATTATCGCATGTATAAATCTTTGGTCAAACATTTAATAATTGAGAAATATTTAAAACATTTACTTGCTTTTGAAAATTTATAACGTATAAATTTTGAAGTTCGGGGCGTAGCGCAGCCTGGTAGCGCATCTGGTTTGGGACCAGAGGGTCGGGAGTTCGAATCTCTCCGCCCCGACCATATTTTTATTATCTAATTTTTATGATGTTGGTGAGATGTAATTAACACCCTTAGCTTCTTGTCTTATTCTATTTATGTCAACTGTTTCCAGCACGTCGGCTTTATCTATGGTATCAGCTGATCTTGCCTTTAAATTTATTGCAGCTATCTGATCGTAATTATCTGCCTCTATAAGTATCCAAAAATCATAAATACCTCGTGTAATACTATAATCTATAAATTTTGCACCTACACTATCGGCTAATGTTTTCATAGCTTCGCGCCGATCTGAATTTTTTTCTACAAGGCCTTTTGCACCTTTATTTGTATATGTTCCAAGTATTAAAAATGTAGCCATTTTAAACTCCTTTTTAATTAGACTGTTAATAATACTCTTGATGAGATAAGGTTTCCAGAACTACTTGCCTTAAGCACAATATTTTGCATTTCTTCAGACATCCCAACTCTGTCAACTTGTTCTCCCATGGAAGACATGTCAGGGAAATAATAACAAGCAATTAGTCTATCCATATTAGTTGCTACCATAGGGATTACAGCCATGAATGAAGCATCTTCATTCTTTAGTAAGGCGTCAATATCAGGAAAAACTTTAACAGCCTCAGATAAATTACTTCTCGATAGTTGATATTCCCTCATCATTATTACTTTATGATCAGGTGAAATATTTCCATATATTGTCCTAAAAACTTCAGGTCCAATTAAGTGACCTCCAGGATCTGCTTCCCTTTCTTTCATTAGAGCAATTCTAGATGGATCATTGGACATTTCATTAAAAGAGTCACAACCACTTTGCATATTTTCATAAGAACCTGTTAAATGGATTGAGCCAGCCATATCTCCAGCAACTATTTTGGCTACTCGAGACTTTGCACCATGTTTAGTCATTATTTCCTGCATAGATTTTGCACGGGTTAGCACTAAATCACTTTTACCTAACATTGGTGTTAAAATTCTTCTAGAAATTATCATTTTATATCCTTCTCACTAAATTTATTATTCTAAGAATGATACTGAATTTAAACTAGATTGATGTAAAGTATATAAATTAAAATGTTAATATTAATGTTAATTTTTTTCTTCCCAAGCAGGTTTTCTTTTTTCTAAAAATGCTTTTAAGCCCTCCTGAGCGTCATCTGTAACAGCAGCGTTACAAAAATCTTCAACAGCATTTGCTACCCCTCTTCTGTAGTCTAAGTCATTAGTTCTCATGAAGGCTGCTCTACCTAAGCGTATCGCTGTAGGAGATTTCTTAGAAAAGTTATTAGCTGTTTTGTAAACCTCTTCCAGAAAATTTGAATTTGATACTTGTTTATTTATTAATCCTAGCTTTACGGCCTCGTCAGGATAAAATGTTCTACCACTAAATAACAATTCAAAAGCGTTATATCTACCAACAATTCTTGGCAGATGATTAAAATGAATAGCTGGTAAAAGCCCTAAATTAATTTCTGGATAACCAAAAGAAGCATTGTCAGATGCTATAATCATATCGCATGAAATAGCTAATGTCATACCACCACCTCTTGCTGCTCCATTTACCGCTGCAATTATTGGTTTACCCATATTGTATTGAACATCCCAAAGATCTATGTAAAGACGATTTAAAAACTCTCTAATTTCCATACTAGATTTATCAATTAATATGTTTAAATCTAGTCCGGCACAAAATGTTTTAGCAATATTACTTTCTAATATAACTACCTTAACACTCGTATCTTTAGAAGCTTTCGTAAGCGAATTTAAGATTTCATCTAAAA
>CACNRW010000032.1 GCA_902622875.1 uncultured SAR116 cluster alpha proteobacterium
TATTTTCTTGTAATAAATTGAACGCCCAGTGGGATATTGGAAGTAGCCTTACTTGTTGAAAATGTTAAACCTGGCAGTCCTAAATATGGAGGTGCAATTTGAGGAAGCATTGAATCAAAAACTAAATCAAAAGATTCGGTTGATTCTAGGTCTTTTAGGTCTGGAAAAGGTAAGTCTCCAGTTACAGGACACAAAATCAAAGGGTAATTATCAAAAAAACTGTTCCAGTCTCTACTAATTCTTGCTCTGTTTTGAAGGGCATCCATAAAGTTTTCTAAGCTAGTGTCCGGACATCTTCTGGACATTTGATCATAAATAAAATTTGCGTCAGGATCATTTTCTTTTTTTATTGCGTCTCCCCCGGTTCTTCTGAATTCCCCAAGCCATAAAGCTGCTTGAAATTTAGCTGCTTCTTGAAAATCTGGAGCATCCGGTTCTTCAATTATCCAACCAATATCTTCTAGATGTTTTGCAACATTCTTTAATTCTTCTATTATTATTGGATCAATTTTTAACCCTTTAATTTCTGTTATTAATGCTAATTTTTTTTGTGGTGCTTCAAATGAAAATGGTACAGGAGCCCACCATGGATCGTCATAATCCTCGATACTCATAGCTTTTAAACCGAGTTCAAGATCTTTGATTGATCTAGCAAGTGGACCAGAAACAGCCATTATTTGTCCACCAATATGTCTGTCTGGGGTAGTATAATTTATCATTGGGACACGACCTAAACTAGGTCTCAATCCGTGTATACCACAAGCATAAGCAGGGTAACGAATTGACCCAGCAATATCAGTGCCGTGGCCAATGGCCCCCATTCCTGAAGCTGTGGCAGCCGCGGCTCCGCCTGAAGAACCACCTGGTGTTATATTCTTGTTATGTGGGTTAAGGGTATGTCCATGTAAACTATTTCTAGTGAACCAGTGTATACTAAATGCTGGTGTGTTTGTTTTACCTACAATAAGTGTGTCGGATTTTTTTAGATTATTAACAACAGGGCTATCTTTTTTTGCGATAAGATCTTTTTGTATCCTTAAACCATTTGTGCTTGCGTAACCTATTTGATCTGTATTTACTTTAACAGTAACAGGTACACCTGCAAGTTGTCCCAAATTTTCTTTGTTATTTAATTTTTTATCTAATGAAAGAGCTGTATTTTTAGCCTCATTAAAAGTATCTATAACTATTGCATTAATTTTGGGATTTGTATTTTCAATATGCTTTATTGTTTCGTTACAAATCTCAACTGCGGAAATTTCTTTTTTTTTGAATAACTCTGTTATTTTAAATGCTGGTAGTTTCCAAATATCATTCATTATATGATGCCTGTAATAATATTTTACGATTAACAATAATAAATCATAAATCTATCCTAAAACAAAAGTGATAAAATAACTTTATTTTTTTTTAGTATTAGTAATAATGGTCAATGGGAGATAAATTGAGTTCATCCATTATGGTGATTACACCAAACATCTCAGAGCTTGCATGGTGCATAAACTTACAAAGCTAGAAACTGCTAAAAATAAATTAATAAAATTGATTAGTTCTAAAAATTGTAAAACTAAAGTATCGGTTAATGAAGCTACTCAAAGAATAAATTATAATCTAATCAAAAGTACAATAAATCTTCCAGAAACACTTAATTCTGCTGTTGATGGTTATGGCATATTACACAAAAGTTTAATAAAAAACCCTAAAACTGAATTTGAAGTAGTGGGGGTAGCAAAGGCGGGTTTTCCTTTCAATAATAAAATTAAAATCAATCAGGCTATTGAAATTTATACAGGATCTATCTTACCCAAAGGTGTTGATACTGTGGTTATGCAGGAGAATTGTAAAAGAAAAGGTTCAAAAGTTATAATAAAAGAGGATATAAAGGTAAAACAAAATGTTAGGCCTATTGGCGAAAATCTCAAAAAAGGCGAATTAATTGTTAAAAAAGGTGAAATTTTAAATTCATCCAACATTGGCCAGTTGTCTGCATCAGGCATTAATAAAATTGAGGTATATGACAAAATTAAAATTTCAATTATATCAACAGGGAATGAGTTGATAGACTCTAGATATAGTAAGATTATTAATGGCCAAATTTATGATTCAAATAGACCAATGCTTAAATCTTTATTTCAAACAAATAATACTGAAATTATAGATATGGGTATTGTCAAAGATAATAGATCAGATTTAGCATCTAAATATCTAGACTGTCTTTCTAAAAGTGACGTAGTTATATCTACAGGTGGTGCCTCTGAAGGTATTGAAGATCATACCCAAAATGCATTGAGAGATATTGGAGCTGAAAGTTTAGTTTGGCAATTAGCCATGAAACCAGGCAAACCAATGGGTATTGGGATGATTCAAAAAAAACTAATATTTTGTCTTCCTGGAAATCCAGTTGCTGCATTTGTATGCTCTAAATTATTAATCAATCCTATCATAAATAAACTAGCTGGAGGAATTAACTTAAATCCAGTTTATTTCAAATTATCGTCGGGATTTGAACATAAAAAAAAGATAGGTAGGACAGAATTTTTAAGAGCTAAAATAAATAATAGTTCATCTAAATCAGAAATAATTTTACATGGCAGAAAAGGAGCAGGTGTTATTTCATCACTTATTGGAGCGGATGGTTTAGTTGAAATACCTTATGACAGTATTGAAGTTAAAAAAGGCGAATTATTAAAATTTTATCCATTTGATCACAGAAGTATCTAAATCAAATGATTTAAAAAATTATTGTAAAGAATATTTATGAATTAAGAAATTTGTTATTGAGTTTATATTATTTAAATCAAGTGACGGTATTGTAGTGACTTTTTCATTGTCGGAAGCTATAGCAAATATGTTTTTATCATTCTTAAAAAGGAATGGTTTATTAATAATAGATCTATGAACTTCAAGCTTCGGAATGTTTTCATTTTTATAGCCCTCTACAACTATAATGTCGCATTTATTAATAGGTTCTTTAGAAAACATTTCTAACATTTTGAACAAGCTTTGTTCTTCATTTTGATCGTTTTCTTGAATTAGGGCAAACCTCTCTTTGGATGAAATAATTACAGGTTTTGCTCCAGCTTTTCTTAAGTTGTAAGAGTCTTTTCCTGGTTTATCTATATCAAACTTGTGATGAGCATGTTTTAGAGTGCCCACATTAATACCAATTTTAGTAAAATTTCTAATTAATTTTGTTGATAAAGTTGTTTTACCTGATCCAGACCAACCAGCCAGCCCAAATAAAGGTGGTAATTTGCCGAGGATTTGTTGTGCAAGTATAAGATCTTGAGGTGCATTTAAATTAGTAAAAGGATCAAAGTCTGAATTTTGTATATTATCAAAGTCAACATAAGCAATGTTAAGTTGATCTGTGAAAATATCTATTTTTCTAACACCTTCATTTAGAGCATTTTTTAATTTGTTATTGATATTTGATTTCCATAAAGCAATTACTGGATGACTAAACCCTCTTGATTTTGCAACCACCAAATCAACTTCTGGAGTTTTATTCTTTGCTTCGACCATAGATTGGACTAGGTTCTTAGGAAGAAATGGAGTGTCGCAGGGTAAAGTTACAACCCAATCTTGATTTATTTCCTTTGCCCAATTTAATGATGCTAAAATTCCAGCTAAGGGCCCCAAGTGACCTTTGATAGGATCCTTAATTATCTTGTAACCAAATTTTTGAAAGCTATCAAAATTTGTATTTATATTTAATGCAATAGGTGCAACTTTGCCTGATACTGTTTCTAAAACATAAGATAAAAGTGGTCTATCCAAAAGATGGATTAAAGCTTTTTCTTTACCACCCATTCTTCTACCTTTGCCTCCTGCTAAAATGACACACGGTATTATTTCGTTTAATGTTTCCAAATTATTCAACTTTCAGTTGATTAAAGACCTTTGTGCAGACACTACGTCTTCATTCGCAACTGCCTTGATGTCAGTATCAAAATTTACCCTATCTACATTATTTGCAATTATCATCCTCTTACCTTTAGCTCTTCCGATTAATGTAAGACCAGCTTCTCTAGCAAGTTTAACTCCTGATTCGGTAAAACCTGACCTTGATATTAATATTGGAATTCCCATTTGAACTGTTTTTATGACCATTTCTGAAGTAAGTCTTCCAGTAGTATAAAAAATTTTATCATTTGCATTTTCTTTATTTAAAAACATCCAACCAGCAATCTTATCTACTGCATTATGTCTTCCGACGTCTTCAACATAAATTAGAGGTGAATCTTTTTGGCATAATACGCAACCATGAAGGGCTCCTGCTTTTAAATACAAGCTGGGTCTTGTGTTAACTTTTTTTGAAATAGAATAAATCCAAGAAGTTTTTATTTTTGTTTTTTTATCAAGATTAACTGATGAAAAATCATCCATTATATCTCCATAAACTGTGCCCACAGCACAGCCACTTGTTCTGATTTTCTTTTCCATTTTTTTTTCATAGTTTGTTTTTCGTTCAGTTCTTACGATCACAACTTGGAGGTCTTCGTCATAATCAATTCCTGAAATGACATCATCTCTCTTAAGCATATTTTGATTAAGCAGATAGCCAACTGCTAACAAGTCAGGCATATCACCTAATGTCATGGCGGTGACAATTTCTTGTTTGTTAAGATAAATTGTTAATGGAATTTCTTTAACTACAGGTAGTTTAATATTTTCACCAGATTCATTTAAACACTCGATTGATTCAGTTAGATTATCATTTTCTAAGTTAGGTGAAATATAAAACTCTTTATTGTTTTCCATAGTCTTACCTTTTATTTAAGAGTTTGTTTTGATGCCGCCCAATTAATGAATTCTTGAGTTTCATTTGATAAATGATTACATAAATTTAAGTATTTTATTAAAAGCTCTTTTCCAAAAGAAGTAATGTGTGTACCTTTATTTCCCCTTTTTTTTTCTAAAACAGGTGTTGAGAATGCTTCTTCTATAGTTTTAAGAAGCATAGTTGCTTTTCTTGTACTCATACCCATTTCTTTTGCAGCCGACCTGATTGAACCTTTATTAGCAACTAAGTTAAACAGCTCCATTTTCCCAGCACCTATCATATGACTATTAATATAAACTTTTATTCTAACACCATTTTTATTTTCATTTACTAGTCTAGGTGGTAAGGAAAAGTCTTTTAAATTTATAGATCTATTTTTCATTAATTAATTATATAGTATAATGTAAAAATACACTAAATATTTATTATGGAAATGAGCTTATGTCTGAATACTTTACAACTGATGAATTAGCAGAGTTTCTAAGAATTAAACCAAGAAAAGTTTACGATTTAGTCTCTACGGATAAAGTACCTTATTCAAGAGTAATGGGTAAATTATTGTTTTCTAAATCAGAAATATCAAATTGGGTTTCTGGCGGAAAAAACAATATGTCTAATCCAAAAAATCCACCAAGTATACTATTAGGAAGTCATGATCCTCTTCTAGAATTAGCAGTCAAACAGTCAAAATCTGGAATTGCAATGTCATTTGATGGAAGTACTGAAGGATTACAAAGATTTAAACTTAATCAGGGTATAGCGTCAGGGCTTCATATTTATGATAGTGATTTGGAATCTTGGAATGTTCCAATAGTAAAAAAATGTCTAGAAAAACAAGATTTTGTTTTAATGGAATGGGCCAAAAGAGAGAGAGGTTTAATCTATAAACCAAAAGAAAAAAGTGAAAAGAAATCTATAAATGAATTCTTAGGCCAGAGACTTGTTACTAGACAAAGTGGATCCGGATCAGACAATTATTTCAGATATATATGTAAAAGAGAAAATATTAATTCCTCTGATTTTATTGGCACTGAAATTACCTACTCTGAAAACGACGCTGTTTCACTTATTTTATCAGACAACGCAGATGTGACCCTTGGTCTTGCATCTGAGGCTAAAAAGCATCAGTTGGGATTTCTTCATATTGCTACTGAAAGATTTGATATTGTTGTAAATAGAATTTCTTGGTTTGAAAAACCTTTTCAAAGACTTTTGAGTTTTTCTAGATCAGACGATTTTTTAAATACTGCTTCAAACTTTTTTGGTTATAATATTAATGATTTAGGAACAGTGCATTTCAACAATAAATAGGCAAAAAAATGTTTAAAGAAATTGGTAAGGGGTTGTTAGGTGTTGCAATAATAATTACTCTATTTTTTTTCTTTCTAGGGGCCAAAACAATTATTTTTACTTCTTTAGTTTAAGGTGTTAAATGAAAATCACTGGAATAGAAACAATACAAAATACAGAATATTCTAATCTTGTTTGGATTAAACTTTATACCGATGAGGGTTTGACAGGCTTAGGAGAAACATTTAGAAACCCTCAAGCTATAATATCTTATTTGCACGAAACATGTGCGCCCTATCTAATTGGCAGGGACCCCCTTAGAATAAATGAACATTCAGATAATCTAATTAACTGGACAGCTAACAGATATATAGGATACCCAACAAGATCAGTTGAATATAGAGGAAATTCTGCGGTAGATATAGCACTTTGGGATTTAAAGTCTAAAGCTAGTGATTTGAGTTTAGTAGATATGTTAGGAGGTCTAAGTCGAGACTACATACCAATATATAATACATGTGCTGCTGATGGGTATAACTGGAATGCAAATTTGCGGTCTCGGTCAGTAGGAACAACTAATTTAAAAAAAGAAAAAGGTAATTACGACGATTTAGAAATGCAAGCTCAAAACCCAGGTGAATTAGCACAGAGTCTCTTGGATGAGGGTATTTCAGCAATGAAAATTTGGCCATTTGATGAATTTGCATTTCCAACAAAAGGTCAAATGATATCCATGGAAAATTTAAAAGAAGGTATAAATCGAATTGAAAAAATACGAAAAGCTGTTGGAAATAAGATTGATATAATGCTTGAATATCACTCATTATGGCAATTAGCGCCAGCTTTAAAAATAGCCCGTCAAGTAGATGATTTTGATGTTTTTTGGCACGAAGACCCTATAAACATGGCTCACTTAAAAGATCTTGCTGAGTTTAGAAAAAATATCATAGCTCCTGTTGCAGGTAGTGAAGCCTTAGGGACAGCTTTATGGTATCGTGATGCTTTAGCTTTAGACGCTATAGATTATATGCACTATGATTTAGGTTGGATTGGAGGAATTTCAGAAGCTATAAAAATATCTGGTATAGCTCATGCCAATAACAGAATGATGTGTCCCCATGATTGTACTGGGCCGATTGTATGGATTGCTAATCTTCATATAAGCCTCGCATTTTCAAGCTCAATGATTTTAGAAAGTGTAAGGTCCTATTATAATGGTTTTTATAAAAAGTTAGTAAATAACCTTCCTAAGATTGAAAAAGGGTTTGCATTCCCCATGGATGGAATTGGCTTAGGTACAGAATTGCAGGACTCTCTTCTAAAATCACCAAATACGATTATTAGAAAAACTTTAAAAAATGATTTATGAAAATTTTAAAAGTAATTACCCTACAAAATAAGAAAATTAAATTAGATCTTTTACCTGAAATTGGTGGAAGAATTAGTAGTTTAATTTTTGACGATTTTCATGTTTTACGTCCAATACCTCTCCATGATCTAAAGTCTATTCATTTGTTTAAAGGTGGGAGTTTTCCATTAGCTCCATTTTCTAATAGAATTAAAAATGCAAAATTTAGATTTAATGGATTAGAATATAACTTGAATCAAAATGCTTTTCCTCATGCAATTCATGGTCATGGATACTTAAGTGAATGGAGTATTGTAGAACAATCAAATTCTTCTGTTATTTTAATTTATCGACATGAAGCAGATAAATTTGGTTGGCCTTGGTCATATGAAATAACTCAATCAATTTATTTGACTTCGTTCTCATGCAAAATTGAACTAAAACTCCTGAATAATTCAAAAAACATCATGCCTTTTGGATTTGGAATACACCCATTTTTTAATTTTAATGATGAGATTAAATTAAGATTCAATGCTTCAAGAGAATGGGAAGGACAACCAGAAGATTTTCCAACCAAAACTAAGCCTATAGAAAATAACTTTAATTTTATAAATGGAAAAGCATTGTGGAATAGTGAAAAAACAGTATGTTATGAAAATTTTGGTGGAAAGGTCCAAATTACTTGGCCTAATAAAAAGAAAAAAATTACAATGAAAGTGGACAAAATTTTCAACCATTTAATCGTCCATGTTCCAGAAACAGAGGAATATTTTTGTATTGAGCCAGTAAGCCATCCAACTGATGGCTTTAACTTAATGCAAAGAAAAAAAGAAAACTCAGATTGTAAGTTTCTAATACCAAATGAATACATAAGCGGTTTGATAGAGATAGATTTAGAATAATAGTTTTATCTAAAAAAGGGAAATTGCATTCCTTTAACTCCAGGAACTTTCAAAGCAAATATTCCTCCTGCTAAAGGTTGTTTTTCTTCTGTTCCTTTAGTTATATCTTTTCCGATAGATGTGACATAAATAATATCTAGATCTTTCCCACCAAAGGCAATTTTAGTAGGTTTCTCTATTGGCATTTTTATAATCATATCAATATTGCCCTTTGGTGTAAGTCTTACTATTTCCCAACCAGAAACTCCAGCCATCCAATAACAACCGTCTGTGTCAACACAACCGCCATCTGGTCTTCCTGCAGTATCCTTAGTATCAAAGAAAATACGTTTGTTTGACCAAATACCTTCATCCAAATCATAATCATATGCCCATATAGTTCTGATCCAAGGAGCGCTATCAGATATGTAAGCTGTTTTACCTTCAGGTGAAAAAGCCAAGCCATTAATAGTATGAAAACCTTCCATAGTTTTTTTTGCTTTACCAGACTGATCAAGGCAATAAAGACTACCTCTAGGCTCAGCATTTATATTTGAACCATTAATTGCCATTGTTCCTGCGTAGAACCTACCCTTTAAGTCAACGGTTCCATCATTAAATCTATTATCTAAAATATTATTCTCTGGATTATTTATAAATTTCATACTTTTATCATTTTGGTTTAATTCAAAAAAACCACTAGTAAGAGCTAATATAATATTAAGGTTCTTTTTAATTGCAAAACATCCAATTGGTTTACCAACATTTATAGTTTTATTTTTACCATTTATGGGATTGAACTTATTGAGTTGGCAGTTATTAATATCTACCCAGTAAAGATTTTGATCTGCAGTTGACCAAATAGGACTTTCACCTAAATTTGCTTTTATGTCTAACACGCAATCTACGTGAATATTGTTCAATTTATTTTCTCCAAAATTACAAAAATTTAAATAAAATTACTATTTTATTAAATTTGGTAAAGTTAAGGACATAGCAGGTATAAAAGTAGTAAGCATAAGTGCAATAAAGATTGCGAAATAAAATGGCCAAATTGTTTTTACAACTCTTTCAATTGGTACTTTACCAATTGCACAGCCGACAAAAAGACAAGCACCTACTGGAGGTGTACATAAACCAAGTCCTAAGTTCATCATCAATACCATACCAAATTGAAGGGGATCCATCCCTAAAGATACAGCTAATGGCAAAAAAATTGGTGTGCAAATTAGGATCAATGCAGCCATATCCATAATCATTCCCAATAGTAATAACATTATGTTTATCATCAATAAAATAACAATAGGATTACTTGATATACCATTCATAAAGGTTATCATTTGGGATGGAACTTGATAAAAAGTTAACATGTAACCAAAAGCAGATGCACTAGCAACTAATATCATAACCATAGATGTAGTCTTTACAGAATTAATCACAGCAATTTTAAAATTCTCCCAAGTTAAAGCTCTATAAACAAAAACTGTAACTAGGAAAGCATAAAGAGTTCCAAATGCACCTGATTCTGTTACTGTAAAAATACCTGATAATACTCCTCCGACTATTATAACTGCTGTAAACAGTCCCGGTAACGCAGTCACAAAATGTAAAAACAGAGCATAATATCCTGGAAAAACTTCTGATTTGTAACCTCTTTGAACTGCTACCAAGTAAGCAACTAAAGCCAAACAAACACACATTACAACGCCTGGTATTATCCCAGATAAAAAGAGTTGAGTGATTGACACCCCGCCTCCGGTCGCAACAGCAAATAAAATCATATTGTGGCTAGGCGGTATCATGATGCCTGCAATAGAAGAGGTGACAGTTACGTTTACCGCATAGTCTTCGTCATATCCTTTTTCTTTCATCACTGGAATTAATATTGAACCAAGAGCTGAAACGTCGGCAACTGCTGATCCTGAAATTCCTCCAAAAAGCATGGATGCAAAAACGTTCACGACACCAAGACCTCCTCTTACAGCACCAACTGCAGAGGAGGCTAATCTAACTAACCTTACTGCTATTCCTCCATGGAACATTAATTCTCCTGCAAAAATAAAAAAAGGAATTGCAAGCAAAGAAAAAACATTTATTCCAGATATAATTCTTTGAAAAGCTATAATTAGGGGTAATCCTTCGAAGTAGAAAGCTGACACTGCTCCAATGCCGAGAGCAAAGGCTACAGGAACTCCAATAACCACTCCAAAAGCAAAAATTCCCATCATTATTAATAAGCCCATATTTTCTACCTCATTTAGGCTTGATATTCTTAGTAATGGTACCCTTATAATTTAACAAATGACCAATCGAAAAAAGTAAAATTAATCCTCCACAAATCATAATAGGGACTGCTCTTAGTCCCTCTGGAATATTAATTAAAGGAATTTGTGTGCTCCATTTGAAAACAACTAATTTATAACTATAAACCATCATAACATAACCAAATATCATGAGCATAAAATGAGTTGTTAAGTCAAAAATAATTTTTAATACAATAGGCATTCTGTCTCTAAAGTAGGATACTCCTAGATGTGTTCTTTTGTGAACCCCTATAGCTGCACCTAAAAAACCAATTAGGACTACAAGCAAAAGAGAAACTTGTTCTACCCATGTTGGTGTAGAGTTTAAAACATATCTACCATAAACTAACCAGCTGAAAATTACTGTCATCACAATCAGAGCAAATCCAGTTACAATATTACAAAAATAAGCAACTTTTTCTAGTAGGGTATTATATATTTCTAATAGTATAAGAGATTTTTTATTGATAATTAATCTCCATGTAAATATTTATCAAATTTGTTATTGGCCATATTAAATATGGCCAATTAAATTAAAGTTTTATTTAGTATTTTTAATTAAGTTTACCAATGGAACTAAATCAGGGTTCGCTGACAAGTATTTTGTGTGAACAGGCTTCATAGCGTCCATGAAAGCCTGCTTATTTGGAATTTCATTAAATTTAACCCCAGCTTTCATTACTTTATCACGGCTAGAAATAGCTCTTTTTTCCCACAAAGCTCTTTGTAATTCTGCTGATTCTCTTGCAGCTTCCTTTACAGCCTTTTTATTTTTAGCAGATAAGTTATTATATACTTTATCATTTATACATACACATTCAGGTATAATTAAATGTTGTGAAAGTGAATAATATTTCGCTACTTCAAAATGGCCTGTTGATTCATAAGAAGGCCAATTATTTTCAGCTCCATCAACCACACCAGTTTTTAGTGATTGGAAAACTTCAGAAAAAGCCATCGGTGATGGATTCCCTCCCAAAGCAGAAATCATTCCTGAGTATAGGTCGTTATTCATAACTCTTACCTTTAAACCTTTTACGTCTGATGGCTTCATAATTGGTTTTTTAGAATTGTAGAATGAACGGGCTCCTGAGTCATACCAAGCGAGCGCAACTATTCCTATTTTTTCCATCCCAGCACTAATTTTGTCTCCTGCAGCACCATCTAAAGCTCTATGCATATGACCCATGTCCTTAAATATAAAAGGCAATGAAACTACGTTTGCCTCTGCAGCCATAGGCCCTATTGGACCAAGATTGAAGTTACCAATAGCCAGTCCTCCTACTCTAACTTGTTCAATAGCATCAGGTTGGTTTCCCAATACGCCTGAATGAAACATTTTTAAAGTAATCTCGCCGCCAGTTTTTTCCTTTAACAATTCGGCAAACTTGTCCATAGCTACAGTATTTGGATAGCCTGGTTTATGAATATTCCATCCACGCCATTCTTCTGCTATAGCAGTTATTGATAATATTGAGGCAACAGCCAACGCCGATACACCTAAAATTATTTTATTAAAATTTTTCATTTCAACTCCCCTTGTGAAAATTAATATCTTATGGTGCGTTTGAAATTGTAAAGAAGTCAACCTTTATCAGTTTTATTTTTTCTAATTAATTAGACTGACTATATAAAACTATAATGTTAATTGAACCTTCATACTATTTTCTTTTTCATCCATAGCAATTTTGAAACCTTGTTCATCATTTTGAAAATGAACAATGTGTGTAATAAGATGCCTTATATCAATTAGTTTCTTTTTCATCATTTTGCGAGCTAATTCAAACTCCGAATGAAATCTAAATGATCCTTTTATATTCAATTCTTTTGTTGTTAAGGAAACTAATGGTATATTAATATTTTGGCCTAATCCTAATCGTAATAGAGTACCTTTTCGCTTTAAAAACTTAATAGCATCATTTATAACTGAGGCAGAGCCTGAACATTCAATTGCAAGATCAAAATAACCTTTGCCAACTTGAAAATTTTCAATTTGAGAACAGTTTTTTGAAGAATTTATTACTTTGTCTGCTCCTACTAAATTTGAAAATTAAATAGGCCCAGTTGAAATATTAGTAAATAATGCTGGAATGCAACATCAAACACCACTTAAAGATTTTCCATCTGAAATTTTTGAACAATTATTGAGAAAAATATTTCATCTGTTTTTAATGTAAGCCAAGTAGTAGCAAGGCACATGATCAAAAGGAGCTCAGGACAAATTATAACTATTGCGAGTGTTCAAACTTCTTTAGTAAGACCTAGTATTTCTCCTTACACAGCAACTAAGGCCTCTGTTGGAGATATTTCAAAAGTAATGGCAACAGATTGGGCAAAATATGGAATTCAGTGTAATGCTATAGCCCCAGTTTTTTTTATACAGTATTGAATGCTTCACTGGTGTCTGATAAAGATTTTACCCTGTGGTTAGAAAAGAGAACTCTTGTAGGTAGGTGGGGCAAAGTTGAAGATTTAGTAGGTGCAAGTATTTTTTTAAGTTCTGATGCATCTAACTTTGTTAATGGTCACACGCTATACGTTGATGGTGGAATTACGGCTTCTTTATAAATCAAATTAAAAAATTATTCTGTAAAATAAAAAATTTCATAATAAATTTTCTTTTTATTTAAATAATAAATGGTGTATTGAAGAAAAAATTTTCAAAAGTTTTTGATGTGATTGATGGTATTGATAAGAAAATTTTAACTATAATTCAGAAGAATGCTGTTCTACCCTTGTCAGAAATTTCAAATAGGGTGGAAATTTCTTCCACGCCT
>CACNRW010000033.1 GCA_902622875.1 uncultured SAR116 cluster alpha proteobacterium
GATAGAGGGACCATAGAAATTAATGATAATGAAGTTTCTATATCTTCCCCTAATTCTGCCAGAAAAAATGGTATTGGAATGGTATTTCAACATTTTTCTTTATTTCCAGCGCTTACAGTTGCTGAAAATATTTTAATAGCACTAGACAAAAAAATTAAATTCAAAGATTTAATTTCAGAAATTTCAAGACTTTCTAAAGAATGGGAACTATTTGTTGATCCTTTAAAAAAGGTCAGTGAGCTCTCAGTCGGAGAACAACAAAGAGTTGAAATAATAAGATGTTTGATGCAAAACCCAAAATTATTAATTATGGATGAACCAACATCTGTTCTAACACCTCAAGAAATTTCAAATCTATTTAAAATTTTAAAACGTTTAGCGTCTTCAGGTTGTTCTATTTTGTATATAAGTCATAAATTAGAAGAAATTATAGAATTAGCAGATCAAGTGACTATCTTAAAATCTGGTAAGTCAATAGCTACAATTGATGCAAAAAAAACAAATACGAAATTTCTTGCTGAAACCATGGTTGGAAAAGAAATTACTGATTTAAAAAAAACAAAATCTATGAGTGTTACTAAAGACATTGCTTTAGAATTAAAAGGTTTGAACAAAGATAAAGAAACAGACTTTGGAATATCTTTAAAAAATATAAATCTAAAAGTGAACTATGGCGAAATACTAGGTATTGCAGGCATTGCAGGTAATGGTCAAGTCGAGTTAATGGAAATATTAAGCGGTGAAACACTATGTGAAAAAAATGATCAAATTTTGCTGGAAAACAAACCTGTAGGATTTAAAAGTATTACTGAAAGAAGGAAATTAGGAATAGAAACTATACCTGAAGAACGAACACTTCATGCGACGGTTCCAAACTTAACAATTGCCGAAAATACTTTTCTCACATATTTTTTTAAATATACTAAAGCTAACGATATAATTTCAAATTTATTAAACAATCCTCAAAATAGTAAGATTGAGAGTGAGAAAATAATAAAGGATAATGATGTACGATGTCCCGAAACAAATCCTCTAGCAAATCAATTGTCAGGAGGTAATTTACAGAAGTTTATCTTAGGACGTTCATTAGCCAATAATCCTAAAGTTGCAATCTTTTCACAGCCTACTTGGGGAGTTGACATAGGTGCTGCAACGTCAATTAGACAAAAATTATTGAATTTATCCAATAATGGAAAAGCCGTAATTCTTATAAGCCAAGATTTAGAAGAAATTTTTGAATTGTCGGATAAAATTTGTGCAATAAATGATGGAGTTTTAAGTAAGATTTTGCCAGCAACTCAAATTACGGCTGAGGATGTCGGCTTGTTGATGGGTGGTAAATTAGATGTATCTAATAAAGTGGAAACAACACAATGATCACTTTTGTACCAAGAGATAAAGTTTCCAAAAACTGGACAATTATTGGCCCAATTTTATCAATTTTTTTAACGGTTTTTTTTGGTTTATTAATTTTTACTTTTCTTGGGTACAATCCTTTAGAAACTTTGTATCAAGTATTTCTTTCCCCTTTTTCAAGAATTGACAGGATAAGTGATATTTTTGTTAAGGCATGTCCCTTAGTTATTGTTGGAATTGGTTTGATGTTGTGCTTCAGAGCTAATGTATGGAATATTGGTGCTGAAGGTCAATTCATAATGGGTACTCTACTTGCAGGTTCTTTTGCATTGTTATTCCCTAGTGTGGAAACAAAGTTCTTTATATTTATTATGATGGTTATTGGTTTTATAGGGGGGGCCTTATGGGCATTTATTCCTGCAATTCTAAAAACAAAATTAAACGTAAACGAAATATTAGTAAGTCTAATGCTTGTTTATGTAGCAATGTTGTTTATAGATTTTATAGTTCGAGGTCCATTACGTGACCCTATGAGTTTTGGGTTCCCTTTATCTAAGCCGTACCCTGATGGAGCTATAATCAATAAAATTCCTTTTCCCGGTATAGGTTATTTGGGACAACTTCATTATGGCATATTACTCATATTATTATTAATTCCAATTTCATGGCTTTTTGTAAATAAAACATTAAGTGGTTTTAAAATAAATGTCTTAGGATCTGCTCCCAAAGCAGCAAAATTTGCTGGTTTTAAGCAAAACACAATTACAATTACTGTTTTGTTAATATCCGGCGGCTTAGCAGGTGTTGCGGGAGTAATTGAAGTTTCTGCAAATATTGGTCAATTGCAACCTGAAGTTTCTTTTGGGTACGGATTTACTGCAATTATAGTAGCATTCCTTGGCAGGTTAAATCCGATTGGAATTTTGTTTGCAGGTATCATTATAGCAACTGTTAAGTTAGGTGCAGATAACGCACAAATGTCTATGGGAATACCCAAAGTGGTTACTGGTTTGTTTGAAGGGATACTATTGTTTTTTTTATTAACAGGGGAGACACTTCAAAAATATAAGATTAAATGGTTAAAGGACACGTAAATGGATGCATTAATGTTAACAATAATAGCGACTTCTATACCCCTCTTGTTAGCAGCTACTGGTGAATTAATTACAGAAAAAAGTGGAGTTCTGAACCTTGGTGTTGAAGGTATGATGTTAAGTGGTGCTGTAGGAGCTTTAGGAGCTGTGTTATGGTTGGAAAACCCCTATTTTGGAATAATTGCAGGAGGGTTATGTGGTGTTTTAATGGCCTCTATATTTTCAATTTTTACTATTAACTTTATGACTAACCAGGTTGCAACAGGGCTTGGATTAACTATTTTTGCAACTGGTTTGACTGGTTTAGCTGGAGCGCCTTTAGTCGGTAAAACAGTTCCTTCTTTACCCAAGATAGAAATATTTTTATTATCAGATATACCATTTATTGGTGAAATTTTATTCAAACAAGATTTTATTGCGTACCTGTCGGTAGCTATCATTATTTTAATTACTTACTTTCTAAAATATTCTAAATCAGGGATTGTTTTACGTGCCGTTGGTGATGACCATCAAAGTGCTCATTCAGTTGGGTATCCAGTAAAAAAAATTCGTTGGTATGCCGCTTGTTTTGGGGGTATGTGTGCGGGTATTGGAGGAGCCTATATTCCACTGGTATTAACACCACATTGGTCAGAGGGAATGACAGCGGGAAGAGGTTGGATAGCCTTAGCTCTAGTTGTTTTTGCTTCCTGGATACCATGGAGAATTATTGTCGGAGCATTAATTTTTGGGGGAATAACAATCGCTCAATTAGTAGGTCAAGCAAGAGGTTGGCCTATTCCATCTCAGATTCTTTCTATGATGCCCTATTTAGCGACTATTGTTGCTCTAACAATGATATCTGGGAGAATTTCAAAAAGTAATAGCGTAGTACCTGCATCTCTTGGGAAACCTTTTTTTGATACACAATAAAAAGTTATAAATATTTGCATTTTTATATTTTAATATAAAAATACAATTTTTTTTATTGTTATTTTAAAGATTCACTTTAAGGTTTTAATATCAAATTAGGAGTGTGTAATGTTAAAATTTTGTATGCGTATTTTTTCACTGTTTGCATTAAGTGCATCAGTTTTATTTTTTATGTTTAATAGTGCTTTTGCTGGGAACCCAACAAAAGTAGGTTTTGTTTATTTAACAACACCTGGAGATCATGGCTGGACTTATGCTCATGAACTAGGTAAACAAATGGTTGAAAAACGATTTGGCAGTGATGTCAAAGTTTCAGTTGTTGAAAATGTCCCTGAAGGTCCTGACGCAACTAGAGTAATAAGAGAACTTGCTAAACAAGGTAATGAAATTATATTCACTACTTCGTTCGGTTACATGGAGCCAACTCTTAAAGTTGCTAAGGAATTCCCTAATGTAAAGTTTGAACATATTACCGGATATAAAAGATCTAAAAATGTTGCTACAGGAAATATACGATTTTATGAAGGTCGATATATCCAAGGTGTAGTAGCGGGATTAATGACAAAAACAAATAAAATCGGATATATTGGTGCATATCCAATAGCCGAAGTAATTATGGGAATTAACTCATTTGCTCAAGGTTTGAGATCTGTAAATAAGGATGCATCAATTTCAGTTATATGGGCGAATACATGGTATGATCCAGTAAAAGAAGCAGATGCCGCTAAGGTACATATTGCAGAAGGTGCAGATATTCTTGCACAGCACACAGACTCACCTGCCATGCTTCAAATAGCCGAAAAAAAAGGGGCACTTGGATTTGGTCAATCCACTGATATGTCTGCATTCGCGCCAAAAGCTCAATTATTTGCCTCTATAAATAATTGGGGTCCATATTACATTAGGAAAATTGAAGAGTTAAAGACTGGCAAATGGAATACTGGTGATGGTCCTGACCACTGGGCTGGCAATGACTGGGGTGGAATAAAAGCAGAAATGTTGCTTATTTCTAAATTCCAAAATATGCCAGATAGTGTTGCTAAAAAAGCTCAAGAAGCGCTAGATGGCATCAAAAGTGGTAAGATTAATATATTTGCAGGTCCTTTAGTGGATAACACGGGTAAAGAAATAATTCCTGCAGGTAAAAGTCTTGATGATGGTGCCTTATGGGGTATGAATTATTACCTCAAAGGTGTTAATGGAAAAGTCCCAGGATAATATAAAAATTTAAAAATAATGTAGCCACAGAATTATATTGGCTACATTATCTAAATTATGATTTATGTAATAAAAAAACTTCTAAATATAATTGGCTTTTCGCTCATATTTTTTTCATTATCTTCATCCTTTAGTTATTCCGACATTAAAATAATTGATATCAAGAATACAATCCATGTTCTTGATATCTATGGTAAAAGATATACTCTCAATAAATCTTCAAAAATTAAGAGTGGAGATTATTTACTTACAAAGAAAAATCCTGCAATCTTAGTTTTAACAAACAAAGCAAAAATTTGTTTTTCACATAACTCCTCATTAAAAATAGAAAATATTCAATTAGGCGTAGACCCATATGAATTAAATTTAAGCTTTAAAAAAGGAAATATTCTTTTGTCAGTTCCTAAAAATTCTAAAGATAGATATAATCTCGTTTTATTTAATTATAAAATAAATAATTTTAAGGATGAAATTATAATATCAAAACAAAGTAAATTAGAAATTCTTAATTTTAAAAATAAATTAAAACTTATTTTTAAAAATAAGAAAAACTATAATATTGCACCTTATTCGTATACGAAGATATCCAAAAAAGAAAATCTTGTAAAAATTAATAATGTAAATGATGTCAATCAATATACAAAAAAATTTTTAAAAGGATGTGTAAACCAAATCCAACAATTAAAAGTAAAAAAAAGAGATTGGGATCTTCAATACGGTTGTTCTACTCAGAATGGAAAGTTGGTATGTGGTAATAGATATAAATAAATGTTACAAATTTAAATAAATTATTCTCAATGCAATAAACCCTAAAAGAATTAAGGTTACCTTATCAAAGGTTTCTTTGGATATACTTTTAGCTATCCATGAACCAAGTGGCATAAAGCACATTAGTACAAAAGTAGACATAACACTTACAATAATAATCTCTATATTTAAAAAATCATAATAGTACAAGGTAGGCATTTGGAATATAGACATTACACCAAAATACACTGAGATTGTTGGTATAAATTGATTTCGTTCTAATTTCATAGAGTTTAGGAATGTTATTGATATTGGTGCTGACAAGCCTGCTGAACCTTGAAGGATACCTCCCCCTGCTCCCATAATAAATACTAATTTTTTTGCTTTTGCATAAACTAATTTCCAAGATGGTACTGCAATTTTGAGTAAAATATATATTATTACTATAACTGCTACCGATAGAGTTAAAATTTTAATTGGCAAGCTAACTAATAAAATTGTACCCAGAAAAGCTCCTATTCCTCCACCTAATGCAAAAGACGCAGTAAAAAAAGGAGGAAGGATAGTTTTTCTAAATTGATAAAGTTGGCCGATATTTGTTAATAAATTAGGAATCACCATAATAATTACTGCGATTCTTACATCATAAAAAGCTGCTATTACAGGTATTGTAATAATTGGAGCCCCTGCTCCAGTTGCACCTTTTAATATTCCACCTAAAGCAAAAGCTGTAAAGATGGCGATGATTGTTACATGATCAAAATACAACTGAATTAAAGCTTTATAATCTTAAAATTAATTTTCCAAAGTGTTCATTACCTCTCATTGTAGATAAAGCTTGGGCTACATCATTAAAATCATAGACTTTTTCTATTGGAAGCGATAATTGACCATCTGTGACTGCATTTCCAAGATCCTTCCACATATTTAAATAGACACTCCTTATTTCTTCTACAGATCTAGTTCTAAAAGTTACCCCTTGATAATTTATTCTTCTTAATGCATGTAGATCACAGTTAAAGTCAGTTATTCCACCTGCTAATCTTCCAACATTAACAATTTTACCTTTTATTTTTGTAGCTTGCATATTTTGATTTACTGTATAGCCAGATAGTTGATCTATAATAAGGTCTACACCTTCATTACTAGTTGTAGTTAATACCTGCTCAACCCAACTAGGATCTTTTGAATTTACTATAATATCGGCGCCTAGTGACTTTAATTTATCAATTTTTTTAGTTTTTGTAGAAGTTCCAATAATTGTTTTTGCACCTAAATATTTAGCTATTTGAAGTCCCATAAGACCAACACCTGAACTTGCACCTTGGATCAAAATTGTTTGTCCTTTTATAAACTCTCCAATTGTAACAATTGCATTATGCATTGTTGCAAGAGCAACAGGTAATGTGCTTGCTGTTAAATAATCCATATTATTGTCTGGTATCTTAATAACTCTGCCGTAGTCAGCAATTGCGTATTCAGCCCAAGTTGATGTTCCTGAACACATAACTCTGTCGCCAATTGAAACATTTTTCACATCATTGCCACATTCAACAACTTCACCTGAAAATTCCATACCGACTATAGTTCCTGGTCCTCCAGCAGCACCATGAGAACCTCCGTCAGCTACAACCAAATCTGCTCTATTAAGACCACATGCATGAACTTTAACAAGAACTTCGCTACTATTTAGTTTTGGTATATCTACATCTAGAATTTGAACACCATTATCAGCTACTGTAACTGCTTTCATTTTCATTCCTTTCATTTATAAAAAGTCTATGATCTTGCTTCTTTCATTTTATTACTAATACCTTCAGCGTAAATCCTAACGTCACTAGCTAAAGTACCTAAATCATAGCCATTGGATAATTTATCTTTAAGGTAAGAGGGTGAGAGACAATGAATTCCAACTTTAATACTATTATTTTTACACGCATTTTTAATTTTATTAATAGCATCAATCATTTCTGGTTCGACTCTATCCAGACCTGGTTTAAATCCCATAGAAATACTTAGATCAGATGGACCAATATAGATTCCTGTCAAGCCATCAGTAGCTGCAATTTTTTCTACATTCTCTAGAGCTTCAACTGTCTCTATCATAGCAAATGAAATAATTTTTTCATTCGCTTCTTCATGATATGACGGACCATGAACCATTAATGCCCTTGTAGGGCCTGAACTCCTGTGACCAACAGGGGCATATCTAGTAGCTCCTACAAAACTAATAGCGTCATCAGGAGTATTTATCATTGGACAAATAATACCTAATGCACCTGCATCAAGAGCCTTCATAATAATTCCTGGTTCGTTCCAAGGGACTCTAACCATAGGAGTTTTACCTGAGCCTGAGATAACTTGGAGCATATTAAGAGCCATTTGATAATCAACTAGTCCATGTTGCATATCAATTGTGATTGAGTCAAAATCACTCATTGACATCATTTCAGCTGTAACAGAGCTAGGAATTGAACACCAGGCGTTAATAGCACCTTTTCCTTTTGACCAGCAATTTCTTAAAGTTTGTTGTTCCATTTAATTATCTCCTACAAAACATTCTTATTTATAATAACTTCAGAATTTACTTTATCGTCAAAGACATCTAACACATTTTGAGCAGATTGTTTTGACATTCTTATAGTTGCTTCTTGAGTTACTCCTGCAATATGAGGAGATAGTAAAATATTATCTAAACCAAAAAGTGGATTTGAAGATGTTGAGGGTTCGTCATCATATACATCTAATCCAGCACCACGAATTTTATTAGAAGTTAAGGCGTTATATAAGGCTTTTTCGTTCACTATACCTCCTCTTGCACAGTTGATAAGATATGAGCTATCTTTCATTATATTAAATTCTTGGTCAGAGAACATATTAGTAGTTTCTTTATTTTTGGGACAATGTAACGATACAGCATCCATTTCTGATAACATGTCTAAATAACTTTCTAAATGAGTAGCTCCTGACTTTTTAATTTCTTCAGCATTAACATAAGGGTCATATACATAAACTTTCATATCAAAAGCAAGTGCACGTTTTACTAACTTAGATCCTATTCTTCCAAAACCCACAACAAGTAATTTTTTTTCAGCAACATCCCAAGCCCTTATATCCCATCTTGTTGTCCAATCAGCTTTTCTTGCAAATTTATCATAATAAAATACATTTTTGGAAAGTGCTAACAACATAAACATTGCATGTTCTGCAACTGATATCATATTTGAATGGGCAGCAATTGCTAGAGGTATATTACTATCATTCAAGGCATCAACATCAATAGAGTCATATCCAACACCATGCCTAGAAACTATTAGTAAATTTTTAGAATTTTCAATTATTTTTCTAGAAATATTTGCAGTTCTTACAGTAATACCATGAACATCCTTTGCGGCTTTCATAATTTCATCTTCATCCGAGGACATAATAGTAATAGGTTCAATATCATCTCTTGCCTGAAATAACTTTTGACCTTCCTCATGAAGACCTTGAACCATTAGAACCTTTTTCTTATTAGTATTATTTGACTTGGTATTCACGATAACGTCCCCCAAACATTCTCCAAAAATTGTAAAAATTACTTCAAGTTTAGATATATTTAACTAATAATTTTATTTAAATCGTAATCTATACAAATAAAATATGTAAGCAAAATTTATTGAAAATGAAATAAAATTAGTGAATAATATTGGAATAAATATTGCAAATATATTCATTATGAAAAAAAATTTTTTTCGAAAAGTTGGTTTTGGTATAGGCCCAAATGAACAGGTTCCAGTTAATCCAATAGAATGGGCACAATCTCAAGTTGATAAAGTTCCACCTTTAGTATGGGGAGAATCAGTACGTACAGGTGAGGAGATGCTTAATTACTATGCTGAATGGGTATATACGGATCGAGAAATTTTGAGAAAAAGACATAAAAGTAATCGAAAAGCTTATGTAGAAGCAAAAAATAAACTTCGTATCAAAGTAGGAGAGCGCTATTTTGATAATCTTGAAATATGTATACGTCACAACACAGCAATAAATAGTGGTGCCCCTGTTTTTGAGAGACTTTGGCTTTTTTGGTGTAATCATTTTGCTATTATTGATAAAGATTTCATGCCAGAATTTACAACTGGTCCGTATCACCGTGAAACCATCAGAACTAATATATGTGGCTCTTTTGAAACACTTTTAAAAAAAGCAACGCTAGGTTGGTCTATGATACATAATCTCGATAATTCAGAATCTATTGGACCACATTCTGAATGGGGCAAAAACCGGAGAATGAAAGGAAAACTAGCAACAGTAAATGAAAATCATGCACGTGAATTACTCGAATTACATACTGTTTCACCAGCAGCAAAATATACTCAAGAAGATGTGGTTCAACTTTCTTACATTATGGCAGGGTGGGAACATAGACATACAAAAAAACGAAAAGAATGTAATCCGGTAAGATTTAACAAAAAAAAACATGAACCTGGCAACCATAAGGTTTTAGGAAAAAACTATAAACAACGTGGACTTTCACCAAAAAATAAATTACTTGATTTGTTAAAGGATCTTGCTGCCCATCCTGAAACAAGGCGATTTATCTCTTTCAAATTATGTCGTCATTTTATCACTGATAGACCAACAGAAGAGATGATTACACCAATTATTGCCGCATGGGAAAAGTCTAATGGGCATCTACCAACAATTCATAAGGCTTTGTTGAAGGTAGTCTATTATTATGCTGATAAAGAGGAAAAATTCCAAAACCCAGAAATATGGATGTTGCAAATGGTTCATATGGTTGGAGGGAGTTGGCCACTTCGAGTAGATGAAATGAAGTATAACTTTAAAATTAAGCCTAGTAGGCATCAGAGAAAGCCTCATTTTTTTATGAAAGAAATAGGATATGATCCCTATAGGCCTATACAACCAAATGGATTTTCTGATATGGAATTAGACTGGATATCACCTGAATTGCTAATTCGCAGAATGTCTGCTCCTAAGGAAATAGCGAAAAGGAATATTATTCTTAAAGACTTTGGGTCAATGATTGACAAAAATTTTGATAACCCAGAAGAAATGAAAAATCTGATAAATAAAGTTAAATCGTCTTCAACAAAGATGCAACTACTTTTCCCTAGCTACAGGATGTTAAAATCATGATTACAAGACGCGCCTTTTTAACTGGTTCAATATCCGTTACAATGCTGGGTTCACCGATTTTTTCAGCATTTGCTGAAAAAAGAAAAAAACGTAATCTTGTTGTAATTTCACTCCGAGGTGGAATGGATGGTTTGTCTGCAGTCCCACCAATTGATCGTGCACTTGAAAAATTTCGTCCTGACGTTATAGTTAAAAATACTTTACCGCTTACATCTGATTTTTCTTTGCATCCTTCTCTGAAAAATTTTCATTCTGCTTGGAAACAAGGTAATGCTGCTATTGTGCACGCGGCGAGTATACCCTACACAGAGCGCTCTCACTTTGAAGGACAGGATTTAATGGAAAGTGGTGGACATAAACCCTTTGCCGAATACACCGGATGGCTAGGTCGTGGGATGGAGACTGCCGGTCTCGATGGGTTAGCAATAGCTCTGCCAATGCCCCTGATTCTAAGAAGCAAGGCAAATCTAGATAATTACTATCCAACAAAACTATCAACACCTTCGCCTGAAATCATGAAAAGAGTTTCTGCTACTTATCCCCAAAATAGCAATTTAAAATCTACTATTGAGCGAGTTATGATGCGACCGTATTCGACGCTCTCCGGAAGAGGTTCAAGAAAAGCTCACAGACTGGCTGGAACTGCAGCGAAAGCTCTAGCTATGCCAGATGGGCCAAGAGTAGCAGTTTTTGATATCAATGGATTTGACACTCATGCTGCACAGGGCGGATCAAATGGTGAACATGGTGATAAGCTCTATAATTTAGACAAGATTTTTGGAAAATTAAGAGAAAATCTTGGAACATCATTTAATGATACATTAATTGTAACTTTAACCGAGTTTGGACGAAAAATTGAACAAAATGGTGGTAATGGGACTGAACATGGTTATGGTACTGCAGTTTTGCTGATGGGAGGACTTGTTAAAGAAGCTAAAGTATTTTCAGATTGGCCTGGATTAAAACGCAAAAATATGTTCGAAGGTCAAGATCTTCAAGCTACGATTGATGCACGATCGATTTATTGTTCATCAATGGCAATGGCATTTGACACAGATTTTGAAAAACTTAAACGCCAAGTTTTCTGGAATGATCCATTGGTAAACCTTCAGGACAAACTATTTGGTATATAATACATAACTTTTTATTCATTAATATTTTAGTATTTATAAATAAAATTTATAATTAAAATGCAAGGTCATGTATAGAACATACTGCGAGGGGTAGATTCGATCTACCTAAATGAAAATTTTAATCCTCTACCCTACCAACTAAGATATCCTAGCAGATAAATAGATTATTTTTTAAATATATTCCTCATTTTCAAAATATAAAATTTATTAGACAATTGTAAATTAGATTTGTAGTTTCATTTTATATAATTGCATAATTTATATTTATCAAAAATTTAATTTCTAATTAGAAATATTCTAAAACTGAATAAATATTTATTAATGTATTTAATAAAAAGTTTATTTTTTTGAACAATTAGATTAGTAAAGTACAACAGGAGAGATAATGAAAAAAATTAATTTAGATCCCCATGTATTATTTAATCAAGGAATAATGATAAGCAAAAGTATTCCCTCAGAGAGAGTAATAGAATTTATTAATTTAATTAAAGATAATTATGAGCCTGTTGAGTTGGAAAGGATAGGCGGCAAAGAAGACGGGGGGTATCTATTTCCAAATGTTTTCAATGAAATAAGCTTTTGCTTTAGCCCTGGTGTAAGTACTGTTGCTAGTTTTGAAGAACAATTGTCAAATGAATTTAATATCAAAAGTTTTTTAGCAGATGCAAGTGTTAACAAACCACCTTTAAACAATAAGAACTTTCATTTTACTAATAAATTTTTAGGTGCCAGAACCAATAATCAATATTTAACATTAACAGATTGGATTAGAGAAGTCGGAATAAAAAATAAAACAGATCTTTTTTTACAAATGGACATAGAAGGATATGAATTGGATGTTCTTATTAAAGAAGACATGAACACATTAAGTAAATTTATAGGAATGATAATTGAGTTTCATTGGATTAACCTAATTTTTGAAAGCTATACTTATAAAATGTTTAATGGTATTTTTTCAAAACTACTTGACAAGTTTTGTATTGTTCATATTCACCCAAATAATTGCTGTGGTTTAGTAAACTATGATAATGTAGTTGTACCAAAAGTTGCTGAATTTTCATTTCTACGAAGGGATTTTTTAAATAAAGTAAAAAGACTTAACAAATTATCTTTACCTAATAAATTAGATTTTCCTAACAATTTACAAAATGAAGATATAGTCTTACCAGATATCTGGTGGAAAAAATAGAATTTGACTTAATAACTTTCAAATCTTGGTAATTAA
>CACNRW010000034.1 GCA_902622875.1 uncultured SAR116 cluster alpha proteobacterium
ATTTGATAGCAATATTGCCTAATATTATTATGTTTTTTGTACAAGATTTAGTACTGTTAAGATTAATAAGACTAATAAGAATGTTTCGAATAATAAAATTAGTTGAAACAAACAAGTCATTACTAATGTTCTTTCGCTCGATATCTAAGTCAAAATCTCAATTATTATCAAGCTTAATTGTAACATTATTTCTTTTATTACTAGGAGCAGTGATTTTATATATCGTTGAGGGTACTACTCAACCGGAAACTTTTGGTAGTATCCCAAGAGCAATGTGGTGGTCAATGGCTACTCTAACAACTGTTGGATATGGTGACGTTTATCCTATTACATTGTTAGGTAAGATATGTGCAAGTTTTATAGCACTTATTGGTATAGGAATAGTAGCTTTACCAGCAGGAATAATAGCAGCAAACTTTACAAATGAACTAAGTGGAGATGATAAGGATAAATAATTTTTTACCAATCATTGACAAATTCCTTTGAATATTGAAATTTTCTTACAGGTGTTGCTTCTCCTCTAGGGATTTCAGCTATTGGATTATTTTTAAAACTGTCTATGCCTCGCGCAAGCTGAGTTTCAAAGTGTGGCCACACTGATAAGTCTGCCTTAACATTTACTGGAGCAAATCTCATTGTAACACCACAACGTCTTCTATTAGAATTATTAGCCTCAGAACCGTGAAGTAAACCATCATCATGAAGTGATATTTCACCAGCTTTTAAATTTAGAGAAACAATATCTTCTTGTTTAATCTGTTCAGTTGAAACTTCTTGATCCAATACAAAATTACTAGCTTTGTTTGTGTGATGCTTAAACATACCTTCATTATGACTTCCTTTAACTACTTTCATAGCAGCATTTTGTTCATCTGCGTCATAAAGAGCTAACCAAACAGTTACAGATTTTGATGGGGACAAAGGCCAATATTGAGCATCTTGATGCCAGGGAACAATTGATCCATCTTTAGGCTCTTTAAGGAAAAATTGTCCACCCCATTGAAAGAAATTAGGTCCTAATAAATCCTCAACATAATCAAGAATTACTGGAGTTCTACATAAATTATAAAACTTTAAACTAGCTTTGTGCCACATATTCGTTTGATTAATATCTATATCATTGCTTAAACGGGAACTAAGACTAACAAACAAATCATTCAAATCTTCTTTCGCTTGAGTATCGAAAACTGGTAACCCAGTTAAATAGCCATCTTCCTTATATTTTAACTTTTCTTCTTCTGTTAGCCTTCTAGCTTTTGTAGAAATTTTAAACATTTTCCCCCTCAATATAATGATTTTGTATTATAACACTTCAAATAGTCCTGCAGCCCCTTGACCTCCACCTATGCACATCGTCACCACCGCATATTTAACTTTTCTTCTTTTACCCTCTAGTAAAGCATGACCTACTAATCTAGCGCCACTCATTCCATAAGGATGACCAATTGAAATCGAGCCACCATTAACATTTAAGTTTTCATTAGGTATACCTAATTTATCCCTACAATAAATGACTTGAACTGCGAAGGCTTCGTTTAACTCCCATAAACCTATATCTTCCATTTTTAAATTATTTTGTTTTAATAATTTTGGAATGGCATAAACTGGCCCTATTCCCATTTCATCAGGCTCGCAGCCTGCAACTGCGACACCATGACATATGCCAATTGGATTTAAATTTCTTTTTTCTGCCAACTTCATAGACATAAGTACAGATGCCGACGAGCCATCAGATAACTGACTAGCGTTTCCAGCGGTTATAAATGAATCGTTACCCATAACAGATTTTAAATTTTGCAAACTAAAAATGTCTGTACTCGGTCTGTTACATTCATCTTTAACTATTTCAACTTCTTTGTAATCTACTTTATCGTTATCTAAATTTTTAAAAGTCTGAATTGTCTTAACAGGTATTATTTCACTATCAAAATAACCTTTATTTTGAGCCGCTGCAGTCCTTTTTTGGCTTTGTAATGCGTACTCATCCTGTTGGTCTCTTCCTACCTTATATCTTTTTGAAACGACTTCAGCAGTGTCAATCATGCTCATGTACATATCAGGTTTATTATTCATTAAAAAACGATCTTGAGATTTATATTTATTTGAAAACTCATTTTGAACTAATGAAATAGATTCAACTCCTCCTCCAATTACTATATCCATCTCTTGACAAGCTATTTGCTTAGCGCCTATTGCAATTGCCATAAGACCAGAGGCACATTGTCGATCAACACTCATTCCTGGAACATGAATTGGTAGTCCAGACGCAACAGCAGACAATCTACCTATATTGTACCCTTGTGTACCTTGCTGAACTGCTGAACCCATTATAACATCTTCGACTTCTGAAGGATCTATGCCAGACTTCGAAATTGAACCATTTATTGCATAACTGGCTAAGGTTGGTGCGTCAGTATCATTAAAAGAGCCCCTATACGCTTTTCCTATAGGTGTTCTTGCAGTTGAAAGAATAACAGCTTGATCCATAAAATCCTCTTTTTTAAAAGTTAATTAAGTTAAATATATGTTAAATTATTCTTACCCGAAACATCTTTACCTCTCATATGATAAATTTTTCTATCTGAATATTTATTTACATTCAATTTTGAAAAAAGATTTTTATCTTTAACCATTTGATGGTCAAAAATACTGGTCGTTGGCATAAATCTCATTGTAATTGCTCTTCTTGATTTAGACGATTTATTTGCCTCAGATCCATGAACTAAATAAACATCATGAAGAGAAATTTGTCCTCTTTTTAAAATTAAATCAACAGCCTCAGTTTCATCAAATTCTTCTTTATCTAACTCCTGATTCAAGGTCAGGTTTTTATTGTCATTTATATTGTGTGACTTTAGTTTTTTATCTAGGTGAGAACCTTTAATAAAACGTAAACAACCATTCTCTACATTCGAATCATCTATAGCTAGCCAAACAGTACAAGTCGCCAAAGGTCTAATTGGCCAATATTGTCCGTCTTGATGCCAAGGTGTAGCATGACCATCAATAGCAGGCTTTGCAAAGAAACTCGAATTCCATAGTGCAAAGTTTCGTCCTATTAATTGTTCAACATAATTTAAAATAGTTTCGTCTGAACAAAATTCCAAAAAACTTTCGTCATAAGATAATATTGCTGGACAGTAATTTTTAAATTCAGGGTGATTACTTAATAATCTATCATGACTTTTTTCAATTTTATTTATTATATTTTCTGGCATTTTGAAGTCTGGAACAACAAAACCATCCTTATTGTATTGATCAATTTGTGTCTTAGATAACATTTTTTTCTCCAATTTCATAAACCTAAAGTCTCTTTATTTTTAACTGTCTCCCATGTCTTTTTCATCCAGTTTGTACATTCGATAGCTTGTTCAAAAAGTGAATACTTACAACCCTCTCC
Organism: uncultured SAR116 cluster alpha proteobacterium; assembly: GCA_902622875.1. Taxonomy (GTDB): domain Bacteria; phylum Pseudomonadota; class Alphaproteobacteria; order Puniceispirillales; family Marisalimonadaceae; genus Marisalimonas. The sequence goes on from CACNRW010000034.1 coordinate 3,401, forward strand.
GTAATCAGTATTAGGTATGAATTCAGTCGAAATTTGGCCTAGTTTACTCTTAGGATCTTTATAATGATGCATCAAAAGGTTTCTTATACATTTCTTCCAAGGTTCTAAATAAGATTCTTCCCATATTTCATGATATTCATTTTTTTTTGGTTTTTTAAAAGGATACTGGATACCTCTACCAATTGATCCATCTGGATGTTTGCCAAAAATGTTAATAGGGTTGTTAGGTATTGAAGATCTTGCGTGACAGTGTTTTACCCATTCATTATTAATCCATTCTGATACAACATTACCTTTTATAAAAGGATTAATGATAAGTTCTCCTCTTTCATTTTTTTTATCTGTATTGAATATTTTTTGTTCTTTTTTATTATCAATTTTAAAAATCACATGACTGTGATCAAGGGTTATATTAAATTCTACACCTTTATCTTTTATTAATTTGCCAACATAAGAAACTCTTGGAAAATCTTCACTCCACATATTCACATGTATTTCAAAACAAGGTACGACCCCTAAATTCATCCCAATATCATAAGCTTCTAGATATGCGTCTCTTACATCTAAATAACAAACAATTTTACCTTCAGTATTATATGATTGAATTTGCACATTATGTACAATTGAGCCTAGATTTTTTGCAGTTTTTAAATTCTTCTCTAAAAGTTCTTTATGATCTCCAATGGTATAAAACCATCCTCCTGCCCTGATCGGAATATTATATCTTTCACTTGCTAATTTGAAATTTTCTATTTCATTATCGTCAGGAGTTTTATCAACATAATCAAATATTCCAGTCTCTTTAACCATCAAGAAGCGTTCATTTATACTTGGCATAGTATCAAAAGAAGTGTGTTTTATGCCATTGGTTTGAATGCCGAATTTTAATTGATTTGTCATAAGGTTTTTACTGTTTAAAAAATTAAAAAACAGCTTCTCCTTCAAGCATAACTCTATGCATTATTCTTAAGTGACTTAAATCATAATCAGAATTAGCTTTATGCATGGTGCAACGATTATCCCAGATTACTAAATCGCCTTTTTCATAAGTATGCCTGTATTGATACTTATCTTGAAAAGAAAATTCATAAATTTCATCAAGAAGTTTATCACTATCAATTTCATTAAAACCTAAAATATGATCAATCCTGTTAGGATTGATATATACAGATTTTTTATTGGACATTGGGTGTGTCCTTATCAAGGGATGTTCAACCGGAGGTGTATCTTTTTCTTGTTCTTTAGTAAGTTTTACAACCTCTGAAACATTCCGCCTACTTTGCCATTTATGAACTGCACGAAGTTTTTTTATTTTAATTTTTAATTCTTGAGGCAAATCTTCATATACAGAGTAACAATTTATAAAATCAGTGCCTCCTCCATTTTCAGGAAGTATGTCAGGGTATATAAATGTTAAAGTTGCAGGTTTTTTTCTATAAGAGTCATCTGTGTGCCAATGACTTGCATACACTTTAGGCTTATTTTCTCTAGTTCTATTTGAAACTACTATTACTTCTGGAATATTATCAACTGTTTCATCTTTTACAAAATATTGTTTAGGTTTCCCAAATAGCCTAGATACGTCAGCCAATTTCGATGGACTTAACTTTTGATCTTTTATACAAACAACCAAATGATCGGTGATTGCTTTTAATAATTCTTTCTTCGTTTCTTTACTTATTTTGTATCTTAAATCTATACCTGTTATCTCTGCACCCATTAAATTTGATAAAGGTTTTACTTTAAATTCTACCATGACACTCCCCTATTGCCATAAAAATTGACTTCATTTTAATGATATAAAAAGAAAAATTCAACAATTAACAGGTTAATGTTATTTTGTTGTAAATTTATATTCCTTTGTCATTATGCTAATTTTAAAAGGTGGATTTATGGACGACAAAAAAATAAGTAAGTACATACACTATGCTGAAAGATTACTATTGATATTTATTGCGTTTGCTACAGTTTTTGCAACAGTGCAAGAAATTATTGTTTTAGTTGAGAACAAAAGAGTTCTTTTAGCAGACTTACTTTTACTATTTATCTATACTGAGGTTCTTGGAATGGTTGCTGCATTTTATAGAAGCAATAGAATACCAGTAACTTTGCCATTATTTATTGCTATGACAGCTCTAGCTAGATTGATTATTCTTCAAGGAAAAGAACCTAGTGATTTATTATACGAAGCAGGAGCAATAGTACTGGTTGCATTAGCATGTTTAATTATCAGAATTAGACCTCCTGAAAAATTTAGAGCTAATATTGAAGAGTAAGCAATTTGACAGTTTAATATTCATCTCTCTTTATAATTGTGATATGTAGATTGTATGTTAATAGATGGTTTACAATATTGTAATTGGTCACCAAAAATCTTTCAGGAATGGCGATCTTCTGATCTTACAGCTGTCCACGTTACAATTTCTTATCATGAACAGTTTAGAGATACTGTTTCAAATTTTGAACAATGGAACACTTGGTTTGAAAAATTTCCTAGTTTGATTATGCCTGCTTATTTTGCAGAGGACATTGAAACAGCCAAGAAACAAAATAAAACTGCTGTAATTTTTGGGTTTCAAAACCCTTCGCCTATTGAAGACGATATTGGCCTTATAAAGATACTTCATCGGCTTGGTGGAAGGTTTATGCAGCTCTCTTATAATAATCAATCTTTACTAGCAACTGGTTGTTACGAGGAAAACGATCCTGGTATTACAAGAATGGGTAAAGAAGTTATAAAAGAAATGAATAGAGTTGGAATGATTGTTGATATGTCACATTCATCTGAAAGATCTACATTTGAGGCCATTGAGCTGTCTGAAAGACCAATAGTTATAAGTCATGCAAACCCATCATTTTGGCATCCTGCGAAAAGAAATAAATCAGATGAAATTTTATTAAGATTAGCTGAAAATAATGGTATGCTAGGATTTTCATTCTACCCACACCATCTAAATAATAGTAGTAGTTGCTCAATTGAAGATTTTTGTAAAATGATAGCTAAAACCGTTGATTTAATTGGTATTGACCATGTTGGATTTGGTTCAGATTTATGCCAAGACCAGCCTGATAGTGTTGTTGAATGGATGAGAGTTGGCAAGTGGACTAAAGAAATTGATTATGGTGAAGGATCCGCATCTAACCCCGGTTTTCCTGATATGCCCTCTTGGTTTAGAGATAATAGAGATTGGCATAATATACTTTCTGGACTTAAAACGATTGGATTTAGCGAACAAGAAATTAATAAGATAAAGGGTGAGAATTGGTTTAATTTTTTCAAAAAGTCATTCACTTCAGTTTAAAACTATGAAACAAAATTATAAAAAAAATCAACAGATTAATCTCTTTCCAATGAGAGAACCATCCAAAGTTATGAAATTAGAAAGATTAGGGAGTTTTCATCAAACTCGTTTGTCCTTTACTAGGCAATTGATAAATGAATTGAAATCAAATAAAACTCAATTCGAAATATCAAAATGGGATATCGATAATAATGGTTTTGGTAATGCTGTTATAAAGACATATTTTAACAATAGTATATTTTCACTTGTAGTATTCTGCCACTCTATAAATGATGAGGAAAGAAGTGATAGGGTTATAGCAGAAAAGTGGGACATGACTTTTTCACTTTTTAAAGGAGTTCCATCTAATATTGAATTAGATAAAATGTCTAAAAATTTAAAAATACAAGAATTAGGAAGGCATCTATCCAAACAGTTAACTCTTAGCAGAGCTAATAAGTCAGTTAGGTTTTTTAGAATAGTATTAGATGCTTTATCAAATGGCAAACAACCTAGTAAATTAGATATAAACAATATTGGATATCTTATAAGAACAACTGCAGTTTACGGTAATGGGAAGTTTGGAATAGGTGATTTTTCATTTAATTCAAATAAAAATGTCTTGAATAAACCTTTTCAGGCCGAAATGTTAACAGTCTATCTAATTAGATATTTTTCAATAGAATTAATAAATTTTTTAGCAGAAAAAAAAGGTGGAAAGAAGTCTGTGAAATTGTCTGACAAAATTTCAAGACATCTTGGAGTTGGGAATGCAACTGGTTTAGGAATGGCTCCATTTCTGATAAATCATCAAGAACTTATTCATAAGTGGATTAATGCAAGGGAAGCAGCAATATCAAGAGTGTTATCTATAAAAAGCATTAATAAATATACTCAGAAACAAATTTTAAATTATATTGAACAGGCCTACAAATATACTTCACAATGGAATGTTGATGACCTGATCCAAGCAAATAGAATAAAAAATCTTAACTTAGATTTAAAAAATATAATAAACTGTAATGTGGTTCTCAACCTATTAAATAAAAATTATCCGCTAAAAAGTCTTAATGATTATTTTAAAAATAAAATTTGTATAGAAACAGAAGAAATTCTTCATTCAATATTCATTGAACCATTTCCTCATATTATTGATGACTTAACAAAACAAATGGGATCTGTAGAAAAAAAGTCAGTTGTTGTAGGTTATAATGTAAAAGAAATTATAGAAATTATAAAAGAGAACTACGAATGGGCTCTAAGTATTAATGTTAATAGTTCTGATGAAAACTACTTTTTTTGGTATATATCTCAAGCAAAACTAGAGCCCCGAATTGGCGTTACTAACAAAGACGATGGATATGAAAAACAATTACCATTTGACATTTCACATCAAGTACAAAAAGCTCTTAAAATTTTAATCAAATTACCCAAAAAAATGACTGCGTCTGAAGCTATGATTAATCACCCAGAAATTAGAAATATTATAAGAAGAATTATTATTAATAAAACATCACCATATAGCGAAATTCAGGATAATCTAGTTGGTAAACAAATGAGGCCAATAGATTTATTAAGGTGCAAATTAAGTTTCTTTGGTGCATCTAAATATGACCCAAAATCAGATCTGTGGACTAGAATTACACTATTTCAGGGAGCTCCTCTTCCACAGCAACTTCAAGAAGAGAATTCCTGTGACTGGCTCTTCCCTTATTTATCTGATGCATAAATATGTTAACAGTATCTTTGAATGAAGTTTACTCTGAAACTTACAAAGCCCTCAGAAGTGTCGGAATTGAATGGGGATTAGCTAAGGATTGTGCAAACCTCTCAAGATGGTTGGTCAATCATGATTATTATTTTCTTGGTTCTGTTCTGAAAACGGCTGATCTTTATAAAGAAAATAAATTATCAACTTCAATTAAAGATAATAATTTAAAAAAACCTCTTACATCTGCTCTTATGGGTTTACTTTTGGTAGAATATGTTTCAGCAAATAAAGTAATATGGAAAGGTTATCTACATAGTCCAAAATTTTTGTTAGCTTCTATGGGTCTAATTGCCCAAGAACAAAATATAAGTTTAGTTTTGAAAAATAGTAAAAATTCCATCATTGCTTATACAAACGACCAAAAATTATATATAGATACAAACCTTTTTAATAATCTGACAGGCTATTACTTTCTGGAGACATATGAATTCAAAAAAAATTGTAATCCATTAAGTTTAGTCCAAAATCAAAGATTGGAAGTTTCTAAAATCAATAAGAAATGTTGGGATAGATTGATTTCAATGGCATTTGAAACTTATGTGCCAGAGAGTGAAACCTCAAAATCAGGGGCAGGATATTAACCTAATTAACCCTGTAATCCTTCAATACATGTTTGTCAGGGTCAAATCCTAAGCCTATTCCATTAGGGATTTCAAAGAAACCATTCTTAGGATTAAAAACTTGTTTTGGGTATATATATGCTTCGAAATCAATAAAAAATCTCTCTAATAAACCTGATTTAGGTACAAATTGAGATAAATGTAAAGTTGCTAAAAATCCTGGTCCAAAGTATGGAGAATGTGGCATTACCTGAACACCAAATGTTGCAGCAACCGATATGATTTTTTTAAATTCAGTAATACCCCCTACTTTAGTTACACTTGGCTGAGCGTAATCTACAGCTTCGTATTCAAACATTTTTTTAAATTCAAACGAAGTACAAGCGTTTTCACCTGCGGCTACAGGAATCAATGATTCAGACCTTAAGTGTGATAAGCTTTCAAAATCTTCAGGTGGATTAATAGGTTCTTCGACCCAATAAAGATTGAAATCTTCCCATTCGGACAAAATTTGCCTAGCTTGATCCTTTGTCCAAGGACAATTTGTATCAACCATGATTGGAATGTCATCACCTAGAATTTTTCTAGCTGCTTCTACTTCAGGTGTAAATATTTCATGCAACTTAATATAATTATAACCGAGTTCTCTGGCATGATTACATCTATCTTGAACCGATTCAACGTCCTCATAACGCCAAAGACTTGCATAAGCTGGCATTTTCTTCTTACCACTTGATCCTAAAATATTACATAGAGGTAAATTACTATGTTTAGCTAGGATATCCCATAAAGCTATATCAACCCCACTTATTGCAAACATAGTAATACCATATCGACCAAACAAATGTAATTTTTTTTGCAATTCAAAATTTATTTGTTGAACATCAAGTGGATTTTTTCCAATTAAATATGGTTTTACCATGTGGATGATAGCTTCGGCGACAGCTCTTCTACAATGAAAAGAAAATGCATCCCCCCATCCAGTAATACCAATATCTGTATCTATCTTTATCAAGCAAAAATCCATAGCATCAGCTTTTAAAAAGTCTGATGGTAATTTATTTTGGACACCTGTAGTGAAAGGTATTTGTAATTCATATACTTCTATGTTTGTAATTTTCATGTAATGCCTATTTAAAATTAATTTGACTCGTGATCAGCTAGCCATTTTATTACTTTTGCAGCAGGATAAAGCCATAATAATCCAGCTGTTATATAAATCATCCAATCTAAAAGCCAAAAATATCCCGTTATAAAATCAAATGTAAACATAAAAAATGAAACATAAATGATTAATGCTGGTATAATACTAATCACAACAATAAAATGACGCCATCTTTTCAAATAACTATCCTCATTAAAATCAAAAATTAACTGGGGATCAAGCCACCATCAATATTATAAGATTGACCTGAAATATTTCTTGCACCCTTTGAAGATAAAAAAACAACCATTTCTGCAATATCTTCTGGATCATTTGGTCTTTGCAAAGGTATATCTCTTACATAATGTTTCATAATTTCTTCTTCTGATTTATTTTGTTCTAAGGCTCTTTTTTTAACAATTGTAGATAAAATATTTGTATGAGTAATCCCTGGACAAATAGAATTAACAGTAATTTCATATTTTGCTAATTCTTGTGCAGCAGTTTTTGTTAAACTTATTACGGCACCTTTACTAGCTGCATAAATTGCATTAGATACATCTACGAAACCTTTGCCGCCAACTGAAGCCATGTTTATTATTCTACCACCTTGATTTTGTTTAATCATTTGGTTCGCAGCAGCCTGCAAAGAAAAGAATGTGCCTTTTGCATTAACATCATTTATCCAATACCAATCCTTTTCGGTTAAATCCAGAATGTTAGATGTCCTAGTTACACCTGCATTATTTACTAAAATATCTAAGCTACCAAATTCATCTACTGTTAAGTTGATCATATTCTTAATGTCAAAAGCTTTAGTTACATCAGTCTCTACTGCTATCCCAGATCCTTGTTTATTTAATATTAAATCAACAGTGTCTTTTGCTTGTTTCAAGTCAATATCTGCACAGACTACATTATAACCTTTGTTACTCATAGCGATAGCAATAGCTCTTCCAATCCCATTTCCAGCACCTGTAATACAAACGTTTTTATATACTTTGACCATAATTATCTAAAATGCAAACTTTCTTACGATTATACTGCTTGATTAATTTCTAACATATTAGCATTAATGTCATATAAATAAATTTGGTGGAAGCCTGGCATTGCGTAAACTTTAGCATCTGAATATAATATTTTTTCCTTATCTAATTTGGCTGTTAAATTTGATAAATCATTTATTGTAAAAGCTGGATGACCTCCAATTGAAGGATTATGTGCAAAGTTGTTTCTATATCCAAACCCGTCATCAGGTTTAATTACATGCAAACCTCTATTATTATTTGATAACGGTAAAATAGCCAACTCAGATGGGTCTATGCTAAAATCTCCCTTATTTACTGGAGCAACCCATCTACCTTCTTTCATTCCTACTATATCTGAAAAAAATTCTATCGAATCTCTTACATTTAAAGATTCAAGGTTCATGTGATGTATGCCCCAATCAAGACCCATATTCCATCCATTTAAGTCATCATTAAAACCATTTTTATTTTCAACCAAATGTATAAGATTTAATGATGGTTCTTGAACAAAAATACTTTTGATGGGTTTATCATTATTTAAGTCATTTATTTTAAACTTTATATTTTTAGCCTCTAAATTTCTTTGAATATAATCAATGCTTTCAACTAAAAGAGTTACAAAAGTCCTTCTACTTTGCATGTTGTTTGAGACTTGAAGATCTGGTTTTGGCTTAAATAATCTTAAACCAA
>CACNRW010000035.1 GCA_902622875.1 uncultured SAR116 cluster alpha proteobacterium
GTGGTAATTCTTCTATTGTTTTCAATAGTAAGTTTAAAGAATTCAAGCTTAGATCTTCAACAGTGTCAATTATAGCGATCTTAACTTTTGAAACTGAAAATGTTTTATAGAAAAAAGATTTTAAATTCCTTACTTTTTCAATTGGTATTTTTTTTTCGTCTTCATTTTCTTCTTTACATAAGTAAAAAAAATCTGGATGTGAATTGTTTTCAAATAAATAATAAGATTTATTAATATTTGTTTTGTCTAAGCAAAATTGATTAACTTCAAATATTTCAGAATTAATTTCATCATTCAGTTCAAAATGACACAACATAAATTTACATAATTTAAATATAAAGTTTTTTTTACCTAAACCTTTTGATCCACCAATAATGAAGGAGTTAATTGTATTCGAACAAATTGTTGAAATAATTTGTTTTTTTATTTTATTACTTACAAAACTATTATTTTCCAGATCTTTAATCATTTATATTAAGTAATTCTGAAACATGATAATTAATATTATCAGATATAATTTCTTTACTTTCACTTGCATCAATTTTAACTATTCTTTTTGGATGTTTTTTATACAAAATATTAAATCCATCTAGTATTTTTTGGTGATAATCTAAACCTAGTTTTTCAAATCTATTTTCATTTTTATTATTTCTTTTGTTAGTTCTATCTAATCCAATCATAGGATTTAAATGTAAAAACAATGTTAAATCTGGATATAGTCCATAACAATAAGTATCATGTAATTTAAACAATTTCTGTTCATCAATTTTACCAACGAATCCTTGATACACAATTGTTGAGTCTACATATCTATCGCATAGTATTATTTCACTATTTTGAATTGCGGGGTTGATTAACTTATTTATATGTTCTCTTCTCAATGCATTAAATATTAATGCTTCAGAATAACTGTCCCAAGCATTTTTATCTCCAGAAACTAAAAATTTTCTAATGTATTCACCTTCCTTAGTGCCTCCTGGTTCTCTTGTGGATGTTACTTTATAATTTTTTTTTGATAGGAACTTTTTAAGTAAATTTATTTGTGTACTTTTTCCAGCTCCCTCACCTCCTTCAAAAGAAATAAATAAACCTTTTTTTATACTATTTTTATGTTCATTATTTATCAACAATATCTCCGTAGAGCAAAAACTTTAAAATTGATTTAACTCTTACCAAAGACGACATTTTATTTATATTTTGAGCAGAAATGAGATCCTCTTTAATAGCTTTTTTACCAGGGATTGAAATATATACACTTCCAATAACATCACCTTTACGTATTGGCGCTGCTATTGGATCCATCCACTCAGTTATAATTTTTGTTTTATTAAACTCTATTGGTGACACAATTTTTTTAAATGGCTTAAGGGCAACCAACTCTACTTCTGATTTTTCACCTAGCCAAACATTAGCTTTTACAAGTGTATTCTGTTTATTAAATAACGATAATAAAGCAGTTTCTCTAAAAACTATATTAAAAAGTCTTTTACTCTCAAACCTTCTCTTCTTTTTACTATTAAGACCGTTTATGACAACAGTTATTCTTCTATCATTCCTTTTCACAGATCCAATTAAACCATATCCAGATTCATTTGTATGTCCAGTTTTTAGCCCATCAGCTCCATTCATAGTATATAAAAGAGGGTTTCTATTAGATTGTTTTATATTGTTATAAGTAAATATTTTTTTTTCAAATAACTTGTATAATTCTGGAAAATCGTCAACAATTTTTTTTGTAAGAATAACAAGATCTCTTGATGTGGTCTGTAAATCTGGATGAGGCCAACCAGTTGAATTTGTAAAATAAGTGTTATTCATACCCATTATTTTAGCATACCTATTCATTTCTCTTGCAAAAGCTTCTTCATCACCTGATATACCTTCAGCTAAAACAACCGCTGCATCATTGCCAGATTGAACAATTAAGCCTAATAATAAATCTTTAATTGACACGTTAGTATTAAGTTCAAGAAAAGATCTCGAACCACCCATTCTCCAAGCTTTATCTGTGACTAAAAAAGTATCTAACATATTTAATGAGTTATCTTTAATTCTATCAAAGACAATATAGGCAGTCATAACCTTAGCCATGGATGCTGGTTTCATGAGGTCATCAGCATTCTTTTCAAACAAAACCTCATTGGCTTCATGATCATAAATTATAACTTGTTTAGCAGGAGTTGTAATATCTAATATATTAGAAAATGATGATTTTATACTTATTGTGATAAAACATAAAAAAATATTAAATAAAAAAAAATATCTGTTAATCATTTTAAACATAAATTACCTACATAAATTTATTCAATAATAATTTTAGCACCTTGCATCCCTTTTTGTAATAACAAAGAATGAAGTTCGTCAACTTTTTTAACACTTTCAAAAGGTCCCGCTTTAACTTGATAAAAAGTTTTATTCCCAATTAGTTTTTTATATATTTTTACTTTTTCTATATATGAAACTTTTTCTTTCATAATTTTAGCATTTTTAGATGAATTAAAAGATGCTAACTGTATAAATATTTTATATTCTTTTTTTAAATTATTAAGGTTATACTTTATTCTTTTTTTAACTGATTTATATTTTTTATTTGCTCCATCAATTTTAACAATAGTTGTTTGAGGAATATTTACTATAGGAAGCTCTGCTTTAGGTAAGTCGATAATTTCAGGAAAAGAACCATTTTTAGCTAACTTTTCAAGAAGCAAACTTTTATCTTTAAGTATTGTAACTCTAACAAGTCCAGTACCATTTTTTTTTAAATCCAAAATGTCGGCTGCTTTAGAAGATAAATCAATAATTCTGTCATTTACAAAAGGTCCTCTGTCATTAATTCTCAAAATAATTGATTTATTATTTTGTAGATTAGTTACTTTGACTGCACTAGGTAAAGGCAGCGTCTTATGAGCTGCAGTTAGAGCGTATTGATTATAAATTTCACCATTAGCTGTCAGCTTTCCATGAAATTTTGGTCCATACCAAGATGCAATACCAGTCTTATTATAAGATAGATCTTTTTTAGGAAAATAGAATTTTCCTTTCACGTTATACTTATTACCAATTTTATAAATTGGTTTGGCTGTAATAATTCTCTCTTCTTTTGGGATTAAGTATTTTTTACCCAAGTTTGCGGCCACTTCAACGCCTGAAGTACAGCTTTGTATTAAAAATATTAAAAATAAAACATAAATTTGATTTAATTTTAAAAAACTGTTTTTTTTATAGTAATTTAAATTAATTTTCATGTATAGAATCCGATAATTTACCAACTGCTATTGCAAAATAATTTGATCTATTCCAATTCAAAAGAGATTCGAAATTATTATAAACTAAATATCCATAATTACCATAATCCTTGGGTATAATTAGACGAGCCTTTATTTTAACATTTGGTAATTTTTTTTGGTTTTCATTTAAAATACCACTTGATGACCATTTATTTAATAAATAATATTTATTTTCTTTTAATTTCTTGTTGAATTGACCTATATAAACTTTTCTACCCCAAGTTATCTTATCTGACCATCCCACCTTATTTAAATAATTAGCTGCAGAAGCAAAAACATCAGGTTTGGATGTCCAAATATTCTTACTTCCATCCTTATCCCAGTCGTTAGCATAATTTATAAAGCTTGATGGCATAAATTGACATTGTCCCATGGCCCCTGCCCATGATCCAGTCATTTTACTTAATGTGATATGCCCATCATTTATAATTTTAAGAGCATTGAATAATTCTTTTTTAAAATATTCATGTCTTCGGCCTTCAAATGCTAATGTTGACAGAGCTGAAACAACAGGGAAACCACCAGTTAATCTTCCAAAATCTGTTTCTATTCCCCATAAAGAAACTAAAAAACGAGCTTGAACTCCGTAATGTTTGCTAATTACCTCTAATATTTTTTTATTTTTTTTATATTTACTATTTGCTTTTTTAATTCTTGACGAAGTTACAACCCTGGCAAGATATTGGTCTAAGGTTAATTTAAACTCAGGCTGCGATCTATCTAACTCAATAACTCTAGGAATAAACGCAACCTTAGTTTTAAAATCTCTAATTAATTTTAAGGAAATACCTTTTTTTTCAGCCTCATTTGATATATCTGTAACAAAATCACTAAATGTGTCATTAGAAAAAGATTGGGTAGATGATAAACCTATCGATATTAGTATATATAGAAAGAATTTAAACGTCTTAATTATGTCCATTGATATCCTCCTAAATATAATTATTAATCATATCTTAATTTTTAATTACAAGGAAAATTATTTTATTAAAGGAAAATTTAAATTCACATGAGTAAAATAAATACTTTAATAATAATTTTAAATATTACTTGCTATCAATATTAAGCTAGTTTAATTAATCCTTTATTGGATGGGTGACTGAGCGGTTGAAAGTACCGGTCTTGAAAACCGGCGAAGGTGAAAGCCTTCCGTGGGTTCGAATCCCACCCCATCCGCCATTTTTATTCCCCTATCTAATTAGTTATTCCTTATTTATCATATCACTCATTTCAATAAATTCATTACGATATAGCGGTCATATTTTAAACAGAATGTCCCAACCAGTAACAAGCACCATTAAGTTTAAAAATGCTATTATAGTAGGTGCAACGTACCCTTCAGCAGATGTCTTCACGCCGTCAACAGAACCCCAATAACTATGGATAGTTTGAAAGCAAACAACAGCGCCAATACATGCCTGCACAAATCCATAGACAAATAGTAACCAAGCGCCTTCGATAGAAGTAAATAAAGCAATAGCTAGGGTGACTGCAAAACCGGCAGCAAAAGTACCAACAAGTCTTGTCATAATTGCACTACCTTCACCGAAGCCATATTTCTCAATGTATTTGCGTGTTTGGAAAATACATTGATAAGCATAAACCAAATTTCCAAATATTATAATTACTATGAGTGAATAAATTAACATTTTAGTTTAGATCTCCAATCCTCTCAATTGGGGGACAGATTTTCCTTAAATTAACAGCCATCTGAAGCATAATGATTAAAGAATAACAAAAACTTGGCTGGGTAAATGCCTACTATTAATATAGGATTATTTAATTATTTGTAAATAAGTTGGTTTGAGTTGTTAGAATGGTTTAAAAGTTACAATATATGTGTGAACAACGATGACTAAGAAAAATAATGAACATAAAACAGTAAGTTATTTTTTGATTGAAGTTTACTAAAATACATGTTGTTCTAGAAAAAAATATTTAGCGTTAAAGTGATTGCATCATCATCCGATAGCTGCCCAAATACAGACGTGGTCGTGCGTGCATTATAAAACTGGCTGGTCAATTTGACACTGGTGACGTCATTGATCCGTCGTGACGCTTCCAAAGAGACAAAGGACTGATCTGTTTTATGATCCGCTGATGCCAAAAATAAGAAATTACTGTCTACAATATCATTAAATACAAGCCTTACACCCACAACACCAAATTGATTGGCTGCGGCCTGTGGACGATCGTCATGTTGAATTTCACCAATCAAGCCAATATCCCATATTGTTTCAAATGCTCCGTAATAAGTATATTCAATCCCAGCGACAGCTGCCGCAAAATCATGAGCGCCAATTAAGCTGCTTTGGGTGCCGTGAAGGCTTTCCCATTTCAGCAATGTTACATTTCCCGTATATTGAGCTTCAAATCCTATTGATTTTTGTAAAGCGTAATGGGGGTTTAATGCGCTTCCATTAATGTTGACAGACAAAATGGGATCACGAGCGGTACCGTAAAAAACACTTCCTGCTAGATCCCAATCTCCAGCAAAGCTAGACAAACGTGCCGCAAAGTCATTTGCATCCTTGCCATCCTTACGCGCATATTGTGCAGAACTGACAGGAACTCCACTACTCGGATGCGCGTCACTATCATTAAATGTTTTTTCTCGAAAACTAGAAATATACCAAAGCTGCAGGTCACCAATATCTAGATAGCGTTCAACAGATATAGATGGTGCCCCAAGTTTACCTGATTTACCCTCATTTGCTGCAGCATCGGATTGATTAATAACATCAACAACATTTTTACTTTCTGCCTTACCCCAATATTCCTGACGATTTCCAACAAAAAAATCAAATCCGGCGAAGGAACTGCGAAAATAAGCCTGTCGAGCTTCAGTGATCCGGCGACCACTATCTTTTTTATCCCAACGGAAAATAAATTCACCCACAATTCGACTTTCCTCAAAATCATGAAAGGCATCAATATTTACTTCAGCCGAGCGCCCTTCTGACGCCGTGCCATCAGCATGATCAGGATAAAAATCTAGCCGTGATGAAATCGTGCCATTAACCTTACCAGCAAAAGCCGGTTGTGTTAACAAAAGGACAATAGCAAAGCAACGAGCATAATACTTAATCATCGTGTCCGTTTCAATGCGGATTTATCAAAATCACGTTCGGTCAAACTGGTCTGAAACTTCCAATCAGCAAACACGAGTTCCGTTTTCTTGCCTGTCTGGTGATTAATCATAACCAAACTATTAGACCGCCAAAATTTATGTAGATATTGATTATAATCTTCATAGGTCAAGGTTTTCAAAAGTGCGTCTTTGCGGTCATAGAAATCAATTTTATGAACGCGGTACTCAGCCTTATCCATCCAAACGATCTGGCGCTTATAGCCACTTTTGCGATCAACCGGATAATATTCAACAACAAAACAGTCAAGACCATTCAACTCTTCATCACGCAGATAATTATAGGTGTATTTTTCAACTTCCTGACTGGCGATATCTTCATACGAAAATTCACTACCCATAAAAGGACCTGCCTTATTTGACGATGCGATACGCTTAACGCGTTTTAGAGCTGGCAAATATAACCATTGGTCATCCGAGTCAGCCTTTTTTGTATGCGAAAGGAAAACTGTGCCACGCACATCCCCCGGACTATCAAATATCACCAGAGACTTATCACCTTCGTTATCACCCTCAAACGTTATATTACGGATCGCACGTTCAGTTGATTGGCCATATTTATCCATTAAGATCATCTTTATCTGGGCGGTTGAATTGCGAAACCCCTTGTCGCGGTTATCGGCTTCAATCGCAATCTCTAGTCCTTTTTCAGGCGAGGCAATTGCCGCCGTTGTAATAACGGCAGAGGCAATAGCGACAAAAGTGGTTACAGTAGCGAGTTTCATTTTAATCTCCTTAAACAACATCATGGCTTAAGCATTTTGCGGTGCTTCTTTTGCACCCATTACCGGTGTGGTTTCTTTTTTATCCTTATCAATGGCAATCAGCAATGCAGGAAGTAAAGTCATATCAGAAATTAAAGCTATAACAAGTGCTATGCCTGTTAACATTGCCATATTGCTGTTCACGCCAAAAGTAGATTGAGCCAGAATAGCAAAACCAGCTGTTAGTATCAGGGTTGTGACAACAAGTGCCGTACCAACACCATTGTAAGCAGAAATGACAGCATCATGCGCAGACAGGTTTAATTCGCGACGAGCAATCTGATATTTGCTAAGAAAATGAACACTATCGTCAACCACAACGCCAAGCGCCATACCCGCAACAACGGCGACAGCCATATTGACCTGCCCCACAAGCAAACCCCAAAGACCAAAGGCGAGTGCCGCAGGCAGCAAATTAGGTATCAAGCTGATGATTCCAAGCCGGACATCACGTAAGGCAATTAGAATAACACCACTAATAAGAAAAACTGCAACAAGGGTTCCTAGCAGCATACTTTGAATATTACGTTCGGAAATATAAGCAAACATTACAGTAGGTCCGACAGCTGTCAGGTTAAAATCAAGCTCATCCTTAAGGTAGCTCTCAGCCCGAGCAATCCAGGCACGAAGTTCATTGGTGGTCATATCTTTAATTGTGACAATTACCTGTGTTGATGATTTGCTGATATCAAGTTGATTGTTTAAATCCAAACCAAATGGCAAGGATAACTCATATAAAAGCAGGTATTGGGCGGCAAGTTCCCGTGTATCGGGCACTCGGTAAAAAGCCGGATTTCCAGCGTTCAAATCACGATTAAGACGCTTAAAAGTGTCCGAAATAGATTGGACGTGTGTTACCACAGGCTCGTTATGCGCCCAAGCGGTAAAATTAGATACTTTTTCAATAAAGACCGGATCGCTAACACCATTGGATTCGCCAGCAGGTAAACTAAATTGTACCTGATTGACACCAGTTAGATTACTACTGATCCAGTCGGTATCCTGACGATACTGTACTGAGTTGTCAAAATATTTAACAAAGTCATCATTGATTTCATTGAGTGGAATAAGTGACAGAATACTAACTGAGATAATAACGCTGGCAATTAGAACCGACTTATAACGCGAAGCGACATATACACCAAGCTTTCCCATTTTATCATCAAGCTTTGCCAAAGTAGCTTTTGATTTCAGCGGCACAAAGCTGATGAGAATAGGTAATAGAACAATTGAAAATATCCAGGCAGCCATAACGCCTATTGCTGTTATATTACCCAGATCGTGAAAAGGTGGGGAATCTGAAAAATTCATCGACAGAAAACCCACAGCCGTTGTCAGACTAGTTAGAAAAATAGGTTTACCATTGACTCGTATACTGTAAAGCAAGCTTTCACGTTGACTATGCCCTGCCCGCATTCGGTTGAACATACTTACCAATAAATGGATTGAGTCGGCGACCGCAAGGGTGGTGATAATGGTTGGTGCACTGGCCGATGGCGGTGTAAGGCCAATGCCCATCCACCCTCCAGCGCCCATAGCCACCATGATACTTGGCACAACTACAAACAGCACCAAAAATGTTGCCATTATTGATCTAAGCAATAAATAAGCGACAATTAAAATAACCAAATACATCGCAGGCACTAATGTTGCCATGTCCAGCATTGATGATTCCAAAAAAGCGTTATTAAGAAAAATAACACCTCCCATACGAATTTTGACATTATGTTTGGCTTCGATCTCGGCAGCCATTTTGCGTGCAGCTGCCGCCACGATGGCAACCTCGTCAGCGTTCTTTCCTGGCATTTGAATGGTTGCATTTACCGATGTAGCCCGATGTTGCTTATCATGAATTTTTCCTACCAGAACGGGCTCGGTCGTGCTAACGTTATCAACCAAAGCTTGCTCATTAGCGCTCATTGAAATTGCATCAGTATATAAATCTCTGACAATCAAATCGTCACCTTCAACCTCGGTATGCTGATAATTTGAAAGGCTATCAACTCGGATAGAAAAAGGAAGTTGCCACGCAATGTCAGTTAACTCCTCAACTGCGGCGAGCACCTCAGGCGAGTTAGCTTTGCCTGAAATTGGATCAACAGCAAAGTTAACGTTATCAATCTTGGTATAGGTCTGCTGGATTTGTTCAAATGCTTTGAGTTGAGGGTTTTCTTTACCAAAGAATACTCTGTAATCATTATCAAAGTAGAGAAATTGGGCGCCTGCAGCAGCAATCAAAGTTACAGATGTAATAAGACCTAAAACTAGAAATCTGTATTTAAGAATCCACTCGCCATACGAACCATTTTGCTGTGACATCAAAGCACCCTTTAAAAAGAAAAATAATCTGAAAGTTTTGTTAATAAACAATATTCAAGAAATAAATACTTCAATACTCAAAGATGTAAATGTAGCTAAATAATTTAGGTTTGACAAATAAATAGGCAGATATTTATAGATCTGTGGTGATCTCGCTTGCAAAGGTAATGATCATACTGAATACCGATGAACCCATCCACCATTCAATTAAATATTAATTAACATTAAATCTTATAAATTTATTTTTAAAAGCTGAAGCCACGAGCTGACACTGGCCACAAATCTATAACTTTCTTATCATCAATTACAACATACCAATCGTGAAGATTACACGTTGGGTCACAATGTCCGGGAATTAAAAAAACTTTATCATTTATTTTAAGAGAATTAGTAGGGTCGGATATCACACCATGTTCATCAGAACATTTTATATATTCCAATCCATCATTAACTATTAAAGGCAACCCGCTATCTACCGACATTGATTTTAAACCAGCATCTACAATTGCATGATTTCCTAATGTATTAGACATTACGCCAGATAGGACAAATAATGAGTTATCAAAGTTATTAGTATTATTTGTTTCATAATTATGTTTTAGGGATGAATAGTGAGCATCCATAAAGGCATATGAACCAACTTGTATTTCGTCATATACATCTTCGCTGACTTCTAAGTCAAAACAACCTGTTCCAACACCAGTAATAATTGGACTATATTGTTGAAAAGTTGTTATTAAATGTTTAATTTTTTTACTTGTTTTTTTTACTTGTTTTTTTCTTAAATCAAAATCTTCAATATGTTGTATTGAGCCATTATAAGCCTGAAATCCTACAAAACTTAAATTTTTCATTCTTTTAAGTAAATTTAA
>CACNRW010000036.1 GCA_902622875.1 uncultured SAR116 cluster alpha proteobacterium
TAAATCATTCAACTGAGATTGTGCTTCATATTTATGCTAACTTCTAAAAATTTATAAAATAGTGATTTAAAAATAAATCTAACACTAATGGATTAAGATTTTCATACCAATTACATACCAACAAAAGGTCTTTGTGAATTAAAATATTTTATAAGACTAGAAAACAAATTTTCTGTATTAATAAATAAAATAACATTTTAAAATAATACTACACCAAGAAATATTAACTATCTGATGTCTCAATATTAATTTTGAATTGACTAAGTGAACATCAAGCCCAATATGTTTAAATAATCTAATAATATTCAAAATATTACAAGAAACACAATCAATTATTGAAACTTCCTTTACCATAAAATATCTTTTATAAAATATTACCTTATAAAAAAATGTGGCTTGGCTTAAGTTTAACTTTTCAAAACAACGAAACTAGATGAAATGTTAACATTTTTAATTGAATCAGTCACATAATCACAAAATAAAAATCAATATTTTTTTATTTTAGATTTTTTTTATTTAAATATTGTTTTTATTGAGAAGTTTTTTAATTTTATCACCTCTCACAATTAATTTTTTATTGCTTTTAATCATATTAATCATTAATCCACTTTTAACATAACCTAGCTTGCACATTACGAGAGAAGTAATTAGATTTAAACAAATTTTTTGAGCCGTACCAGCCTTCAACCTTGTAGAACCTGCAATTATTTCGTACCCAGTGTCAAGAACTATTCCAATATCTGTGTTTTTGGTAATTAATTGGTGATTATTATTTGTAATACTTATAGTCAAAGCTTTTTTTGATTTAAGAATATTTATCACTTTATTTGTAAAGGGTGTATTTCCACTAGCGGATAGAGCAATTACAATGTCAAATTTTGTAATTTTTAATTTTTCAATTATATTTTTTACATTATCAAGATAATCTTCAGCACCTTCAATTGCCTCAACCAAAGCATTTTCACCTCCTGCTATAATATATTTTACTCTTTCTTTACTCCATCCAAAAGTAGGATAAAGTTCAGCGCCATCTTGTACTCCAATTCTTGCTGATGTTCCTGCTCCCACGTAAATAATTCTGCCTTTATTGCTTTTTTTCAATATGTTTGATATCTGATCTACTGTTCTTTCTATATCCTCTAAAGCCAGGTTAACAGCATCAAAAGCATAACTATGATTTTTAATCATGACAGACAAAGCCTCTGCTGTATTTAATCTATCAATCCATAAGTTTTGAGGAGGCTGATCTTCTGTTTTCATTGTATAATTTTCGTAATGAGATTAATTATTAATTATAAATTATATATTTAATACTATACTATAATTATAAGTAAATATTTTAAAGTTAATGAATATGTCGATATGGTTAAAAATCATTGAAAAAAAATTCAGTTTCCTCAAAAAAAATAAAATAATAATACTTATTCTATTTGATCTTTTATTTTGTTTTTTCTCAATCTGGCTTTCAATGTACATAAGACTTGACTATTTCTTTCCTTTATTTCAATTGCCATTATCATTAATTTTAATTTCTTCGGTTTTATTGGTAATAATATTCCTTTTCTTTGATATTTATAAAACAATGAATCGGTTTTCAGGTTGGGAAGCTTTTATCCAACTTGGAAAAGCTCTATTTTTTCACAATTGTGTTTTTTTCACTTTAATTACAATTATCAGCTTTTCTAAAATTCCAAGATCAATAGGTATATTGCACCCAATAATTATCACATTAATAATTCTTTTTTCGCGTGTTTTTATTAGGATATTATTAAACAAAAATCACAAAAATAAAACAAGTGAGAATGTTTTAATCTATGGCGCCGGTGAAGCTGGTAGACAATTAGCTTCTACTATTACCTACAGTAAAAACATGAAGCTCCTTGGTTTTTTAGATGATAAAACAGAATTCATCGGGCGTACAATTAATAATGTACTGATTTACGACCCCCGGAAGCTAAAAAATCTTCAAATTAAGCTGAAAATAGATACTGTTCTTCTTGCAATACCTTCAATAAATAACAAAAAGAAAAGTAATATAGTTAAAAACATTCAAAAAAATAAGATTTCAGTTAAAACTTTACCAACACTTGCAGAGTTGGAAACTAATAAAGTTTCTTTATCTGATCTTAGATATTTAAATATGAATGAACTTTTAGGAAGACCTTCAGTAAAAACAAATGAGAAAATTAATTCTTTTTATATTTTAAATAAAACAATATTAGTTACTGGGGGAGGGGGATCAATAGGAAGTGAACTTTGTAAACAAGTTCTAGAACAAAATCCAAAACAATTAATCATTTTAGACTCTAGTGAATATGCCCTATATAATATCGTTGAAAAATTAAATGATCATTTTGAAAATAATTCAAGTTTAAAAAAGTTGATAGTGCCAATACTTATGTCAATCCAAGACAAAAATTCTTTAGAACGCGTATTTCAAAAATATAAACCAGAAATAATATATCATGCTGCTGCATATAAACATGTTCCTTTAGTTCAAGAAAATCCTTTTGAAGGAATTAAAAATAATGTAATTGGCACCTTGATTTTAGTAAAGTTAGCAATGAAGCATAATATTGAAAAATTAGTTTTAATTAGTAGTGACAAAGCTGTAAGACCTACAAATATCATGGGGGCATCAAAAAGGTTTGCAGAGTTAATTTTACAGGCATATAGCGAAAAGTCCAAAGTTACTATTTTTACTATTGTTAGGTTTGGGAATGTCTTAGCATCATCAGGATCAGTAGTACCTCGTTTTAATAATCAAATTAATAAAGGGGGCCCAGTTACTGTAACTCACAAGAATGTAACACGATTTTTTATGACTGCAAAAGAGGCCATACATTTAATAATTGAGGCCGGTGGTATGTCTGTTGGAGGCGAGGTGTTCATATTAAAAATGGGAAAGCCTGTTAAAATATTTGAGTTAGCCAAAAATATGATTCTATTATCAGGAAAAACTGTCAAAGATAATAATAATCCAAATGGGGATATTGAAATTAAAATTAATGGATTAAGAGAAGGAGAAAAACTATATGAAGAGGTTTTAATAGGAAACAATCCTATAAAAACAGAAAATGATATGATACTAAAAGCTAACGAAAGTTTTATTAAAAAACAATTATTGACAAAATATATTGGTCAACTGAACAAATATCTTTATGAACATAATTTAACAAAAATTAATATATTATTTTCTAAAATAATTTCTGGATATACTATTGATGAAACAAAAAATAGATGAAACTTATAATATTATTGGCTTAATGTCTGGAACAAGTATGGATGGCATAGATGCAACAGTACTAAAAACCAACGGAAAAGAATTTATTAGAACATCTATTTATTCAACAAAAAAGTACCAAGAAAAAACAAAATCTTTACTACATGAAGCTCAAATTAATCCCTTGGAGTTTTTAAAAAAAAAAAAATCAATTTTATTAGATAAATATGTAACTTTAGACCACTTTTCTGCTATTAAAGATCTTTTACAAAAAGGAAGGTTTATCAACAAAATTGATTTCATAGGATTTCACGGCCAAACCATCTATCATTCTTTTGAAAAAAAAATATCATTGCAAGTTGGAAACCCTCAACTCTTGTCTAATTTGACAAAAATTAAAGTGGTTTCCTCTTTTAGAGAAAATGATTTAAAAAATGGAGGTCATGGAGCACCCTTGTCTCCAGTTTATCATATGGCTATGGCAAAAGAAATGAAACTCAAGCTTCCTGTAGTTTTCTTTAATATAGGAGGCGTTGCAAATGTTACTTACTGCGATAAAAAAGAACTGATCGGGTTTGACACAGGACCAGGTAATGGTTTGATAGATAAATTAATGCAACTGAAATTTAAAAAGAATTATGATTATAATGGTGAACTTGCTTCACAAGGTAAGGTTAACAAAAAATTTTTTAACAAATTGAAGCATGATAGTTATTTTAGAAGAAAGTTTCCTAAATCTTTAGATAAGCTTTCTTTTGTCAATTATTTAAATGAAATGCTTAAAGCTGATATTTCTACTGTGGATATTCTTGCGACATTAACAGAGATTACTGCTTACACAATATATATTTCTCTAAGAATATTACCTAGAAAAGCCAAAACAATAATTATTTTAGGTGGTGGACAGTATAATGTTTATTTAATGAAAAGAATTACAAATTTGTTGGATCAAGATGTTTTTCTATCACAAGATTTAAACTTACCAAGCAATTATATAGAAGCAGAGCTTTTTGCTTATTTAGCTGCACGGACCTTAAACAATTTTCCTATAACCTTTCCACTTACGACTGGTGTAGAAAGTCCTTTAATAGGAGGAAAAATATTTTCACCAAGCTAAATCAAAGAACTTTTTAAATTTTGGTAATAAGGTCTATATTTTGGAGCTTCAGGGATTAATTGACGTATATCAGAAAAAGGAAATGATTTTTCAAACCTATAAGCTTCAGCATAATGACCTTTTGGAGAATTACATTGTGCTGCCCTAAATCTATTTTGAATCTCAATAGCATCGCAAAATCTTTTAGGGTTTTGACTTTTATGAGCCATAATTGCTTCTTTTTTTAAATCAAAATAATTTGTAATATCTACATAATATTCTGGTAAAAAGTTAACACCTAACAAGGTATCACAAAAAATTACAGGACAATCAAACCTTGCAGCATTTTTTACGTATTTTGACAAAGTGCGATGATCTTGATGATAATCTTCTGGGGCATGAGTGACAATTAAATCAGGTTTATTTTTTTCAATAAATGCTCTGATTTCACTTGATGCCCTAAGTTCATTATGCAAATCACCATCTTTGAAATTTAAAAAATTTGGCTTTCCTAAATGTCTTAATCCCTCAATGGTTTCATTTTCTCTTGTTTTTTTCAGTTTATTTCCAGTTATTTTACCTCCTGCAGATCCGTCAGTAGCAATTACTAAAGATATTTCGTCTCCTCTAGATAAACAAGCACTTAAAAATCCAAACATAAAGATTTCAATATCATCTGGATGACTTCCAATTGCTAAAATTTTCATTTTACACTATCTTTCAAATCAAGTTTAACCGAAATAAGATATAATATGACTCAATTAAATTGTAAAACTATAAACGGATATATTGAGGGTTACTATGGAAGGTTATTAAGTTGGGAAAATAGAGAAAGAATTTTAATTCGATTAAAGAAAAATGATATGCAAAACTATCTATATGCACCCAAAGAAGACTTCCTTCATAGAAAAAATTGGAGAAATTCATACGATAAAGTGTGGCAAAAAAGTTTTAAGCTATTTTGTAGAAGTGCTAATTCAAAGAAAATCAATATATTATTTGGGATATCACCTGGCTTAGATTTTGATTTCAATAATTTAATGAGATTAAGAAAAAATGTTGATTTTAAAATTCTATTAAAAAAATGTCAGAATGCCATAGATTTAGGTGCTAATTCTATTGTATTACAACTTGATGATATTCCAGACCATTTTACACAAAAATATAAATCAAAATTTTCAGAAGGCTTATCTCATGCATATTTAGCTAATGAATTATCTACAATTTTGAACTGTGTTGTATATGTGATACCAAGAATTTATTCAGACGAACTTTTCAATCCTTTAGATAATTATCTTTTAGAATTTGGTTCTCGCCTAGATAGTAATATAAAAATATTTTATTGTGGTATTAATGTAGTTGAAAAAAATATAAATAAAAATAGCAAGAGATTAATTTCTCAATTTCTTAATAATCAAATAATTTTCTGGGATAATTTTTATGCTAATGATTATTGTCCAAGATGTTTGTTCATAGGTCCTTGGAAAGGCCGAGCAAATAACATGAATATCATGATTAATCCAACTGGAATGATAGAGACTGATCTGCTAATAATTGATATAGTAGGAAACACTCTTAAAAATTGTAACAATAAGACTTGGGAAACAATCATTAAAAAAAATAATATCCCTTCAGAGATTTTTAAAATAAAAAAATATTTTCAATCCCCTGCTTTTACTAAAAATCCAAGTTTTAAAACTTTTAAGTATACTAATAGAGATATAAAATATTTAGATAAGCTTTTGTGGGATTGGCATTCAGATATATCAAGAGAATGGTATCCTTTTTTGATGGGATTAAAGATAGATTTACAGTTAGCTACTGGAAATCTTAGCCCTGAAAGAATTATTAAAACTCAAACTAATCCATTAGCTAACAAAATTTTGTAGATAGGAGATTTAGAAGTGAAAAAAGTAAGTTTTATTGGTCTAGGTAATATGGGCTATGAAATGGCTATTAACTTATCAAAAGGTGGTTTTCAAATAATTGGATTTGATATAATGCAAGATAGATATAAAGAACTTGAAAAGCACAATATTAAATGTGTCCCGTCTATTCAAAAAGCATTAGAAAATCCAGATGTTATAATAACCATGCTCCCAGACGGAGAAATTGTGAGAAATGTTTGGGAACAAATTATAAAGATTTTAAAAACAACACCATTGGCAATTGATTGCTCAACGATTGATATTGAAAGCGCATTATACTTCCATCAGCAAACCAACGCAAATGGATTGCCTTCTCTCGACGCACCTGTCTCTGGAGGAGTGGTAGGCGCTCTGAATGGTTCATTGACATTTATGGTAGGAGGAGATGATTATAACTATGATAAAGCCAAAAATTTATTTGATGTAATGGGCAATAAAAGCATATTATGTGGTCCTAAAAGTTCAGGTCAAGCTGTCAAAATATGTAATAACATGTTACTTGCTGTAACAATGGCAGGTGTTTCTGAGGCATTTAATTTAGCAGAAAGTTTAAATATAAATACTCAAAAACTTTTCGATGTTGTTTCTACTTCAAGTGGATCCTGTTGGGCAGTTAATAATTATTGTCCTATTAAAGGAGTGGGGCCATTTAGTCCTGCTGATAATGAATTCAAACCAGGTTTTTCTTCTCAACTTATGTATAAAGATTTATCTTTAGCAATAGCGGCAGCTAAAAAAAATAATTTAAATATTGATTTTACTACAAATATTTTTGAAGTTTTTTCAAAGATTTTAAAAAACAACCTTGGTGAAAAAGACTTCTCTTACTTGAAAGAATTTCTCAAGTAGTTACTTGTAATAATCTTTATACCAATTGATAAATGCTGACAAACCCTCTTCGATTGAAATTTTGGGTACAAAATTAATGACTTTATTAATTTTCTTAATATCAGCTGATGTGTTGATCACATCACCTTGCTGCAATCCCACATAGTTTCTAATAGCATTTTTGCCTAATTCTTTCTCAATTAAAAAAATAAACCTTTCTAAACTTTCACTTTTATTGTTACCAATATTAAAAATTTCATGTGGAGCTGTTTTATAATCTTTTTTAAATTCGGATTTTGGAATTGTTGGTATGAGATCTATGATAGCATCTACAACATCATCAATATATGTAAAATCCCTTGTCATTTTTCCATTACCAAAAATATCAATACTTTCAGAATTCAAAATTTTCTTAACAAATTTAAAATAAGCCATGTCAGGTCTTCCCCATGGCCCATACACTGTAAAAAATCTCAAACCAGTACATGGAATGTTGTACAAATGAGAATATGAATGAGCCATAATTTCATTAGATTTTTTAGAAGCAGCATAGAAACTAACAGGCTCGTCAGTACTATGTTTTTCTAAAAAGGGTGCTTTTTGACTAAATCCATAGACAGAAGAAGAAGAAGCATACATTAAATGCAAAACTTTACTATTACGAACACCTTCTAGAATGTTAAGAAAGCCCTTAATATTACTATTAAGGTATGCTTGAGGGTTATTAATAGAATATCTTACACCGGCTTGTGCAGCCAGATGAATAACTACGTCAAACTTTTCTTTATTTAAAAAGTTGTGAATTCGTAAAGTGTCTGAAATATCTATTTTATGAAAACATAATCCAATGTTTTTGAGTATATTAAGTCTTGATCTTTTTAATTGTTGGTCATAATAGTCGTTTATATTGTCAATACCAATCAATTCATATTTTGTAACTAAAAGTTTCCTTGCTAAACTAAAACCAATGAATCCTGCCACACCTGTAATTAGTATTTTCATTAGAAACCTGATCTATAGATATATTAAGGCAATGTCAATTATTTATCAAAAATCATAATCATATAATCAAAGGTGCTATAACTAGACTCACGATCGCCATAACATTAATTAAAATATTCATTGATGGGCCTGAAGTGTCTTTTAGAGGATCGCCAACTGTGTCACCTACAACAGCTGCTTTGTGAACTTCTGATCCTTTTCCACCAAAATTACCTTTTTCAACAAATTTTTTAGCATTATCCCAAGCACCTCCTGCATTGGACATCATTAAAGCCATCATAACACAACAAATAAGGGCACCACCTAACATACCACCTAAGGCCTTAGGACCTAAAACGAAACCAATTACAACTGGGGCCAAAACAGCCAATGAACCAGGTCCAATCATTTTTTTTAAGGCAGCTCTTGTGGCAATATCTACACATTTTGCTGTATCAGGTTTAGCTTTTCCTTCAAGTAGACCAGGTATCTCTTTAAATTGTCTTCTAATTTCTTTAATCATATCGAAAGCTGCATCACCAACTGCGGTCATTGTCATAGAACTGACTAAAAATGGAAATATACCACCTAAAAACATGCCACATAATACGTATGGATCGTTAATTGCAAGAACAAAATTATCACTGCCTGCTGAAACTTTTTCAATATAAGCACTTATTAATGCCAATGCAGCAAGTGCTGCAGCACTAATTGCAAACCCTTTTCCAATTGCTGCAGTAGTATTTCCTACCTCATCCAATGAATCTGTGATTTCTCTAGTTTTAGAGCCCATCTCAGACATTTCTGCTATACCGCCCGCATTGTCAGCTACTGGACCATATGCATCAATTGCCATTGTTATTCCTACTGTGCTTAACATACCAACTGCACCAATTCCTACACCATAAAGACCTGCAAAATGATTAGCTATAAAAATAATTAGCACTATTGTTAACACCGGTATTGCTACAGATTGCATTCCTACAGATAATCCAGATATCATAACAGTAGCAGGGCCTGTTTCACCATCTTTGGCTATTTTTCTTACAGGATTTCCACCAGTATAATATTCTGTAACTAAACCTACTATTATTCCCCCTATCGATCCAACTAGTACAGCTATCCAAACTCCAGTGGAAACTTTCATGTATAGTATTAGAAAATATGACATTACCACAAATAAAATCGCTGAACCTATAGTACCAAATCTAAGAGCAGTTTCTGGACTTTTATTTGAAAAAATCTTAACTGTTAATATACCTAAAATTGAACATATTAAGCCAAGTGAAGCCAATGCTAATGGCATAAATTGAAGCATGCCTTGATCTCCACCTAATGAAGAAATCGTAGCACTTGTCATTGATGTGGCCAATGCAATAGATGCAATCATTGACCCACAGTAAGATTCAAATATATCTGATCCCATCCCAGCAACATCACCTACATTATCACCTACATTATCTGCAATTACTCCTGGATTTCGTGGATCGTCCTCAGGAATTCCTGCCTCAATTTTACCAACTAAATCAGCACCTACATCTGCACTTTTTGTAAAAATCCCACCACCAACTCTTGAAAAAAGAGCTACAGAAGATGCCCCCATTGCAAAACCCTCGATTGCATGAATGCTGTCTTTGTCGTTTGCAAAGTAATAATATAGGACACCAATACCAAGTAATCCCATTGAAGCAACAGTTAATCCCATTATAGATCCACCTAAAAAGGCAATGTTAAGAGCTTCTGCTGGACCTTTTTGGTTAGCCGCAACTGCTGTCCTAACATTTGCTTTTGTAGCTGAATACATGCCTATAAACCCTGCTACTCCAGAACAAAATGCACCTAAGAAAAAAGAAATAGCAGTCTCAAAACCAAGTGAAAAATATAGAGCCAAGATACAGATTATACAAAAAACACCAAGTCTCTTATATTCAGCCGACATAAAAACCATGGCACCCAAATGAATTTCATCACCTATTTCTTTAACTCTTCCACTTCCCTCGGGGGAACTCTTTACCTTAAAATATACCATCAATGCAGATAAAAGACCTAGAGCACCAAGAAAGACAGGTATAAATTGGTTTGACATTTAAATTCTCCGAGATGTTTTAATATTATTTTAATAAAATAACTATTTAATTAGATTACTATGAAGTGTAAAGTTTTAATTGAGTTTAATTTATTATGTTTTAAAATA
>CACNRW010000037.1 GCA_902622875.1 uncultured SAR116 cluster alpha proteobacterium
GTTAAGGGCACAGCTAACTTACGAAAATATATTTTTAAATTGGGACAATAAAGACAATTTTTTATCGATTGAAGAAGATTTATATCATGCATCAACAGATCAAATTAAAAAAAAATTAACCTCCAAAGTGCTTGGATTTAGCACCGTGGTTGTAATAGGTCATAATCCTATTTTAAATTCATTAATGTATCAATTATCAACTAAAGGTTATAATAAGTTACCTGTTAACTTAGTGACTTGTGGTGTTGTTATTATAGAATATTCCGAAAATAATTTTAAATCACCAGTTTTTAAAAACGGGGAAGTTGTCGATTATTTTTTTCCCAGAATGTTTACATCAAAATTAAAAACTTGATTTGTCATAAAAATTTAATATTATTGTAATATATTTGCAACAAATTTGATAACTTCATGATTCTTAGATTTATTTTCTCAATCTGTTTATTTATTAGTCTTAATTATGTAGTCTTAGCAGCATTACCCACTAACGACAATTTTAGTAAATTAAACAAAATTAATTTTGTTCAAAATGTAGAAGCAGCTAAAGAAAAGTTTCTATTAAAAGATTACCAAGGTGTTATAAATCTACTTTCTATTAATATTAAAAGTAAAGATATACCTAACAGTTACCTTGTAGAGAGTTTAATTAATAGGGCTAATACATATTTCTTTATTAGTGATTATAAGAATGCAAAGGCTGATTATTTAAAATGCTTGAACATTGAGCTATGTCAAAGAGCAGCTGTAAATTTAAATTTAGGAAAATTAGAGGTGAAGCTAGGGAATAATGAAATTGCAGCCTCCTACTTTAAAAACGCTATTTTATTATCAAAAAATAACTTTAGAGTACTTTCTGAAGCACTTAGTTTCTTTAAAAACCCTTAATTCATAATTTTGAAAAAAAATTCTAAATAATTTGTAAGAATTAAATAAAAATATTTAATTATTATTTTCTTAGGGTTATCAGACTAACTAAATTGCCAAATATTTGCCACAGTCGTTGGCACTAAATTTAATCCTAAAGCTAGCAACGGTGAAACAAAAAATGTCATGATGGTTATAACCGTAGTTGAAAGACCAATACCTTAATTCATCTTATAATGCCAGCAATTAAAAAGGTAAAAGCAACTACAATGGCAATTTCATTTGGGTTATATGTGATGCCCAATACTAGCACTTTCTGATTTCAGCAAGAATTTATGATACCATGTTTGAAATGATTAACCTAATCTCAATATTAATACTCCTACAAACAATCTGAGTATTAGGAGACACTTAGTAAAATTAAGCTTTTCCTTTAAGAAAAGAAAACAATATAAGATTGCAAATAGAGTCCGTTCAGTAATATTGAGCTTAATATTTTTGTAATCAATAACTGTATACTTAATTTTATGGTAGTTAATTTAACATATGAATTACAAAAAGATGATCTAATTACATGGATACCATTAAAAGATATTTATTTTAGCAAATTTCATTATTCTCAAAATTTTGGAAAATTAGGGTTATGTGGTTGTCCTGGTACCCTATTAGACTCTAATAATCAAAAGATTAGAATTGAGAACACACTAAAAATTTTAAAAAATCATCACATTGATATTATTGTATCACTTTTAGAAATATCAGAATTAAAATCACTTGGATGTGATAATTTAATAAAGGAAATTAAATTAAATAATTTCGTTTGGTTTCATTTTCCAATCATTGACTTTAATATACCTACCAAAAATTCACTATTGAAGTTAAATTTACTTCTCTCAGATTTAGAAAGATTTTTAAAAGAAGAAAAAAATATTATAATACATTGCAAGGCAGGATTAGGTAGAACCGGTACAATCGCATCATTATTATTGGCTAAATTAGGAATATCCACAAAAGATGCTGTTCAATATATAAGAAAATATCGACCAGGATCAATTGATACAGATGAACAAAAAAACTTTGTTTTAAATTGGAAAAATTAACAAGGTGATTCTCTAATTTTCAAAAACAAATTTTTTTTTAATTATTTATTTAAAATTAGAATTTGAAATAATTTTTTTAATTTCCATTAACCTATTGAAATTAATAAATAAAATTTTGTTTAATAATTTAGAAATAAAAATTAAACAAAACTGAAATATTTATAGATCAAAAAGTAAAGAATCATGGAGATTGATTATGCTTAAAATAAATAATATTTCAAAATATTTTGATCAAGTTAAAGCCGTTAATAATGTTTCAATAAATGTTGAAAATTCCTCAATGATTGGAATTATTGGAAGATCAGGTGCAGGTAAATCTACATTATTAAGAACAATAAATAGACTAACTGATGCCACCTCAGGTGAAATTCTTTTCCAAAATCAAAATATATTAGATTTTAAGAAAAAGGATAAACTCGAATGGCAAAAAAATTGTGCCATGATATTTCAACAGTTTAATCTTGTTCCAAGGTTGGATGTGCTAACAAACGTGATGCTAGGCAAGTTAAATGAAATGTCTACTGTGCGTGCTAGTTTAAAACTTTTTACATCAGAAGAAAGACATGCAGCACTAAACTTATTAAATAAATTTGGTATGATGCAAACAGCTCTACAAAGAGCTGAAACTCTCTCTGGTGGTCAGCAACAGAGAGTTGCAATATGTAGAGCTATGATGCAAGACCCTAAACTAATCCTTGCAGATGAACCTATAGCATCATTGGATCCTCTAAATGCCAGACTTGTTATGGAATCGCTTAGAAAAATTCACGATGAACAAAATATCACAGTGATTTGTAACCTACATACTCTTGATACTGCAAAGCAGTATTGTGATCGTATTATTGGTATGCAGAACGGAGAAATAGTCTTTGATGATTTGCCATCAAAACTAACAAATCAGAAGGCCAGAGAAATTTATGGTGCTGAAGCCGACGAAGCTTTTGAAGGCACTATGACATCAGTTTCATTGGAGAGTGCAGATATTAAGAAGACTGCATAAACTTATGAAAAATAGAGGACTAAACTTTAATCAATGGAGAAATATAAATGTTAAAAAAATTATATAGTTTTTTAGCTGTACTGACCGCTTTCTTAATGGTTTCTGCAGCTAATGCAGACAAAAAATATGATGGACCCAAAATGGATCTTAGTAAGTTTCAGCCTGAATTCAGAATTGGATTTCTTGGAGATGAAGCATCCCAGGATATCATTGCACGAAATGGATGCCTAAAAGATTATGTTGAAAAAGCATATAATGTCCCAGCTAAAATGTTTACCTTTAAGGATTATGCTGGAACCATGGAATCAATGCTTGGTGGTAACCTTGATTACACTTGGTTTGGTTCTTCTGGTTATGCTGGAGTTTATCTACAAGCCCCTAATGCGGTTGTACCTATATTAACTAGAATGCAACCTACTGGTGACACTGGTTATTATTCTGTAATGGTAGCGAGAAAAGATTCTGGTATAAAATCCCTAGATGACCTTAAAGGAAAAAAATTAGGTTTTGCTGATCCTAATTCTACTTCTGGATATCTAATTCCATCTATTGAATTACCAGAATTATATAACGTTAATATTGATACTTACTTCTCAAAGACACAATTTTCTGGTGGTCATGAAAACAACGTATTAGCTGTGCTAAATGGTGACGTTGATGCAGGTGTTACATGGGTATCTGGTGTTGGTAAATGGGAAGAAGGATACTCATCTGGTAATTTAAGAAAAATGGTTGATAAAGGTATCTTAAATATGGATGACCTTGTTCAGGTTTGGTCATCAAAGTTAATTCCTAATGGCCCAATTGTAATGCCAAAGAAATTACCACAAGAAGCTAGAGACGTTATGGTTGGAATGAAGCAATGGATACACAAAAATGATCCAAAATGCAGTGAAGATGTTGCAAATGGTATTGTAAAAGCTTGGGTTCCAGTTGATCATAGTTTCTACGAAGTGATCGTAAAAGCTAGAAAAGCAAAATTAGAAGCCAAGAAGAAAAAAGGCTAATTAACTTTCATGCAAAAGACAGTGTTTAGCTGTCTTTTGCATACTTTATTAACTCAATCAATAATAATATTATAGTTGGAAATATAATGTATTCAGACAATATTTTAGGTTTTGAGACAATTGAGAAAAACCTAAAAGCCATGGCTTTTAAAAGACTAATTTATTCTTTCATAAGCATTCTAGCTATTTTATTTCTTCTTTCCAGTGGACTTACAATAGCAGAAGAAAATAATGCTGGAAGCTTTCAAAGGGGATTGAGTAAATTTTTTGACTACCCTGTTGATCTCTTCAAAGAAGCATTTGAGTCTGGTTGGAGATGGTATGCATATGTATTCAAATATCTTCCAGATTTAATATCAACAATAAACATGGCTTTTTTTTCAACACTATTCGGGGCAATTTTTGCTCTTCTCTTGAGCCTGTTTGCAAGTAAAAATTTAATTAAAAACCAATATATAGTTACTTTATCTAGAAGAACCATGGATATTCTGAGATCATTCCCTGAGTTGGTTATTGCTATGATATTTTTGTATCTGATGGGAAAATCAGAATTACCTGCAGTTATTGCAATAGTAATTCATACTGCTGGAGCTCTAGGAAAATTATTCTCTGAAGCTATTGAAAATGCTGATAACAAACCAATTGAAGGATTACAATCTTGTGGAGCAAGTTGGTGGCAACGAGTTAGATTTGCAGTTATTCCTCAAGTAGTACCTTTATTTATCTCATACACCCTTCTGAGGTTAGAAATTAATGTAAGAGCGTCAACCATCCTTGGTTTTGTAGGTGCTGGAGGTATTGGAGAAGCATTGTCTGCTGTAATTCAGTTTAGATATGGAGACGAAATTATAGCTATTATGTTTTTATTAGTTATAACTATAATTTCCTTAGATTATTTCTCCAGATTTCTTAGGGGTAGATTAATTGGAGACAATAAGTAATGGAGCAAGTATTAAATCAAAATGTTATTGATGCAGTTGATCTAAAACATAAAAAACATATTAGAATTCTTATTATAACTGGATTTGTGTTTCTGGTTTATTTAATTGGGTCAATATTACACTTTGATCTACCTAACTTAGCTAAAAAGTGGAATAAAGATCGAGCGTCTATGTTTATGTTAGATATTTACGCTCACAAAGACCATATAAAAATGAATTGGAAAGATCCTCAGAAAATTGACTTAAGATTTGAGGGTGGTCACAGGCATGTTTATAAAGATGATCCCACTTGGCTTATTAGAAATAAAAATAATCAATCTACAATTGTTAACTTTGATAATGGTGGTCAGTTTGTTTTCTTTCCTAATAGAGTGGAAATGAGAAATTTTCCTAATATCAATGAACCATTCATTTTTAAGCTTAATAAAAATGGTAAACCTTATGTTGATGGGTATGTTGGAAAGGAAAGTATGTTGCCAAGTTGGATGCGTGCAACAGAAAACAAGGTTGAAGTGAGACCTTCTTTATATGAAAGGCTTCAGGTATATGGATCAAAAGTCGAAGTTCATAGATACGAGTTAGGATGGAAATATTTTTGGTTTGATTTCGATAGCCCTCTTGTCGGAAAGGGATTTTTTGACGCCATATCACTTATGTTTAATGAAGACAGAGTGGATCCAAAAATTTCAAATTTTAATCTTGTTGTAAATGAATTTTTAGAAAATGAAATTTGGCACCACAACACCGTTTTATTCGCCATGGTTGAAACATTATTAATGGCCATTCTTGGAACATTAATTGCCTCAATGGTTGGTCTTCCACTAGCTTTTCTTGCTGCTTACAATGTTACTCCACTTTCCTCAATAAGGTTTTTTCTGAGAAGACTCTTCGACATGCTTCGCGGAATAGATATGTTAATTTGGAGTTTAATATTCCTTAGAGCTTTTGGTCCTGGACTTTTTACGGGAATTTTTGCAATCGCATTTACAGACACAGGTACTCTTGGTAAATTAATGTCTGAAGCTATAGAAAATACTGATAAAAAAGATAAAGAAGGTATCCAGTCAACTGGTGCAAATAAAGTTCTTCAACATAGATTTGGTATCATCCCACAAATACTACCAATTTTCATTTCACAAAGTTTATATTACTTAGAGTCCAACACAAGAGCTGCCGTAATTATTGGGGCAATGGGTGCTGGAGGTATAGGCTTACATTTCCTTGGGGCATTAATGACTGGAAATGATTTTGAAAACGTTGCTTACATGGCAATTTTAGTTTTAGTTGCTGTAATGTGCATTGATACTATGTCAGCCAAACTAAGAAGATTATTAATTGGTATAGAGGATAAAAAATAAAGGAGTTACTATGAATAGATATATTTTAATAATAGTTTTTTTAATTTACCCAGTACTTGTTCAAGCTCAAAGCAAAGATACAAAAAATATAAGCAATGAGGTGTCTTCTCAGGAAGCTGGAACATTAATTAATACAGAAGAAATTTTTCAAAAACTTATAGATAAGTGTGATAATGTTAACCTTCTTATGTTAAGAGCCAGAATAAGATTAGAGTTACCTAGAATAGATAAATCTGACGCTGATACAGTCGAAAAAATGCTGTTTGAAGGTTTTGAAATGTGTGCACAAAAAAAACCTGAGGAAGCTAAAGTAAAATTAACAGAAGCATATGAAATCGCAAAAAAAGCTGCCTCTGAAAAATTTGGCCAAAGTGGTACAGGTGGATTAGAAACTGTTAAAAAAGATATCGAACCTCTAAAAGATATAAACTCTTCTAATGGTACAAAAGATAAGCCATGGTGGAAATTCTGGTAATTGAAATTTAACTTTTTATTAAAAAATTTGTTAAAAAAATGAAAAATTATTTCGTAATGATCTTCTAAAAAAGGGGATAGTATGAAATTAAAACCATTTGATAAATGTGGAAAATTTTACAAAGGCAATTTGCATGGACATAGCGATTACTCTGACGGACTGCTTAAACCAAAAAATGTGATTGAGTTTTACAAATCATATAGCTATAATTTTACATGTCTTTCTGATCATTTATGGCATGACAAGAGATTTGCTGCAGAAAGTGTAAATGATGTTTCTGATTTTAATTTTAAAGATTTCATTACAATTCCAAGCGCTGAAATTCATGTAAAAGGAAAAAAGTTCGACAGAGCTGGCTTGTGGCACCTTGTTGCTAACGGTTTGCCTTTAGATTTCAAAATTGCATCTGATAATGAAACAGTAGATGAACTACTTAATAGAATCATAGAGACTGGAGCATTTGTAACAATAGCTCATCCAGAGTGGTATTCATTATCGTCTGATGAGGCCATTAAAGTAAGTAATGCTCACGCAGTTGAAATCTATAATCACGCCGCAACAATTAGCTCAAATAGAGGTAGTGGAATAGCTACAGCTGACTTCCTACTAAATAATAATAAAAAAATTTTACTAACTGCATCTGACGATTCGCATTTTCATAAAGAAGATGCTTTAGGAGGTTGGGTATTCGTAAAATGCAGAAACCTGTCTATACAAGATATTTTATATTCCCTTAAAAAGGGCAATTATTACTCTTCTACAGGGATAGCAATACATAATGTAGAACTTGATGATAATGAACTCTTAATACAATGTAGTCCAGCTTCACACATAATTATTTCAGGCTCTTCTAATACCTCCCTTTCCAAAAATGGTTACAACATTACAAGTGCCAAATTTGATTTAAATAAGCTTGATACAAATTTTTTTAGAGTAACAGTATTAAACGAGTATGGTAAATATGCCTGGTCTAATCCTTACTGGTTAGATGAAATTTTTTAAAGATAGGAGTAACGATTGAAGATACTAGAGTTAACATATCTCAATATTTTTATTTTTTTAGCACGTTTTTAGTCACATGAAAAAACTCGATAAAAACAAGCCTTTAATTCATTCAGATTGTCAAATTGTAGACAGTGATTTTGGTTCATTTGTTGAAATAGGTGAATATTCTATTATTTCAAATTCTAATTTCGGTGATTATTCTTATTGTACAAGATTTTGTGATATAGCCAATACAGACATAAAAAAATTTTCTAATATTGCAAGCTCTGTTAGAATAGGTCCAACGGACCATCCAATGGAAAAAGCAAGTCTTCATCATTTTTTATATAGATCAACTGACTATTGGGAAGACAAAGAACATGACAAAGATTTTTTTAAAAATCGATATTCCAGAAAAACTATAATTGGCAATGATACATGGATAGGTCATGCTGCTATTGTTAAACCTGACATTATAGTTGGAGATGGTGCTATAATTGGAGCTGGTTCTGTTGTTACCAAAGATGTAGAAAGTTATACTATTGTAGCAGGAAATCCTGCTAAGATTATAAGAAGAAGATTTTCAGAAAAAGTTTCAATTCAATTATCTCAAATTCAATGGTGGAATTGGTCTCATGAGAAAATAGGATCTTCCTTAGACGACTTTAGAACTTTAAGTGTTGAGGATTTTATATCAAAATATAAATAGATTAGGATACTGCGTTAGATGATTTAATAAATCTGTCAGCAACGCTTTTACAAACACCTGCAATCTCTCCATTACATATTGTTGCTTCTATCTCTCTTGTTTTTGGGTTTATAATTACTAAATCTGCGTAATTATTTACTTTTATAGCTCCTCTTTTGTCAATATTTAGTGCCTTCGCAGGATTTTCTGATATTAATGCCCATGCATTTTCAATAGAACAAATCTTATGATCTAACAAATACCAAATTGACTGAAGTAGTGATGGATAATAATAATCTGATACTAAAATACTACAGTATCCTAGTTTTAATAATTCTAAGGTAGATATATTTCCATTATGTGAACCACCTCTTACTAAATTAGGCGCACCCATTATTACATTTTCATTATGAAAGTATGCTTCTTTAGCAGCTAAAATACTTGTTGGAAATTCACAAATATTAGCACCAAAACTTCTAAACCATTTTCTATCTTCAATGCTTTCATCATCATGCGAACCAAATTTAATATTATTAGATTTCATAAAATTGCTTAATGTTTTTAAGCTATCACTTACTTCATTTTCTTTTGTTAATCGATAATTCACAATATTTGCAAGTTCGCTTTTTTCCATAGACATTTTATTAGCCCATGTTGCAAATGCTGATGGTTTGTTTTGAATTTTTTCTAAGGCATCAGGTATATGGTTGTTGAATACCACATAATTGAGTTCGTATTCCGTAATTAAGTCAATAAGTTCTTGAACTTTTTCTACAAGATGAGTTTCGTATCTTACCTGAACATTTATATTCGTTATCATAGAAGGTCTGTATTTATTGAGATTTTTTAAAAAAATTTTAGCGTACTCAGGACTTCTTATTCTACCTTCCCAGCTATAACTACATGCTAGGTAAGCCGTGGTAATGCCATTAATGGAAAGTTCTTTGTCAACAATTTTAAGAGTGTCATTCATATCAAAATTTACGCCTGGTCTTGGAAATAACTGTCTTTCAAATCCATCTCCATGTAAGTCTATTATTCCAGGCAATACCCAAAAACCCGTCAAATCTATGACTGGATAATTTTTTTTGATATATTGATTAGCTTTATTAACTTCAATTGAAGAAATAAATTTGTCTTCAATTGTTATAATTCCTGATTGCATTTTATTACCATGCAAAAATTTAGATCCCTGTAAAATATATCCTGAAAATTGATTTGATTGTATTTGATTCATATATTTTACTTATCTTAATTTTATTAATTTTATATTACAAATATCAAAAGTTTAATCTTCTAATGTTAATTGAATTCTTTCGCCAACAAACCATGTCTGACTGAACTCTATTGGGATACAATTTAAATCTTGATTCACATATGTTGTTTTAAGAAGTGGGCTATTAATTTTACAATTAAGTAAATTTGCTTGAATACTATCAGCTAGCTCTGCGATTATATTAGTGTTTGACCTAACAAAATCATTTACACCCAATAACTTTAGTGTGTGTGTGACAGATAATTCTTTTTGAAATATTTCTAGAAAACTGGGAAACCTTTTATTTGGAATTATTCTTTTAGTTATAATAGTTGGAATATTATTAATTTTACCAGTTGTTTCTATTAAAAGAATCTCATCTTTTGAATTTATTTTTAAATTATCAGCTTCTATCTTTGATGCTTTTCTATACTCTGATCTAATAATTGTTGTTTTAGGAAT
>CACNRW010000038.1 GCA_902622875.1 uncultured SAR116 cluster alpha proteobacterium
AAAGCCATCTTTGTGTTTGTCCTCTATATTTACCTTCCCATAAATTATCCGCTAACGGTAAGGGAATGTCGTAATTTAACCATTCTGGATATTCACTTACAAATTCTACGTTGCTTATACTAGTTTCTTCTCTTAATTCTCTAAAGCCGGCTTCTATTGGAAGTTCACCTTCATCTATTCCCCCCTGAGGCAACTGCCAAGCCTCGGCTTTATTATCAAGACGCTGACCACAGAAAACGTTTCCATCTTTATTGAAAACCATAAGTCCAACACATGATCGATAAGGACGTTCTAATAGCGGGATATTATTTTTATTTATGCTCAATTTTTAGCGTTACTCTCTTTATTAAAAATTGATTTCTTATTTATTGAAGCTGTTGAAGTATTTTTAACATTTTTACTAAAAAGATTAATACCTCTTATAAGATCAACTGCTCTAGAAATCTGGTTGTCTTGAAGAAGTTTTTCCATAGGACTTAATTCTGTTACATTTTCTTTTATCTTTTCATCGGACTTATCTTTATTATCTAATGCGCCTCTTAAATTTTCTTCTCGTCTGTTTTCTAAATTTTTGTTTGTTGTTTCTGTTATTCCTGCTTCAACAATAATATCGGGCTCAATACCTTTAGCTTGAATAGAAATACCGCTAGGAGTGTAATATCTTGCTGTTGTGAGTCTCATAGCGCCGTTTCCTGCTAGTGGAATTATAGATTGAACTGATCCTTTACCAAAACTTCTTGTTCCTACTATTATAGCCCTTGAATGGTCTTTAAGGGCTCCTGCAACAATTTCACTTGCAGAAGCAGAACCACTATTTATTAAAACTATCATTGGTTTACCATCTATAACATCTCCCTTCTTAGCAAATACTCTTGAAGTATCATCATTCTTTCTACCTTGTGTGGAGACAATTTCTCCTTGATTAAGAAAAGAGTCAGTAACTGATATTGATTGATTTAGAAGCCCTCCAGGGTTATTTCTTAAGTCTAATATAAGACCTTGAAATTTGTCTCCGGTTTCTTTTTTTATTTCATTTATAGACTTTTCCATACCAGAGGTAGTTGTATCTGAAAAAGTAGTTAAACGTACATATGCTATGTTTTTAATAACGTTATGTCTCACAGATCTAATTTTAATTACGTCTCTTACTATTTCAATCTCAAAAGGGTCTTCTTTATCACGTACGACTGTTATTATAACTTTGCTCCCAATCGGTCCACGAAGTTGCGACACAGCGTCATTTATGGATAGGCCTCTAATTGATTCACCATTAATACCAATTATTAAATCACCAGATTTCATACCCGCGTTTGCTGCAGGGGTGTCGTCTATAGGTGACACAACTTTAACAACACCATCTTCCATAGTAATTTCTATTCCTAAACCACCAAAAGTACCCTTGGTTTTAACTTGCATATCTTTATAAGATTCAGGACTTAAATATGATGAGTGTGGATCAAGGGATTGCAACATCCCTGAAATAGCAGATTCGATTAGCTGTTTATCAGTAACTTCTTCAACATATTGTTCTTGAACTCTTTGAAAAACATCACCAAAAAGATTAAGTTGCTTATAAGTTTCTTGTCTATTTTCTGCTTTAACCAATTTTAATGGAATAAAGGAAAAATTTAGAAATAAAAACAATAGTAAAAATAATTTCTTACTACTAGAAGAGATTTTTGCAATCATTTTTATTTTACCTTTATACTCAATGTATGTTCTTAATAATTAATATAGAATATATTTAGGGTAGCTACTATAGAAATTTTATTTTATGAGTACTTATTTAACCAATAAAGACGAGCCATTCATAGTTTTTGGTGTTTGAAGGGACATAAGATCTAGAATTGTTGGAGCGATATCAGCCAGCTTCCCATTTTTTAATTTAAAATGGTTATTATTACAGATAAGTATTAATGGGACTTTGTTACAAGTATGGGAGGTATGTGGTAATTTTGTTTCTAAGTTTTTCATTATTTCACAATTTCCGTGATCAGCCGTCAACAGCATAATACCATTAGTTTTATCTAATGCGTTTTTTATTTTCCCAACTGCATTGTCTACTGTTTCAACAGCTTTGATTGCTGCTTTCAAATCACCAGTATGACCAACCATATCAGGATTGGCAAAATTAATAATTATTAGATCATAGACTTTTTTTTGGATTGCGTTTGTTAACTCATTTTCAACTTCTTTTGCAGACATTTCTGGTTTTAAATCATAGGTAGAAACTTTGGGTGATGGGATCATAATCCTAGTCTCACCTTTACTGACAGTTTCATTTCCACCATTAAAAAAATATGTTACATGAGGATATTTTTCTGTTTCTGCTATCCTAAGTTGTTTTAAATTTGCTTTTGCAATAACTTCACCAAGTGTGTCTTCAATTTTTTCTTTTACAAAAATACTACTCATGTAATTTGAAATTTTTTTTGAATACTCTGACATACCAAGACAATTTAATAATTTGGGAGTTTTGATATCCTTTTTAAAGTTTTTAAAATTAGGGTCTAAGAATGCTGTTAACAGTTCTCTTACCCGGTCAGCTCTAAAATTAATCATAAGCAGACTATCACCTTCTTGTATTCCTTTATAATCAGCAATTAGTGTAGGTGAAATAAATTCATCGGTTTCGTTATTTTCATAAGCTTCTTTAATTGCTACTGAAATACTAGGTACTTTTCTTTTATGTTTGGCATATGCAATAAGGTCAAAAGACTTTTTTACTCTATCCCATCTATTATCTCTATCCATTGCATAATATCTTCCAATAAGGGTAGCGATCTGAATATCATCTGGTAGAGATGATTCAAATTTTTTTATTTGCTGACCTAGTTGTTTAGGAGAAGTATCTCTTCCATCTGAAAATATATGAATTACAGTTCTAACGTTATTTTCAGCCAATAATTTGGACATTGCAATAATATGATCTGAGTGAGAGTGAACTCCACCATCACTACACAAACCTAACAGATGAACAGTTTTATTTTTTTTATGTTTTGATAAAAAATTTTGAAAATTTTCATTTTTGCTTATTTTATTATTAGCAAAAGCTTTGTTAATTTTTGGGAGGGTCTGCAAAACAACTCTCCCAGAACCAAGGTTCATGTGACCAACCTCAGAATTTCCAACTTGCCCAGGAGGTAGCCCAACATGTTCTCCAGATGCGTCAAGGGTGGAATATGGATATTTTTTTGATAAATAATTCACGTTAGGTGTTTTTGCTAATGTTACAGCATTAAAATCAGAAACCTTATCAATTCCCCATCCATCCATTATACATAATACAACAGGTCTATTTTTATTATCATTCTTCAACTATAATCACTTTTAAAAAATCATTTATGATAAGGGTGTCCTTGAATTATAGTTTCTATTCTATAAATTTGTTCAGCAATCATTATTTTTACCATTTGATGTGGCCAAGTAAGTTGGCCAAAAGCAATTACTCTATCAGCAGCTTTTTTTATTTTTTCACCATTTCCAAATGCTCCACCAATAGCAAAGTTTATATTTGTAATATTATTATCTCTCCAATTTAATATTATTTTGGCTAGATCAGTACTAGATATATTTTCACCTTTTTCGTCTAGTAATATTAATTTACCATTTTTGGGTGTTGCATTAATTAACTTTAATGCTTCTTTTTCTCTTTTTTTTTCTGGGCTTTTAATTTTGACTTCGTATTGTTTCAATTCAACATTTTTAATTCTTTTAAGATATCTGTTAGTAATTATATCTTCGTCACTATTTTTAGTTTTACCAATAGTTGAAATAATGTATTTCATCATTATTTCTTTAATGCATCCGGTGAGACTTCTTCTTGTTTTTTTACCCACATTTTTTCTAAACTATAAAAATCTCTAACTTCAGGACGAAAAATATGAATAAGTATATCTTTAGCATCAATTAATACCCAATCACCATTTGACATTCCTTCAGGAGATGGAAGACGAAGTCCCATTTCCTTATACTTTTTTATTAAATTATTTGCCATTGCTGTTACTTGCCTTACAGTATTTCCACTAACTACAATCATGTAATCAGCAATACTACTTCTTCCAATTAGATCAATACTGACAATGTCTATCCCTTTATCTTTATCTAATGATTCTAATGTAAATTTTAGTAATTGTTTAGAAGATAGGGGTATCATTTTTTTCATTTTTGAAATTCCGCTTTATTAAAATGAGGTAATTTTCTTATTTCAGAAGATGATATTGATAATAGTTTGTTTTTTAAAAAGACCCAGACTGGTTTTTTTTTAATAAAGATAGTTTTACTTTTTGAAGTTTTTAGTCTCTTACCGAGCTTGGTTGTTTGTCTAGTATTGAGAAAAGAGCTGGAAAAATTAGGTCGAGAGATTACAGCAACATACATATTTTTTGCAATTGAAGTTGGATAAAGCCATTTATTAAAATTATCTAGAATATCACTACCCATTAACCAGATAAATTTAACTCTTTGGGATTTAATATTTAAAAAATTAATTGTCATATAAGAAGCATAAAGCTTATTTTTTTCCTCTATATCCAAAACTTTAATATAGGATAATCTGTTTGTAAATAAC
Source organism: uncultured SAR116 cluster alpha proteobacterium (assembly GCA_902622875.1). Classification (GTDB taxonomy): domain Bacteria; phylum Pseudomonadota; class Alphaproteobacteria; order Puniceispirillales; family Marisalimonadaceae; genus Marisalimonas. The sequence continues at coordinate 4,571 of CACNRW010000038.1, forward strand.
CTAGCATAACTTAGTCTTTTGTCAAAACTCTCCATCTCTGTGCTAGATTTTAATCTATTTTGAGGTGCAACTAGCCACCAAACTTCGTCAATACCAAGAGAGGCTCTTGCAGTGTTACTAATATGGATATGACCCTCATGAGCTGGATTAAAGGATCCACCTAAAATTCCTACTTTTCTTTTTCTTTTATAAGAAAAGCACTTAGGTGTATTATTTTTGAAACTAACTTTTACATTTTCAATCACGAATTTGATCTTTGCCTCTTACAATATATTTAAAGCTTGTTAATTGAGAAGCTCCTACAGGTCCTCTAGCATGTATTCTACCAGTTGAAATTCCTATTTCAGCTCCCATACCAAATTCTCCACCATCTGCAAATTGAGTTGAAGCATTATGCATTACAATCGCACTATCCACTGAAGATAGAAAACTTTCAGCAGTAATTTTATTTTCTGTAACAATTGATTCGGTATGATTTGAAGAATAATTATTGATGTGATTAATAGCTCCAGATACTCCATTAACAATTTTAATAGATAAAATTGCTTCAAGATACTCTGTTTCCCAATCAACTTCTGATGCCAATTCAATCTCATCTGCTATAGCTTTTGTTTCATAGTCTCCCTTAATATGACATCCAGATTCCATTAATTTTTCAACTAAAACAGGTACTACTTTATTGCTAATTTCTTTATCAATAAGTAATGTTTCTAAAGCCCCGCAAATACCAGTTCTTCTCATTTTTGAATTAATTACAATCTTAATTGCTTTTTCTACGTCTGCGTCCTTATCAATATACAAATGACAAATACCTTCTAGATGAGCAAAGACTGGAACTTTAGCCTCTTGTTGAACTTTATTAACAAGAGACTTACCACCTCGAGGAATAATAACATCAATTTGACCTGTAGATCTGAGCATTGCTGTAACAGCTTCTCTATCTGTATTGTCTATCATCTGAACTGCATCAGCAGGTAAATTAGCACTCATTAATCCCTCTTGGAGACATGAAGTTAAGATTTTTGAAGAGTTGATAGAATCTGAGCCTCCTCTTAGTATCACTGTGTTACCAGATTTTATACATAGACTTCCTGAATCAATAGTTACATTTGGTCTAGATTCATATATGATACCAATAATACCGAGTGGAACTGAAATCCTTGAAATATCAAGGCCATTTGGCTGTTTCCACCTTGACAATTCAATTCCAATGGGATCATCCATTTCAGCAATTTTTTTTAAGCCGTTAATAATGTCGTTAATTCTTTTATCGTTTAGAAATAATCTATCTACAAATGCGTCAGTAAGATTTTTTTGCTTGGCATTTCTTATATCAATTTTATTTGCTTGTAGAATCTCTTTTTGTTTTTGTTTTATAATTAGAGAGGTATTTAAAATAGCTAAATTTCGATCTTTAGAACTACTTCTTGAAATATTATCAAAAGCGGTTTTAGATTTTTGGTTTATAACTTTTACATATTCAAAAATGTTATTATTCATATCTAACTCTTATTTCTTTTCAAATACTAGATCATCTCTATGAACGACTTCATCTTTACCTCTATAACCTAATATAGTTTCAATATTATTACTCTTAGAACCTTTAATTAATTCAACTTCAGAATTATTAAAGTGAGTTAAACCTTTTCCAACAAAGGTTTCATTTTCATCAATTATCTGAATTAAGTCACCTTTTTCATAATTACCTTCAGTTTTAATAATGCCTGCTGATAAAATAGAAAAACCTTTTTTAATGGCTTCTGATGCACCTTGATCTATTGTAATTTTTCCTTTTACTTGAAGAGCTCCAGATATCCATTGTTTCCTTGAGTTTAGTGGTTTTTCGTTAGCTTTAAACCAACTAAACTTAGCCTCTTGCTGATTTAACTTTAACAATGGACTTATAGGACGTCCATCACAAATAATCATATTACATCCGGCCTTAGTTGAAATTTTAGCGGCTTCTATCTTTGTAACCATGCCTCCTGAAGAAAAGCTAGTGCTAGTAGGCCCGGCCATAAATTCAATGTCTTTAGTAATTTCTGTAATTTCATCAATAAAAACTGAATTTTTATTAATATTTGGGTCCGAAGAATAAAGACCATTAATATCAGAAAGTAAAATAAGAAGATCTGCGCTACACATTTGCGCCACTCTTGCTGCCAGTCTATCGTTATCTCCAAATCTTATCTCTTCAGTAGAAACTGTATCATTTTCATTAATTACAGGTATTACATTAAGCTCGAGAAGTTTTAGTAGAGTAGCTCTTGCGTTTAAGTGTTTTCGTCTGGTTTCAGTATCGTCAGGAGCCAATAAAATTTGGGCTATATTCAGCCCGTACTTCCCCATAATGTCTTTCCAGGCGTAAGCAAGGCTTATTTGACCTGTGGCAGCTGCAGCTTGTTTTTCATCAAGAGATAAATTATCTTTTAATTTCAACTGTTTTTTACCAAGTGCAATAGAGCCTGAAGATACAATTATAATTTCTTTTTCTAGTTTAAGAAGGTTGTTGATATCAAGGGCAAGAGAGTTTAACCACTTATTATTTAAATTGCCATTTTCCTTGTCAATTAAAAGTGCCGAGCCTATCTTTATTACAACTCTTTTGGAATTTTGAATTAAATCATTTTTATTCATATTTTTATTCTTCTTTACGGGGACCAAGATGAGACTTTTTCTAACCCATCTTCATCATCTTCTATTTTGTTCATTGAAGTTATAAGATAATGAAGTTGTCTTACCAGTTTTGTTATATTTTCTCCTGAAACAGATGAGATACCAAAAACCTTTTGAACATTTAATTTTTTTAGTTGTTCCTTAGCGAAGTTTACTTTTTGTTCATTTACAGCATCACATTTTGTAAGAACTATAATCTGTTTTTTCTCAGATAGACCAGTGTCGTAAGCTTCAAGTTCTCTAATTATTGTTAAGTAATCACGCTTAATGTTCTCACTTGTTACATCTATAAGATGAAGTAACCCTTTACAACGTTCCACATGTCCTAAAAATCTATGGCCTAAACCTGAACCTTCGTGTGCTCCTTCAATAAGCCCGGGTATATCGGCAATTACAAACTCCTTGTTATCTAGGTGTACAACGCCAAGGTTTGGGTGCAAGGTAGTAAAAGGATAATCAGCTATTTTAGGTTTTGCTGCAGTAACTCTAGACAGAAATGTACTTTTACCAGCATTTGGTAGACCTATCAAACCTATATCTGCAATTAACTTTAATCTAAGCCAAATCCATTTTTCTTCTAATTCTCCACCTGGTTGTGATTTTCTTGGGGATTGATTGGTAGAAGTTTTAAAAAAAGCATTACCTTTGCCACCTTCTCCTCCCCTAGCAAGAGTTACTTTTTGCCCAATTTTGGTCATGTCAGCTATTATAAAATTATTTGTTTCGTCTAAAATCTGTGTTCCTAATGGTAATCTAAGAATTACGTCTTTACCGCTAATCCCGCTTCGATCTCTTCCCTTACCACCTTCTCCGGGCCTTGCTTTAAAGTGTTGCTGATAACGAAAGTCAATTAGAGTATTTAATCCATCTGAACATAAGGCTATTACATCTCCACCTCGTCCACCATTACCACCATCCGGACCACCAAAAGGTACATGTGCTTCTCTTCTAAAAGAGATTGACCCAGATCCACCATGTCCACTAGCTATATATATCTTAGCTTGGTCTAAAAATTTCATGATTGAATCCTAATATATACTATTATAGATGGGAAGGTTTTTAAAAACAAAAAAAGGAATAGCTTTTCAAGCTATTCCTGAAAAAAAATAAAATATAATTATTCAGCAGCTTGTTTGACAGGCTCTACTGATACGAACATCTTTTTACCCTTATGCTCTTTAAATTTTACATGTCCATCTATCAAAGAAAATATCGTATGATCTTTGCCCATACCAACATTTAATCCTGGATGAAACTTTGTACCTCTTTGCCTTACTATAATATTACCAGGAACAACAACTTCACTACCAAATTTTTTTACCCCTAGTCTTCTACCAGCAGAATCTCTACCATTTCTAGAACTTCCACCTGCTTTTTTATGTGCCATCTATAATTCCTTTACTTATCTTTAGTAGTTGATTTTTTAATTTTCGGTGCTGCTTTAGTTTTGGCTTGACCTGTTTCTTTTTTTTCCTTTGACTTAGTTGCTAATGTCTTAGGTATAATTTCAGCTGTAATTTTTGTATCCGGTGACTTGGTTGTGGCTATTTTAGCTTTAGTTTCAACTTTAGGTTCTGTTACTTTCGGCTTGTTAACTACTGGTTTAACTTTTGAATCTGTTGACTTAGTGACAGCTTTTTTTGGAGTAAGTTTAGATCCACCTTTTTCAGCAATATCAATAATCTTGAGAAGAGTTAGATCTTGTTTGTGACCTTGTTTTCTACGACTATTTTTTCTTCTTCTTTTATAAATCATAGTTATTTTTGGGCCACGAGTTTGTCTAACAACTTGGGCCATAACTGCAGCATCATTAATCATAGGGTTACCTAATGTAACTTTTTTACCTTCACCAATCATTAGCACGTTATCAAGAACTACTTGATCCCCATCATTTGCATTTAATTTTTCAACTAAAACCACATCTTCTTTTTCAACGCGATATTGTTTTCCACCGGTTTTAACTACTGCATACATTTAACTATTCCGATTATTAAAATTATTTTATTTATATAATAAGTTTATGAATATTAAATTACTTATAAATCGTTAACGGAATATAGCTCGAAACAACAATCTGTCAAGCTTTTAGATTAATAGTAAATAGTTAAGATGCTATTATTAAAGGTAATTTTACGGTACTAACAACGCGGGGTCTAAACGTTCTAAAAACCAGTTAATACGC
>CACNRW010000039.1 GCA_902622875.1 uncultured SAR116 cluster alpha proteobacterium
GATGGGTTGATAGAGTTTGTAATTAGTAGTTTTGTTTAAAGTCTTTAATGATTTCAGTAACTTTAAAAAAAAAGAAAAAAATTAAAATGTAGTCTTTACTAACATAATTACTCTGAGGTATATTTAACAAATCAAATGAATTGAGAGTTCATTTGTGTGGTTACATAGTCCAAGATAAAACTATGCTGAAACTGGTTTACGTAGGCTACCAGTTCTCATCAAAGCGACGCTTCAAAAATATTTTATTAATCAAATAAGGAGCTTTGCTATGAGCAATTTAAATATAATTCCACGTAAAGAAATATGTAAGCAAATAGGTGTAAGTCGAGACACACTAAAGAATTGGATAAGAAAAAGAAACTTTCCTAAACCTTTAAATTCTTCTGGTAGGGAACCCCTGTTTGATGAGCTTTGTGTAAAGGAATGGCTTTTAAATAATAATAAAGATAGCAACAAGGGAGACTTATAATGGAAAATCTCTCTGATAAGACTATTGAAAAATTTCAAAATCTATTCACTGGCTTCACAAAAGCTTATGGAACTTTTGAGATAAACAAATCAAACAATGATAAAAAAAAGAAGGGTAGAGCACTTACAGTAAGGAAGAAAATTAATTTTGAACATTATAAAAAACATCTTTATGGTGAACAAGGAATAGGTGTGGTTCCTATCAAAGATGACAATCATAATATCGTATTTTGTGCTTTAGATATAGATGATTATAATTTACCTCAAGAGGATCTATTAAGAAGAATAAATGAAAGCAAAATCCCTTTTCTTACTTGCTTGAGCAAGTCAGGTGGATATCATTTATATCTATTTTTCGTAGAAGACACTTCAGCACAATTAATCCAAAAACCACTTCGTAAAATAGCTAAATATTTAGGTTATCCAAATTGTGAAATATTCCCTAAACAGGAAAAAAGGTTGAAACCTAGAAATGGAGAGACAGAACAAATTGGAAATTGGATCAACTTACCTTATTTTGCTGGTAATAATTCTACCAGAACTTGCGTGCAGTTGGAAAAGCACTTAGAGCTAGGAGTTTTTTTAGACCACGCTGAAAAAAGTAAAGTTTCGTTAAGTCAATTAATTAAATTATCCAATGAAATTCAGCTAGATGAAAATTTGGATGAGAACACATCATTTAATAAACTCTTAAAAAGTGAAGGACGTAATAGTTATCTTTTTAAATATGGATGCTCTTTACGTAAAAGAGGGATAGAAGATATTGAAATAAGTAAAAAAATAAAAATTAAGAACATTGAAGCAAATGCAAACGATCATCCAAACTTTGCTCATGGCCCCTTAGAAAATAGAGAGCTAAGTATCATTATAAAGCAAGTTTTAAAATATCAGCCTGGAGATCTAGACGATGACACTTTAGTAGAAATGAATAAAAAACATGCAGTAGTTATGCTTCAGGGCAAGACCTTTGTTCTAAATAAAGACTTTGATCCCAGCATTAATAGAAAATTAGTAACTTTTTCTACATTTACTGATTTCAAAAATAGATATTGTAACAAATATTCTTTCCTAGATGGGTCTAATAAATCGTTAGCACAATGTTGGCTGTCGTCATCCAAAAGAAAGACATATGATGGACTTATCTTTGATCCAGAAAAAAATCATAAGAATTTTTATAACCTTTACCAGGGGCTAGCTGTTGTCCCTAAAAAGGGTAAATGGAACAAGTTTAGAGACCATATTAACAATGTACTTGCTGCATCAGACGAAGAGTTAGGAAGTTATATAATCCATTGGATGGCAGATGCTATTCAAAACCCAACTGACAGGCCTGGTGTTGCACTTGTTTTAAAAGGTAAACAAGGGACAGGTAAAGGAATTTTTGCTAGAGGATTTGGATATTTGTTTGGCAATCATTTTCTTCACCTATTTCATGGTAGTCACTTAACTGGCCATTTTAATTCACATTTAAAAGATAAATTAATGATTTTTGCTGACGAAGCTGTTTGGGGTGGCGACAAAAAGGCTGAAGGAATGCTTAAAGGATTAATTACAGAACCGTCAATACCAATTGAAATGAAGGGAAAAGATGTTTTTACTGTATCGAATTTTAGTAGAATAATTATTTCATCTAATAACGATTGGGTAGTTCCTGCAGGAGCAGAGGAACGACGTTTTTGTGTTATCGAACCAGGGGATTCTATGATGCAGAACTCTAACTATTTTAAGTCTATAAACGAAGAATTAAATAATGGAGGATATGAAGCAATGTTATATGATCTTCAAAATATAGATCTTGAAGGAATAGATTTAAGAAGATTCCCTAAAACAAATGCTCTTTCTATACAAAAATCAATTTCGTCTTCTGACGTAGAAAAATTTTGGGAAGATCGATTATATGATGGATCTACAATTAGTGATCAGGATGAATGGAAAAACTCAATCTTGTGCTATGATTTATATCAAGATTATATTTTATTCTCCAAAAAAATAGGAAATTCTAGACCTAAAACTATGTCATCGTTTGGAAAGAATTTAAAAAATGTTATTCCTGAAATAGACAGACAAAGAGGCACTACTAAAAAAAGAAATTATAAATATATACTTCCTGATTTAGAACAATGCCGACTAGCATTTGATAAAGCTCGCAATACAAAAACAAATTGGGAGGGTGTATAGGCTCGGCCTGGTGTCCTAGATGTCTTATCAAAAAAAAAAGTATTTTTTTTTCTCCTGGTTATTATTTTAAAATAGAAAAATAAATATCAATAGGACGTGTAAATCATTATTAAATTTTATTAATGCCAATCCTTTCGCCAATTCTTTTTTAAATGTCCATTGTCAATGAACCATGTTTCAAGTTCTTTTAGCTCACGTCGGATTATTCGTCCTTGCTCTGCTCTGACTTTAGCTTTTTCTCTTTCTAATTTTGTAAAGCGCCCATGTTTAGTTTTGGAAGCAGCTAATCTTTTTAAACCATCCTCGGTCCTTGGACCTGTGCTGGCGCCTCCATGAAGTCTGCATCGACCAACAGGTAATTTAGCTGGACGTTGACAAGGTGTGCCTTTTCTTGTTTTAGCTTCACACCTTTTACCTGGCCAGTTAACCCCAAAACGCCATGGTATGCCTTTTAAAAGGTTGCTTTTTGTTATCTTTTGAATATCACCGAACATGGGTTTTATTATAACAAAAATAATGCAAGCTTAAAAGAGATGGTAAACTTAACTTAATTTGTAAAAATTTTTCAGAAATAAATTTGTAATAAATCCAATATATAAGGAGATCTTAATTAAACTAACTCTATTTATATATGGATAAAGATAAAAGTAAAAATTATAGAGCTATTTGGATCTCTGATATTCATTTAGGTTCATCTGGTGCACAGGCCGAACATCTTCTTGAATTTCTAAGATATAACGATAGTAATTATTTATATTTAGTTGGCGATATTATAGATGGATGGAGTTTAACTAAGAGATGGTATTGGCCTCAATCACATAACGACGTAATTCAAAAAATTCTAAGAAAAGCTAGAAAAGGTACAAAAATTACATTTATTCCTGGTAATCATGATGAAGGTGCGAGGACTTTCCTAGGTATTACTTTTGGTGATATTGAGATAAAAAATGAGACTTTTCATAAAACGGCTAGGAATGAAAAGTTGTGGGTAATACATGGCGATCTTTTCGATGAAGTAATGCAACATGCCAGATGGTTGGCTTACATAGGAGACTCAGCATATACCTTTCTTCTATGGTTAAACAAATGGTTTAATAGAATTAGACGTCTAATGAATTTACCATATTGGTCATTATCACAGTTTTTAAAATTAAAAGTTAAAAAGGCAGTTTCAATCATTAACGCTTTTGAAACTCTTATGGTTAGAGAAGCTTCCAGACGTGGATGTGATGGGGTTGTATGCGGGCATATACATAAATCTGAATTGAAAATGATCGATAATAAAATTTATGCAAATGATGGAGATTGGGTTGAATCACTTACTGCTCTCGTAGAACACCAGAATGGAGAGTTAGAAATTATTAATTGGGCTGAATTGGGTCACGATCATCTATATCAAAACGATCTAACTAAAGTTAAAACAATAGCATGAAAATTTTAGTTGTAACAGACGCTTGGTATCCTCAAGTCAATGGGGTAGTAAGAACTTTAGATGAGACATCTAAGCAATTAAAAAAATTTGGCCATGAGGTAAAATTAATTACACCAGAGGGTTTTTTAACAATGCCATGTCCAACTTATCCTGAAATAAAATTATCTCTTTTCCCAGGTGCTAGAGTTTCATCTATGATCAGAGAATTTAATCCAGATTGTTTACATATTGCTACTGAAGGTCCTTTAGGTCTTTCCGCGCGTGGATATGCTATTAGAAATGGTTTAGCTTTCACTTCAGCCTATCACACAAGGTTTCCTGAATATGTTCATGCAAGAATAAAACTTCCCCTTAAAATAACTTATGCATTCTTAAGGTGGTTTCATGGTAGATCTGAGTTGGTAATGGTGCCAACTGAAGAAGTAAAAAAGGATTTATTAAAATACAAAATTGGTAACCCTCAAATTTGGGCGAGAGGCGTAGACTTAGAAATTTTTAAACCAAAAAAAGGAAGAAGAAAAAATAAAAAACCTATCTTATTGAATGTTGGCAGAGTAGCTATAGAAAAAAATTTAGAGGAATTTTTAAAAATAGATCTTCCATATGAAAAATGGGTTGTAGGTGACGGACCTGCATTGAAAGAATTAAAGAAAAAATACCCTAAGGTTATTTTCCAGGGCGCTAAGAGTAAAGAAGAATTAGAATACTACTATAACAAGGCGGATGTATTTGTTTTCCCAAGCAAAACTGACACATTTGGTTTAGTTTTATTAGAAGCTATGGCGTGTGGTTTGCCAGTTGCAGCTTTCCCAATAAGTGGACCTTTAGATGTTATTGGTAACTCAGATGCAGGTATTCTGAATTCTAATTTAAAAGAAGCATGTAAGAAGGCTTTGTTGATACCAAGAAAAGTGCCAAGAGAATACGCTAAAACATTTTCATGGGAATTAACAAGTAAAACATTTGAGTCTTATTTAGTAAGCATAAGAGACAAAGACACTACATATAATATTGAAGACAACCCTCATAAGGGTAATACTGGGATTACAAGAGCAATTCATGCAGCTAAAAATTCTTGGTCAGGTTTAACTTTTGCTCTGAGAGAAGAAAGTGCTTTTAGACAAGAAATATTATTAGTGATAATTTCATTATCTATAATTTTAGTCAGCGAAGTCAGTACTATTGAAATATTGCTTATGATTTTTACAACTTCCCTTGTCTTAATTATAGAGCTATTAAATTCTAGTGTTGAAGCAGCTATTGATAGGATATCATTTGATTATCACGGTTTATCTAAAAGAGCTAAAGATTACGGATCCGCTGCTGTAATGTTGACATTAATTTTATGGGTCTTAATTCACGGGTTAATTTTATTTAATGATGTTCATTAAATACCAATTAGCTCTCCGTTTCCAATGCCAAGATACCATTTTAAGTTAGAAATACTCTTTATGCCTATATTTTAAAATTTTTAATGTAATAAAATTGAAATAAACATTATTTACAAAGACATAGTTTTGAGAATTCATCTGGTTTGAATTGATGAGATTAAGTTAGATTTGCCAAATGAAACTCAAAACCTCAAATTCTGAGGTTAGATTGTCTTTAAATAAAATCACAAAAAAATTAATTAATAATCAAAATGACAGGTATTTTGACAGAGAAATTAGCTGGTTATCTTTTAATGAAAGAGTTTTACTACAAGCATATGATAAGACAATTCCTTATGGTGAAAGACTTAGATTTGTAACAATTTCTTCAGAAAATTTAGATGAATTTTATATGGTTCGAATAGCTGGGCTACATCAGCTTATAAGTCAAGGTTTCAATACAGTACCTGAAACTGGAATGAGGGCAGATGAATTGTTAAAAACAGTACTTAATGCTTCCAAAGATTTAAAAAATAAACAGCAAAGATGTTTGAATTATTTATTGAATGAAAAGGAAGATTGTGATGTTTCAATTTTGTTTGATAATAAATGGACTAAAAATGAATTAGAATGGCTTAAAGAATATTATGAACAAAATATTCTACCTCTTTTAACTCCAACCACGTTAGACCCTGCACACCCTTTTCCATTTATCCAAAATAAAGGCAAATGTGTATTAATGGAGATGAAAGATACAAAAAACAAAAATATAAATTGTGTAGTTTTACTTCCTGATAATATAGATAGATTTATAAGATTACCTGGTGAAAATCAGAGATATGCTATGCTGGAGACCTTAGTTACAAAGTTTGTTCATTTAATTTATCCTGAATATAAATTATTAAAATCAGGCATGTTTAGAGTTATCAGAGATGCCGAAATTGAAATAGATGATGAAGCAGATGACTTAATAGGACAATTTGAAACTGCAATTAAAGCCAGAAAAAGAGGTGGTATTGTATCTTTAACTTTTTCTCATGATTTATCTAAATCTGCTCAAAAACTCTTAACCAGGGAATTAAATATCCCTGACGATCATATATATGTTGCGCAAGGATTTGTTGGGATCAATGACTTTACTGAAATAATAAATAATCTACCCAAACAAAATATATTCAAACCTTACAAACCCAGAATGCCACAAAGAATATTAGACTTTAAAGGAAATTACTTTTCGGCAATAAAAAATAAAGAAATAATTGTTCATCATCCTTACGAAAGTTTTGATGTAGTTTTAAGTTTGCTTCAACAGGCAGCAACAGATAAAAATGTTTTAACAATTAGACAGACTTTATATAGAACAACACCTGACTCACCAATAGTAGAAGCTTTGGTGTCCGCTGCTGAGTCAGGAAAATCCGTTATTGCAGTAATTGAGCTGAAAGCTCGATTTGATGAAGAAAATAATGTTCAACTAGCTAGAATATTAGAACAAGCTGGTGCACAAGTTGCTTACGGCCTAGTTGATTTAAAAGTACATGCAAAATTATCTTTAATAACAAGAAAAGAGGGTAAAAAATTAGTTTCTTATGCTCATTGTGGAACTGGTAATTATCATCCACATACTGCTAAAATTTATACTGACTTTTCGTTATTCACTATCGATAAAAATATTTGTGAGGATGCTAGATCAGTCTTTAATTTTCTTACCAGTCATGTTCAACCAAAACAATTAAATAAGATGATCATTTCACCCAACTCTTCTTATGATTGGTTAATTGAGAAAATTGATAATGAAATACAAAATGCTAAAGATGGTTTTGAAAGTGGAATTTGGATTAAATGTAATGCGATTGTAGACCAAAAAATAATTGAAAAATTCTATGAAGCATCCAATGCAGGGGTTAAAATTCACTTGATGGTTAGGGGTATTTGCTGCCTACGCCCTAATGTTAAAGGAATGTCAGAAAACATTGCAGTAACTGCAATTATAGGAAGATTTCTTGAACATGGGAGAATTTATGTTTTTGCAAATAAAGGAAAATTTCAGTCTGAAAGTAATTTAGTATATATAGCATCTGCTGATATGATGCCTCGTAATTTATACCATAGAGTTGAAGCTTTTATACCTTTAGAAAATAAAACAGTTCGAAGTCAAATCCTAAATCAAGTATTACCTGCTCTAATAAATGACACAAAAAATAGTTGGCAATTAAATAAATATGGGGAATACTCCAAAATAGAAAATAAGGACAAATCATTTTGTGCTCATACTTATTTTATGAAAAACCCAAGTTTATCAGGTCAGGGAAGCTTAGCTAAAATATAAGTATGAATGAAGTAGCTTTAAGTTTTTATAGGAAGATAAATAAAGGTAAATTAGCAATAATCGATATTGGTTCTAATTCTATTAGACTTGTTATATATCCTCAAAATGGGAAATATCCTTTTCCATTATTCAATGAAAGAGTAAATTGTAAACTCGGTGAGGGTCTATCATTGAGCAAAAATATTTCCAGTCAATCAATTTCAAAAGCCTTGTCAGCTATAAAGCGTTTTGCTTATATAATAAAAACAATGTCTGTAAAACATCGATTAATTGTAGCAACTGCGGCTGTTAGAAAAGCTAAAAATGCAAAAGAATTTTTACGTCCTGCAGAAAAACTTTTGAATCATAATATTAAAATCTTATCTGCTAAAGAAGAAGCTGACTATGCCTGTCTAGGAGTTCTTAGCAACATAAAAGTTGATAAGGGGCTTATAGCAGATTTAGGAGGAGGAAGTTTAGAACTTATTCTTATTCAACATGGAAAAAAGATAAAATCAACAAGTATTGATATTGGACACTTATCTCAAATTACTAGTGAAGAAATCAGAAAAGAAATTAATAAAGTTGAATGGCTGAAGAAATCTGAAGATCTTACATTGTATGGCACAGGTGGAAGTTTTAGAGCTTTAGGATCTGCTTATATAAAGAATTATAATTATCCACTTTCATTATTGCATGGTTTAAAATTCAACATCGAAAAAGGGATAATTCTTTTGGATCAAATGTCAGATGAAAACAAAGAAGTATTAGGTATACCTCCTGGTAGAACAGATACTATTTCAACTGCAGCAAAGATAATAACTCACCTGATTTTATCATCAAATGTAAAAAATATTATGATTAGTGGAACAAGTATAAGAGATGGATTGATAGCAGAATTAAATAAAGAAAATAGGATCAATCCAGATAAAGTTGCTTACTATAATGTACTTGCAAAAAACCAAAGATTTAATGGCATACAAACTAAAATAAAAAAATTATTCGGCCCTATATTTCAAAAAATTGCAGATAAAGATCTTGAGAGAGTTTTTAAAATTAGTACTAATCTTTCAGATATTTCTTGGGACGAACAGCCAGATATGAGAGGTAATATTGCCGCAAACAAAATCTTATCACTACCTGTAAGAGATTTAACGCATATTGAGAGGGTATGGATGGCCAAAGTTGTTTATCACAGATATGTTGGTACTAAAGATAAACAACAAATTGATAAAAAAATAATAAATTTACTTTCAGAAAAGCAAAAAATTTCATCTTATGCTATAGGTTTAGGATTAAGATTTTTATATAATTTTAGCGCAGGATTACCAGAAAATTTGGATAGCATTAAAT
>CACNRW010000040.1 GCA_902622875.1 uncultured SAR116 cluster alpha proteobacterium
TCCATTCCAAGCGGTTATTGCAATATTAGCAAAACAAGAGCAGGAATTTTCATGTTTAATCATTTGTTAGAAGTAAAAAAAAATGCAGAAACACTTTTGCCTGAACCAAAATTTATTTTTGCAAAGTGTGATTACGATATAAATAATCTTTATCCATGGGGTTATGTTGGTTTTTTAAATAATGATAATAATTTTTCACAAAGTGATATTAATAATGCTTTGTCAAGCATATTTGATAATTCTAACATAATAAAAAATTTGTCAGATATAACAAAAAAAGCAATAGATAAAACAGGCAATGATTTATACGGGAAAAATTTAAATGTTAAAACTTTAAATAAACCTCAAATTTTGTTTAAAGATAAATCTGTAATTACTTTTCAAGCAATAAATAGTGGCTTTCTAGATGGGGAAAGTATCACAGAAATAGCAGTAGGTTCTTGTACAGTATTTAAAAATGTAATGATTAATACTTATATAACAAACGAAATTGGGAAGGAACCAAACTCCTATACTATAGCAGGTGAACTGATAAAACATAATAAAATGCTTAGATCTATAAATTAAAAAATTTTCCTACCGTATTGATTTTTTCTTTGAAGGAAAAAATTTTCAAAAAAAACCCGAAGAAATTAAATTTATGCTAAAAACATTTTTTAACCAAATCACTCAGTAAATAAACCCATCTAATAACTTAGTCATCCTTTTTTACACAATTAGTAACAATTCTTATTAATACTAAATCACTTTTACTAAAATATTTCAGTCTGCTCTTTTCTTATTTTAAAAAAATCTGCTTTGGTATTGTAATGCTATTTTAGTCATTTTATTTTTAAATTTATTAGAACTATTATATTGTTAGCATTTTCTATTAGTACTGACACTTATAGTAGGATTAAATTTTTTATCAATATTTGTGATTGTCTATCATAAATATAGCGATAGGTAACACCACTTAAATGTACCCATTCAAATTTGTCTGAATTGATATTATAATCTGAATGACTTCTAAACTTATTAAAACCATATTCTATAAAATAATTTTATCATTAACATTTGAAATGAAATAACGCTTAACTCTTTTATTGGGAAAAAAGAAACCCATCACAGAAAAATACTTTTTCTCTTCAACATATGATGCCACATTAATTTAAATTACATTCCAATCATTTACAAATGATACCCAGATTTTTTGGGTTTCCAAATGAGGGAAATGATTGAATAAATAATAAAAGTGTTATGAGTACTATTTTTTTCATTTTTTAATCATAACGAGTAAAGAATAAAAATGAAAATAATACTTACTCGAATCATTAATAAAAACTTTTTATAAACTTGTCCCATTGTTTACCTTTTTTATCAATTCATGAATTTTTTCCAATTATAGAGATACATTTATGCTTTCTTTAATTCTTAATATTCTATCAGATTTTCTAGAAAATCTATTTTTATATTTATGAATAGACATCCAAATCAATTTTGTAGTGTATTGTTTTCTTGTTCTAAGTGTCTTAAGATTTTTAAAATTTAAAGTAATTTGTAATTCGTTTATTGAACCATCCTTGAATATGTGAATCATAAACTATTTCTAATCTTTGTTTTCTTTTGGAATTAAGACAAAACACGCCTAATTGCGTTGTCTCAACCAGGACATCATACTCAAAGTAAAATTTTTCATCACCAAAAGTAGTTCTAAATCTATTCCACAGTGATTGATTGTTTCGGCAGGGGTAATTCCAAAAAATAGATATGACCATATAGTTGATTTTGATCTTTTAGAGATAATTCAAGAGTTAAAAAATAAATTTCAAGAATAATAGTTAAAAAGAGAGTATCTAGAAAAATAGTCTGAATTTAGTTTTGAGGTGGTTTATAAAAGTCTAATAGTAATATTTGACTAACACATTTGATTATAATACGGTTTATATAATACTGAATTTAAAAAATGTTTAAATTACTTGCAACAAAAATTCTAATATTCACTTTGTTATCATACTCTGTATATGCTCAATTTCATAAAAAATGCAAATTAGATAAAATCTCATATTTAAGTCCTGTAATTAGTGGATGTAGTTTTAGAATTGATAACTCAGGTAAAGCATTATTTAAAATTAATAATAGAAACGTAAATGCAGACCAATGTTTGTCTAATTTTTTAAAAGGTAATGAATTAATAGCGTTTAAAAAACAAATTTTAGATATGCAAAAGGGTTTCAATCCTAGTATTAGAGAAATTCCAATTCTTTACTTAGTAGAAGAAAATGGTGGTTATTCTGGGAAATTAAGTAATAAAACATTAGGTATGGGTTCTTTTGATATTCCTTATATGAAAAAAGATTTTGGAGGTAATGCTAAAATTCTTTTAGATAATGGTTTAACTATTCATTTAAGAATTAATAATAACGCAAAACTGAGTCTTATTGGTGGTTTTGGAAGAGTTAATATGACTGGACCTTGCAAACAAATAAATATTAGTTCAACTTCTGTTTTGAACAGAACTAAACCAGCAGAAACTAAGTGTAGGGAATTAGGTTTTAAAAAAGGGACAGAGAATTTTGGAAACTGTGTTCTTAAATTAATTGATTAAGAAACAAAATTTTACCCTTTGATCTTATCAAATCACCATTTAAAACTACTCTACTGTGACCGATTGTTCGTGAATACAGATTTAGGTTGATAAAAAATTAAAACATAACATTATTTCAATTTAACAAATTATTTTTTAATTTTAGGAGACATTACGATATTGATAGTACTAGAGTTTTTAGCACTATATGAAACTGGCGCTATTTGTATTGTCATAATCCTTTCATTAAGTGAATATGTTAATACACTTATTGTACTCCTGACAGATGTAATTTCTTCCCAACCATATTTAGTTAAATTTAATTTAAAAAAATTAAATACTTCCTCGGGTTGTAAAGGACTATTCAAAAACAACCTACCAATCCAATCTTGTTTTTCACCCAATAAAAGAGTTTTATCTACATTCATTGTTGATTGATCAGGAATTGGTATATCTTGAAATTGTGTAAATGACCGTTTTGTAGTCGTTATATCTTCGCCATCTTGATTGCTGCTTAAATCAGATAATGAATAAGTATCTATATTTGAAGAACAAGAACTTTGAAAAAAAACAATTAAAGTAAGGACTAACATTTTATTTAATTTATTCATAAACACATTATACAATTAACGTTATTTAAGTCTAATGTTAAAAACAAATGGATCAAACTAATGTATATTTTCTTTTATACTAAAACCGATATATGTTGTGTACAGACTTATAATTATATTATTGAAGTTTGTATTTTCATATCGCGGGAAAGATAAACTTGTTAGTTCTGATGCACATCTTGAAGAGAAGAAAGTGTGAGATATGTAATGATGTATTAAAGAATGTTGCTTTAATTAACTAACTTGTAAGTCTGCATTAAAGACCTTTCCGTTGTTACTGACTGTTTTTAAAATGCGGACTCAGGATAAGGTTATCTATCAACTACAAGGATAAGTATTAATCATTCCCCAAAGCAAAGTAAGGTTAACAGAATCCTTAATACCTTTAACCTGATTTCTAAAATATTGAATTTTTAATTTATTAAATATTAGAAAAAAAATAACCTTCATTTTAAGAAAGAACAGTAACTTTGAACTCACTCCACTTTGACAGATTTTTTCAGCAAGGGGGTAAGCTCTAAATCTAAATCTAAATCTAAATCTGAAGATAAATTAGACTTTGATCTTTTGGAAATAATTCAAGATTTAAAAAATAAATCTCAAGAAGAATAATTAAGAAAAAGAAGCCAGAGGTTCGGTCTGACTTTAATTAAGAAGTAATTGACAAACGTCTAATTAATTATGAATATTTTAAAAAAAAGTGGAGAACTAAATGGCAAAATTAACAAAAGTAAATTTTAAAATATCTATCCCAGACGAATTTGAGTTAGATGAAAAAAAATACCTCATATCATCTGTAAAAGAAACATTTCCATCCGAAAACTTTTATCCTCAAATCAAACTTTTAATTCCTGAAGAAGATAGTAAATCCAGATATAAAAATGTTTCTTTCAATCTATCTCCTGATATTTTTAAAGATGGTATACTAAATTTAGCGTTAGATAATAATAGAGCAATTATTGAATGTGACGCATCTTTTAATATTTCTGTAAGACCTCAGTTCCAAGACGATTTTGATAATCCAGATGCTAAATGGAGTTTTAATGGAATATACATAAACCATTCAATTCTAGGTACAGAATATGATGCTTCTCCTGATGGTGACACAAATGGGGAATTAATCTCAGGTAAAGGCGTTGAAGAATTTAGTTACCAAGCACGTGTTGGCACAGTAAATGTAAAATTACTACTGATTGATGTATCAACTTAGATAAAAATTTTAACTAATCTTTATCAATTATAAATTCATAAGTATCTTTTAATCCAAGGCATTCTCTTATGATAGAAATATCTATATTAAATTTTTACTTAGATTGGATAAATCATCAAGTGAAGGTTCTTTGATTTTATTATATTCATAATTTGTTCGTTTACATTACTCATCATAACTTCTTTTAGTTATAATATCACCTTGCTAATGCACCATAAACGGGAATTTCTTATGTGGCATCTCTATTCCTGCAGAAACAAATCTCTCAAAACTACTATTTTTAAAATCTGCCAATTTGGAGACATTTTACCTGTCAATTTAGTTTAATTTATTATTGCATCCTCTTCGTAAGTTAAAATAGTTACAATATCTGTTTCTTTCAAAATATCTTTCAGTTCAGTTTAATTATCATAATTTTAGTACAATAAGTCTAATATAATATTTGAAGGAACTGGGTGTTCAAACGTGAATTTATACTTTGAACCTTTTTTCTCTCTTTATAAACCTTTCTCATTTATTAAATCTAATTTAATTAAATTATTAAGACATTTGTCTGTAATAGTTTAATATGCCATATCTAATTGCAGAATTATTTATATTTTTTGACCACTATTATCTTCATGTTTTTTAGACTTTTTTGAAAGTAAATCATTTTTAAATATGCTAATTATTATTAGATAAATTGTTTCTTGAAGTTCATTCATGTTTTTTTCCAGTAAACTACTTGCTCATTATTTAAATCAAAATATCCAGAATTAAGTTCTTTTAAACTTAAAATTTTATCATCAAAAAATAAATTAAATTCGTTTATATTAAAATCCCCCTTTACAGTTTGCTTTACTAAAAAAATTTTAGCATCTAAGTCAATTAATTTATTAGGGTTTTTGAAAAAAACTCTCCCACCTTTTTCTTTACAATACTCGTACAATCCATCTTCGTCTTCTTCATAACTGCATTTCAAAAGACCTTCTACTAACGAAACTTCTTGTAAATTATATTTTGTTAAAAAAAACTTTGTAATTTGAGATAATAAGTCTTCTTCAATAGAAATTTCTATAAAACTAGTAGATCGAAGTGTTTTTTTGTTTATTTGATAATAAATGATGTAATTTTTATATTCACCAAATAACACAGCCGCACCAGGTTTAATTAAGTCATAATAATCAAATTTTTTTGACTCTTTTTCTTGTATCCCAATGTAAAAAAAATTAATTTCAGAAATTTTTTCCATTAAAATATTTTAATATAAAATGATAATAAAATACATTTTTGCGTCATTACACCATCATTCGAATATTACCGACTGTTTTTAACTTATGATTTAATATAGCCCTAAAGTTATTACATATTGCAATTTTTTATAACATTTAAATAGTTTCAGTGAGTCACTTTTATTTGATGAAGATTCAAATGGGTTCTTTCCTACTATTTGACTATATCCTGTGATTTTATAAATATAATCATTTGTGGATGAACCTTTTGATTAACGTTTATTTCAAAAAGCGGATGACTTCCTCCAAGATCTAGTTGGTATTCTATATTACCATTTAATTCAATATCATTATTTTTATGTCATAAAAGTTGTTATAAAAGATCTATAACCTGTTTTCTTAACATTATCTAAATGATTATGAAATTTACCATCTAATATTTTGGAAATTTTTCTATAAGCTAAAACACTTTCATGTAGTGATTTTATAAGATTATAAGTCTGTTCTCGTTCTTCATAATACTTGTCATTTTGATAATGAACCAATGAATTTGTTCTATGTTTAATAGTAAAACAAAGGTAGGTAATATACTTATTAGTTAAATCAACAGTTGAACAATCGGTGTTTGTTGAATCACCAGTTAAGACAACTCTACCGTGATTGATTAGTTTTAGCTGGTGATATAAAAAAATAACTTATTTATGATATTTTTATATTTAATATTAATATTTTAATGATCCAAC
Organism: uncultured SAR116 cluster alpha proteobacterium; assembly: GCA_902622875.1. Classification (GTDB taxonomy): domain Bacteria; phylum Pseudomonadota; class Alphaproteobacteria; order Puniceispirillales; family Marisalimonadaceae; genus Marisalimonas. Next base: position 6,342 of record CACNRW010000040.1, read on the forward strand.
AAATTTTAAATTTTCCTTATTTGTTATACAAAAATATTTTTTTTGAAACAATAATGAAAATGGATCAGTTTCGATTGTCCTTGCATAACTATTGTTTTTTCTAATTACTCTTTCACCTATAAATGCTGCAAGTCCTACTCTAGCATGAAACTCTACTTCAAACTGCTGAAGATTTGTTATAAATTCATTATCATTTTGCTTTGTAGTTAACGATGGATTAATAGTATTAACCCAAACTTGTTTACATTTAGAACCTACACAAGCATTCATCCCTTCGGACAAACTTTCTAAAAACTCACTACATTTTGCAAAACCATTTGAATTTTTAGAAAATGCCATTGTTCCAGAAAGAAAAAATAAAATAAAAAAAGAATAAAATAATTTCATTATAACTCCTCCCACATTTCTAAAATCATAAGTGACCTTCAACAAAGTATACAATGAATTATAAATAAGAAATATAATTATATTTGTTAAATCACCAGTTAAATCTATTCTAATGTAACGGAATAGTTTTAGAATTTCTTTTTAATTAAACAATTATTCCACTTTTTTCAAAAAATTTCTTTCTATGTCTCTTTAAATATTTTTCATATCCTGGAAAAAAACATTTAATTTCATTTTAGTAAAATCCCTAGTGCCTTTTCATTATTATCATTTAAATATTTTGAAAATATAGTTCCACCATCATCCTCAGGGAAATTAAATACTTATCGAATAATCAATCTAAATTTTGTATCAACAATATCCCATTTCCAACACTAAACTTTTCATCACCAAAAGTAGTTCTAAATCTATTCCACAATGACTGATTGATTCATTTAGGGGATATATTCAAAACCTCAATCATACTTTGCTAGTCAAATAGATTTTTTAGAAATTATAACAGAGTTAAAAGATAAACTTAAAACTAATTAATACCTTTTAAATAATTAACAGCATTATTTTTTTTATTAAAATTTTTAAGTGGAATTATAAATTTTCTATTAACATTTATGGAAAACAATCCATAAATATTATAACTCATATTCCATCCCATCGAACCACCACCATAATTACCAACAGAAATTAAAAAGGACTCTTCGCATTTTCCATTTATATAGGGTGCAAGTTTTTTACATTTTTTTAATGGAACTTTAGATAATATATTATATGCATATTCAGTGCATGAAAACTTAGATGAGCAGATTTTAGTTTTAATAGATTTTTTACTTATTTTAATATCTATATCTGTTGAAACTCCTATGTGCCCATTTGTTAGGTTACCTTTTAAACATTTATTAAGAGATGCTGCTATATAAATTTTATCAGCCCATGAGGCAGTAATAGGTTCTAGATTAGGTATTTTCGCACCTAAATATTTTCCTGGGTTTTTTGAAAAATCTTTATAGTTTTTAATTTCGAATTTTTGTGCAAATTCTTCATAATTGTCACCAGACATCCATTGAGTAGAAAAACATTGAGGTGGGATTATCTTCTCAGATACTTTCCAACCTATAGGCAATTTTTTTTCTGATATTGATTCCTCTTCTGCTCCTAAAATTGAAAAAATATACCATTTATTTTTATCTTTGTTTTTATTGAACCATATTGACCCGTTATCAAGCATAAAACCTCGCCATCCAACTGGTGAACAAGGAGATTTGCTCTCAAGTAATCTTTTTCGCCATTTGTTTGAAAATATGTCAGAGAAATTTTTGTTATTAACAAATTCTTTTCTAGGTCCAGAAGTTAATTCACCCTCAACAAGATCAAATATACTTTTAAGATTTTTTTCTTTAACTAGTTTTTTGATATTTTCACCAAAATTATATGCTTCTTCGGGATCATAGTAATTTTTCCAAAATTCTGCATATTCTTTGTCTTTTTCTAAACAGTTTAAAATTCTTTTTTCTTTGCTAAAAGTTAATGAAGAATTTAAACAAAAGAGGATTGTAAAAATAAGGATATGTACATTTTTCATGCTTATACTTTAATCAAAATAATTATATATTAATAGAAATAATTTGTTATTTTAGGATTGGTAAATATAACGACTAAACAAATTTTTTATTCACTTACTGAACAACTCCACGGTGACAGACTTTGTTCCAAAGGACGACCTTATGTTTAATTTTGTCTATTTTCTCTTTTCAACTCTTATTAATAAATTAATTCAAAATTTACTCTAATTCATAATGA
>CACNRW010000041.1 GCA_902622875.1 uncultured SAR116 cluster alpha proteobacterium
ACATCTTTTTTTAATGCTTCATAAATTTGATAATAAATGAGTTTAGAATTCATGTAATAAAAACTTAATAAAAATATAATTGTATAATTAATGTTTTATAATTATAAGTTGTATAGTTGTATAGTAAAGAAGTAATTTAAATGATTGAAAAAAGAAAATTTTGGATGAGTTTGTTAGCAACATCTAACCAAAGCGATTTGTTAAATCTCTGGGAACAAAAAAAAATAAGAGTAAATTATATATGGTTAAGAACACCTGAAATTGGAAGCATAATGGCTCAAGGAAGAATGGGTGTAACTGGAGATAAATTTAATATTGGTGAAGTTACTATAACTAGATGTTCATTAAAATTGAATTGTGGAACAATAGGTCATAGTTATGTTCAAGGAAGAAGTAAGAAAAAAGCTGAAATAAGCGCATTATGTGATGCTCTTATGCAAACTAAAATGTCTAAAGAAATAAATAAAAATATTATTATTCCTTTAGAAAAAATTAAAAAAGATAATAAACGCAAAATTCTTTCAAAAGCTGAAGCTACGAAAGTTGATTTTTTTACTCTTGTAAGAGGAGAAAGTGATTAATGGAAAATTATCCTTTTTCTGAAAATTCTATAAATAGTTCTATTGCTTTTAGATCATTAGTAAATGCAACATCATATCCAGGTAGAACTTTTCAGATAAATAAACTTAACAAACCAAGTGTATTGTCAAATGCAGCAGCGACAATATTAGTTACGTTATGTGATAATGAAAGTAATGTTTACCTCTCAAAAGAATATAATACAGAGGAAGTAAGGAATTGGTTAATTTTTAACACTGGTGCCATTATTAGTAACAAAAAGAATGCTGATTTTGTAATTGGTACATGGAAATCTTTATTGCCATTAAATGAATTCAAAATAGGAGTTCCTGAGTATCCAGAAAGATCTGCAACTTTAATAATTGAAGAAACAAAATATAAAAAAGTAAAATGCAACATTGATGGTCCAGGCATAAAAAATAAATTAAATATTGATTTACCTAATCCTGAATTATTTATCGAAAATAATAATCTTTATCCTTTAGGTTTAGATTTCTATTTCACAAATGACTTAGAAATTTTATCTATTCCTCGTTCAACAAAAATTAATATCATAAAATCGGAGCATTAGATGTATGTAGCTGTTAAAGGTGGGGAAGTAGCAATTGATAACGCTCATTCTTGGATGTCAGAAATAAGAAGAGGTGATACATCCATTCCAAATATTACCCTTGATCAAATATCAGAACAACTCACACTTGGCGTTGATAGAGTAATGTCTGAAGGTTCTTTATATGATAAAGACCTTGCTGCATTAGCTATAAAACAGTCTAGAGGTGATTTGATAGAAGCTATATTTTTGTTAAGAGCTTACAGAACAACTCTTACAAGATTTAGTTACAGCAAACCAGTTAATACAGCAAATATGACATGCCTTAGAAGGATTTCAGCAACTTTTAAAGATATACCAGGTGGACAAAAATTAGGCCCTACTTTTGATTACACGCATAGGCTTTTGGACTTTAAATTACTAGCTGAAAATGAAGCACCTATTAGTCCAACAAAAAAATATAATGACAACAAAATGCCTCACGTTTTAAGTTTTTTAAATCAAGAAGATTTAATGCAAAACGAAAAAGATAACAATCTTGATCCTATCGATATAACACGAGAACCTATTAGCTATCCAACATCTCGTTCGGCAAGGTTACAAGCATTATCAAGAGGAGATGAGGGTTTTTTACTTGGTCTCGCATATTCTACTCAAAGAGGATATGCAAGAAATCATGCATTTGTAGGGGAACTAAGAATTGGCATAGTTGACATTGAGCTTTATATTCCAGAATTAGATTTTGAGATTAATGTTGCTGAGATCATTTTAACTGAATGTGAAACGGTAAATCAATTTCAAGGATCCAAAATTGAACCTCCACAGTTTACAAGAGGTTATGGTTTAGTATTCGGACAGACTGAAAGAAAAGCTTTAGCAATGGCTTTGATCGATAGAGCTTTAAGATGGAAAGAATTAGGTGAAGATTATTCTGGCGCACCAGCACAAGACGAAGAATTTGTTATTTCACATTGCGACAACATTCAAGCGACTGGTTTTTTAGAGCACATAAAACTACCACATTATGTTGATTTTCAATCTGAACTAGAGCTCATTAGAAAAATTAGAGCTGACGCCAAAGTTAATATGAAAAGGTAATAAAATGAATGAAATGAGTAAAAATGAAAATTTAGATATTCAAATTTATAATTTTGCTTATTTAGATGAAAATACAAAAAGAATGATAAGACGAGCTCTTCTGAAAGCATTATGTATACCTGGCTATCAAGTACCTTTTTCCTCAAGAGAAATGCCAATGCCATATGGTTGGGGTACTGGTGGAATTCAGGTAACATCTGCTTGTTTAATACCCAAAGATATTTTAAAGGTAATAGATCAAGGCGCCGACGATACTACAAATGCGGTATCAATAAGAAAATTTTTTCAAAAAACTGCAAATGTAGCTGTAACTGAAAAAACTTCAGATGCATCTCTTATACAAACTAGACACAGAATTCCTGAAACAAAATTAAAAGAAAAACAAATATTAGTATATCAAGTACCAATTCCAGAACCTCTTAGATTCTTAGAACCAAGAGAGACAGAAACTAGAAAAATGCATGCTCTTTCTGAATATGGATTAATGTATGTAAAACTTTATGAAGATATTGCAAAACATGGTCATATTGAGACAGCATATGCATATCCAGTAAAAACAAATGGAAATTATGTTACTGACCCTTCTCCTATTCCAAAATTTGATAATCCCAAAATGAATAATAGTCCAGCTATTCAACTTTTTGGCGCTGGAAGAGAACAACGAATTTATGCTATTCCACCTTATACAAATGTTAAAAGTCTTGATTTTGAAGACTATCCTTTTGAAGCTATGAAAGCTAATTTCAAATGTTCAATATGTGGATCCAGTGATAGTTATTTAGATGAAATTATTGTTTCAGATGATGGTAAACGATCATACATATGTTCAGACACAGACTATTGCAAAGAACAAACCAAATTAAATTCAAAAAAAGAAGATTAATTATGAAGCAAAATTTCTTATTTCAAGCCTCTAATATTTCTAAATACTATGGCCAAAATATAGGTTGCAAAAATGTATCTTTAGATATTAATCCTGGAGAGGTCCTTGGAATTGTTGGCGAGTCAGGTTCTGGGAAGTCTACATTATTAAACTGTATTTATGGAAATTTAGAAGTTGATGAAGGAGATATTTTCTTAAACGACAAATCAAAAACAATCCTCAATTTTACAAAAATTTCGGAACCAAAACTTCGTTTAATTCAAAGATCTGATCTAGCATTTGTGCATCAAAATCCTCGTGATGGTCTCAGAATGAATATAAGCGCAGGAGGAAATATTGGTGAAAGATTAATGGCCATTGGTCATAGAAATTATGGTGAAATTAGACAAATTGCTGCAAATTGGCTAGAAAAAGTTGAAATTGATGTTAGCAGAATTGATGATAAGCCAAGTACTTTTTCTGGAGGAATGCAACAAAGACTTCAAATTGCAAGAAATCTTGTAACTAGACCAAGATTGATTTTTATGGATGAACCTACTGGAGGTTTGGATGTATCTGTGCAAGCTAAAATCTTGGATTTATTAAGAAACCTTGTAAGAGAACTTGGTATTGCTGCAGTAATAGTTACACACGATCTTGCAGTAGTTAGACTTTTAGCTGATCGTATAATTGTAATGCAAAATGGAAATGTAATAGAAGCTGGTTTGTGTGATCAGGTTTTAGATGATCCACAGCATAAATATTCGCAATTATTAGTTAGTTCAGTATTACAGGTGTAAAATGATACAAATTAAAAATTTAAACAAATCATTCCAACTTTATAATCAAAACGATACAAACATAAATGTGTTTAAAAATATAAACTTCAGAGTTAATAAAGGTGAGGTTGTTGCACTTACTGGCAACTCTGGCACAGGTAAATCTACTTTATTAAAATTAATCTATGGAAGTTATGTAATAAGTAAAGGTGATGTTCTTATTTCAGATATCAATATTAGAAAATCATCACCTAGAGATATTTTAAAACTAAGAAAGAATAAATTGGGGTATGTTAGTCAATTTTTGAGAGTTGTACCTAGAGTGCCAACAATAGATGTTGTAATAGAACCCTTGCTTGAGATTGGATGTGAAAAAAAAATTGCATTAAAAAAAGCCCAAGAAATATTAGAAAGACTTAATATTCCAAAAAATTTGTGGAACTTGTCTCCCTTAACTTTCTCAGGAGGTGAACAACAAAGAGTAAATATTGCTAGGGGTTTTATTCATAATTATCCGTATTTACTTTTAGATGAACCAACCGCAAGTCTGGACCAAAATAATAAAAATGTTGTATTAGATTTAATAGAAAAAGCTAAGCTAAATGGTTCAGCTATAATAGGAATATTTCATGATGAAACAGCTAGAAACAAAGTTGCTACAAGAGAAGTCAATTTAGAAAATTTATGAATTAATGAAAAAAACTAATGGCAATTTATTTGTGATTGTAGGAGCTTCTGGGGTAGGTAAAGATACTTTATTAAATGAAATAAAAGCTAAGCTAGAAAATTTTTACTTTGTAAAAAGGTATATTACCAGAACCCTTGATAAAAATAATGAAGACCATATCGCTATATCAAATACTGATTTTCAAAATAAGGTTAAAGATGGTTTTTTTGCAATAAGCTGGCAAGCACATTCCTTATCATATGGTATTCCAAAAGATATTGAAGATGAATTGAAAAAAGGTGTTAATGTAATTTTTAATGGATCAAGACTCGCTTTGAAGCAAATTAGGGAAAGTTATCCTGATGCAAAGATTATTTGCATTATTGCTTCCAAAAAAGCTATTGAAAGCCGTCTTATATCAAGAAATAGAGAAAGTAAGGATGATATTAAAAAAAGACTTAATAGAGAAGTTGGAAAATTACCTTCGGATACAATCTATGTTAAAAATGACATTGATTTAGAAACTGGCGTAAATAACTTAATTAATGCTTTAAATTATTAAATTTAAATCTTTTAATAAAATAAAATTTTTCATCACTCTTTTGTCCAAAAATACAAATATTATTAAAGTTTATCTTACTTAAATTAACTTGTTTTAAAATGTTTTGAAGAGATTTAAACACGCCATCAATTTCCTCAATATTTAATTTACTGGTAAGAGTTAAGTGAAATTTGAATTCATTAAATACGTAAGGATAACCCCACTTATAGAGCATTTTTTTTTGATTTGGGGTTAATTTTTCAGGATTTCTTTTTTTTAATTCATCTTCAGAAAGCTCATCTCTTAAATAATCTAATCCCTCTACAAATTTATTAGATACTTCATTTACTTTGAGATTATTAGTAGGAATTAATGCAATGAAATTACCTAATTTTTTAATAATTAGTTCGTCTAAATGAAAACTATGTATTTGTTTTGATATTTCACAAACTTTATTTTCAAGATCATTATAGGTATATCCATCCTTTAATCTAAATGGAGCTTTTATTGTGCCATGAAATCCATATTGTTTTGGTGCAAATACAAATCTAGAAAATTTCTGTAAATTGGGTGAACATGAAAGATCTGACTTAGTAGTTTCTAAACCTTTATAAGGATCCCATCCTAACCAACATTTACCAAACACATCTAGCTCTGAATTTTCTAAAGGTGCATAATATATTGCATATCTTTTATAATATTCTTCCATGAGATTTACATATTATAGTTTTGTTTCAATTTAATTAATATATTTTAACTTTTAAAAAAACTGTAATATTAGAGTCATATGTATGGATATTTAAGGATTTCATGTTGTCTGATGTCATTTTAAATAATGTTAATATTGTAACTGAAGACGAAGTCTTTTTGGGAAGTATTCAATTAAAAGATGGGTTTATTAAAAGGGTCAATAAAGGAAAAAGCTCTATACCTAGATCTATAGATTGCAATGAAGATTATTTAATTCCAGGTTTAGTTGAACTACACACAGATAATTTAGAAAGGCATCTCAAACCAAGACCTGGTGTAAATTGGCCTATAAATAATGCTCTTACAGCTCACGATGGAGAATTAGCATCTGCAGGTATTACAACTGTTTTTGATGCTTTAAGAGTAGGATCTATTAACAGAGATGGTGTGCATAGATATGACAAATATGCAAGAGAAACAGCCACCTCTATCAATAACTTATCAAAAGACAAATCTTTTAAGATTGATCATTTTATTCATCTAAGAGCTGAAATATGTTCAGAAAATTTAATTCAGGAGTTAGAAGAATTCAATGCTCAAGATAAGGTAAAAATCGTTAGTCTTATGGATCACACACCAGGCCAAAGACAGTTTCGTGATGTTTCACAGTTCAAAGTTTATTTATCAGGAAAATTTGCTCTTTCAGAATCACAAATTGAAAGACACTTTTCATACTTAAAAGATCTTCAAAAAATGTTTGGTAAAAAACATAAAAGTGAAACAATAAAATTTAGTAAAAGATTAAATGCAGTATTGGCTAGTCATGATGATACTACAATTTCTGATGTGGAAGAGAGTTGTTCACAAGGTATAAATTTAGCTGAGTTTCCAACCACTCTTGAAGCTGCAACAAAGTGTAAAAGCAGTAACATAAAAATAATAATGGGAGCACCAAATTTAGTAAGAGGAGGATCTCATTCAGGTAATGTTTCAGCTCAATCACTTATTGATAAAGACCTTCTTGATATTTTAAGTTCTGATTATGTGCCTTCATCATTGATGATGGCAGCAATAATGTGGGGTATAAAATCTAACAATTTACCCAAAAGTATAGCTGCAGTAACTACAAACCCTTGTAAGGCTACAGGGTTAAATGATAGGGGTTTAATCAAAGAAGGTTTAAAAGCAGATTTGGTTAGATTAAGTATTAAGAATGATTTGCCAATCATTAGAAAAGTATGGGCAAGTGGTCGAGAAGTTGCTTAAATAAAAGATGAAACGAAAATATGAAAAATTAAATCTATCATTTTTAGATAAATACCTAACTATATGGATATTTCTTGCAATGATTATAGGTATAGTTATTGGTAATGTTTTTCTAAATATGCCTAAATTTCTTGATTCAATAACTTACAGTAATACAAATATTCCTATTGCAATAGGGCTTATTTTAATGATGTATCCACCTTTAGCAAAAGTTAAATATGAAAAAATAATTGAAGTTTTTAAAGATAAGAAAGTCTTAGCTTTGTCTTTATTTCAAAATTGGATAGTAGGCCCTGCATTAATGTTTTTTTTAGCTATTACTTTTCTTTCTGATAAACCTGAATACATGACTGGCGTCATACTAATTGGTTTAGCTAGATGTATAGCAATGGTTCTTGTTTGGAATGAGTTGGCTAGAGGAAGTTCAGAATATGTAGCAGGATTGGTTGCATTTAATTCAATTTTTCAAATTATCTTCTTTGCGCCTTATGCATGGTTTTTTTTAAAAATTTTGCCTGAAATTTTTGGATATGACGGTCAAATTATTGATATTTCAATATTTTACATTGCTAAAATAGTTCTAGTTTATCTTGGTATTCCATTTTTAGCAGGTTTTGTAACAAGATCATTATTAGTTAAGAAATATGGCGAAGAATGGTACGAGAACAAGTTTCTTCCACGAATAAGTCCTATAACTTTAATTGCTCTGTTATTTACAATAATTGTTATGTTTACTCTAAAAGGTAATGAAATTTTGAAACTTCCTTTGGATGTTTTAACAATATCAATTCCTCTTGTCATATATTTTCTAATTATGTTTTTTATTAGTTTTAGTATCAGTAGGTTTGCCAATATTAATTATCCAAAGGCTACTTCTTTATCATTCACAGCAGCTTCAAATAATTTTGAATTGGCTATTGCAGTTTCAATTGCCACTTTTGGCCTTGCATCAAAAGAGGCTTTCGCAACTGTTATTGGTCCTCTTGTTGAAGTGCCTATACTAATATTACTAGTTTCAGTTGCTTTAAAATTTAAAGAAAAATATTTCAAATAGACTTAAAATTACTAATTATACTACAGCGTAATCTTATTTATTAATAAATTGTAAATTTAATATAATTTTTTTTATTTTATTCTTTTTAGAAAAATTCAAAAGCATGTATTAATTATG
>CACNRW010000042.1 GCA_902622875.1 uncultured SAR116 cluster alpha proteobacterium
CAATTTTTAATTATATTATTTGTTAACTTTAAAGAAGTATCAATTATCTGATTACCATCGGGGCTTAAAAATTTAAATCTATCAATTTTTTTGTTTGTGGGCGGTACAGACATTACTAAACTTTTACATTCGATAGAGACTGGCTGCGACAAGACCTTATATGTTTCACCATGCTCAACAATCTTACCATACCTCATGACGATTACTTTATCTGTGATTTCTGCTATTACACCCATATCATGAGTAATAATTAAAACACCTAGTTTTCTATCAAGTGTAAGTTTTTTTAAAAGTTTAAGTATCTTGAACTGTATACTGACATCTAAAGCTGTCGTTGGTTCGTCAGCTATTAGTAAATCTGGTTCACAACTTATAGCAAGAGCTATTACAACTCGTTGACGCATTCCTCCACTAAATTGGTGTGGGTAATCATTAATTCTTTTTCCAGGATTTTCTATTCCAACCTCTGTTAACAACTGTATCGATTTTTCAAAAGCTTTATTATAATTTAGGTCTGTATGTGTTTGGATTGTTTCGATCAATTGGTCTTTTATTGTAAAAAGAGGGTTTAATGAAGTTTGTGGATCTTGAAAAATAAAACCAATTTTTTTTCCTCTAATAGTTCTAACGACCTCTTCATTATTACATAATTCTGTTTCATCTAATAAAATTGATCCATTAGTAATCTTTCCAGGCTTATCTATTAAATTAATTATTGCGTTAGCAACCGTAGATTTTCCAGATCCTGATTCTCCAACTATCCCTATTATTTCACCTCTTTCTAAATTAAATGAAACATTCTTACTCGCATTGATTATTTCTTTTCGAGTTTGATATTCAATATCCAGATGATTTATTTTTAAAAAAGTCATCTTACTTTGAGTTTTGGATTTAAGGCGTCTCTCATCCAATCTCCAAGTAAATTGATTGATAAAGCAAGAACAACAAGAAAAATTGCAGGAAAGAAAGTTATCCACCATTCTCCTGAAAATAAAAAATTGTTTCCAAATCTAATTAATGTGCCTAAAGATGGGTTTGTAGGAGGAAATCCTACTCCTAAAAAACTAAGAGTAGATTCGGTTATAATTGCCTGCGACAATCCTATAGTAGATATAACTAAGATAGGTCGTAGAATATTGGGAAGAATATGTTTTATCATAATTACTATATCAGATAGACCAATTATTCTTCCAGCCAAAACATATTCTTTATTTTTTTCAACAAGAGTAGCCGCTCTAGTAATTCTAGCGAATTGTGGCCATTCTGAAATTCCAATAGCTAAAATAAGAACGTATATTGCCATGTCATCATGAAGTGATTTATTAATAAACCCTCTTGCTATTCCATCAACCAAAAGAGCCATCAAAATACTTGGTATAGTAAGTTGAACATCAGTAAACCTCATCACAATTATTTCGTAACGACCACCTAAATAACCAGCAGTGACTCCTAAAAAAACACCTAGAATCATAGCAAAAATTATTGAAGCGAATCCAACTATTAAAGAAATTTGTGAACCATATATTATGGTTGACAACATATCCCTACCTTGTTGATCAGTTCCCAAAATAAATTCCACACTTCCACCAATAGTCCATATTGGAGGTGTAAAAGCATCCATTAAAGAAACATTCTTGGGGTCGAAAGGATTATAAGGTGCTATCACAACAGCAAATATTGAGGTAAACATAATTGCAAAAAAAATAATTGAAGAAACTATAGCAACTTTAGACTTTGAAAAGCTATATCCAATATCTGTATCTAAAAAATTTTTAATAATTTGACGTATCATTTAATTGTTTCTTCTTCTTTGAATCTAATTCTTGGATCAATGAAGTAATACGCAATATCAACTATAAAATTAATCATGACAAATAAAAATGCAACCATTATTAAGTAAGCTGACATTATTGGAATATCAACAAATTGAACTGCATTTATAAATAATAATCCCATACCAGGCCATTGAAATACAGTTTCTGTAATAATGGAAAATGCTATTAAGGTACCAACATTTATACCCGTTATAGTTATAACAGGTATTAAACCATTTTTAAGAGCATGCTTATTATTTATAACTTTTTTATTTATTCCTCTTGCTCTGGCAAATTTGATATAATCAGTTTCCAAAATTTCCATCATCTCAGCCCTGACAAGTCTAATTATATAAGTCATTTGAAATAAACTTAACGTAATCGAAGGTAGTATTAATGCTTTTATCCCACTCAAAGTAAAAAAACCTGTTGACCAAAAACCAAGATTGACTACTTCTCCTCTACCAAAAGATGGTAAAATTCCAAGAATAACTGAAAATAAATATATGAATAGAATTCCAATAACAAAAGTTGGAAGAGAAACACCGAACAGTGATGTAACTAATATTAAGTTACTAACTAAACCTTCACGATTAATTGCAGTATATACACCAAAAAATACACCAAAAAAAATTGCAATTAAGGCTGAAACTAAAACTAACTCAAGTGTAGCAGGTAATCGTTCTGAAATTAAAAGTGAAACTGGACGTCTTAATTCATACGACAACCCAAACTCTCCATTTGAAGCATTAACAACAAATTTGAAAAATTGGGTATAAACAGGATCATTCAATCCAAGTTTTTCTCTAATTTCCTCCCTAGTTTCTTCACTAGCTTCTTGACCAACCATATTGTTGACAGGATCACCTACAAAGTTAAATAATGAAAAAGATACAAATCCCACAATTAGCATAACAAGAATAGACTGCAGAAGTCTTTTTAAGAAATATTGAAACATCTAAAACATTTATAGTTTATTTTGAAACAATGCCAGTTAATGTTTAAAACTGGCATTGTTATTTGTTTAGTTTACTTTAGCGAAACGAAAAAGTGGCTCGTTATTTGTTCTAATAGGGATATTAACATTACTCTTTGTTCCCCAGGAAATTACTTGGTGATGAAGAGGCAAATAGGGCATATTATCTTGAACGATTGACCAAGCTTCTGCGATATTAGCATTTCTCTTGTCTAGATTTGTTTCTGTCAACATAGTACCAACTAATTCGTCAACCTTTTCATTTTTAAAACCAGATTTATTCCAACTTCCATCAGATTTTAAGAGAAATGAATATACATAATGACTATCAAACGTCGGAACACCCCAGCCCAACATATAGAAATCACTTAAACCACCTTTTAAGTCTTTAAAGTGAATACTTTTTGGTTGAGCATCTAAATTTACCTTTATACCGACCTTTGCAAGCATACCTACAGCAGCCACACAAATTGCTTCATCGTTAATATATCGATTATTTGGACAGTCTAAAGTAATTTCAAAGCCATTAGGATATCCGGCATCCGCTAAAAGTTTTTTAGAAAGACTAGGGTCATATGATAATCTTTTATCTAATTGCTTTGTGTAACCCTGAACACCTGGAAAAGTTATCATACCAGCTGGCTCACTCAAACCTCTCATAATTTTCTTTTTAATAGCATCCATATCTAGAGCATGATAAAAAGCAAGTCGCACTTTTTTATCTTTAAAAGGATTTTTTCCTTTAACATTCGACGACCTCAGTTCATCAACGCCTTGATCCATACCAAAGAAAATTGTTCGAGATTGAGCTGCGCTTACTACCTTATGCATTGAAGAGCTTTTAATTCTATTTATATCCTGAGCTGGTGTAAAATTAGTAAAGTCGATGTCACCTGAAAGAAGAGCTGCAACTCGAGTAGCATCATTTTTAATTGGCAGCAGTTCAATTTTATCTATGTTATGTTGAGATTGATCACCCCACCAGTTGTCATTTCTCTCAAAGACAGTTCTTGTATTTTGTTCTCTTAAAGTAATTTTAAAAGGCCCTGTACCCATAGCATTTATAGAGCAAAATGTTTCCTGAGAGGCATTATAATCTTGTGCTGTTTCACAACCATTTTTCTTTGACCATGATTCAGACATTATAAATATTTGGACTAATTGATTTAGTAAAATAGGGTTTGGACCCTTAGTTTTAATCTCAATCGTTGAATTGTTTAAAGCTTTGACTGAAGTAATACTGTTGATCAGTTCTTTTACATCAGAAGTTCCAGTTAGAGCTCTATTAATACTAAATTCAACATCACTAGCTTTTAGTAAGCTTCCATCTTGGAATTTTACACCTTTTCGCAATGTAAAAACCCAAGTTTCTGGATCAGTCGTTTTCCATGAAGTAGATAATTGAGGCTTAATAGACATATCAATTGCTCTTGTAACAAGTCCTTCATAAACTTGCCTAGAAACCATGTGTGTAGGCCCCTCATTTTGCGCATGTGGGTCTAGTGTAAGAGAGTCTCCCGGCATAGACCATTTAATAGTTGCAGCATATAGAGGAGAAAATATACTAACAAAAATCATAGTTACGATTAACTTAGTTAATATCTTCATTTTGTATCCTTCCTATAAATTTTATAATAACAATTTAATAAATGTATAAATGATAGAATTTTAAAATGACATATTTAATAGATAAGTAAATTTAAAAATTAAAATGAATAAGAAATATATAAAATTATTATTCAAAACCGTATTTTAACAAAACTTCTTCGTAAACAGGATAGCTTAGACGTTCATTATTATACTTTTTAAAAATATCATAAATTTTTGAGAGTTTATTACCTCTATTGATTTTTTCTCCCTTTCAATTTATTTTAGTTTTAGTTAAAACGGCCCCATTTAAATTCCACACTTTTTTAGCAAACTCTGTAACCTGAAAAATAAATTGGTCAGGGTATTCAGCATAAGAGGCATGGCCCGCTTTGGGGAAGACGACTTCAGTTGCTCCGGGAAGGGCTGCGATTAGAGACGCATGCATTTCAGTCGAAATTACATTATCTTTCGCACCAGATAAAATAAGGACTGGTACTTTTAGGTTATTACAAATAGTTGTATTATCAGTTTCTTGGCTCATACGACCACCATCACGAATACTTTCTAAACGAATACCTAATGCAACATTTGCAAGAAACTCAACAACTGCCTGAGATGTGCCCTCAGGCGTATTACGTTGAGCACGTTCCATTGCATAATCAATATCAGACTGCTTTGAACTAAATGTTTCAAGCCTATTAGCGTAACGTTCCATTAATGCATCGCCTTTTGGACATCCAAAACCTAAATGTGTAGAAGATAAAATCAAACCTGAAATAGAAACATCATCGTCATGTGCTAATTGAGTTGCTATTAATCCACCCATTGAATGTCCAATTAAAATAATATTTTCTAATTTTAGAGTTTCAATCAAAGCTTTAGCTGCATTTTTATAATCTTCAATACTATCACCAAATACATCAGACTTTCCAAAACTAGGAGCATCCCAAGCAATTACCCTATAAGAAGAATTTAATGAATGAAATAAATTAGTCCAACTTTTACTGTTACCATTCATACCATGAAAAAGAAATAAAGTTGGTCCCTCACCAGTATCTATATAAGCAATTTGACCATGTCTGTAAGATAAAAATTTTAAAGTTGGTATATTAAATTCTAACAAAAAGATTATCCCATTATTATCGATAGTAGTTCATTTGAAAATGAAGTACTTAATAATTAACCACATAAATAAATAAAAATAGAGTAAAAATTTTTACATATTTTCTTTTAAAGATTGGCTTTCTGACTCACGACTTAAAATAACAGTTTGGGCGAGTCTCAAAGCATGATCAAATTTAGGATTTACTAAAAGAGCATTACAATAATTACGCCAAGCATCAAGCATTGGCTTTGTAGGACGATAGTCATTTCTACGGGAGTCTCCGTTTCCCTTTATTTTCTCTAAGTATTTAAGATTTAACGCTTCATGAACTGTTGAACTGACTGTTGGTCGGCTAAAATCAGAAACTTTCACAAGTTCTGAGATAGTAAAACTTCCCTTTGAAAAATAGAAATTCATCATGTATCTACGAAGCTCAAATGCTGTAAAACTGATATTAAATAAACGTCTGACCTGACCAGGTCCATGTTCTCGTCGATAAACGTGTCTAGAACTTTCAAAAGCCGCTTGTGCAAAACAAAAGTGATCAAATATAATTTCAGATTTATTCATAAATTATCAATAATATGCAAAATAATTTTTCATACTTTAAAATAAAATTTAAATTTTACAAGACACTTTAATGCTTTTTTGGGGTATTTTTGACCTATTTTTTAAGTATGTATTAGGTATTAAATAGGTACGTTTTAGGGATTGGTGTTTTAAATTAGGCAATTTTTTCAATGAGTTGTTGGCTAAGTCATTGTATTTGTTACCACTATTCAAATTAGGAAAAGTGGTGAGCGCGACAGGATTCGAACCTGTTAACTTGGCTTGTAAGCCATTGAAAACACTTGATTTATTTTTACCACTAGACAGCACTAGACAATCTTTCATGTTTTTTTTACTGCTGTGATTATATTTTAAGTTTACTAGACAGGTCAAATTCTTTTACTAGACACTTTATTACCTGTCACCCTATGCCTTACGTCTTTTAGCCATCTTGTTTGTTTTGACGAAAGAGATAATATTATGGATCAGAATTTCTTATAAAAAATTCTGACCCAAAATTTTTTAATATTAGTTAAAAAAATAATATGAATGTATTAATTTTCCATTTAATAAGTATGATCTCCCATTTGACGATCCAACGCTTTTAAATGCACTTTCGGCTCCTATTGCGGTATCACTTAACCATCTAGCATTTAAATATTCACTTAAATATTTATCATTACTATTTTCATTAAAATAACTAGTTTCCAAATCTGCAATCCAGCTTTTTATATTTTTTCTAATATGATGCTTTCTAACATCATTATTGTAAAAGATTTCTATAAACGGTTTTTGTGTCCCTATAACGAAATAACCGTTGCAAGCTTGATCTTCAATTTTATCAAGAATTTTATTATCAATATTATTTAGATTTAAAAGAACTTCACCTAGATCTTCTGTCGAAGATCTTTTATCGTATTTTTCTGACAGTCTATCTATGTCGTTCCAAATATTAGCTTGAATATCTTGATGATTTTTATCTTTAAGTAATGCAGCTTTATTATCTCTCATCTTTGGACTAAGAGAAAATTCGCTCTTAGAAAAATTTAGATCATTAGTTTCAGACCATCTCCCTTTTTCAACACAATTTACAGGAATTATTTTTTCGGAATTAGGTTCAATAATAATAGTTGATTGAGCAATTCTATTTTGCTTAGCTCCAACAATAGCTTCACCATCTATAATTAAGATTTTAAAATTACTATTATTTTTAATACCAATTTTTTCAACATTACCAATTTGACTAACTTCAAAAACTTGAACTAATTTATTATCAAAGCAATCGTCCAATAATAATAGACTTTCATCTAAAACAATAGGATCAAAATTAATTGGATATAATGTCAGGCCAGATATATTTAGGGGATCATTTATCACAAAGTTAGTCAAAAAATTTGATATTTTTTTCATACAACACTCCATAGTTTTAAGTTAATTTTCTGTTTTTTCTCCTGCAATTAAATTTTTAATTGCAGGAGAGGAGTATTTAGTTAATTTTATTTAAATCTGATAAATCGTTTAGCCCCTCTATTCTTGGCATATTATTCTTGGCTACAGACTCTAAGCCAGTATACATTTCCATAATTGATTCATATATCTTATCATTAAGAAATTTCTTCTGAGATGAACTTCTTTTAAGAGCATTTTCTTCTTTAATTAAATGATCTCTCATTTCAAAATGTGACTTTATTAGTGAATTTACCGAAGATGCAAATGTAGGGCTTGTGAGATGATTCAACATTTTTCTAGCATCACTTTCAGTCATTTTATTTGCTTGATCTCTTTTATGAATTTGATGAAAAAGCTCAATTATTGGATCTGTCAAT
>CACNRW010000043.1 GCA_902622875.1 uncultured SAR116 cluster alpha proteobacterium
ATAATCAAATCAACGAAGGTTCAAAAAATAATAAAACAAATGAAATTAAAATGAATAATTATCAAATTTCAAATGTTCAACAATCAATACAAGGAAATAATAGCGGTACTAATTTTTCTCATCAAAATGACTCTTCACTTACAAACAGTGGTTATAACTCTGTTCTTGAAAACTTTTTTGATAATCTAGACTTAACTCAAAAAGGTTGGACATCTAAACTTGCGTCTAGAATAGAAAAAGCTCTTCTAAATGGAGGAGAAGAAATTCAATTTAATCTTAAACCTAAAAATCTTGGTGTATTAAAGGTATCAGTTAATATAAGAAATGGTATTGGCAACGTTAAAATTATTACTGAAAATAGTTTTGTTACAAGTGCGTTAAATCAAAATGAAATTTATCTTCAAAAACTTTTTAATGAACAAGGTATGGAATTAGATTTTACAGCACATAATCATGGTAAACATTTAGATTCAAGAAATAATTCTAATCAAAATTCAAATAATGAAAATAAAAAAAATTCTTTACAATCTGAAAATAGTACTAAAAAAGCCAGTGAAGACGAAATTGATACTAAAACTGAAATCAATTCATCTAGACATATAATAAACGTGATAGCATAATATTAACAACTATTTAGTGAGAGTGAAATGGCAGAAGAAGTTGAAGAAGAACCAAAAAAGAGTGGTTTATTAAAAATAATTATTTTTGTAGTTGCAGGACTTCTATTAATAGTAATTGGTTTAGGTATAGGTTACTTTATTTTTGGTGGAGAACCGGAACCCGATCCTTCTGCAGAAGTAAATCAAATAATTGAAGGTAAAGAAGCTGAAAAAAAAGAAAAAGAAAAAAGTGAAAAAGATGAAGAAGGTGAAGAAGTAGGTGAAGATGGTATTATAAAGAAGAATGTTAAGGCTATTCCGGAAGTTGATAGTTATGAAACAACTTACTTTGAATTTCCTGGAGATTTCACAACAAACTTAAAGGGTAGTAGAAAATTTTTACAAGTCAGTGTTGGTGTTTCTACACAATATGATGAAAAAGTCATGGAAGTTGTAGATTCTCATCAGTTAGCCCTTCGTTCAGAAATATTATCAACTATAAGCGATTTTACAGAAGCAGATATTTCTGGAAGTGATGGTAAGAAAAAGCTTTCAGAAAGGTTAATGGTAGTGCTTAATAAGAAGTTGGAGACGCTTGATGAGTTTCCTGGTATAGAAGATGTCTATTTTACTGCTTTCATACTGCAATAGAGAAGGATTGAAAAACTATGTCAAACACCTCTCGTAAGTTATCATCGGATGAAGTTTCTGCACTTATGGAAGGACTCCAATCTGGAGAAATTACTGCTAATTCGGGTGTAAATAATGACGTAGAAGTAACAGATTTTACGTTTGGATCAGATAATCTAGAACTTCTTGGTGATTATTATGCTTTAAGACTAATTAATGAGAGATTTGCTAGATTAGTGAGAAGTATTTTTTTGCCAATGATAAGAATGCAACCTAAAATTAACCCATTTCCACCGGAAGTTAAGACATATGACGAATATAGTGCTGGCCTAAATAGTTTCATGAGTCTTACTACTAGTAGGATTGATGAGTTAAGGGGGTCGATGTTACTTGTTCTTGAACCTTCTTTCATTAGCGTTTTAACAAACTGTTACTATGGTGGTAAATTAGCAAACTTTCCATCTACCAAAGCAGAGTTTACGGCAACAGAAGATAGAATAATTGAGATAGTTTCAGAAGGTATGGGGCGATGTTTACAAACTGCTTGGAAAGATCTAATGCCTATTACAATAAGGCATCAAGCAAGGGAAATTAATCCCCAGTTTGCTACTTTAGTCGAATCAACCGACTCAGTTATTATTTGTTCTTTTGTGGTACAATTACCTAATATTGACTCTGCTTCATTTGATATAATTTATCCATTACAAACATTGAAACCAATTGCATCTCTGTTACGTTCAAGAGTACAGTCTGATGTTATTGATGATGACTCTAGTTGGAGAGAGCGCTTAGAAAAGTCAGTATTAAATGTACCTCTACCTATTTCAGCTATTTTAAGTGAGCCGTCAGTATCTTTGTCAAATTTAGTTAAATATAAAGCGGGTGATATAATTAATCTTCCACCAGTTGACGGTGTTGATTTTTTTGTAAATGACAAGCTCTTATTTAAAGCAGAAATTGGAGAAACTAATGGTCAAGTTGCGGTTAGTTTAAAGAACAGATTATAATTTACTAGGAGTTATTAATGGCAGAAAATGAAACAGCATCAACAAATGAAGAAACTAATTCAGATAATGCTGGTATAGATAATCTAAAAGTTTTAGAAAATATTGAAGTTAAACTTACTGTAGAAGTAGGTTCAACAGAATTGAAAATTAGAGATCTCTTAAGACTAAATGAAGGTTCTGTGGTTGAATTAGAAAGATTAGCTGGTGACCCTTTAGACATATTAGCTAATGGTGTTAAAATAGCTAAAGGTGAAGTGGTTATGGTTGGTGAAAGATTTGGTATAAGATTTACAGAAGTAACTAATCCTGAAAATCGGGTGCAAAAACTTTAATTTTCAAAATATTGACAAACTATAAATTGAAAATAGTTATATAAATCAATAAGTTATCTTTAATATTAAATTTGGCATCTTTCTTGCTTCTTTTACTCAAATATAAAGGAAAGCTAAGATGTCACAAACAGTTCCAGATTTCACAACTGCATTAGTTACTATTTTATTCTTATTGGTATTAGGTTTAGTTGCTTTTTTTATTAAGAAACAAAGTGGTTCCCTAAAAAAAATCATTAAAAATGAAAATAATCTTGAAGTATTAAATCAATTATCACTCAGAAATGGCTATTTAGCATATATTTTAAAAGTAGGAGAAGAAAATTTTTTCTTTGTAGGCCATAAGTCTGGAAGAGGTTCTTTAACTCAGATTAATATTCATAGTCTTAATGAAAAAAATACAAAAAATATAAATATTGATAAATTAACTCCCAAAAATTTTTCACAACGAAAAACTTTGCCACCTGAAAAATCTAAAGAGTCTAAACCTCTACAACATGTAAATATCTCAGACTTATTAACAGCTCATAAAAAGGGTGGTAGAGATGCGTAAAGCAATTTGTCCTCAACCTATTAAAAGGGTTTACTTTTACAGTAAACGTGATGAAATTTTTAAACAATGCCAAAGTTTTTGTAAAATCGTATCTTTCCTAATTACTATTTTTTTGATAAGTGGATTACCAGTTCAAGCTTTTGGTGAAACAATATCTTCAGGTTTTCCTGCCTTAAATGTGTCTACAAATGGCGATACAACAGAATACTCATTTCCCTTACAAATTTTACTATTAATGACTGCACTCACAGTTCTTCCGTCATTAGTATTAGGGATGACGAGTTTTACAAGAATTATAATTGTTATGTCAATCCTTCGTCAAGCTTTGGGTACTCAACAAACCCCTCCAAATCAAGTTTTAATAGCAATCTCTTTATTTTTAACTTTTTTCATTATGGCTCCAACGTTTAATAAAGTTTATGACAACGCGGCATTACCCTACATGGATAAAACTCTACCAGCGGATCAAGCCCTCGAGACCGCAAGTGCAGAAATGAAAAAGTTTATGGTTAAAAATACAAGAAAAACTGATCTTATAATGTTTTCAGAATTAGCTGGATTAGAAAAATTTGATAAAGTTTCAGACATACCCTTTCGAATTGCCTTACCAGCATTTATGACAAGTGAACTTAAAACAGCATTTCAAATAGGTTTTTTATTATTCTTACCTTTTCTAGTTATTGATATGGTTATTTCGTCTATTTTAATGTCACTAGGAATGATGATGCTTTCTCCAATGTTAGTTGCGCTTCCATTTAAATTATTATTATTTGTTTTAGTTGACGGTTGGAGTATGACTGTTGGTTCTTTAGTAAGCACTTTTGCAGCGGGATAAAATATGAACTTTGATGAAAATATAAATATGTTAAGCATGGCTTTTTACCAAGTTTTACTTGTATCTGGCCCAATATTAGCTTTAGCTTTAGGTATTGGTCTTTTTATAGGAATTATACAAGCTGCAACTTCTATCAATGAGATGACATTAAGTTTTGTTCCGAAAGTTGTTGTTGTAATGTTAGGAATAGGATTGCTAGGTAATTTTTTCATGATGGGGCTAGTTGATTATTTTAACTTTATTTTTGATCAAGTTGCTGGTGTAGGACAAAATTAAATTTGAAAGAGATTTATTATGAGTGGATCAGAATTAAACCTACCGGGAGTAAATTTATTTAACTTATACCAGTATCTAGTAATTTTTTTTGTAGCATCTTTACGTATTTCGTCATTTTTAATAAGTGCACCATTTTTTTCATTAGGTGGAATCCCACTTCAAGTAAGAATTATTGTGAGTATTAGCATTACTGCTTTTTTATTTCCAGTTATTAAAGTCCCTGATATTCAAAACATGCAAGGTTTTAGTTTATTCATACTAATTTTATCAGAAATTGGTATTGGTCTGTCTGTAGGTTTAATTTTAAATATTATATTTTCTGCAGCAGCAGTCGCAGGTGAAAAGATTGCCTCTACCGCAGGGCTTTCAATGTCTAGTATGATTGATCCACAATCAGGTGGTCAAACATTAGTTCTGAGTACTGTCTTGACCTTATTTTTATTTTCTTGTTTTCTATCTTTAGATGGACACTTGTTTATAATTAAAATGTTATTAGAGAGTTATGTATATTTACCAATTGGTATAATTTTAAATTTTACTCAAATAAGTGACATTGCCGTTAATACTTTTGGAAATATGCTTTACTTAGCTGCCCTAATAAGTTTACCTATTGTAGGTGGATTACTATTAATACAGTGTTCTATTGGTATAATAACAAGATCTGCTCCTTCTCTAAATCTTTTTTCCTTTGGTTTTCCAATAGCTCTGATAAGTGTTTTTATATTTTTGTATGTAGGGGTAGGTCCTATTTCAGACGCATTTTCAGACTTGACTGGAACAGCTATCAATTTGATTTACGAAGTCCTTCACTCATCAGAAAATGGCAGTTAATAAATGGCTGAAGAAGATAATTCACAAGATAAAACCGAAGAACCGTCTCAAAGAAAATTAGATAAAGCAGCTGAGGATGGTCAAGTATTATCATCAAAAGAAATGTTTGTATTTACAACTTTAATAATGGGTTTAATGGTACTTACAACGCTACCATTTTTTGTAAAAGAATTTTTAGCAATCTGGAAAATGTTTTTTCTATTTGACTTAAATATTATTATTAACCTTTCTCCAATTTTAGGAATAGAGAAATTGATTAGGTATGTAATATATGTAACTCTAATCATAGGCATTCCGTTGATACTTACAATTTTATTTACTCAAATGGCTGTAGGAGGTATTAATTTTGCTCCTAAAGCTTTCCATTTTAAATCAAACAGAATTAATCTTTTATCAGGTTTGAAAAGAATATTTTCATCAAAAGGCCTTGTTGAATTAATTAAGTCTTTATTTAAAGTTGCGTTATTAGGTGGAATTACCTTCGGAGTAATACATCTTAATATTAAAGAAATAATAAACTTATCAGAACGAAACCTTTACACTGCTTTATCAAGACTACTTGATAATTTTCCTCAATTAACAATAGCTTTATTAATAGCACTTGGTTTTATAGCTATTTTTGATTTCATTTGGCAAAAATATATGCATATCGAAAAATTAAAAATGACTATAAAGGAAGTAAAAGATGAAAATAAAGACACTGATGGATCGCCAGAGGTTAAACAAAAAATAAGGAGATTACAGAATGAAATTTCTAATAGAGCTGCTACCCAGACAGCTGCTCTTGATAACGTTAAAGATGCTTCAGCTATAATAACTAATCCTACCCATTTTGCTGTAGCTATTAAATATGAAGTTGGGGAAACTGGAGCACCAACAATTTTAGCTATGGGAAGAGGAATGATAGCCGAAAAAATTATAAAATTAGCTAATGAAAGCCAAGTAACTGTTTTTCAAAGTCCTTTATTAGCAAGAGCTCTTTATTTTACTGGAGAAATAGGTAAGGAAATTTCTGAAAGTCTATATTCAGCCGTCGCCTCAGTACTAGCATATATCTTTAAAATCGAAAGAGGTGAGGATACTGACTATCCTGAATTTGAACTACCTGAAGATCTAAGTTTTGATGAATATGGTAAAAAATTAAATGAGAAAATGGAGAAATAGTGAAAAGAAAAAAAACTTTTGGGCAGATAATTATTACTGTAATGTTTATATGGTCTGCTCTGTTATGTCATTTTGAAGCAAGTTCGCTCAAAGAAGAGGGTGATTTGTCAAAAGCAATTCTATACTGGTTTTTTGGATTTACTGCAATTATGGGGTCGTTAAGGTTTAAAATTGCAGAATTAATATATTCATTAATTGAATTTAAAAAAAAATATAAAAAATAGAGAACTACATTGTTTAATAATGATAAAAATGAAAAGAAAGTAGTTAAATGTAGTGGATGTGATTATTTCTTTATCACTTATAAGAAAGAACGTCCATGGGGTTGTAAGAAATTTGGTTTTATTTCTAAATCTATTCCTGCAATTGAAGTTTTTAGTACAACTGGTATAGAATGTGCATATAGAAAAGAAAAAGAATTATAGTTTTTATATTATAATAATTTTATAGGATTTATACAATGGATACTAAAATGGAAGCTGTACAAGAAAGTATAAAATTAGCTCTAGATGCGGCTGATGCGGCTACTGATGTAACCTCAGAATATAATAAAGTTAAAAAAGCTCACGCATTGCTGGAGGCTAAAGTGAAACAAATTCATAAATATACTACCGTCGTATTTTTATCATCCATTATTTCTGGCTTAGTTGTTATAGTGGCAAGTGCATTTTTATTTATGCAATCATCAGACAAACTTACAAATATGACAGAAACAAGTAGGGAAGCATTAGTCGTTTTTGCAGAAAATGTAGACGGTGTAAACGCGTCTTTAAAAAATTTAGATAATGCTATTAAAAAACAAGGAGATTTGTTGGCAATTAATGAAAAACTAGTATTGACGCTTGAAAAGGTTGAGAAAAGAGTTCAAAAAGCAAACGAAAATACTGTCGATGAATTGCAGGTGATTACAAAAGCTTTGATAAATGAGCTAAATAAAAATTCTCGAGTAAGCATCGAAAACAATAAAAAACTTAGTGAAAATTTAGTTAAGTTAAATCGTTCTAATAGCAAAACAATTTCTAAAGCTATTCAGCAGATAAGTAACAAAGCCATATACAAACAGATAGTAGCTAATCAAGCTATACAAGCACAACAAATATCTAAACTTGTAAAGCAAAACAATAATGTTTTAGGAAAGATTGCAGATAAAACCAGTAGGATTAAATATCCATAACATAGATATATTTATTTGGTGAGCTCAATTATATGACCGAAGAAATTGAA
>CACNRW010000044.1 GCA_902622875.1 uncultured SAR116 cluster alpha proteobacterium
TAACTATTTGAAATTTTTCAGTACTGGAAAATACATCCTCTTTCTCACATTCTCCACCGAAAGCTAAACTAAATCCAATTTTACCAAGTAAATGAGGTCTGTCGCCTGCTAATTTGTAAGCTTTTTCAGCAACATTAAACATTTCTTCCCAATTATTATTATAGAATTCAATCTGCAATTTTGCAGCATAACCAAAAGCATGCTCTGGATCTAATATTAAACCTTGATCAATTTCTTTAGAAGCATCATCTAACATATATTTGAATTCATCAGTCATTGAAAAGGAGGAATGTTGTGCTCTTTTTCGATCAGCTAGCCATATCCATGCATCAGCATAATTTGGATCTTTTTTTATTGAATTTTGTAAACATTCTATTGCTTTTGGATTTAAAGTTGGGATAACAGCACTTCTAGCAAAATTTATACACTCATAAATTGATATATCGTCTGTACTGGAGGAAGCAATTTTTTTATTTATATCCTTTGACAATACAGCCCCTGCTCCGACTAATTCATTTATAATTTGTTTAATAATCTCATCTTGTAATTTGAATATATTTTTACCTGTTAAATCTCTATCATATGTCTCTGACCAAATATTTGATATATTTTTGCCATCAATTAGATCTACTTTTACCCGCAGCATATTATCAATCTGCATGATATTTCCATCTACTAAATAAGATGCATTAGTAGATTTCGAAACATCCATTAAGTCTTTTGGAGCTTTTGTTAAATTTAATATATTTAATGAGTTAGATGATTTTGTTAACTTTGATCCTAAATCTTGAGATATACCTAATGCTAGCAATTTTTCCTTTTTTGTTTCACTCAGGCTCTTGAATGGCAAGATAACTATTTTACTACTATCAAGTTTTTGTTCTGTATCTAAAATACCAGAAAAAAATAAACCTATGAATACAGCAGCTATGGCACCCCCTATCATAGCGATTAACTTCGTGTTAGATGATTGGGTCTTAAGTTTTCTCTTCTGTGATGAATCTAATAAAAGATCGAAGGCATGAAAATGGTTCTGTTTGACCTTTTGTATTCCTAAATCATTAAAATCATATTTAGTCTTATTGACTACCAAATCATAAACATTTTTTGATATGGTTATACCACTAGATTGTGCAAGGGCTTCTAATCGCGCGGCAATGTTTACACCATCACCCAAGAGATTATCACCTTCTTTAACAACATCACCCATATTGATACCAATACGGTATTCTAGTTTAATATCTGTTGTATCTTTCTCATTACGAATCTTAATCTGGTTTTGGAACTCAACTGCTGTGTCAACTGCAGCAACAGCACTTGGAAACTCTGCAAAAACAGAGTCTCCACCTGTATTAAAAATACGTCCTTTTTGTTTTTTAATAATGGTTTCTATAATCTTATTACATTCACGAAGACCTCGTAATGTAGCATTCTCGTCTTTTTCCATGTGTTTGCTATAGCCAACTAAATCTGTGGCAAATATTACTGCTATTTTACGGTCAATATCATTATTTGACATGTACTAGTATCTCCTTATTATTTTAGTACATTTTCATCTATTAACATGAACTAATTCATTTCAAAATGATATAAATTTTTGGTTAAAAAATGACTATTATAAATAAAATTTTTGGGTCTTTTAAATTTTCATTTATTCCGCCATTAATGATTTATCTCGCTGCTGGTGTGTCAGGAATTACAAATATAGTTGGTCTTTTTTTTGTAAAAGAATATTTGGATTTGTCGGCAGTATTTCTTGCTGGATTAGGTTTTTGGGCCGGACTTCCTTGGGTATTAAAAATGCCATTGGGACACTTGGTTGACATTCTTTGGAAGTTTAAATCAATTCTTGTAATACTAGGAGCCCTAGTAATGGCAGCTAGTAGCATAATTATGTATTGTCTTATTCAGTATAAATCGGAAATGATTTTACTACTAAACGCTGAAACATGGTTTGTTATTTCATCTTTATTAGCTCCGATTGGTTTTGTTTTACAAGACGTAGTTGCGGACGCTATGACGGTTGAAGCAGTTCCAAAAATAGATGATAATGGTGAAGAAATAGATTTTAAAGATCTGAAGTCTATGAATATTTCTATGCAACTTCTTGGTAGAGTATCAATTATTTTTGGAACACTACTTGTATCGATGCTCAATTTAATAGTTTTTGCTGACTCTTCAGAAATGACTGAGTTGGAAAAAATTAATGCATATGGAAAAATTTATTTATACTCTTTAATTGTTCCACTTATTTCGATTTCAGGAATTTTTCTAGCTTATATAAACAAACAAAATAAATTAAATTCTCTTATTAAAAATGGCATTGCTCCCCTTAAGGCAAAGGGAATGGTATTTATTAGTCCAGAACTAACAAAACCAAACCTATTAATTATTATCGGTTCAATTATTTTTGTTTTATTCACATTATTTATAGGTACTTCTAAGATCCAGTTTTCTCAAGAAATTGTCTTCGTGGGATCATTTGGAATAATATTATTGTTACTCATTAAATTATCTAATGAGTTAGATACAAAAGCAAAAAGAATGCTGTTAGGGACAGCAATTATTATTTTCGTGTTTAGAGCGATGCCTGGCGTTGGTCAAGGAGGCAGTTGGTTTGAAATAGATGTATTAAAATTCGACCAAGAATTTCTATCATTACTTGGATTAATAGCATCTTTTCTGACAATTTTTGGTATTTTTATTTTGAGACCTCTCATGGAAAAATCTTCTATGTCTAGACTGATTATTATCCTCTCTGTTGCAGGCTCAATTTTTATATTACCTTCAATTGCAATGTATTATGGGTTTCATGAATATACATCTAAACTAACTGGCGGAATAGTGGATGAGCGCTTTATAGCTATATTTAATACTGCTTTAGAAAGTCCACTTGGTCAGGTGTCGATGATACCAATACTCGCATGGATAGCACAATCAGCACCTAGTCACCTCAAAGCAACCTTTTTCGCAATACTTGCAAGTTTTACTAATTTAGCACTTTCAGCTAGTAATTTAGGAACTAAATATTTGAATCAAATTTTTGTGATTACACGAGAAGTAAAGACCGAGGAAGGTGAAATAAAAATTCCTGCAGATTATTCTGAACTTGGAATTCTATTAATTATTGTATGTTTATTAACACTAATAGTTCCTATTATAATTACTTTTGTAATAAAAAAATTAAGATTAATTTCTTATTAATTAATGTTGTATCATAGGTAATATTAAAAGAAGATACATTATACTGACAACTCCAACAGTTGTAGAAGCGGCAAATCCAATTATTAGAGGCTTTGCTCCTAATGATGACATACCCTTAAGGTTGGTTTGTAGACCTAAAGCAACCATTGCAAATAAAATACAATAAATCGATATCTGTTTAGATATTAATAAAAATGTTTCCCAATAACGAACCAAATTACTATCCATGATTAATTGATCACCAAAAGTTCTAAAAATGGATAATAAAATAAATCCAAATACAAACATTGGAAAAAAATCTTTAATTGATTTTTTTACATCAACTGCTTGATTTCTATTATAGAGATAAGCAATAAGTGGAATTAAAATAATCAAAAATGAGTTTCTTAATAACTTTGTTGTCATTGCCGAATTTAAAGCTTCCTGGGTATTGTATAATTCAGAATAAATAACACTTGCAGCACTAACTTGGGCTGTGTCGTGTATAGCTGTACCTAAAAATATACCTGCAAAATCTGGAGATAGATTGAAATAATAATTAGCTAAATAAGGGTAAAAAAATACTGCTAAAATTCCAAATAAAGTTACTATTCCTACTGCATAACTAGTTTCATCTTTATTAGATTTAATTATTGAAGAAGTGGCTATAACTGCTGTTACACCGCATATACAAGTGCCCATTGTAATTAAATACCCTAAATTACTGGGTATATTAAACATTTTACATAAAAACATTATTATTAAAAATGCTATTATAATATTTAATAAAACTAAAATAATTGCAGTAGATCCGTAATCTAAAAGTTCAGTTAAACTTAAACTAAGACCAAGGATAGCTATTCCAATTCTTAATAATTTTTTTAAACAAAAACTAATAAAAGGGAGTGTATTTTCATTAATAGAAAAAAAATTACCTATAATTAATCCGGTAAAAATACATAGGAAGGCAGACGAAATTAGTAAATTACTTGATGATAGAAATTTACTTAATAAGACTGATAAAATGACTATGGCACTTATTGTTGCAATGCCAAAAATATTCTGTCTAAAAATAAACATCTAATAATTATCCTTCTAAAGAATATTTATCTAAACAGAAAATTAAATTAATACTATCTATTATTTGAGAAAATATTTTAAATGTTCGATTTCTTTACGCTTGTTTAGTGCCCTATCTATAATGACACTCGACATAATTTTAGTAATAGCAGACTTATTACATTTTAAATTTTGTTGAACGCGTTGTACATCTTCTTTTTTATCCCAAACATGCACTATACCATCATGCATATCTCTTAGTAAATACCAGTCATTTTTGTTGTCAGATGACCAAACTTTAATCCCATACATTTTAAACTCCATTTTAAAAATTAATGGAGATGCAAAAATCATACCAAATTCGTTTTAATATTGAGACTCAATCTCTTTGTTTGAAAATTTATATATAGATTTTTTTGTTAAGAAATAAATATTGTAGTCCTCACTAATAAATGGTTTTAGAACTGGATCATTTATATTTAAACCTCCAGTAAATTCCCCAAAAGAAGGTAAAATTATATGATTATTTGAGTGAATTAGACATTTACTTGTAATTTTTTTTGAGCTTACTTTTATTGAAGCAACGGGATGGAAATGACCTGAAATCTGATTTATATTCTTTTGAATTGCCTCGTGAAGAAAATGAATGTCATCTACAATATATTCTTGGTGAAATTTAATACCTTCTATTTTAATTTTATTTTCGTGATTTCCAAGAATAAATATAACCTCATACTTTTTGGTAAAATCTTCAAATAAAAATCTAACTTTTGACGTCATTCTGAGAAAAGCATCTTTATCATGAAATGTGTCACCTAATAAAATTACTTTTTTAACTCTATAATTATTTAATATATCTAATAACTTTAGAAGTGTCTCTTCACTATCATATGGAGGTATATATTGTCCTGAGGATGCATAGCTCGAACCTTTTTCAAGATGTAAGTCTGATACAATTGCTATTTCTTTTTCTAACCAGAATAAAACACCCTCTTTACTTATCTGTAGCCCATGATTACAAAAATTTAAAGTCTTCAATTCAAACCAACCTCAGTTAATATTTCATTTTCCAATTCTTCAAGAAAATATTCGTCAACCTCTGATTTATCAATAGTTTGTCTATTTATTTCCAATACTAATGGTACTGCAAGTGGAGAAATCCTATCTAATCTTTTATGAATAATATTATTTTTAATTCTTTTTAAAAAATCACCTAATCTATCTAAATCGATAAGCCCCCTATATGAGTCATTTCTAGCAACTTGTAATAAGATATGATTAGGCTCATGCTTTTTTAAAACGTTAAATATAAGATCAGAACTAAACATTACTTGTTTTCCTGTTTTTTTTCGTCCAGGTATAGTTCGTTCAATTAAGCCAGATATGATGGCAGCATCTCTAAAGTTTTTCTTTAAAAGAGGCGTTTCCTCCAACCACTCATATAAGTCGTCTAGCATAATGTCTTCATTTAGAATGACATTTATATCTTCAACTTCGATCATTGACCATATAGCTAATGCATAGTCAGTTGCTACAAAGCTAATAGGTTTATAACCCATTCTCTGCATTTTTTTAGATATTAAAAAACCAAGTGTTTGATTGGCATTTCTACCTTCAAAAGTATAACAAATTAAAAAATATCTTTTTTTATTTTTGATATGGCGAGGAAAAGTCTCTACTAAAAGTCCTTCTACTGAAGGTAACCCTGAAAATTTATTCTGTAATTTCAACCAATCACTAATTTGATTTGGAAAATGTTTCCAATATTCTTTTTTACTTATTAACTTCCTAACTTGAAATGAAAGTTCTGATGTTAAAGGTAATCTACCACCAGCATATGAGGGTATTTTAGGATGTGCACTATTTGTAGATCTTACAATGATATTATTATTTGTGATGCTTTGATATTCTAAAACTCGACCACTAAATAAAAATGTATCTCCTTCATTTAGCCCTTCTATAAACCACTCCTCTACTTGTCCTAGCGTTCTATTACCTAGCTTTACTTTAAGCATGTAGGATTCAACTATAGTGCCAACATTTAACCTGTATCTATTTCGTATATTTTTATTTTTTATTGCGTAAAAATTATTTTTGTTAATACCAATCTTAGCATATTGTTCATAATGCTTTAGAGAATATCCTCCATTTCTGACAAACTCTAAAACATCTAAGAATGTTTGTTTTTTTAAGTTTCGAAATGGCCAGGCCTTTTTTATTTCTAGAAAAAAATCATCAATTTGGAATGGATTGCTACAAGCGACGCCTAAAATATGTTGGGCTAACACATCCAGACTTCCCTCCTTATCTTTAACTTCATCTAACAAATTTGCTTTGATTGAAGCTATTGTAGAAATACATTCTAAATACTCAAACCGATTAGATGGAACTAAAAGTGCCTTTGATGGTTCATCAAATCTATGATTACTTCTACCTATTCGCTGTAAAAACCTCGCTATTCCTTTTGGAGACCCTATTTGGACTACTAAATCAACTTTTCCCCAATCAATTCCTAAATCTAGAGAGCTAGTTGCAACAACGCAATCTAATTTACCTAAAGACATCAAGTTTTCAACTTTTCTTCTAATTTCTTTTTGTAAACTCCCATGATGTATAGCAATTTTTAAATTATTTTCATTTTCCTGCCAAAGTTTATTAAATACTAGTTCTGCTTGTGCTCTGGTATTAACAAATAAAATAGTCATAGATGAAAGTTTAATTTTTTTATATATATCTGTAATAGCGTAGCCAGCCATATGTCCTGACCACGGAACCCTATTTTCAGTTTCTAA
>CACNRW010000045.1 GCA_902622875.1 uncultured SAR116 cluster alpha proteobacterium
CGTGACAAGTTATTTTTGAAAGGTCCGATTTATTTTGGGTGGATCAGGCAAAATATCAAAGATCCAACAGCGCGTCTTCTATTGGTTGCACGTGCTTTCATGGATATGGAAGAAAAAACTCATTATACCCTTACATTAAAAGTTTGGGATTGTGCTGGAATAAATGACAAAAGTAGAAGGACTAGGGTACTAAAAAATATTCGCAAAGATGTAAAAGATTACAGCGTAGAAAGACGTATTGGCAAGCCTTCGGTCATTCATCACATGAAGTGAGTAAATTATTAATTTAAATCTTACCCCAATCTTTTCGCCAGTTCTTTTTCAAATGTCCGTGGTCAATGAACCAAGTTTCAAGTTCTTTTAGCTCTCGTCGAATTATTCGCCCTTGCTCTGCTCTGGCTTTAGCTTTTTCTCTTTCTAATTTTGTAAAGTGTCCATGTTTAGTTTTGGAATCTGCTAATCTTTTTAAACCTTCCTCGGTTCTTGGACCTGTGCTTGCACCTCCATGAAGTCTGCATCGACCCATTGGCAATTTGGCTGGGCGTTTACAAGGTGTACCTTTTCTAGTTTTGGCTTCACATCTTTTATCTGGCCAATTAGGACCAAAACGCCAGGGTATTCCTTTTAAAAGGTTGCTTTTTGTTATCTTTTGAATGTCACCGAACATGGGTCTTATTTTATCCTAAAGATAAAAAAACACATTATTTTTAAAGTTATTGTTATATTAAACTTATGACAAAGATTATATTTAGTAGAAAAGGTTTTGACAGTAGTACTGGCGGAATGCCAAGTATTAAAAGAGGGGGAAACCTCATTAGCTTTCCTATACCTTCTAATAAGAATACCCTTACAACCTACAATCATCTTGGATTGGGTAAAGATATAAAAGAGTTGTCAAATGGAAAAATTAGCCCAACAGATACTTGTCATTTTGATCCAAACTTAAATTACGGAGAGTTTGGACAGGTTGGAGCAGCCCAAACACATTTAGAAAATAATGACGTAAATATTGGTGATCTTTTTTTATTTTGGGGATGGTTTAGAGAGACAGTTACAATTGACAAAAAGACTGTTTTCTCAAAAGAGGATCCTGGACATTATAGATTTTTTGGATGGCTACAAATTGGTGAAATTATACGTCTTGGAAAAGATCCAAGTTGGTATTTAAAAACAAAACCAAATTCCATGTCTCATCCTCATACTATTGGATATTGGAAAGCAAATAACACTCTATATTTAGCTAGTGAAAAGTTAAATTTTTTTGGTATAGATGGCTATTATGGTTTTGGTAAATTTAACGCATCGGATAAAACAAATTTAACTTTTGATCCATCAATTAAAAAATCTATTTGGAAGTGTCCTAAATGGCTAAATCCTGTTCATGGTGGATGCGGTATGACCTATCATAAAGATAGAAACAGATGGGGTATAGATAGTGTTAACGTGGTTGGAAGAGGACAAGAATTTATTGCAGAACCAAAAAAAATAAACGATTGTAAGAAATGGTTAAAAAACATTTTTAAAGATGCTAAAACAATCAAGGAAATTGATGCATCAAAAAAACTTGCAGAACAGATAAATCAAGAGGCTTTAAGAAGAGCGTATTTAAATAAAGACCAATGGATAAAAGACACGTTTCATTAGTTAAATTTAACATAGTTACAAAGGAATAATTTAATGAAAATTTCTAATTCGCTTTTATATAAATTTTACATTCTAATATCAACAAAGTGGGATAATTTTATAGAAGATATGTTTGGAATCGGAAGTGGTGAAGAAAAAAAATAATTTTCAATCTTACTTCGAGTATGTTTGAGATATTCATATTCTAAAACACTTTGTATTTTTCAAATAAGTCTCTAATATTTTTTCCCGCAGAAAGCTCTTCTCTTACAATATCTTCTTTTTCTTTTACCTCTTCAGCTTGGTTAATCACATCATCAATAATTTCTTTTGGAATACAAATTACACCATCTATATCCCC
Source organism: uncultured SAR116 cluster alpha proteobacterium (assembly GCA_902622875.1). Classification (GTDB taxonomy): domain Bacteria; phylum Pseudomonadota; class Alphaproteobacteria; order Puniceispirillales; family Marisalimonadaceae; genus Marisalimonas. Next base: position 1,985 of record CACNRW010000045.1, read on the forward strand.
AAAAACATAATCTCCTGGATTTATTTTAACCTCTCCAATTATTATAGGATTATTAAAATCTATAATATTATATCTATAAACTGCAGTTAAGGGAGAGTGATAACAGGCGAAGACAGGAAATTCATGTTTTATAATTTCCTTGGTATCTCTTATACCTCCATGAATTATTGCACCTTTAGAACCTTTTTCCATTGAAGTTTTACTCATCAGTTCACCCCAATGTGCAGCAGATTTTTCATCTCCTGAATCCATTACAATAATACTACCAGGAAAAATTCCGTCTAACATATCCATTTGTTTATATCTTGGATCGTGACCATCATCATAAAATCTTTTATTGCCCCTTACAGTGTATACAGGGCCTGCTACTTTCATGTTCGAGGTGAGTGGACGTAGATCACTCGGAAGTGTTTGATTTCTATAATCTGGACTAATTGAGTCCATTATGTCAGTAATTGCACCAGAATATAATTTCAGAAGTTTTTCGGATCTTTCATCATCATAATTTTTCATAAAATTACCTCTTTAAATTACTTAATAAATAATCCTAAATATAGATCATCAAGTTACAAATAAAAATATATCTAATCAATTCCACCAACCCATCAATGAACCCTGGTCCAAGGTCCATGGATCAAGGTTCGGGGTTTACTGAGCTGGATAGCAATGGATGATTGATTGAAAAGCATAGGGGCACCCACTGACTATGGAGTGGCGGGTCTTGGACCACGGACCTTTAGGGTTGGTTTGGTAGATTCATTTGGACAGTATCTTTACGGATGCCATTATCTTCGGTTAAGATCTAATAGTTAAAATATTTTTGTGAGTAATCATGGTTAAGGAAAAAATTGAACGCAAAATTGCAGTCATCTTTGCAACGGATATTGTTGGTTATAGCAAACATATGGAAATAGATGAAAGCGAAACCATACATAATTTGCGTCAATGTGAGGCCATTCTTACAGGATTTTTTGAAAGGCATGATGGGCGCCTGTTTAATACAGGTGGAGACTCTTTTCTGGCGGAGTTTTCAAGTGCAGTTTCAGCAGTAGAGTGTGCAGTAGACTTTCAACATGCTATAAAGTTACGCAATGCATCAGATGAAGCTACGGTCAAACTTGAATTTCGTATAGGAATTAACTCTGGTGACGTGGTAAAAGAAAAAGATAACTTGCTAGGCGATGGGGTCAACATTGCAGCTAGACTTGAAGCCCTGGCCCAAACTAATGGTATCACTATTTCAAAAGTCATTTATGATTATGTTAAGGGCAAAACTAAGTATGAATTTAATGATCTTGGGCTCCAAAAGATAAAACAAAACGAATTTTATGCTTACGACCTATTACTTGACCAATCTCAGAAGAGAAAGCTAGTTAAGAAAAAATTTTCTAAAGCTACTTTCGCTTTAGCTTGTGTGTGTATATTAACTTTCGCAGGCCTCTATTTTTACATGTATAAGTCAGATCCAGATCAACTGGCAACTGACTCACCGGAAGGGCAAATTTCAACTTCTTCGTTACCAACTGTTTTAGTATTTCCTGTTTCAATGATGTCCGATTCCACTAGCACCAATGCTTTTGGTCCTGCGATAACAGAAAGCATGATTTCAAGTTTGTCAAAATTTGTAGGAATAAGTATTATGTCAAGTAGTACAAGTTTTCATGCAGAAAAAAAAGAATACTCGGATGAAGATATTAGAGAAAACTACCAAGCTGATTACGTCATTCGTGGTTCAATTCAAACATTTGGTGACGCCTCTAGGATCAACATAACGCTCGCCGATCTAATAGATCAGAAAATAGTTTGGTCAGATAAAATTGACTTTGATATTAGCGAAATCTTTAAAGTCCAAGATCAAATTAGCAATAATCTCCTTACTCATTTACAAATTGATGCAGTAACTGGCACTAATGTTCGTTCTTGGGCAGCTGAACTTGGCAGCCTTGAGCGACTAACAAGATTTTTGAATAGCAGGGATGAATGGAGAAAGTTTAATCCTGAAGGCTATAAAAATTCAGTCGCTATCACAGATGATCTTGCCTTGGAATTAGGAGAAGACAATCCTATTATCAAGCGGCAACGAGCTTATAACTTGTTCTTAAAGCTAAGAATGAATTTAAGTGAGGACAGAGAAAAAGATAAAGAGCGTTTGAAAGAAATTCTTGAATTGGTAAATCAACCCCAAAATATAGGGTCAACTGATGCCTTAAGTTTAAGGGGCATATCTGAACTGGTGTTTTATTCAAAAGATTGCGAGATCGCCCGGTCATTTACGCGAAAATCTATAGAAGCCAATGCCTCAGTAGACGCCTACACGACAGCAGGTACGGCAGATTTCCTGTGCAAAGATTATCCATCGTCAATTCAAAACTTCGAAAATGCTCTACGTCTTGTTCCAAACGATAACGGATGGTTCATCACGCGGTATTTAGGTGCAACTCTCTATAACGCTGATAGGACAGATAGAATATTAGAACTTTTAAAATCAAATATTGATTCTTCAGATATGCCAGCAAATCTATTGGCTTACTATGCATATTCGGTACTAAAAGATGGAGATAAAATAAGAGCAAAAAAATACTTCAATTTAGCAAAATCAAAAGGTTTATCAAAAAAGTACCTGACACGTTACGATATGAGCAGGGAAGTTTTTGAAGATTTTAAAAATAAGATGAAAGAAATTGGTACCATAGAATAGTTTGTCTAATAAGCTAAAAATTTTGGTCTATGCTCCATTGACTATTGTTAATTAGGAAAAGGGTGCAGTAACCCCAGAGCAAATTATAAATTAGAATTATATTTTTGTTGTGGGTAATATTGTGGGTAGGATAATATTAAATGAATTAACTAAAATAAAATCAACTGTTTATATATAGTTAATGGCGGAGGGAACCTCCTCATTATTTCATTTTAATCATCTGATTTAATTAGATTTTATAGAATAATAATTATTCAGTCTACAAATTAGTCTACAACTTACTTTAATTTAGTTTAGATTTGAAAAATTCTTTATGTTAAAAGCTACCTTTATCCTAAAAATTAGATGCTTCTCCAAGCAACTAACTAACGGCCAGATATCAATTATAAAGACTTAAGTTAATTCTGTCCTTACAACCAAACTTTTTTGTAAAAGTCTCGAATGTCTTTTATTAGAGAAGAGGGTTGCTCAAGAGCTGCAAAATGACCACCTTTGTTCATTTCAGTCCAATGCACTACGTTAAAAAGCCTTTCCACATAGGACTTAGGAGGCCATGATAAAAACTCTTTTGGATAAACAGCACATCCAGTTGGAACCTCTACCCTTCTGCCATCATTAGAGAGAATTCGTCCTCCTTCTTTAACTCTGCCATAATAAATCCAAGATGATGTATTGAATGATTTAGTTAAGATATAAATCATAATATTGGTTAATAAATCGTCTTTTTGGTATGTCAAATCTAGACTTCCATCTTTTAAATCAGACCAATAGTAAAATTTTTCTACTATCCAAGCAGCCACACCTAATGGGCTTTCCATCATAGCGTAACTTAGTGTTTGAGGTTTTGTACTTTGTATAGCAAAATATCCACTTTGAGAGACATAATCTATATTAAATTGCTTTTCCCAACTTTTTTCTTCCTCAGTTTTTGGCCCATCTATATGTCTTGCTGGAAGCATGTTAATATGGATACCTTTACAATTTTTTGAGTGATCAAAACCAAGCCATGTAGAAATTGCACTACCCCAATCACCTCCTTGAGCAACATATCTTTCATAACCAAGGTTTTCCGTCATAAGTTTATTAAAAATCTCAGCAATTCTTCTTGGTCCAATCGGATTAGCTGGTTTCCCAGAAAATGCAAAACCAGGAATAGAGGGCGCAATAATATCAAAACAAATTTCGTCTTTATTCCCAAATTTTTCTGGTTCACAGAGTGGTTCAATAATATCCAGAAATTCAACTATTGAGCCAGGCCATCCGTGAATTAAAATTAATGGGATAGCCTTCGGGGAAGAAGATTTTTTAAAAATAAAATGAATATCAATATCATCTACTTTTGTTTTATAATTAGGCTGTTGATTTAATCTGAGCTCCTGAGATTCCCAATCATATTTCTTGGTCCAATAATCAGCTAAATTCTTCATGTAATCTATATTTGTTCCAAAAGACCAGCCACCTTCTTTAGGCATTTCATGCCATGGAAACATTTCAACTTTTTCCTTGATTTCCACAATTCTTTGTTTGGGATAGGATATTTTAAAAGGGTCTATTTTCATTTTAAAAATAAAATTAAGATAAAAATTAATAATATAAATATTTAATTGACATTCAAGCGGAATAATTCTTCTACATGGATTTTTACACAATCAATTAATTTAAAATCAACATTGTCTGATCGATAAATCAAGGCTAGGTCAGTCCCTCCAAGCATTATTGCATCGACCTTATTCTTACTAAGAAATTGATTACATGCTTTTTCAAATATTTCTTTTTGTTCATTATTTGCACAACCCAAAGTTGCCATTTCTGCATATGCTTCGTGCACTTTATTTAAGAGGTTATCCTCTGGTATAAATACTTCGGCTGATGTTATCATTGAATAAAATTTTGACACCATAACTGGTTTAGTACCAATGATGCCAATTCTTTTATAGTCCCTGTGTTTAATTTCTTTTTGCACACAGGACAAAAGGTCTACCACTGGAAGTACAGATTTTTCTTTGAACTTTTCAATACAGAAATGACCAGCGATAGAAGTAATAGCAACAAAGTTAGCTCCTGCTTTTTTTAGTCTTAGCGTTAAATCATTATAGATTGCTACTTGTCCATCTTTGTTATCTTCCATCAAATTTTTAATTAGAGTTGGGGCATCCGCGTGTACAATTGTCATATCCAAATTCTTTTCTTCGGATGCAA
>CACNRW010000046.1 GCA_902622875.1 uncultured SAR116 cluster alpha proteobacterium
GATATTTCCTAATAATGAATTTTTGTTCATTATCTCAATTTCAGATGTTAATTTTAAATATTCATTTTTTAACCTTATATTTTCGCTACTTCTTTCAACAAGCAATGTTTGCTTTACAAGATCAAAACTTGAATTGTGAGAAAGTTGTAAAAAGTCAGAAAAGTGTTTTCCAGTAGAAAAATTTAATTTGTTTTGAGCCTTGTTTATTTGTTCTTCAATAATATTTTCTTCATCGTCGCCAACAGGTATCCTCGATCCAACATATAGAATTGGAATGTGACTTCCCTTTTTCTTAAAAACTTTAACGTCGTCAGTAATTTCTTTTAAACCATTAATATTTTGATCATTAGGAAAAAACAGACTAACAAGCAGGTCTGGAAATTGTTTAGTGCAAATACTTGAATGATCAGTAAGACCAGTTCTACTATCTATTAATAAATAATCACATTTAGTTTTTTTATAGATTAAACTTTTTAATTCTTCAAAAAGGAGATATCCTTTGAATTCTTTATATAATTCTTCCCAATTTATATCCTGCACCGCTTCTCTTTTAAGAGACTGACTTGCAGGAACAAACCATAAAGCTCCCTTTTTGTGTTTATTTTTAAAAGAGAGTTCCTTATTAGGCACTTTATATAAAAAATCATTTATATTAGGTATGACTGGTTTAGAATTACATGATTCTCTATATTCTGAAATAAAATCTGCAATACCTTTAACCTTTAATGTTCCCTTATTGTTCAAAGCATCTTTAAAAATATTAAAAGTTTGCATACCTGGAGCTTCTAAATCAAAATCGACAACTGTTACTTTATTTCCTTTTGATACAAGTTCATATGCAACATTCATCAATGCAAGCGTTCTTCCAACACCACCTTTGAATGAATAAAAAGTAGTAGTAAACATAGTCAACCTAACTTTTTTTCAGGGAAACTTGACAAGATAAAATTTTCTCCATCAGCTATATTTTCTTCTAATGATTTGTCATTATATTGATTTACAAAAACTTTATTCAAATCGGTTCCAGGAAATTGATAAACATTTGTTGTATCGACAATTGGCTTCAAAACAGTGTCAGACTTACTCTTTTTTATGAAATTAGACTTCTTATTTTTAGATCTTTCTAAGTATTCTCTGTAAGGTTTTGATTTTTTGATAATATTTTCTCTGTACTCTTTGATTCTAATTGCACTAATAGCGTTGCTATGTGTCATTGAAGGAACAGATTTACAAGTCTCATATCTGGCTATTGTCGAAGAGCCAAAGCCTAAGACCATTGAAAAATCCTGATTATTTGAACCCCACGGTTCTAATTTCTTAATTTCATCTCTAATTAGTTTTATTTGCTTAGCATTTAAAACTCCATTTGCTAAACAAGATGCTTGATGTTGAATATCGTTAAATTCTGTCGCAACTTCAGAATTATTACATTTTTTACAGGTAAGCAAAGGAGCATAAAAATTAATTTCCTGATCAAGATTTGGCTGATCTAAAGATACTTTTTTGTAAGAAAGATCCATATCATCATGACAAAACAAACATACTTGTTTTTTCACTTTAATTTTATCTTTTATAAACATTGCTTTTGTGCCTTATTGTTTTACCGTAATCACTAGGTTTAAATGCCTGAAACCGAAGAGAGTAAGATGTATGTTTCATAAATGGAATATAAATTTCCAAAACCTTAAATTTAATATATAAAGATTTGTGTGTATAAACTTTATCATCTAAAAAATATGAAAATACTGGTGTTTTCCCTTGTTTATAATTTATCTCCCAATGAGGATTTTTGTCTTTGTAATCTATACATTCATATTCAAACAAAATTTTTGAAACAAACTCTTTTGCCTCGTGTTGTGTTGTAAAGTAAGTTCCTGTAAATGGGTTAATGCAATGTAAAGGTCTAAAGTTAGGTGGATTTCTAAAAGCTAACTTTGGATCTTCAAACCAAGCTATTCTTGACTCAAGGGTAAATTTTTCTTCTGAAAGAAAGATTTTTTTGTTTGACAAAATAGACTTAGATACATTTTTTCTAACTTTATTAAAAGCTTTAACAGTAGTTACCACATTAATTTGTGTCATATGATATACTTTTTTTATAAATTTAACAAGTTATTTATTTAAGCACTAAGTAAAAGTTTTTACAATATATTCATTAATGCACGTAAAAAAAGACACTTTTTAGAAAATATCCTGTCACACTCAAGGGCATAACCTGTCACACTCTGAAAAATCTACTAGACACTTACTAGACACTTTTATGCTTTTTGGGGGTAAATTTGACCTAATTTCTCGGATTATCTTCGGAGCAAAATCAGACCAAAATCGGATAGATAGTTTTATTTTAGATAATGTTTTCAATGAGTTGTTGGCTAAGTCATTGTAATTTTTACCACTATCCAAATGAGGAAAAGTGGTGAGCGCGACAGGATTCGAACCTGTGACCCATTGATTAAAAGTCAATTGCTCTACCAACTGAGCTACGCGCCCTAAGATAAAGTGAAACTATTTTATTATATTATTATAATCAAGTCTAAAGTTAAAAAAAAAATATTTTTTAATTTTTTTTGTTTTCTATAGCTTGTGCAACATTAGATGGAACAAAAGAAGAAATGTCTCCACCTAAAAGAGCAATTTCTTTCACAAATTTTGAAGCAACAAACTGGTGTCTTTCTGAAGCTGTTAAAAAAACCGTTTCAATATCATTTGCAAGCCTTGCATTCATACCAGCCATTTGAAACTCATAATCAAAGTCTGATACTGCTCTTAACCCTCTTATAATCATCATAACAGAATTGGATCTTGCAAAGTCAATGAGCAAGTTATCAAAACTTTTAACTTTTATCTCACCTAACTTTCTTTTCGATGTATTAGTAACTGAATTTATAGATTCTTCTAATAGATTTTTTCTTTGAGAAACATTAAAAAAAGGATTTTTACCAATATTTTCAGCCACTCCAACTATTAAAATATCACAAAGGGAACTTGCTCTGTAAATTATATCTAAGTGTCCGTTTGTTACAGGATCAAAAGTTCCAGGATATAAAGCTATTCTTTTCAATCAAAAAACCTTGTTCATTTATTTAATTTTCAAGCTTATTGTCTGTATCTTTATTTTCGAAAATCTCAACAGAAGTTTCTTCATCTTGGTCATCTTCATTTTCGTTTAACAATGCTACTGAAACAACTTTTTCGCCCTCATCAACATCGAATAACCTTACACCTTGAGTTTTTCTACCTGCAACTCTTATTGAATCTCCCTCTCCACCATGAACACGTATTCTTATTAATTTACCAGAGTTAGTTACTAACATTATTTGATCATCTTCAGAGGCTACATAAGAAGCAACAACAGGACCATTTCGTTCAGAACATTCTATATTAGCTACACCTTGCCCCCCTCTATTAGTCATCCTGTAATCTTCAACAGGTGTTCGCTTTCCAAATCCGTTTTCGGTAACGGATAGTATAAATCTATTTTCTAAATTTGGTATTAATGACATTGAAACAACATGGTCATTTTGCTTTAATCTTACGCCTCTTACTCCTGACGAACCTCTTCCAACAAAAACTCTAACATCATGAACATCAAACCTTATTGCCTTACCTAATCTAGTAGCTAAAAGAATGTTGTCCTTGTCACCACAGGGAATCACTGAAACCAGTTCATCTTTATCATTTAACTTCATTGCAATTTTACCATTTTGTCTAATATTAGTAAAATCGCTAAGTTGATTTCTTCTAATATTACCATTTTTAGTTGCAAATATAATTTGTAAATTCTGCCAGGTTTCTTCATCTTCAGGCATTGGCATTACTGTATGTATATTTTCACCTTGATCAATAGGTAACAAATTAATCATTGGCTTACCAAGTGCTTGAGGAGCAGATTCAGGTAATTTATAGCACTTTAATTGATAAACCATACCTGATGAAGTAAAAAATAATATTGGTGTATGAGTATTTGTTACAAAAAGAGAGGTTACTGTATCTTCATCTCTCATTTTCATACCTGCCCTTCCTTTTCCACCTCTTCTTTGGGCTTTATATGTAGATAATGAAACTCTTTTGATGTAACCTCTATGACTTACTGTTACAACCATGTCCTCTTTCTGAATAAGATCTTCATCATCATGATCTACAGAGCTATCATTGATCTCGGTTCGTCTAGGATCATCAATTCGGCTTAAAACTTCGTCAAGTTCAGTTTGAATAAGATCAGTCAATTTATTTTTATCCGAAAGAATTATTAAATACTTATTAATTTGTTCAGATAATTCCTGGGTTTCTTTTTCTAGTTTATCTCTTTCCATACCTGTAAGTCTTTGCAACCTTAACTCTAAAATTGCCTTAGCTTGAGTAATAGACAAAGTATAATAATCATTAACTATTTGATGATTCGGGTCATCGATAAGATTGATAAAGGCTTCAACTTCTTTGGCAGGCCAAGTTTTTGAACATAACTGATTACGAGCACTTTCTGGGTCAACCGAGGATTTTATAAGTTCTATTATCTCATCAATACTTGTAATAGCAACCATTAACCCAGCTAATATATGAGCTCTATTTCTTGCTTTATTCAGAAGAAACTTTGTTCTTCTAGTTACAACTTCAAATCTGAAATCTATAAAAGCTTTTAAGATTTCAATTAGTCCTAATTGCTTTGGCTGCCCTCGATCTAAAGCAAGCATATTTACTGGAAAACTAGTTTGCAGCCTTGTATGCCTCCACAATTGATTTAAAACCACATCCGCTTGGACATCTCTTTTGATCTCAATAACAATTCTCATACCATTTCTATCAGATTCGTCCCTTAAATCAGAAATTCCTTCAATTGTTTTATCCCTAATTAATTCTCCAATTTTTTCTAAAACAAGAGCTTTATTAACTTGGAATGGTATTTCGGTAATAACTATCATTTCACGATCAGCATTTTTGCCAGTTTGTATAATCTCTGCTCTAGAACGCATAATTATGCTACCTCTACCAGACTTAAAAGCCTCCCTAATACCCGACCTGCCCATTATTAGAGCAGCTGTAGGAAAATCTGGTCCAGGAATAATTTCAATCAATTCTTCTAAACTTAATTCTGGATTATCTATTAGAGCTTTACATGCTCTTACTACTTCTCCTGGATTGTGAGGAGGAATATTAGTTGCCATACCTACTGCTATTCCGCCAGCACCATTTATTAACATATTGGGAAATTCTGCGGGCAAAACAGAAGGTTCAGACTGTGACTCATCATAATTTGGGATATAGTCAATCGTATCTTTGTCAATATCTCTTAAAAGGCTCTGAGAAGATATAGCCAACCTAGATTCAGTGTATCTCATTGCTGCGGGAGGGTCTCCATCTACTGATCCAAAATTACCTTGGCCATCAACGAGCATCAGTCTCATAGAAAAATCTTGAGCCATTCTAACCATTGAATCATAAATAGCTGTGTCTCCATGAGGATGGTAATTACCCATAACATCACCAACAACTCTTGCAGATTTTCGATAAGGCTTTGACCAATCGTACCCACCTTCAATCATTGCATAAAGGATTCTTCTATGAACAGGTTTCAACCCATCTCTTACATCCGGTAGGGCTCTAGATACTATTACACTCATAGCATAATCTAGATAAGATTTTTTCATTTCGTCTGTAATGGAAATCAAAGAATGATTTGAAGGTTTGTTATTTTCTTCAGACAAAAGATAGCTCCAAGGATGATATTTAATAAAAATTATTACTAAATACTGTATATGTTTTTAATGTATATAACAATATGTATTATTTTGTATTAATTGTTGAAGTTGATTTTAAAAAGGTATTTCATCATCTAAATCAGATGCAATATTAGAAACGGGAGGTTCACTTGACTGATCAATTTCAGATTTATTATAGTCATTGTTAATCTGGTTGTCTGATCTTGATCCAAGTAAAGTCAATTCACCTCGGTATCTTTGAAGAACAACTTCGGTTGTATATTTATCTTGACCAGATTGCTGGTCAGTCCATTTTCTCGTTTGAAGTTGGCCTTCTAAATAAACAGTACTACCTTTTTTTAAGAATTGTTCTGCAACTTTACCTAAATTGTCGTTAAAAATCACAACTCTATGCCATTCAGTTTTTTCTCTTTGTTCACCAGTGTTCTTATCTTTCCATCTATCAGATGTTGCTATACTAAGTTGGACAATTTTATCACCATTTTGCATAGCTCTAATTTCAGGATCTCGACCTAAATTGCCTATTAAAGTGACTTTATTAACACTTCCGCTCATTATTTAAACTCCATAAAAAAACAGAATTCATTATAGAACAGTATTCCATTAAAAAAAACAATAAATTAATCTTTTTGATTGACTTTTAGGGTTTCAAAGTTAACTAAATGGAAAGTTAAATTTCTTTTAATGAGGACATAATTATCTAATGAATATAACTCTTGAACCAAACCAATTTCTAAAAGTTCGAAGTGCTAATGAACATAATTTAAAAAATGTTGATATTAATATCCCAAAAAATAAATTAATTGTTATGACTGGAGTTTCTGGTTCTGGTAAAAGTTCCCTTGCCTTTGATACAATTTATGCGGAAGGTCAAAGAAGATACGTAGAATCACTTTCAGCATATGCAAGACAATTTTTACAAATGATGCAAAAACCTGATGTAGAATCTATCGAGGGCTTATCACCTGCAATTTCAATTGAACAAAAATCTACTAATAAAAATCCAAGATCTACAGTTGGCACAGTAACTGAGATATATGATTATATGAGACTTTTATGGGCAAGAGTAGGAATT
>CACNRW010000047.1 GCA_902622875.1 uncultured SAR116 cluster alpha proteobacterium
TAAATCACAATTAATTGTTTATAAAAGAGAAAAAGAAAATCAATCACATTTATGCTTTGATCTTCGAGCAAATAATTTAAATTTATTAATAGAAATTATTAGATTTACAGTATTTTTACGAAAATATAAGCCTGATATAATTTTCTGTCATAATTCAACTCAAGCTACTATTCCACTTTTCTTTTCAAAATTAATAAAAATTCAAACCATAATTTACTTTAATCATGGGGTGCCCTATTTAGGTTATAAAGGAGTATTAAGAAAAATATTATACTTTATTGAATACTTAAATTCTACTTTATCACACAAAACTATCACAGTTTCACCTGATATGAAAAAATATCTAGATAATATTAAGCCTAATACATACCTAATTTATCATGGGTCTGCTTGTGGAATAATATTACCTAAAAAATCCTCCAAAAAGCAATTGCACAAAAGCAAAACTTTTGTAGTGACTTTTGTTGGTAGATTGAAATTAAGAAAAGGAATAAGACAATTAATAGAAATTTTGGATTTTTTTGAACAAAATAGAATGATAAAATTTATTTTTTGTGGCTTTTCAAATGACGAATTTTATAAGTTTACTAAAAGAAAATTTAAAAATTTAGAATGTTTAGGTTTCATTGACAATGTTAATGAGATATTGTCCGAGAGTGATATGTTTCTTCTTCCAAGCAAACATGAGGGACTACCATATAGCATATTAGAGGCAATGCTAAATAAGAACTTTATCATTGCAAATAATATACCTGGTATAAATAACATAGTTAAAAATAATTATAATGGTGTTTTGATTAATGATAATGACCCTAAAAAATTCATTACCGTGATAAGCAATTTTATTAATAAAAAAATAAATTATGAGAAATATGTTAATAATAGTCTTAAAACAATTAAAAAATATGATAGAAATAAATTTCTCAAAGAATATAATAAATTTATCTCAAATTTGTAATTATTTAATAGTTTTAAATCAGTTATTATCAATACGTTCTATTTTAAACCTAGACAAAAAACACCCCATAACAACAAAAAAATACAGTTGGCAGAGAGAAAAGTAATCCAAAATTATACCTTAGAGATTTTTAATCTTCATTGTTGGTATTGGAAAATTACTTATTTTTTTTTTAATATATATCGCTCAATAGTAACATATTTTTATCAGTTGTTTGCAAAGTTCGATTAATACATATACCCAAAAAAATCTTGATATTTTATTTAGCTATAATAAAAATTTAAACACAATCGATAATTATGTTTAAATATCCAAAATTTTAATCAGCTTTTTTTAACCTTGGTCGATCAATGGAATTCATCTATTCAAGAAAAACTTTACCTTTTTTACTTTTAATAATTTTGATTCTGGTTTGGGCTTCAGTTTGGTCCTTATTTAAAATTGCCATAGAAGTCATACCACCTTTTAGTTTTAGAGTTATTATTGGAATACCAGCTTTTGTTTTATTACTAGCTCTTGGATTTAAGAAAGTTAAAAAAATTAATATTCCTAAAGATGAGTGGAAATCTTTAATATTGATAAGTTTTTTTAATGTCACCTTATGGCAGGTATTAATGTTGTATGGAATAAGTATGCTTGGTGGCGGCAGAGCAGCTGTTTTGACTTATACTATGCCTGTGTGGGCAACTATTTTTGCGGCTATTTTTGGTTACGAAAAAATTAATATTTCAATAATAATTTCATTAATTTTTGGAATGTTGGGTATTTTTTTTCTTTCTATAGAAATAAATATTTTTGACAATATTGTTGGCTTTCTTATTACGTTGTCTGCTGGATTAAGTTGGGCGGTAGGAACTATGATTGTTAAGTATGGTGGTATTAAATCTGATGGATTAATTGTTGCAGGCTGGCAGCAAATAATTGGAATAATTCCAATTATACCGTTTGCGTTATATTTTGATTTAACCGATTTTGGACCTTTAAATTATATACATTTATTTATTATTTTATATGGCATATTCTTATCAAGTGCATACACCTATTGGGCATATTTTACTATTCTACAAAAATTCTCAGTCAATGTTACATCCATATCAGTTATGGCAGTTCCAATTTTGGCCATACTAGTAGATTATATTTTTATAAATGTTAAATTCTCAACATTAGATTTTTTAGCATTAATATTCATAATATCTGGTATTTATATAGTCGCCAAGAAGCCGTTCAATTAGAGTGAAAAAATAAATTTACATCCAAAAGATTTACTTAAAAATAATTACATTTGAATCTGAATATTCATTGGTTAATGTTTCTTTAATGTATCTTAACATTTTTTTGATTCATAATTATTTACCAAAACTTTAAATTTTTTACTTAATTATTTACAATAACTTGCTTCTGCAGAAGTTCCTAATTTAGGTGTTGGTATTTGTAAAAATTTGTAATTTTGAAGATAATGTATAACAAGAACACCTTCTATTGAATAACCAATATGATCATATATCTTAATTTTTTCTATTATATCTTATGATATTTTTTATTATGTTTTATTTATCTAAGCTAGCTATTTACTTTTCAGTACAATTGATTTGTAATTTTGAATGGATAACAAAAATTTAACTTTAGAAAAGATTGAGTTAAATGTTTTAAAACATCAAAGTCAATATAAAGACTTCATTAATAAATTTGGGAATATTCAAAAACTTACATTATCAAATAGGTATAATTTAATAAATTCAAACTTTAACTTTTTTGCAAATTTCATTAATCATGTTAAAGATAATAAAAAAATAAAACAAATGTTATTTAACTAGTATCTATATTAATAATAATTTAAATAGATAATAAGTTATATTTTATGGATCTAAAATTAGAACATGGTTTAATATTTTGACACTTTTTAGTTTTAATACTAAGAAGTCTAGATGATTTCAGTAATAATTCCTATTCTTGATGAAGAGAAAAATCTTACAAAGCTTATTACACAGCTTAATATTGTTTTAGAAGATCTTGGGACTAGTTATGAGATCATAGCTGTTGATGATGGAAGTAGAGATAATTCTCTAAGTATTCTAAAAGGCTTAGTAAAAAAATTTAAATTTTTAAAAATAGCTACTTTTAGAATTAATCAAGGTCAAACAGCCGCAATAATGGCTGGTATTGAATATTCAAATGGTAAGATAATCATTCCCATAGATGCTGATCTTCAGAATGATCCTAAAGATATAGTTAAATTACTTGAAAAATTAAATCAAGGTTATGATGTTGTTTCTGGGTGGAGAAAAAATAGAAAAGATTCCTTTTTTTCAAGAACATTTATAAGTATCTTAGCTAACTGGCTCATTTCAAAGGTTTCTGGTGTAAAACTACATGATTATGGCTGTACATTAAAAGCATATAAGAAAGATATATTAGAAGATGTTAAATTATATGGAGAAATGCATAGGTTTATTCCTATTTATGCAAGTTGGCAAGGAGCAAAAGTAACAGAAATCGAAATCAATCATTATCCACGAGTTTACGGAAAATCTAAATATGGATTGTCTCGAATATTTAAAGTTATATTAGATATTTTTGTAGTTACTTTTTTAAATAAATATTTTACAAAGCCAATTTACGTTTTTGGTGGTTTTGGTATAATTTTATTAATTTTATGCTTTTTTTCAATTATATACATGTTTTTTTTAAAAATTTATTATAATTTATCTATGATTCAAACTCCTCTTCCTATGGTAATTGTTATGACATTTGTGTCAGGTATTTTAAGTATTTTAATGGGACTTTTAGCAGAAATATTGGTAAGGACATATTTTGAATCTCAAAACAAATCTACGTATTCAATATCAAAGCTAATAAATTTTAAGAAAAAAAAATAATGTGTGCAATTTTAGGATTTCTGGGGCTGAGTAGTTTAAATGATCTCATCCAAATGAGAGATGAAATGACACATAGAGGCCCAGATGGTGACGGTTTCTATTTTGACAGAGATAGAAAGATTTTTTTAGGTCACAAGAGACTTTCTATTATCGACCATATTGGAGGAGAACAACCGATGTGGGATATACAGAAAAAAATATGTCTAGTTTATAACGGAGAAATTTATAATCATTTAGAATTAAGAAAAAATTTAATATCAAAAGGACATGTTTTCCAAAGCAGTCATTCTGATACTGAAGTTTTAATTCACGGATATAAAGAATGGGGAATTGATCTTCCAAAACATTTAAATGGTATGTTTGCTTTTTGTATATTTGATAAATTGAAAAGTAAAATGTTTTTAGCAAGAGACAGGTTCGGAGAAAAACCATTATTTTATTACCATGATAATAATATCTTTGGTTTTTCTTCAGAATTAAAAACTTTTAAAAATTATAAAAATTTAAGCTTAAAGTTAAACGTCACGAACTTACAAAAGTATTTTGCTTATGGCTATTTTCCCTCGTCTAAAACTGCATTTAACAATGTATTTAAATTAAAACCGGGTCATCACCTTGAATTTGATATCACTAATATGAAGTCTAAATTGATAAAATATTGGGATTTTAAATTAAAACCTAACTATAATTTATTAAACTCAAAAGTTGAAGAATTATCTGAAGAATTTTCTGAATTGATTGTAAAGTCTACAAAAAGAAGATTAATGTCTGATGTCCCTTTAGGTTTCTTTTTGAGTGGAGGATTAGACTCAACCAGTATATTAGCTTCTGCATGTAAAATTAATATTAATAAAAAACTGAATGCATTCACTATAGGTTTCAATGAAAAAACATTTGATGAAAGTAATTGGGCTAAAATAGCTTCTGATTATTTCAATATAAATCATCATCTCAAATATTTAGACTTTGATGATTTTAAAAATGACACAAGTTTTATATTAAGTAAAAATGACATCCCAATAGCTGATTCGTCAATAATATCAACCTTTTCACTTTGCAAGTTAGCAAGTAAAAAAGTAAAGGTTGCTTTATCTGGTGACGGTGCAGACGAAATTTTGGGAGGTTACGACCCTTTTTTAGCAATAAAACCTGCTCAAATTTATAACAAAATTATTCCACGACCTGTTCATTACTTAATATTAAAAATAGCTAACTTATTACCGGTATCCAATAATAATTTAAGCTTTGATTTTAAAGTTAAAAAAACTTTAAATGGCTTATCTTACCCACAAAAATATATTAGCCCAATATGGATGTCTACACTTGACCCAAATGAAATCAATGATCTATTTAATGTTCAAACCTCTTTAGAAGAATTATATAGTGAGACCATTGAATTATTTGAATTAAATCAGTCAAAATCTTCTTTTGAAAATATGCTATATTTTTTCACTAAATTTTATCTAACAGACAATATACTAACAAAATTAGATACGGCATCTATGGTAAATTCATTAGAAGCTAGAACAGTTTTTCTTGATAATGATATAATAGATTTTGTAGAAACTTTACCTCAAGATTTTAAAATTAAAAACGGAAATCGTAAATATATTTTAAAAAAAGCAGTTGAGAATTCTATTCCGAATAAAATTATAAAAAGGAAAAAGAAAGGTTTTGGAACCCCAATATCTAAATGGTTATTAAATAACAGTGTGAATTTTAAAAATAAAAAAAATATATATAACAGTGAAAAAATTAACGGATTGGTAAAAGAACATCAATCGAAAGTAAAAGATAATTCAAGATCATTATTTGGGATATTATCTCTAGAAAAATTAATAAAATAAAATGAATACATATTATAAATATAATATCTGTAAATTGCTAAATAGAAGTTTTTTTAGATTTACTTTGACAACTATTCTTAATTTCATAATTTCTTTTTTTCCTTATATATTTTTGATTTATGTTGGAGTAGATTATTTAATTGCATATTTTATTTCATTTATCCTGTTATTAATTTCTTCAACACTGTTTCATATTAAGTTCTCTTTTCTTTCAATTTTTACAATAAAAAAAATCATGATTTATTCTATATATTATACTTTATATTTTTGCATGGGATGTTTAGTGATATGGTATAGTATTGAATTTATAAGTTTTAACCCATATTATGCTTCATTATTAAATATAATTTTACTACCCGCACATTATTTTCTTTCTAAAAAAATAATTTAGAATATTAACTTTTTAATTTATAAATTTCTACTGTTGGCCCAAAACTTTTAAACCTAAAAATTTTATAAATCGGAAACTTAAACCTTTCAGTTGATTGTAAGTCTGGAACTGAAACATCAGAAAAACTTGATTCAATTTTCTTCACGAGAATAAATTTATTTTTTAAGCCCTTATAAAATTTTTTGGAAAGTCTATAGTGCTTATTATGTTTGTATTTGTAGCTTATTAAAACGTAATCATATTGATTAGTTATTAAAGATTCTAATAAATTTAAATTATGGTTAGTATCTACAAAATTTTTAGATATATTTGTAAATGAGAATTTCCCTTT
This sequence comes from uncultured SAR116 cluster alpha proteobacterium, assembly GCA_902622875.1. Lineage (GTDB taxonomy): Bacteria > Pseudomonadota > Alphaproteobacteria > Puniceispirillales > Marisalimonadaceae > Marisalimonas. Next base: position 6,404 of record CACNRW010000047.1, read on the forward strand.
TAATTTATTTTTTTTAATTCCAATTAAATTATCTTCTCTATAACTATCGTCTCTTTTATATCTATCTTGTGCACCTGTTAAATTAATATTTTTCATACCATTGGCAATTTTGGCATTTGATGGTGCATTATTTTTAATCCAATTCAAAGCTTGAATTCTGGTGTCGTTTTGAGACAATAAAAAACTTGAATAAATAGAAGAGGTAAATGGATAAATTAATAGAAAAGTAACAATAGAAATTTGAAATAAATATTTCTTTTTTTTAAAAAATTCATTTAAACCAATACTCGAAATAATT
>CACNRW010000048.1 GCA_902622875.1 uncultured SAR116 cluster alpha proteobacterium
CATTAAATATACTAAAAAATTTAGCAAAGTGGCGAGAAAATAAATGTAAACAGAGAAATATTCCCAGAAACAGACTAATTAGAGATGAAACCTTAGTAAATATATCTCTATTTAAACCCAAAAAAATTGATTTATTTAAAAAAATTAGAGGTATGCCTAAAAACTTTTCTCAAAATGATTTAAATGAAATTATAAAAATTATTAATATTGCAGAAAAAATTGATTCTAAAACTTGGCCACAAGTTTCTAAATTTAATAAAAAGTCTAATGTAAATAAATGTAGTTTGGATTTATTAAAATTATTACTCGTATATTGTTCTGAAGAGAGTGGATTAGCTGAAAAGTTAATTGCTGACACAGTTGATCTTAAATCAATCTTAGATGGTAAAAGAGATGGACTTAAGGTGTTTGAAGGTTGGAGATACGATATATTTGGTAAATTTGTAGATTTATTATTAAAAGGTAAATTAGGATTTACTATTGAAAATTATAAAGTAAGAAAAATAAATTTTTAACTATAATTAAATTTCATCTAAAATAGTATTTATGATTTTGTAACTAATTTTTTTTTTCGTTTCTAAAGAACGAATATCCAATTTATCAATAAAACTTATAACACTGTCAAAATTTCTTTCTAATCTTTCTAATATATATATAAGTTGTTTATCGTTTATAAATAATTGCTTATCATTTGAATATTTTACCATGAAGGAATATAATAGCAAATCGTCTGGCAACTTTATTTCACTACAAATTAAACTACGTATTCTAGAATTGAGATCCTCAAGTTTCCAGTTCATACTTGAAGGTGATAAATTTGATAAAAATAAAACTGAACCATTTTTATATGTAATTCTATTTAAAAAATGCATAACTAATTCTGATGGATGTTTTTTACCGGGAACAAAATCATCTATAATAAATTTTTTACCCTCTTCTATTTTATCTAAGTTAAAATTGGTTAAAGAAGATAAGTATTCACACTGATTATATTGTCTAAATATCTGAGATAAATGTGTTTTACCAGAGCCTTTAGGCCCAAAAATAATGGCTGCTGGTATAGAATTTATTTTTTTTTGATTTTGCCATAAAGTCGAATTTTCTACCAATCTGACAGCTTCTTCATTACATTCTGAAACAATAAAGTTTTGACTGTTTTTAATTGTTTTAAAAGATAATGGGAGTGCCATTTGCTTATTTAAAACTTGTTTACTTACATCTCTTATTTTTAAGGTCATATAATAGTTATCATTAAAGTAATTTTATAAAGTAATACCTAACTAGCACTCCCAAAACTGCTGCAACAGGCAACGCAATCAACACACCAACAAATCCTGATAAAAAAGCACCTGTTGATAAAGCAAAAATAATCCAAACTGGATTTAATTTTATTGCGTCTCCAACTAATTTTGGGGTTAAATAATAACTTTCAAGTAATTGTCCCAATATAAAGATTGATAATAATATTAGTAACTCAAAAGAAAAACTAAATTGGGAAAAACCCAATATCAAAGTAAGCCCTCCCCCTAAAAAAGCTCCCACAAAAGGTACAAATGAAATAATACCTGCAAAAATACCAAGTATAATTCCAAATTTTATACCTACTAAAAATAGCCCAATTCCATAAAAAATAGATAGAATTAAACATACTAAACCTTGACCACGTATAAATTTAGCTAAAACTTGATCTATTTCTTTTATTAAAATTGGAAAATCTTCAAAATGAGATTTATTGGCAAAATTGTATAAAAAAAGTTTAATTTTATTAAATTCTAAACTCATATAAAAGCTAATGATAAATATTAATACAATATTAAATACACTACTAAAAAATTCTATACCATTGCTAATTAAGTGATTACTTGAAGTAAGAAGATTTTTAGATAATGGTTTAAAAAAACTTGTATAATCAATAGTCTTAATTTTTTCACTAAATAAATATTTATTATTTATTTCTTTTATAAAGTTTTCAGCATCACTCAAATATTCTGGCGCGATAGTAATTAGATTTTGTATTTGATGAAAGATAATTGGTATAATTAAAATAAGCACAGATAAAAAACCTAAAACAAAAATTATTACTGATAAAAAACTTGAAAATGTTTGGTTTAGGTATTTATCAAAAAATATTTTTAATGGATTTATCAAATATGCGATAATAAATGCTATTGCAAATGGAGTTACCACCTCAAATAAGTATATTATAATTAAAAACAATACTAATATAAATGCGTAAAGATAAATTTTTTTTGAATTATCTAACATTTTTAAACCTCAGTTTGACTTAATAAACAAGTATATATTGTCTAGAGTTTAAATTTTTGAATACTAGTTTTTTTTCGTTCACAGCTTGAAAAAAAGTTTTCTTATTCCCCATAAATTTTACAAAAATTCTACCCTCTGAATTGGTAATGTGGACTACATTGACGTCAATAATAAAAGGTAAATTTTTAAGTTTTTTCAAAACCATAGGCCAAACACTTATATCCTTCTGATTCAAAATAGTATTCTTATTGTATTTCAACTGTCTAAAAGAATTAAATACACCTCTTGTAATATTTTGAAAACTATTGGCTGTCTTGTTTTTGTAAAAAACAATCTCTTTTTTAATTTTAAATATTCCTTTATTTTTAAAATCTTTTGTTGATTTTACTAATACTACCTTATCGTTAAATAATAACTCACTTTCTAGTTTAGTAGAAGAAATGGCAGTGATAGGGATTATTAAATCTACTTCATTTATAATACTAGTATCTATTAAATTGTTTTTTTTCCATTTTTTTTCAATTGATCCAATAATTTTTAATATTTCTTTTGATATTAGTGTATTATCCATATCGTATATAGAAGAAATTTTCTTAAGAGGTATTTTATTTCTATAAACTGTATTTACTAATTTTCCATGTAAATTGTAATACTTGGCAAAAGAAGTTAAGTAAGTTTTTCCATCTGTTTGTAATACGGGTTCTGCTATTACTATTAATAAAGCATTGGTTTTTTCATTTTCAATTAATTTCCGTATAAATTTTCTATCTGAATTCAAAAGAGCATTGGCACTTATAGTTCTATTTAGCTGAAAATTGCCCTGAGCAAGTTTTAGTTTGACTAATCCATCAACTGATTTTAATTTCAATTTCCATTTTTTATACCACTTATCTTTTTCGTCCCAAATTACAAATCCTCTTGGTCCCTTGAATATTGGAAGAACAGAAATAGGTTCTCTAAAAGTCTCAGAATATTTTAACTTATTTTTACGGAAGAAATTAATTACTGCGTTTCTATTAAAACAAATATCAAAATTAGCTAAATATCTTTTATCACTATTTGCTTCGTTGTTAATTTTTAAATAATCAACTAGTGTAAAAATTTCATTTTTTTTAAATTTTAGATTATTTTTTTTTACTAATAATCTATCTATCAACCTTCTTAAGCCTAAAAATTTTGCTTTATTTTCAGCTTCAGATCTTGCTTCATTTATCGATTCTTTTGTTAAATCAACGCTTATATTTTCTATATAAAATGGTGAATTCTGACAATCCTCATTTATTGAAGCAAAAGATATTGAAATAAAAAAAATTGTTTTAGAGATTATAGTAAAAATTATTTTTAGGAATTGTAAAAACATTAATTAATTACCTGACTTTTTTGATTGATATGTAACTATAACATCGATATATCAATATATGAATATTAGAAAAACTTTCTTTAAGTATTAGTCATAATGACTTATTAAGTTAAAATAGTATCAAAATGTCAAAAAAACCAAATAAATTAATTAATCACTCAATTACGTACATAGATTCAGGTGTAAATATAGATGAGGGAAATAAACTTATTTCTGAAATTTCTCATATTACAAAATCTACTTCAATAGAAGGGGCGACAGGTGAATTAGGTGGATTTGGTGGATTGTTTGATTTAAAAAAAACTGGTTTAAAAGATCCTATTCTTGTTTCTAGTACTGATGGTGTTGGTACAAAACTAAAATTAGCAATTCAAACTAAATCATATTTCAATATTGGAATTGATTTGGTAGCAATGTGCGCAAATGACGTATTAGCTCAAGGAGCAAAGCCACTTTTTTTTATGGATTATTATGCTACAGGAAAATTAAATAAAGATGTAGCAATTGAAGTTATTAGAGGAATAGCAGAAGGATGCAAACAGTCGGGGTGTGCTCTTATTGGTGGTGAGACTGCTGAAATGCCGGGACATTATGAAAATGATAATTTTGACTTAGCCGGCTTTTGTGTTGGTGCTGTAGAAAGAAAAAATCTTTTTAAAAAATGTTCTGTTAAAAGTGGTGATTATGTTATTGGCTTGTCTAGTAGTGGAATTCATTCAAATGGTTACTCATTAGTAAGAAAAGTGTTAGAGACCCATTCAATTAATATTTTTCAAAAAGCTCCATTTGATAATACAAAAATACTTGCTGAAATATTGATGGAGCCCACATTTTTATATACAAAAGCGTTTTTAGCAGGAAATAAAAAAGAAGAGATAAAATCAATAAGTCACATAACTGGCGGTGGTTTGATTGAAAATCCACCAAGAGCTTTTAATTCAAATCTAACAATTAAATTTAATATGAAGGATTATGATCTTCCACCATTGTTTAAGTGGTTAAAAAATTTAGCAAATATCTCACTTTTAGAGCTCGCTAAAACTTTTAACTGTGGAATTGGACTTTTAATTTTTGTAAACAAAGAAGATGTTGAAACAGTAATGAAGAATATAAACAAAGCAGGTTATAATTCATTTATAATAGGATCAATTGTTGAAAAAAAATCAAATAAAAGTGTTATATTTGATGGATGGGAACTTTAACTTTTATTTAACTATGTATGAAGTTAAAATCATATCTTACAAACTAAGTATAATTAATACAAGCTTGTGTCACTATAACTAATTTTATGAATTTATGGAGTATAATATGAGTAATAAAATAGACAAAGAAACAGAAGAGCATAAAATATTTTACGAAAATTTCTTAAAATATACTACTTTCAGTACAGTGATTATTATTGCGATTATTGCATTAATGGCAATTTTTTTGGTTTAAAAAAATTAATAGATTAATTCAATTTGAGCGAAAAAAAATTCAATTTCAGTTTTTGCATTTTCAATACTATCAGAACCGTGGACTGAGTTTGCTTGTATACTTTCGGCAAATTCGTTTCTTATAGTTCCTTTTTCCGCTTCTTTTGGATTAGTGGCTCCCATAACATCTCTATTAAGTTTTACAGCATTTTCACCTCTGAGAACTTGAGCAATTACTGGGCCTGAAATCATAAAATCAACTAATTCATTAAAAAAAGGCCTATCTTTATGAACTTCATAAAAATTTTGGGCCATTTTTTCAGTTAATTGCAACCGCTTTTGTGCAATTATTTTTAGGCCAGCTTGTTCGAATTTAGCATTTATAGAACCAGTTAAATTTCTTCTAGTGGCGTCGGGTTTAATTATAGATAAGGTATTTTCAACTGTCATTAAAGTCTCCAAATTTTTGCTCTGTTATATGTGTTGATATAAATAATCAACTCTCATTTTTAAAATATCTTAAAAATTTATATTAGTAATATTAATAATGTTTAATTAAGTGATATAACATTTTTACTCCCCAACCTACACCCCCATAAGGAATTGAAGGAGTTGACTTACTTTTCCATGTAACCCCAGCAATATCTAAATGTGCCCAAGGAGTTTTTGCAACATGACGTTTTAAAAAACAGGCAGCTGTGATAGATCCGGCTCCAGGTCCTCCAATATTTTTCATATCTGCTATTTCAGTTTTTATTAATTGATCATAATCATCATCCATAGGCATTTCCCAAACTTTTTCTCCGGTAATCTCACCAGCATCGAAAACAGCTTTAGAAACAACTTTATTATTTGAAAATAAACCTGCTCTAGTATTACCTAGAGCAACAATCATAGCACCAGTTAATGTAGCTAAATCTATCATAAACTTTGGCTTATATTTTTTTTCTGTCCAAGAAAGTATATCAGCCAATACTAATCTTCCTTCTGCATCTGTATTTAAAACTTCAATTGTTTGTCCTGACAATGATTTAACAACATCACCAGGTCTTTGCGCATCACCATCCGGCATATTTTCGACTAGTCCTAAAACACCAATTAAATTATGTTTAAGCTTAGATAAGGCTGCAGCCTCGATTAATCCTGTTACGGTTGCTGCTCCGCCCATATCCCATTTCATATCTTCCATAGATTTTGGGGGTTTTAAGGACAATCCACCTGAGTCAAAGCAAACTCCTTTACCGACAAATGCCATAGGAGAGGATCCTTTTGTCCCACCCAGCCATTCTAAAACAACAACTCGACTATCTTTTCTTGAGCCGCGTCCAACCGCTAATAACGCTTCCATTCCAATCTTTTCTAATTGTTTCTCATTATAAATAGTAACCTTAACTCCAATTTTTTTTAGTTTTTTACACTCATTCGCAAAGCTTGAGGGGAATAAAATGTTTGGAGGCTGC
>CACNRW010000049.1 GCA_902622875.1 uncultured SAR116 cluster alpha proteobacterium
GATTTTTATTGACGATTTAAAAGAAGAATTTGTAAAAGATTTCGTTTTTCCTATGTTTAGGGCAAATGCCTTATATGAAGGAGTGTATTTACTTGGCACCTCTATTGCTAGACCTCTAATTGCCAAGAGACAAATTGAGATTGCAGAATTAACTGGTTCTGATGCTGTGTCACATGGCGCCACTGGAAAGGGTAATGATCAAGTAAGATTTGAAATTGGTTACTACAGTTTGCAACCAGATATAAAAGTTATTTCACCATGGCGAGAATGGGATCTTTCAAGCAGAACTAGTTTACTGAATTATGCAGAAAAAAATCAAATTCAAGTCCCTAAAGACAAAAGAGGAGAAGCACCATTTAGTGTTGATGCAAATTTATTACATATTTCAGCAGAGGGAAAGATTTTAGAAGATCCGTGGGTAGAACCTGAAGAATTTATATATTCTAGAACTGTGTCCCCATTGAAAGCACCAGACAAACCAACAGAAATAATATTAGAATTCTTGAATGGTGATCCAGTCGAATTAAATGGTAAAAGCTTGTCCCCAGCTGCGATGCTTCACCAATTAAATATTTTGGGTGGAAGAAATGGTATAGGAAGGATTGATTTAGTTGAAAATAGATTTGTGGGAATGAAATCTAGAGGTGTGTATGAAACTCCTGGTGGCACCATCTTATTTCATATGAGAAGAGCAATCGAATCAATTACCTTAGATAAAGGTGCGGCGCATCTGAAAGACGAATTAATGCCCAAATATGCAGAGTTGATTTATAATGGATTTTGGTTTTCACCAGAAAGAGAAATGCTACAGGCTTCAATAGACATCAGTCAAAAAAATGTTTCAGGAACAGTAAGAGCCAAGTTGTATAAAGGAAACGTAATTATCACAGGTAGACGATCACCTTTTTCTTTATATAATGAAAGCTTAGTCACTTTCGAAGAAGGTACTGCAGATTATAATCATTCAGATGCCGAAGGATTTATAAAATTAAATGCACTCAGATTAAGAGTAAAAAAAATAATTGAAAGCTCTTCTTAATTCTTTCTATTTGACACAAACTGGTCCAATTGTACCATCTTCAGAAACCTGTTTTAAAACAACTTTTCCGTTTTGAGCTAAGGCGTAAGTATTTTTTAATTTACCAGATGAGCAGTCTACAGGTTTAACAAAACTATATTTTATAGGACCAGATTTAGATGCTTCATTTAAAAATTCTTTTACATGTGGCTCCTGAAGAGCTAATATTGAATAAATAGTAACAAAAAATATCATAATTTTCTCCTTTTAATTATATATATTTCATTATTAAGTGGCTATAATTTGACAAATTTAGACTGAATTTAGGCAATTTGATTTTTTTAAGGAATATAATATGGATAAAAAAATATTTGAAATACCAGAAAAAATGCAAGCAATAGAGATCAAAGCGTTCGGTTCCCCTGAAAATTTAAATCCTTGTTTTCGACCTGTACCAAAACTTACAAGTAACCAAGTTTTAATCAAAGTATCATTTGCAGGAGTTAATAGGCCAGATTTATTGCAAAGACAAGGTAATTACAAGGTTCCAGATGGTGCATCAGATTTACCTGGTCTAGAAGTTTCAGGTATTGTGGTTGATATAAAAGGTTCAAATTTAACATTTAATATCGGTGATAAAGTTTGTGCACTTTGTCATGGAGGTGGATATGCGGAATACGTGTCAGTAGATATAGGTCATTGTATGCCTATACCTAGAAATTACTCAATGCTTGAAGCTGCATGCATACCTGAAACATTCATAACTGTTTGGAGTAATTTATTTATCCGTGGAAAATTATCAAAAAATGAAAAAGTCTTAATTCATGGTGGAGCAAGTGGTATTGGCACCACAGCAATTCAATTGGCAAAAGAATTTGGCACTACCGTTTACGCAACAGCAGGGAGTGATAAGAAATGTTCTGCAGTAGAAAAATTAGGAGCAAGTAAGTGTATCAACTATAGAAATAGCAAATTTGAAAATGAAATAAATGAACTTACAAATAATAAGGGTGTTGATGTTATTTTAGACATGGTCGCTGGCAATTATATACCAAGGAATTTAAAATGTTTAAACTTTGATGGCAGATTATTAATAATCGCAGTTCAAGGTGGCATTAAAGACGAGGTAAATTTTGCAAATATTATGATTAAGAGACAAACAATTACTGGTTCTACCTTAAGACCGCAGTCATCCAGCAAGAAATCTGAGTACGTTGAAAGTCTTTTGAAAAATGCTTGGCAATATCTTGAATCCGGTAGGGTAAAACCCATTATTGAAAATGAATTTGACTTAATGAATGCAGTTGAAGCACATAAAGCTCTTGAAAAAGGAGATCATGTTGGAAAATTTATTATGAGAGTCTCACAATAATTAATAACCAAGGGGTTTTAAAGCCTCTTTAATTTCTTCAAAAACTAAGGGATTATCCACAGTTGCGGGCATTTCCCAATCAACTTTATCTGCTATTTTTCTAATTGTAGCTCTTAAAATTTTTCCTGATCTGGTTTTAGGAAGAGAAGATACTACTGCAACTGATTTAAAAGCTGCTACTGGCCCTATTTCATTACGAACTAAGTCAACAACTTCTTTACATACTACTTCATGAGTTTTATTACATCCATTGTTTAGGCAAATTAGCCCAAGTGGAACTTGTCCTTTAAGATTGTCGTAAACTCCTACAACAGCACATTCTGCAACATCAATATGATTAGACAATGCTTCTTCCATAGCACCAGTTGAAAGTCTATGCCCCGCAACATTTATCACATCATCAGTTCTAGACATAATGTACAAATAATCATCTTCATCTTGATATCCTGCGTCACCTGTCTCGTAGTAATTTTTAAATGTAGATAAATACGACTCTATATATCTATCATCGGCACCCCATAATGTAGGGAGTGAACCAGGTGGTAGAGGAAGCTTTATAGAAATTGCTCCCAAAGTACCTCGTGGCACCTCAATGCCTGCTTCAGACAAAACCTTTACATCATATCCTGGCATTGCTAAGGTTGGTGAGCCTGTTTTTATAGGAAGAGCCTCTATCCCAAGTGGGTTGGCTGCTACAGGCCAGCCGGTTTCTGTCTGCCACCAGTGATCAATAATAGGAACATTTAGTTTATCTTCTAACCATAAAACTGTATCAGGATCAGCTCTTTCCCCAGCAAGAAATAAAGATTGCAAACTTGTTATATCAAAATTTTTTATAAAATCACCCTTTGGATCATCTCTCTTGACAGCCCTTAAAGCAGTTGGTGCCGTAAATAAAACTTTAACTTTATACTCAGAGATAATTCTCCAAAAAGTTCCAGCATTAGGAGTTCCAATTGGTTTACCCTCAAATAAAATAGTAGTACAACCGTGAAATAACGGGGCATATACTATATAAGAATGCCCCACGACCCAGCCAATGTCGGAAGCCGCCCAATATACATCTCCTGGTTGCACGTCATATATATTATTCATAGACCATTTTAGGGATACCGCATGTCCTCCATTATCTCTAACTACTCCTTTCGGTTTTCCAGTAGTTCCTGAAGTATATAAAATATATAACGGGTCATTTGCATCCACTTCAATCGGCTTAGCCAAGAAAGCATCTTTAATAAACTCACTCCAATCTAAATCTTGGCTTGGTTTGAGTTTAGCTTTAAGTGAGTCTCTTTGAAAAATTATACATTTTTTTACTTGATGCTTTGCAATATCTATTGCTTTATCAAGTAACGGTTTATATTCAATGATTCTATTAGGCTCATGACCACAAGATGCAGAAACTATTACCTTAGGTTTACAATCATCAATTCTTACAGCTAATTCATTTGAGGCAAATCCTCCAAAAACTACAGAATGAATTGCTCCAATTCGAGCACAAGCTAACATTGCTACCAAAGCTTCGGGTATCATAGGCATATAAATAATTACCCGGTCCCCTTTAATGACCCCTAATTTTATTAGTGCTCCAGCAAATTGAGAAACTTGATATTGTAATTGTGAATAGGTTATTTTCTTTTTAGTATTAGTAACAGGACTATCATAAATAATAGCATCTTGTTCTCCTCTACCTGATAGAACATGCCTGTCGATCGCGTTGTAACATGTATTTAAGGTTCCATCAGGAAACCATTTATAAAAAGGGCTATTCGAATCATCTAGAATTTTTTTAGGTTTTTTCCCCCATGAAATTGATTCAGCTTGTTTACCCCAAAATTTGAGGTGATCATTTTTCCAACTTTTGTAAATATCTCTATAATACCCCAATAATTTCTCCACATATAATTATTTATCTAATTATTCATTCTAGCATTTCTATAATTATGCATTCTCATTAGCTTTTCAGATGCCTTGTTAATTGTTGTTGATGCTGCGTGAGGTATTGAGGTTCCAGGACCAAAAATGGCGGCAACGCCTGCATCATATAAAAATTGATAATCTTGTGCAGGAATAACTCCACCACAAATAACAAGAATGTCTTCTGCCTGTTTTCTTTTAAGTTCTTCTATTAATTCCGGTATCAAAGTTTTGTGGCCTGCAGCAAGAGAAGAGATACCTATTACATGAACCCCAGATTTGATTGCAAGCTCAACTGCCTCTTTTGGTGTCTGAAACAAAGTACCAATTTCAACCGTAAAACCAATATCAGTAAACGCAGACGCAATTACCTTAGCTCCTCTATCATGTCCATCTTGGCCTAGTTTAGCCATAAAAATTTTAGGGCTCTCGCCTGCTATATTTTTAAAGTTTAATAAAGCATTATCAACCTTATTGAAATCTTCTTTATTAATGTATGCTTTTTTGTAAACATTTTTTATTACATCTTGTTTAACACCATAACGACCATAAATATCTTCTAGTGCTTGAGAAACTTCACCAACTGTAGCTCTTGCTCTGATAGCAATAATAGTTAAATCTAAAAGGTTACCTGTATTTTCTTTTGCAGCCTTTTTTAAATTTTCCAAAGCGATTTTTACATTACTAGGATTTCTTGATTTTTTTATCGCAATAATTTTATTTATTTGTTCTTCACGGACAGCATTATTATCGATGTCTAAAATTTCAATAGGGTCTTGTTGATCAGATTTAAATTTATTTACTCCAACAATTACCTGTTCACCTGAGTCAATTTTTGCCTGACGTTTAGTAGCAGATATTTCTATTTGAGACTTCGGGAAACCGTCCATTACAGCTACAGTCATACCCCCCATGCCCTCAATTTTTTCAATAAGTACATTTGCCTTATCTATTAACTCCTTAGTCATGTTTTCAACAAAATAACTACCAGCAAGTGGATCAACAGTGTCAGTAATACCACTTTCATGTTGAAGAATTAATTGTGTGTTTCTTGCTATTTTTGCTGAAAATTCCGTTGGTAATCCTATAGCCTCATCAAATGAGTTTGTATGTAATGATTGTGTACCACCTAAAGTAGCAGCCAATGCCTCAATAGTAGTTCTTATAATATTGTTGTATGGATCTTGCTCCTGCAAACTTGCACCAGAAGTTTGACAATGAGTCCTAAGCATTTGAGATTTTGGGTTTTGACAATTAAATAACTTTTTTGTCCATTCGGACCATAAATACCTAGCCGCTCTTAATTTAGCAGCTTCCATAAAGAAATTCATTCCAATTGCAAAGAAAAAAGATAGCCTTGGTGCAAAATCATCAACTAACAAGCCCCTTTTAGAGGCAGCTCTGATATATTCCAAGCCGTCAGCTATTGTAAAAGCTAACTCTTGGACGAGAGAAGCGCCTGCTTCTTGCATGTGATAACCAGAAATAGATATAGAGTTAAATTTTGGCATTTGCTTTGAGGTAAAATGAATTATATCTGAAACAATTCTCATAGAGGGCTCTGGTGGATAGATATAAGTGTTCCTAACCATAAATTCTTTCAAAATATCATTCTGAATAGTTCCACTTAATTTTTCAAGACTAACTCCCTGCTCTTCGGCGGCAACTATATACCCAGCTAATACAGGAAGAACCGCCCCATTCATAGTCATGGAGACGGACATTTTGTCAAGAGGAATACCATCAAAAAGAATTTTCATGTCCTCAACACTATCGATTGCGACTCCAGCCTTGCCAACATCTCCATAAACTCTTTCATGGTCTGAATCATAACCTCTATGTGTTGCTAGATCGAAAGCTACGGAAAGACCTTTTTGCCCCGAAGCTAAGTTTTTTTTATAAAATTCGTTTGATTCAGAAGCAGTAGAAAAACCTGCATATTGCCTTATTGTCCAAGGTCTTCCAGTATAC
>CACNRW010000050.1 GCA_902622875.1 uncultured SAR116 cluster alpha proteobacterium
TTTATAATGGAAGCAATGGCAGCTGATCCACTTAAAATTTGGACAATTGGAGTAGCTAAAGTTACAAAAACATGGGATGAAATGGGAAAGCAAGCAGGGGTTCCTCTTGTTTATTCTGCTAAAAGTGGATCTGCAGATCAAGCAATTCAAAAGTTTTTTGTTGGTGATGGTCAAAAACTGTATGATGCGATTACTGATAATGGTGGTGGTCAAGAAGATGCAATGTCAGATAATAAAGCAATCGTACCTTTAAATGTATCTAAGATTAAAAACTGGAAAAATTTAATACCAGAATATAACGAAGGAAATGTTGCTGCTAATACAATTAGAAATAAAAAAGGCGAGGTTGTAGGCGTTCCTTATATTTCTAATGCTGATTCTATGGCCTATAATAAATCAAAGGTTGGAGCTGACATTGATACTTGGGATGCTCTTTTTGACAGTCAGTTTAAAGGTTATGCTGCAATGCAGAATGATTCTGGTCCAACACTAACTACTACAGCTGTTTATTTGAAAGAATCTGGTAAACAGGACATTGTTAATCCTTCTGATATGTCTAAGTCTGAAGTAAAAGGTGTTTGTCAGTTTTTAATTGATCAAAAAAAGAAAGGTCAGTTCAGAACTTTTTGGGATGGATTTGGTAACGGCGTTGACTTGTTAGCAAGTGAAGAGGTTTTAGTTTCGTCATGTTGGGAGCCAATAGCCGTAATCGCTGCGAAGAAAGGGGCTGACATTCATTACGGAACTATGAAAGAAGGTCATCAAACTTGGAATAACGTTTGGATGCTGACTAAAGGTGGAAAGCAAAGAGGTCAAGAAGACAGTTTTTATAAACTAATGGATCTTTACTTATCTCCATGGTTTGGTGCAAGAACTCTTGCTAATTTAGGTTTTACACCTCAAATGACTGGCGTTAATGAATATGTTGAAGCAAACCCAAGTGATTTTGATGCTAATAAGAAAGCTGTCATAGCTCAAAGGCTTAAAAATAAAGCAGATAGAATGGCTGTTAAAGGTAATTCTTGGCAAAATTTATATCCTAAAGAGTTAAGGGCGTATCAAGATTGGTGGGCAAAAGTACAAGCTGCCTAAATTTTAAATTAACTTACTTGCAACCCTGCGTAGTAGGGTTGTAATTATATTTGGCTAAAAATGATTTCTAAAAGCAATCTCCTATTTAAAACACCTGTAATATTTATGGTAATTTTCTTTGTTTTACCTTTAATGCTGACCGTAGTTTGGAGTGTATTTGAAAGAACAATGTTTTGGATGGAGCCTGCGTTTACTCTATTTTCTTATGAAAACTTTTTCTTTTCATCAAGGTTAGAAAATTTTATTTCGTCAATGTTACACTCATCAATATCTGTTGTATGCGCATTCTTTATAGGGTTTCCTATAGCAATTTTTATAAGGAGAAGAGTCAAAAAAGTTGCTCAACATAGAGTTATGCTATTATTTATTTTGCCTTTCATGGTGTCAGAGATCATTAGAATTTTTGCTTTGAGACCGATTTTGTCAAGGAATGGAGTTGTTAATTCTTTTTTAATGGATCTTAATCTTATTGATACTCCTTTTTCAGTGTTTGTCTTTACACCAACAGGTGTTGTTATTGGAGAGATTGTATCATTTTTACCATTTATGATTTTTTCTACCTTTTTGGCTTTAGAAGCAATTCCAAATTATATCTTTGAGGTCTGTTCAGATTTAGGTGTAAATAGAAGAAGAATGTTTAAAGATATTCTGCTACCACTTGCAGCACCTGGGTTATTTGCAGGAAGTGTTTTTATTTTTGTTAACGGTATTGGCATAGCATTAATACCTACTATTTTGGGTGGGCCTGGATCAGTTAACGCAGGTTTAATAGCTACTCAAGCAATTATTGCGTTAGATTTCCCTCTTGCAATGGCAGTAAGCGCTATAATGATGTTTACACTAATGGGACTTTTATATTTAGGGCATAAATTGTTTGATTTAACAAAATTATTGGAGCCAATTAGCTAATGTCTTTAAGAGATGATTTTCAACCAAAATGGAAATTGGCTTTAAAATGGGGCTGGCTATCATTTGCTGTTTTTATTTTAATGGCGCCAACATTCTATACAGTCTACATATCTTTTAATGAATTAGGTTTTGGAGCAAAATATTATATCTTTACATTTCAATGGTATGAAAGTGTATTTTCTGACAGGCAATTAATTGGTTCTTTAGGTTGGACGATGTTATTAGCTTTTATAACTTTACCCATAGTCATCCCATTTGGATTGATGTCAGCAAAATTATATAAACAAAGCACAAAGAAAGTTTGGATTGTTTTTATTCTACTTTCTCCACTATTTGTTCCAGCAGATATTTTAGGTTCAGCTTTATTGGTTTTTTTCAAAAATCTCAATAAATTTTTTACTGCGATTGCAGAATATACAGGTATCTATGCTTTAGAAACATGGTTTGATCTTGGCATAATGACTGCTGTAATTGGTCTGATCGTATATACCTTGCCATATGTTTTTGTTGTTATAATGATTACAATGGCTCGTTACAGAGTTGAACAAACTGAAGCCGCTCGAGATTTAGGTGCTTCAGCATGGAGAGCGTTTTGGGAAGTTGAATTTCCTCAAATTAGAGCTGGAGTTTTTAGTGCATGCGCTTTTGTTGTTATTTTAACTTTTAATGAATATACAAGAACAAGTCTTCTTAAAGGTGGCTTTGATACATTTACATCAGTATTGATTTCACAAATGTTAAATACAGGAATGTCTGAAGAATCTTATGCAATGGCCTCAATAGTAAGCTTAGTAGCAATAATTATTGTATCAATAATTTTAATAGTCACAGCAGTTAAGACAGATGAATTGGAAAAAATCACGAGAGCTGTTAAAGAACCTAATAAGTAAATTTTGGAGAAAATTTTGTCTCAAACAAATGCGATTGAAGTTAAAAATTTAGTAAAAACATACGGTGATGTTTATGCATTAAAAAACGTTGATCTTAATATAGCAGATGGTGAATATTTCGTATTGTTAGGTCCAAGTGGTGGCGGTAAAACTACACTATTGAGATCAATTGGAGGTTTTATTAGACCAGATAGTGGATCAGTTGATATTAAAGGCAAAAATGTAGATAATTTACCTCCAGATAAAAGACCTACTTCGATGGTATTTCAAGGCTTTGCTTTATTTCCTCATATGAGTGTTTCTGAAAATATTGGATATGGTTTAAAAATACAATCTATTGAAAATAACATTATTGAAAATAAAGTAAGTAGAATGATGGATTTAGTTGGGCTTACTGGTTTTTCTAAAAGAAAGCCTCATGAGCTTTCAGGTGGGCAGCAACAACGAGTGCAGTTGGCTAGAGCACTTATATTAGAAAATGATGTTTTGCTGCTTGATGAGCCTCTTTCAGCTTTAGACGCCCAACTTAGAAAAGATATGTGCATAGAATTAAAAAGACTTCAAAAAACTGTAGGTATTAGCTTCGTTCACGTTACACATAATCAAGAAGAGGCTATGTCAGTTGCAGATAGAATAGCTATCATTGCTGATGGTGAAATGATTGAGCAAGGAACACCCAAGGAGATTTATAGTAATCCAAAGAAAAAATTTACAGCAGAGTTTATTGGAGAGAAAAATATATTCAACGGCAAAGTTTTAGACGTCAACAAATCAACAATATTAGTTGACATAGAAAGCGATAAAATAGAGGTTGCCAACAAAAATTATAAAATTAGTAAAAACCAGGGTGTTAGTTTGTCCATAAAATCTGAATCAATTAAAGTTGACAAAGTAAAAGTGTCAAAACAACCTCAAGAAAACAAAGTGATTAAAGGTAAAATTACTGAGATAACTTTTTTAGGCCAATTTGTAAGATATCTTGTTTTATTAAATAACAATCAAGAAATTCAAGTTAGGTCACATGATGAAGTAAGTAATATTAACGTAAATGATGATGTAATGTTAAGTTGGAGATTAGAAGATTTTCTTGTTCATGAAGGCTAGTTCTAGTCAGGTGGTTGTTCAAGAAATGGCTTTAGGTTTTCACCATTAGTGCCATCTTCTTTTACAAACCAATCACCAATTTGACTTGAAGTCATAAAAATAACGTCGTCTCTTTTCTTTAAATCCTCAATTATTTTCTTTAAATAATAAAAATTTTGAGGTACCCCAACTATGTGTGGGTGTAGGGCAAGTGTAATGATTTTGGTATTATAAAGCTTTTCTTCATCAAATATATTTAATGTTGCATCAACTCTTTTTTTCATCTCATCACAAGAGTTATTTTGAACAGTCCAAATTGGAACATCATTTAATTCAAACGTGTAAGGCATTGCAACGATTGGCCCTAATTTTGTTCTCATCCAACAAGGTAGTTCGTCAATCAACCAGTCATGTAAAAACTCAATTCCATTCTCTTTTAAAAGCTCAGGAGTTTTTTCAGTTTCCCCACCTGCTGGACCAAACCAACTTCTAACTGGTTGCCCAGATAATTTTCTTAATAAATCTAAACTTTTTTTTATTACATGTTCTTCATCTTTTGCAACTCTTAAGGATTCTTGAAACCAACCATGGCCAACTAATTCCCAATTAAGTTTGCAAACTTCGTCAAAAGCTTTTGGATAGATGTCAGCTACTTGCGCATTTATAAAAGCGGAAACTGGTATGTTATTTTCAGCAAAAAGCTTAAACAGTCTTGGTAATCCAACTCTCATTCCATATTCTACCCAAGAGTAATTTGGTAAATCAGGTGGATCAGAAGACTTTCCATGAGGTGGAGGTAGTATTCCTCTTGGCATATTTTTATCAAATGGCCAATATTCAATATTCATAACTGTGTGCACGATTAAAGGCTTTCCTTCAGGAGGTGAAAGCTTTTTTCTATTAGAAGAAAGTTCATGAGGAACTCTAGGATTAGGCCACATTTATTTTACCTTTCTCAAAAAATTATTATTGCAATATTTTTTCAAAAACAGAAGATATTTCTATTAAAAACTCATCATTCATATTTGAGCTAATTAGTTGAAGTGAAGATGGTTGTTTGTTCTCAGAGTAAAAAGGTAAACATAGTGATGGAAGATCGGCAATGTTAGCAAGGCATGTAAAGTTAGCCTGATTTTCTGGGGTCTTATCAGAAATATTAAATGAATTTTGAGGTGTAGTTGGTGTGATTATTAAATCATAATCTTCAAATAATAATTCAATTTTATTTTTTAATTTGTTTAGTTCAAATTTAAGAGTTTGTATTTCCTTACTTTTGATATTTTTGCCGTACAGTAGATTTTTCCTTAAATTATCAGTAATTTGACTTTTGTCGTTGCCAATTAATTCATTTAAATTTTGTGCTCCTTCGTGTTCAACAATTTTTAAAAGTACTTTTCTGTGATAATTTGGAGACCAAAAATCTAAGTTTTTAATTACTATGTTTATGTTATTTTTTTTCAGTTTTGAGATTGTAAATTTAAAATCTTTTAATACATCGGATTTAATTTCACCTTCTAAAACTTGAGTCGGGACTATACACTTAATCTCTTTATTTTTAATTTTGATCTCACTTGTTTTATTATTTAAATAATTAATTAATACATATATATTACTGATATTATTCACCTTATTTGACATAAAGCCAATTGTATCATATGTGTCGCTTAATAAAATTAAGTCTCTGTTAGAACATATCAATGATGAAGGTTTGTAACCCACTACACCACAGTATGAAGCTGGAATTCTTATAGATCCCATTGTATCTGTGCCTATTGAATATTTAACAATGCCGGAAGAAATAGCAGCTGCAGATCCTCCGGATGAACCTCCAACTGATAAATTTTTGTTAATAGGATTTATACATCTTCCATAAAAACCGGAAGAAGTATCTCCTCCAAAAGCTGCTTCGTCCATGTTTGTAGAACCTATTATTATACCTCCATTATTTTTTATATTTGTGATTAGTGGATCATCGGTTAAAGAAATTGAGCTTTCATATTCTTTAATTCCTCCAGTATAGGGAAAGGACTCAACCCTAATATTTGGTTTT
>CACNRW010000051.1 GCA_902622875.1 uncultured SAR116 cluster alpha proteobacterium
GCTTTTGCAAAAATAACTTAAAAGGAAAAAAATAATGCAGATTTCAAATCAAAATATTAGTAGTTCTAGCTTATTGAGAGAAAACATCCTTGAAAAAGCAAATAAGGCATTTTCTGGAGGAGAGAAAGCAGAGGATTTTTCAAAGAAAATAAACGATGTCATTAATTCTGTAGCAGATAGTCAGAACAAAGCTTCAAAAATAACCAAAGACTATGAGCTAGGTAAGGAGACTGACTTAACTAAAGTTATAATGCAACAACAAATATCAAGCATTGCATTTCAAATGACATTGAATGTTAGAAATAAAGTTTTGAGTTCTTATAAAGATATAATGAATATGCCCGTTTAATTAATTTTATTAGGAAAAGAAAATGGCAGAAGCAACCACTGGAAATAATTTAGCTGGAATAAACCAAGGAACTGGTCTAATAAACAGAATTTCTTCATCTATTTCAAATGTAAGAAAAATGACCTCTGACCCCGCAGTTCAAAAATCAGTACCTTTGATATTTGGAGTAATTGTTGCTTTCATTGGATTAATAGTTTTTTTTACAATGCAGAAATCAGATATGACAACATTGTTTGCATCACTTCCTGAGAGTGAGAAGGCAAATGTAATTCAAACATTAAAACAGAATGGTGTTAATGTTTCATTAAATCCTTCAACAGGTGAAGTTATTGTACCGGTAAAAGATTATCATGAATCTAGAATGTTACTTGCAGGTGAAGGTCTGCCTTCTTCTGTCCCAGATGGTTATGATACTTTAGGCGACATGCCAATGGGGACAAGTAGATCAGTTGAGGCTGTCAAAATAAAACAGTCTTTGGAAACTGAATTAGCGAGATCTATAAATCATATTTCTGGTATAAGTTCAGCAAGAGTACATCTAGCTATTCCTGAAAAAACAGTTTTTGCAAGAGAAATAGCATTACCTTCAGCTTCAATATTTGTTAAGTTATCGAATGGTAGATCCCTAGGAAGACAGCAAGTACAATCAATAGTGCACCTAGTTGCTTCCTCAGTTCCTAACTTACCTTCAGAAAATATAACAGTAGTTGATCAATTTGGTGAATTATTATCCAAGCCATCAAATGATGTTGCTACGTCTACGTCTAATGAACAAATGTCTCAGACCATGAGATTAGGTGAAATATACAGATCAAGAATTATCTCGCTATTAACACCAATTGTGGGTGCAGGAAATTTAAAAGCAGAAATTAATGTAGATATGAATTTTACTAAAACCGAGATAACTGAAGAATCAGTCGATCCTAAAGGTAATGCTCTTAGAAGTGAACAGATGTCTTTGGATGAGAGTGCCAATCCAGAAGCAAGAGGTATTCCAGGAGCGTTATCAAATGCTCCTCCTCTAGCACCAGATCTAAAAACAAATGCTCCAGAAGGAAAGGGAGTAGGTGGAAGTTTAAAACAGAGAAGTCAGACTTCTGTTAAAAATTATGAAGTCAGTAGAAAAGTTGAGACAACAACAGCACAATATGGAGAAATTAAAAAAATTAAGGCAGCTGTGATAATCAGAGAAAAGAAAATAATTACTCCAGAAGGATTAGTTACTTTTGAAAAATTTAGTGATGAAAAGTTAATAGAAATAAAATCATTAGTTCAAGAAGCTCTTGGTTTTGATGAAGTGAGAGGCGATAGTGTAACAGTAACAAGTGCCCCTTTTGTAGACATTCTTGAGATTGATGTTGTTCCTTGGTATGAGAATGAATCAATAAAAGAACTTGCACAACAATTGGCAACTGTTTTAATTTTAGCAATAGTAATATTTGGAGCGCTTCATCCTCTTTTAAAAAGAGTGCTAGTTCCAGCAGGCTACACTTCTGGGCCTGGTGCAATGGCAAGTGATGATATTGATGACACGGATGAGAAAATTGAGGTTCAAGAGGGAGAATCGCTTGAAGATATAAAGGCAAAGTTAAAGCCTAAAAAATCTGCTATTTCAGCAGAAATGCTTGATACAGCTAATACTTATGATGATAAAGTTGCTGTAATTAGAATGATTGTTGGAGATGAGGCTGGTCGTGTTTCAAGTGTCTTCAAGGGTATGATGGAAAAAGATTCTTAGTTTAAGTTAAGAAAGTAGGGTACTAAAATGGCTGAAGCAGCAAAAAAACCTAAGGCGGATGAAATTTATCAAGGATTAACAGGCACACAAAAATGTGCAATTTTAATGATGTTAATAGGTGAAGATGAAGCAGCGGAGATAATGGGAAATTTATCTCCAAAAGAAGTACAAGTCCTTGGATCAGCAATGTATTCTGTACAAGGTTTAGGCCAGGATACTGTTAACTTAGTCTTGGATGAGTTTTTAGCAATTATTAAAGCTCAAACAAGCTTAGGAATTTCAGGTGGTAGCTATATCAAGAATGTACTTACTAAATCTTTGGGAGATGATAAAGCTCAAACTGTATTAGGTAAAATTACACCTTCAGACAGTAATAAGGCTATTGAAATTTTAGATTGGCTTGATGCTAGATCTGTTGCGGATTTAATTATTGATGAACATCCTCAGATTGTTGCATTAATTATTTCTTATTTAGAACCTGCAACAGCTTCGGATGTTTTAAATTTTATGCCTGAAAACCGTCAATCTGATATTATAAGAAGAATAGCAACTTTAGAAACTGTTCAACCAGAAGCTTTGAAAGAGTTAGACAGGGTAATGCAGAAAGTTTTTTCTTCAAACGCTAGTTTAAGAGCAAGTAAAGTTGGAGGTGTCCCAGCGGCCGCAAAGATAATGAACTTTTTAAGTGGTGACGGAGAAGCAAAAATTATGAAGGAAATTCTGAAAGAGGATAAACAATTAATGTTATCAATTCAAGATAGTATGTTTGTATTTGAAACATTATTACTTTCTGATGACAAATCACTTCAAACACTACTTAGAGCGGTAGAAGATGACTTAATTATCCTTGCACTAAAAGGTGCTGATGAAGAGTTAAGAACAAAATTATTTGGATGTATGTCGCAACGTGCGGCAGCAAATATTCAAGATGAAATGGAAGCTCTTGGCCCAGTAAGGTTAACGGAAGTACAAGAAGCTCAAAAACAAATTATTGCCGTTGCAAGACGTATGTCTGATGAAGGATCGATAGTGCTTGCAGGTCGTGGTGGCGATGACTATGTATAATTTGAGATGACATTATGAATTTAAAAGAGAAATTTGACCAAGAAAATGACGATACTAAAAACATTGTACCTTTGGATAACAATGAGATTAAATCAATTTTAAGAACCCAAGCAGAAGCTGTTTTTCAAGATAAAAATTTAACTAACAACTCTAATTTTATAAAAAAATCCTTAATAGATATTGCTTTGGATTTCAAATCTAAAGATAGTAACAATGAATATTCTGAAAACAAAGAGAGCATAAAAGAAGAAGTCATTAAAACTAAAAATATTGATAAAATGGAAGAAAAATTAAATGAAGATGATAATCAAATAGATAAAACTATTGAAAACACCCTCTCTGATGAAATAGATGAAATTAATAATCAAACGGATCAACTTTTAAGTAAGCCTGAATTGGTTAATCAAAATAACGACGAAATCAACACATCATCACATACATCAAATCCTGAAAATAATAAATTAGAAAATATACAAGAAACAGATGTAGAAATTGATAAAGAAAATGCTAGCAATCAAAATCAAGATCAACCAGATAAAAGTGAAATAATTGCAGAACTAAACACTGATAACGAAGAGACACAGCAAGCACTTGAATCAGTAAGAGATGCAGTTTCTAAATCCTTAAAAAAAAGCGATCTTGATAATGAAAATTCGATTGAAAGCAAAGAAATCCCTACTGATATTTCCGAAATTATTTCAAATGATTTTCAACAATTTAAGAATATTTTTTCATCTTTATCAAATTTAAATGAGGAAGTTATTTACAAGGTGGTAAAGAGTAAAATTATCGATATCGCATATGAATTAGCAGGTTACCAAATTGATAAGATGCCAGAAAAATACGAAAAAAAAATTAGATCTCTTCTTAAGAATATTAATTGTTTTGAAGACAAAATGAAAATTGAAGTTAACGATCAGGATTATGATGCACTCTCAAAAATTGAAAATTTTTTTGATACACAAGATAAATCAATATTTATATCTAACAAAGATCTCTCTAGAGGGGATATTATTTTAAATTGTGATGGAATGCATTATTCAGAAAAAAGTAATAATACCAAATAAGCTATAACAAATGGACATATTTGATGAACTTTGAAGCTAAATTAATAAATAATATTTCTCAGATTAAAAGGCCAAAGTCAATTATTAGTTCTGGAAGAGTAAATCGGTTTGATGGAAATGTCATATATTGTGACCCTTTCCCAGCACCTATAGGAAGTTTGTGTCTTGTCAAAGATCAAATTGGAAAACAAGTTTTAGCAGAAGTTATTCGTTTTGATCAAAATCATAATATGCTAGCAGTTTTAGAACCTAGTTCTCATATTGTTGCAGGATGTGAAGTTTTTTTGCATGACGAAGGTAGGTTTATAGACGTTGATGAAACACTATTAGGTAGAGTAACGGATGCTTTTGGCAAACCCCTTGATGAAAAACCATTAGGTAAAATTAATAATAAATGGCCATTAATGGGTAAAGTAATGAACCCCCTAAAAAGAAGTCTTATTAAGGAGCCTTTGGATGTAGGGGTAAGGGTCATTAATGCATTGTTAACAGTTGGTCAAGGTCAAAGATTAGGAATTATTGCTGGTTCAGGGGTTGGAAAATCAGTGTTACTAGGAATGATGAGTAAATATACTAAAGCAGATGTTGTGGTTATTGCACTTATTGGAGAAAGAGCAAGAGAAGTTGGTGCAATGGTCAATGAATTATTTAAACATGATGCTTCTAAAAAAATTACAGTGGTTGCGGTTCCTGCTGATAGATCTCCTTTGATGAGGATTAGAGCAGCAAATAGGGCTACTGCAATAGCTGAATATTTTAGAGACCAAAATAAAAATGTTTTACTTATAATGGACAGTCTTACAAGAATAGCTCATGCTAAAAGAGAAATAGGTTTATCTTTAGGAGAAACAGCTACTTCAAAAGGCTATCCAGCGTCTGTTATTTCTATGATCCCTAATTTGATTGAGAGGACAGGAACAAATGATCAAGGTGAAGGAAGTATTACATCATTTTATACAATTTTAGCTGATGGTGATGATAATAATGATCCAGTGGTAGATACTGCAAGAGCTATACTTGATGGCCATATTGTGTTAAGTAGGTTAAATGCTCAAATGGGTATCTACCCAGCTGTTGATATTTCTAATTCAATAAGTAGAGTAATGAATGACTTAATTTCAGCAGATCATCTTGAAGCTTCAAAATTATTTAGAAAACACATAACTAGTTATATTGAAAATAAAGATTTGTTATTAATGGGTGGTTATACTCAAGGGCAAGATAAGGATCTTGATGACGCCATAGCTATGTGGCCTAAATTGATAGAGTTTATATCTCAAACTAATTCTGATAAATCAAGTTTTGATAATGCTAAAACAGAATTATTAAAATTATATCAACAGGCTATTTAAGTGGAAAAAAAAATCAAAAGATTTCAAAGGCTTGCAACTTTAAGAAAGAGAGATATTTCAAAGGAAATTAGAAATTCTAATTTATTAGAAAATGAAATAAATAAAAATAAAAACCTCATTGATCAAATCAATACAATTATGGATAGAAGTAAAGATGATGCTTCAAAAAAGATAATTAGCTCAGGTTATTTTAAAAATAATTCTGAACTTCTAAACACTC
>CACNRW010000052.1 GCA_902622875.1 uncultured SAR116 cluster alpha proteobacterium
AATGCAGATATATTCATTTCAATACATGCAGATTCTAGCAAAAATAGAAATGCGAAAGGGATTTCAGTATTTAGTCTTTCTGACAAAGCATCGGATAAAGAGGCAAGAATGCTGGCTAAAAGAGAAAATCAAGTAGACGATTTTTTGATAAATAAAACTAAAATTCGAGATCCTATGGTATTTGATACATTAATTAAAATGTTTCAAAGAGAGGCAATGAATGATAGTTCTTTTTTAGCCAAAAAAATACTTACTAATTTAGAAAAAACGAAACTAGCAGTAAATAGAGGACATAGGTTCGCAGGTTTTTCAGTTTTAAAATCATATGACATTCCATCTGTTCTGATAGAAATTGGTTTTTTGTCAAACAAACAAGAAGAAAAAAAATTGTTAAATAAAAAATACTTAAATGAATTAAGTAATGGTTTAGCAACAGCAATTAAAAACTATTTTGATGCCTATAAAGAATAAATTTGTCCTAAAAATGTCTAATTTACATTTTATAGAATAAATATGAAATTTTTTGCTTATTTTATAACTACCTCATTTTTACTAATCATATCAGGAATAATAGTTTTTTTTTATGGCCTGTGGCATTTTGGTAAAGATCTTCCAGATTACAAAGAATTATCAAAATATAATCCAAAAGTAGTGACTAGAATTCATGCAGGAAATGGAGCGCTCCTTGCTGAGTATGCTATTGAGAAAAGAGTTTTTGTACCGATAAACGTCATTCCTAAAACTGTTATTAATGCATTTATCTCAGCAGAGGACAAAGATTTCTATAATCATTTTGGTTTGGATTTAAAAGCTACATTTAGAGCATTATTAACCAATATAAAAAATATAGGTTCAGGAAAAAGACTTATAGGGGCTTCTACAATAACTCAACAAGTTGCTAAAAATTTTTTATTGTCTTCAGAAGTATCATATGAAAGAAAGATTAAAGAAGCTATATTAGCAATTCGTATTGAAAGAGCCTTTTCCAAAAACCAAATTCTAGAATTATACTTAAATGAAATTTATTTAGGTTTTAAATCTTATGGGGTTGCAGCTGCTTCTTTAAATTACTTTGATAAGAGTTTAGATAATCTTGATTTAGCGGAGTCTGCTTTTTTAGCGGCATTGCCTAAAGCCCCGAATAATTATAATCCAATTCACAAACAAATGCAGGCGCTTAGTAGAAGAAACTGGGTTTTAAATCAAATGAATAGAAATGGATACATTGACGACAAAACAAAAGAGTTAGAGAGTCTTAAAATGATAAATATCCGTAAATCAACTGGTATTGATGAGGGTTATGCACCTTATTTTACGGAAGAAGTAAGAAAGATTTTATTTGAAGACAAAAATATTGGGTCTGAATTATACACAAATGGATATTCAGTTAGAACTACACTTGATCCTTTTATGCAACTTAATGCTGACTCTGCACTTATAAATGGATTAGAGAATTTGGATAAAAGACAAGGTTGGAGAGGACCTGTAAATAATATTGATTTATCAAACCTTACAAATAAAAAAGTTTTAAAGTTTTTAGAAAATATACAAGAAAAACTTCCCAAAAACAGAGAAGCTGCTGTCGTTACTATGGTAAGTAAGGATCTAATAAAAATTTTATTACACACAGGGATACTGGCAGAGATAAAATTTTTTAATGCAGCTTGGGTTAGACCACAAACAGTTAAAAAAGATAAAAAAAATAAATTAAATATTTATTTAGGACCTAAGTTTAAAAGTTTTGAACAATATCTTAATGTTGGTGACGTAATTATAGCTAAGAAAAATAGTAATAAAGAAGAGACCTTTTATTCTCTTTCACAAATTCCAATTGTGAATGGAGCGATTGTTGCTCTTGATCCCCATACAGGAAGAGTTTTAGCGATGAGCGGGGGATATAGCTTTAAAAACAGTGAATTTAATAGGGCAACTCAAGCAAAACGTCAACCTGGTTCTGCATTTAAACCATTTGTATATTTGGCAGGTTTAGAAAGGTTTTATAAACCCACAGATCTTATTTTAGATGCAGCGTTAGCCTATGATCAATGTTCAGGTTGTGAAAAATGGAAACCTGCAAATTATACTAAGAAATTTTATGGTCCAAGTCCAATGAGACTTGGTATTGAAAAATCAAGAAATCTAATGACAGCTAGACTAGCTATCAAACTTATACAAGAAGAGGAGATAATTCAAAACTATATTGAAAAGGGCTATACAAATAAAAAAATTGGGGAAAAATTAAACAAAGATATTCGTTTTGTAGACTTGATTGTAAAATACATTACTTCGAAAAAGAAAAATTCAAAAATATCTAATGAACAAACTATAGAAGATTTTTCTAATAAGCATAATATTGACAAAGAACAATTGCTTGCTTACATCAACCAAAATTTAAATGTCGACCAAATACATACTAAAATTTTAGTAAGTAAAAAATCCATAAATAATTTACTTAATTCCTTGTCTACTAAAAATGTTATTCAAGATTATGCGTATAAATTTGGAGTCAGTAAAGACTTGCCTCCATTTTTATCAATGTCATTGGGAGCTGGTGAAACCAATTTGCTTAGTTTAACTAATGCTTATGGAATGATAATTAATGGAGGCAAAAAAATCACACCGACATTAATAGATCGTATTCAAGATAGAAGAGGTTTTACTATTTTTAAACATGATAAAAGATATTGTAAAAATTGTAATGGTAAAGATGCTAACCATAAAAATATACCCTTAGTAGCAATCAAAGATACAAGGGAGGAAATTATTTCATCATCTTCTGCTTATCAAATGGTTTCTATGCTAAAAGGAGCAATAGAGAGAGGTACTGGCAAGATTATAAGATCACTTGGAAAAAACTTGGCTGGCAAAACTGGAACAACAAATTCAAATACTGATGCATGGTTTGTAGGTTTTTCAAGTGACCTAGTTGTTGGAGTTTTTGTTGGGTTTGATGATCCAAGACCACTAGGTTTCAAAGAGACAGGAAGTTCAGTTGCTGCCCCAATATTTAAAGATTTTATGAAAGATGCACTTTTAAACATCCCAGATATTCCCTTTAGAAGACCTTCAGGAATAAAACTTATATCTGTAAACCCTAAAACTGGCCTTCAAGTAAGTCCTAAAGATAAAAAATCTATATTGGAAGCCTTTAAACCTGGTCAATCACCAAATTTGAGGTTTGATCAAAATTTTATAGACTTTAAAAACTCAAACACAATTATTAAAAATCTGTCCCCTTTATATTAATTCCGGAGGGAACCTACTATGCAAACTGAAATTCAAGTAAAATTTAAAGAGATTGACAATAGTCTAAATATTTTAAAAAAACACTTTGATTGGGAATACTCTCTAACACGAATTAAAGAATTGGATAAATTAATTGAAACCGAAAATTTTTGGAATGATCCACTAAAAGCTCAATCGATTATGAGAGAAAAAAAGCAAATCGAAAAAATTTTAGATATAATAAAATTTATAGAAATTGAGAAAAGTAATTTATATGAGCTTATTGACCTAGCTGAAGAAGAATATGATGAAGAACTAATTGCTGAAATAATTTCTCAAATTGATGGTTTGTCAAAAAAATGTGATAAACTTCAGTTGGAAAGTTTGTTATCTGGTGAAGTTGATAAAAACAATTGTTTTATTGAAATACACGCAGGTGCAGGTGGTACGGAAGCACAAGATTGGGCTTTAATGTTACAAAGAATGTATTCAAGATGGGCAGATAAAAAAGAATATGATGTTTCAATCATTGAAGAAAGCTCAGGAGATGAGGCAGGTATTAAATCTTGTACACTATTAATAGAAGGTATTAATGCCTATGGTTGGGGTAAGACAGAGTCAGGGGTGCATAGATTAGTAAGAATATCTCCTTTTGACTCTTCATCAAGAAGGCATACCAGTTTTGCTTCAATATGGGTTTACCCAGAAATACACGACGAAATAGATATAGATATTGAAGACAAAGATTTAAGAATTGACACATATAGAGCTTCAGGTGCAGGTGGACAACATGTAAATAAAACTGATTCTGCAATAAGAATTACACATATACCATCTAACACAGTTGTGCAATGTCAGAATGATAGATCTCAGCATAGGAACAAAGCTCAAGCAATGTTAATGCTTAAAGCAAAATTATATGAAATTGAATTGAAGCGAAGAGAAGAAGCTAATAATAAAAGTGCCAGCGATAAAGGAGAAATAGGTTGGGGAAATCAAATACGTTCGTATGTACTGCATCCTTATCAAATGGTTAAGGATTTGCGTACTAGCATAGAAGTAGGAAATACTCAATCTGTATTAGATGGTGACATAGATGTATTTATTGAGTCTGCTTTAGCATTGAAAGTTGGTATGAAAAGATAAATCATTTATTAAGATTTTTGACAGTTTCTAAAACCTCCTCTGCATGACCCGGAACTTTGACCTTTTCCCAAATATTTGTTATCAAACCCTGTTCATTTGATAAAAATGTAGATCTTTGAATACCCATATATTTCTTCCCGTACATAGATTTCTCTACCCAAACTCCAAATTGTTCACATACATTATTTTCAAAGTCAGCACCAAGTTCACATTTAAGGTTATATTTTTCTCTGAATTTAGCCTGTTTTTTTGAATTATCTTTAGAAATTCCGATAACAACACAATTTAATTTATCAAATTCTTGTTTTAAATTTGTAAAAGCAATTGACTCAGCAGTACAACCGGATGTGTCAGCCCTGGGGAAAAAGAAAACAACAATTTTTTTTCCTTGATGATTTGAAACTTTAAAATCACCTGTATCAGTTAAAATTTCAAACTTAGGTATTTTATCATTTAATTTTATCATTAATAAGATCTCTTATAATTAGTATTAAAATTCTTATTAGGTTATATTATATTAAAATAATATATCAAATATGATTTTTACAAATTATATAGGAAAAAAGAAAAATGATAAAAAAAGTTATAATTTTTCTTTTTATATTTCCTTCTATTTTTTTTGTGGTTGCCACAACAATGTTTGTGTATTCACAAAAAACGCAAAATTTTATAATTAACTCATTTAATTTAAAAGGTGTTCTTAACAAAAAGGTAAAAAGTTTTATTTCAAAAAAAATTAATGACGAAAACATAATAATTGAAATTTATTCTATAAAGATACTGGAGCCAAACTGGACTAATATTTTAAGAATTCAACTAATAGATACAAAAGTTCATGGAATTGGTCAAAAAGAAAAATCAAATATTAGGTTCATCGAATTAGGATTTTCATATGAAATATTATTAAGAAACATTTTCTCTAATAGAGATAATCTTGAATTCAGTTACCTAAATTTTAAAGATTTAACTTTGTATGGCCAATTAGTGAAAAATAATTTTATACCAGGCCCGTTATTTAAAATTTTTTCATTAATAAATAAAAAAGGTTTTAAAGAACAGCACTCATTACAAAAACTATTACAAAATCAAATTATAATTGGAAATATTAGTATTTTCATATCAGATCAGCGGATATTACATAAAAGAAGTATTTTAAATATTAACTGTAAAAATGTTTTTATTTCAAAATATTTAAATAATGCCCGTTCACTTAACATGAATTGCAATAAAAACAAGAAATTTAATTTTTCTGTAAAAGCAGACTTATATAAGAGTTTTAACGAATTTAATGTAAATTTACAAAATGTTGATCCTAA
>CACNRW010000053.1 GCA_902622875.1 uncultured SAR116 cluster alpha proteobacterium
TTTTCAATTACAATTAAATGAAATAAATCAGCTTAAAAATGGTTTGTTAAAAGGTTTAATCATATCTGTTAAAGACTTATTTGATGTCAAAGGATACAAAACAAGGGGTGGATCAAAATTTCTTAATCCTGATATATGTCTTAAGGATGCTGAATGTATCTCACTAATTAGGACGGCCGGTGGCTTGCTTATTGGTCATACCAACATGACAGAATTAGCTTACTCTGGTTTAGGTATAAATCCACATTATGGAACTCCTTTAAACCCAATATATAAGGGAGCCATACCCGGAGGGTCAACATCTGGAGGAGCTGTATCAATATCCCTTGATATATCAGATATTACAATTGGTACAGATACAGGTGGATCGACAAGAATACCTGCCGCTTTTACAGGAATAACTGGGTTCAAACCAACTCAGGATGTAATTTCTAGAAAAGGTGTTCTAGTTCTTTCATCTAGCTTAGATAGTGTTGGATTAATGGCAAAAAATGTTAAGCTTTGTAGGCTTGGTTATGACGTAATGAAAAACAAGACCAATATTAAAAAGACAAATTTATATGACAAAGAAGCAGATCTTATTATCCCTACAAATTTTGGATTTGAGGATATAGAACCTCAAATAAAGTCTTCTTTTGATACTGCAAAACAGAAATTAGCTGAAAATGGTTTTAATGTAGTTAAAATACATGTGCCGGCCCTAGACTTATACAAGAAGGTACCTTTATGGCAATTTGCAGCCGTAGAATCTCAAACTGAATATTTTGAGGCATACAATTACAAAAAACATTTGATGGATCCTAATATTCTTAGACGTATGGATAGAGCAAATGATGTGTTGGCAGTTGAGTATAATTTATTACTTAATATAAGAAAAAAGTTAATTAAAGAATTTAATAATTTTTTGAAAAATAATTTTTTACTTTTACCAACAGTAACCATATATCCACCTTTACTTGAAGATTGTAAAAATGGACCATATTATGATGAAGTTAATTTAATTTCATTAAGAAACACAACCTTAGCCAACTACATGAATGGGTGTAGTATTTCACTACCATATCCAAAAGATGATAAACCTATCGGCATTATGTTGAATGGTACTACAAAAAATGACGAAAAACTTTTGGATATTAGTGCTAAGGTAGAGACTGTGTTATCAAAATAAACTAGCCAATATTTTCTAATACAGCCTTAATGAAAGAAGAATTTTTATTAGCTAGATCTGAGACACTCTTATCTTCATGATTTTTTTGAGATTTGAAAGCAAGAAGACGTTCTTCAAGCATTTGTTTATTAGCTTTATCAATTTTTTCAGCTCTTTCAGCAAGTATAACAACTGATGTTTCATTGATTTCAGCAATACCTCCGTCAATCATAATACGTGATGTAACTTTACTGTCGTTATAAATTTCAATAACACCCCTCTCAAGTGTGGACATTACTTTAGAATGTCTTGGTAGGGCACCTATTTGACCATCAGATCCTGGTATGACAACCATATCAACTGGTTCAGAAACAAGTACCATTGATGGAGTTACTATTTCTAAATTAGTTGTGTCTGACATTGTAACCTCATCTCTAATAATTAAAATGGACTAAGCAGCGTCTTTAGCTAACTTTTTAGCTTTTTCTATTGCTTCCTCAATAGTACCTACCATATAAAAAGCTGCCTCAGGTAAGTCATCATACTCACCATCAGCAATTCCTTTAAAACCTTTTATGGTATCTTCTAAAGGCACTAATACACCTGGTGAACCGGTAAATACTTCTGCAACATGAAATGGTTGAGATAAGAATCTTTGTATTTTTCTGGCTCTATTTACAACTAATTTATCTTCTTCAGATAATTCATCCATTCCTAAAATAGCAATAATATCTTGCAGTGACTTATATTGCTGAAGAACTTCTTGTACTTTTCTTGCAACAGCATAATGCTCATCACCTACAATTCTTGGATCTAACATTCTAGAAGTAGAGTCAAGTGGATCAACTGCAGGATATATCCCTATTTCAGCAATTTGCCTTGATAAAACTGTTGTAGCATCCAAGTGTGCGAACGATGTAGCTGGTGCTGGATCAGTTAAATCATCTGCTGGAACATAAATAGCTTGTACAGATGTTATAGATCCTTTTGTTGTCGTTGTAATTCTTTCTTGTAAAGCACCCATATCAGTCGCTAATGTTGGTTGGTATCCAACAGCTGATGGTATTCTACCTAATAACGCAGAAACTTCAGACCCAGCTTGAGTAAATCTAAAAATATTATCAACAAAGAAAAGAACATCTTGACCCTCTTGGTCTCTAAAATACTCTGCTAAAGTCAATCCTGTTAAAGCTACTCTTGCCCTAGCTCCTGGAGGCTCGTTCATTTGTCCATAAACTAATGCAGCTTTTGATCCAGGACCATCTGGAACAATAACACCAGATTCTACCATTTCATGAAAAAGGTCATTACCTTCTCTAGTTCTTTCTCCAACACCTGCAAAAACAGAGTATCCACCGTGAGCCTTAGCTACGTTGTTGATAAGCTCCATAATTAAGACAGTTTTACCAACACCAGCTCCACCAAAGAGACCAATTTTTCCACCCTTTGCATATGGTGCTAGAAGGTCCACAACTTTTATGCCTGTAACCAAAATATCTGCAGATGTTGACTGGTCAACATAATCTGGCGCGTCTCTGTGGATTGGTAAAGAAGTTTTTGATTTGACTGGTTTTCCATCATCTACAGGATCACCTATCACATTAAGAATTCTTCCTAAGGTTTCTGGTCCAACTGGTACTGTTATAGGGGCCCCAGTCTGAATAACATCCATTCCACGAACCAAACCGTCACTACTATCCATAGCAATAGTCCTGACCTCGTTTTCTCCAAGATGTTGTGCAACTTCCAAAATTAATTTTTGCCCACCATTATCAACTTGTAGAGCATCTAAGATCAAAGGAAGATCAGAATCAAACTCGACGTCTACCACAGCTCCAATAACTTGTGATATTTTACCATTTTGTTTGGCAGATGGTTTTTTAGCCATATTTTTTCTCCATTTTTTTTTATTATAAGGCTTCCGCGCCTGATATTATTTCTATTAGTTCTTTAGTGATAACCGCTTGTCTTGTTCTGTTGTATTGAAGTGTAAGATTATCTATCATATCACCTGCATTTCTAGTCGCATTATCCATTGCTGTCATTCTTGCAGCTAATTCGCTTGCTGTACTCTCTATCTGAGAGCTAAATAACTGGGTAGCTAAGTTGCGTGGTAATAAATCATTTAAAATCTCTTCTTCACCTGGTTCAAAATCGTAAATAGAACTAGAATTATCTTGTTCTATCTGATTTTGTTTAACTTCAACTGGTATAAGAGATTTAAAAGTAACCTCTTGTGTGATGGCTGAAACAAATTTGTTATAAATAACTTTACAGACTCCAAAATGTCCATTGTCAAATAAGTCTATGATTTTTTTTGCTAAAACTTCAGCATCAGAGTAATTTGGCTTTGCTGATTTACCATCTATTTTTTCAATAAATAGTTCACCAAAATCTCTATTAAGCGCATCAGCTGATTTTTTACCAACCATAAGTAATTTAACTTCTATTCCGTCATCTTTTAACTTTTTTACCTCAGATCTAACAGTTCTCGTAATTGAGCCGTTGAAACCACCACATAAACCTCTATCTGCAGAAAAGACTACTAACAAATGAGTTTTATTTTCTGGTTTTCCAGCCAGAAGATCTATTGAACTTCCAGAAGCTTTAGATGCAATTTTAGAAACTATATTATCCATAAGAGACGTGTAGGGTCTAGAGGCTAAAGCTTGTTCTTGAGCCTTCCTCAATTTTGCAGCTGCCACCATTTTCATGGCAGATGTTATTTTTTGGGTTGACTTTACGGAACCAATCCTATTTTTAAGATCTTTTAAAGAAGGCATTTTCACCTAACTCCTTTTGCATTAACACGATAATTAAGAAAAATTCTTTACTAACTGATCTAGGGTATCTTTAAGAGATTTTTCGGTATCATCTGAAATTGCTTTATCTTTTCTAATTGAATCTAAAACCTTAGAACCTTTGGTATTTAATTTTTGCAGAAGTGCTTGTTCGAACTCAACTATCTTTTGTGTAGGAATTTGATCTAAATAACCCTTAACACCCGCAAATATCACAGCTACTTGCTCTTCAACCTCCATTGGTGAATATTGTGATTGCTTTAATAATTCAGTTAATCTTTCACCTCTAGATAAAAGTTGTCTGGTAGAAGCGTCCATATCAGAAGCAAATTGAGCAAATGCAGCCATTTCTCTGTATTGAGCAAGATCTAACTTAATCGTTCCTGCTACTTGTTTCATAGCTTTTATTTGTGCAGCAGATCCAACTCTGGAAACTGATAAACCTACATTCACGGCCGGTCTAATACCTTTATAAAATAATTCAGTTTCTAAAAAAATTTGACCATCTGTAATTGAGATAACATTAGTTGGTATAAAGGCAGAAACATCTCCTCCCTGCGTTTCTATTATTGGGAGTGCTGTTAAACTTCCAGACCCATTATCCCCATTTAATTTAGCAGCCCTTTCTAATAAACGAGAATGTAAATAAAATACGTCACCAGGATAAGCTTCTCTTCCTGGAGGTCTTCTTAAAAGAAGTGACATTTGTCTATATGCAACGGCTTGTTTAGATAAATCATCATATACAACGACTGCATGCATTCCATTATCTCTAAAAAACTCACCCATAGCAGCTGCTGTATAAGGTGCTAGAAATTGCATTGGTGCAGGGTCTGAGGCAGTAGCTGCTATTACAATTGAATATTCTAGGGCTCCTCTTTCTTCTAAAGTTTTAACAATTTGAGCTACAGTTGATCTCTTTTGACCAACAGCTACATATATACAAAATAGTTTTTTAGTATCGTCTTTACCTGCCTTATCATTAGTACTTTTCTGATTTAAAAAGGTATCTATAGCTATAGCTGTCTTACCAGTTTGTCTGTCACCAATAATAAGTTCTCTTTGTCCTCTACCAACAGGAATTAATGAATCTATAGCCTTAAGTCCAGTCTGCATTGGTTCACTAACTGATTCTCTTGGCATAATACCAGGGGCCTTTGACTCAACTCTTGTCCTTTTAACATTTTTTAATGCACCTTTTCCATCAATGGGATTACCTAATGCATCAACTACCCTACCAAGAAGTCCTTTGCCGATAGGAACATCAACAATAGAACCCGTTCGCTTTACAACATCACCTTCTTTAATAGTCTTATCACTTCCAAAGATAACAACACCTACGTTATCTCTTTCTAAATTCAAAGCCATTCCAGCAATGCCACCAGGAAACTCTACCATTTCGCCTGCTTGAACTTGATCTAGACCATGAACTCTAGCTATTCCGTCACCAACAGATAAAACTTTACCTACCTCTGTCACTTCAGCTTCTGCTCCAAAGTTTTCAATTTGGTCTTTTAATATTGTTGATATTTCTGCTGCACGAATATCCATTAATTTGCACCTCTCATAGCTATTTCA
>CACNRW010000054.1 GCA_902622875.1 uncultured SAR116 cluster alpha proteobacterium
GCAATTTTCAATGTAATAAAAGGTCTATTATTTAATATCCTCGAAAAAAAACCTTCATAAAGATCAAGACATTCATCTTTCATATAATTTTCATGAACTTTTATATTACTCTTTTTTAGAATTTCAATTCCTTTACGTAATGTCCTAGGGTCAGGATCAATGCAACTAACAAAGACTTCAGTAATACCTGAGTTAGATATTAATTCCGCACATGACATACCATTTGAATTTTTATGAGCACATGGTTCTAAAGTTACATACATAGTTGAACCAAATAAACATTGCTTTTCTTCTATACTATTGATGGCATTCTCTTCAGCATGAGGTCTTCCAGAATATGAAGTTCTACCAGCAGATAATAAAATATCATTTTTGACTATAACACAACCTACAGGTGGATTCTTTTCAGTTATTCCTTTAGATCTTGTTGCAAGTAAAATTGCATAATTCATCCATTTATTATGATTAAATGACATTTGATAAACTTAATGAATTAATCTTTAATTTCTGTTTCAACAAATTTACCAAAATCACTTGCTTCTCTAAAATTTCTATAAACTGAAGCATATCTGATATAAGCAACATTATCAATTTCTGCTAGAGCATTCATTACTAATTCACCAATAAATTTAGATTGTATTTCATTATCACCACTTGACTCTAATTGCCTTACAATTCCATTTACTGCTCTTTCAATGGCATCATCATTTGTCTGTCTTTTTCTGAGAGCCATCAACATTGACTTTAATAATTTATCCCTATCAAAAGAAATTTTTTTTCCGTTTCTTTTTATTACGATTAAATCTCTTAATTGAATTCTTTCAAAAGTTGTAAACCTTGAACCACAACTAGTGCAAGATCTTCTTCTTCTAATTGTGGCTCCATCTTCACTTGCACGAGAATCTTTTACTTGCGTATCTTCTTTTCCACAAAAAGGACATCTCATAATAGTCTCCTTGAATTAGTAAATTGGAAATTTTTTACATAAATCTTTTACTTTATCGTATGTTAATTTTTCTTGCTTTTCACTTGAACTATTATCATTAAATCCATCTAAAACGTCTGCAATATAATTACCTATTAATTTAAACTCATTTATTTTGAAACCTCTGGTTGTAGCTGCGGCTGTACCAAATCTTATTCCAGAAGTAATAGTTGGTGGCAAAGGATCAAAAGGAATACCATTTTTATTACAAGTTAAACCAGCTTTTTCTAGAGCTATTTCAGCCTTAGATCCAGTTATATTTTTATTCTTTAAACTAAGTAACACTAAGTGATTGTCAGTTCCACCTGAAACTATATCATATCCTCTTTTTATTAAAGTAGTAGAAAGGCATTGGGCATTTAGGATAATATTTTTAGCATAAATTTTAAATTCTTCAGATAATGCTTCTCCAAAACCTGCAGCTTTACCCGCTATCACATGCATTAAAGGACCACCTTGAAGACCTGGAAAGACTGCAGAATTTATTTTTTTAAAAAGTTCTTCATTATTAGTTAAAATCATCCCGCCTCTTCCTGATCTTAAAGTTTTGTGAGTTGTTGTTGAAACAATATCTGCAAAATCAATAGGGTTAGGATGAACGCCTCCAGCAACTAAACCAGAGAAATGAGCCATGTCTACCAATAAAAATGCATTAATCTTATCAGCAATTTCTCTAAATTTTTTAAAATCAATTATTCTAGAATAAGCTGAGCCTCCGGCTATAATTAATTTTGGATTATGTTGAATTGAAAGTTTTTCAATCTCTTCAAAATCTATAAGGGCATCTTCTTTTCGAACTCCGTATTGGATTGCATTAAACCATTTACCTGAAATATTTGGTTTTGCACCATGTGTAAGGTGTCCTCCAGCATCTAGGCTCATACCAAGTATAGTTTCACCTGGTTTTAATATACTCAGAAATATAGCTTGGTTAGCTTGAGCTCCAGAATGAGGTTGAACATTTACAAATTTAGCATTAAAAATTTTTTTTGCCCTATCAATTGCAAGTTTTTCAACTTCGTCTACAAAATCACATCCACCATAGTATCTTTTACCAGGTAAACCTTCTGCATATTTATTCGTTAGAACAGATCCTTGTGCTTGTAAGACTGATTTAGAGACAATATTTTCAGAAGCTATCAATTCAATCTGATTTTGTTGTCTGTTAAGTTCTTGATCAATAAATTTTGATAAAACTGGATCATAATTATTTATATCCTCATCAAAAAAACCATTTTTATAAAACATTTATTATTCCTTAATCTCAATTAGTTAATTATTAAATTTTATTTACTCTTAAACTATGTCTTCCAGCCTCAAAATTTGTTTTAAAAAATTCATGCACTATATCAATAGCCAAACTATCAGTTATAATTCTACCACCTAATGCGAGTACATTGGCATTATTATGCTTTCTACTTTTGGAAGCCATTTCTACACTAGTACATAATGCTGCTCTAATATGAGAGTATCTATTTGCTGCCATAGAAATTCCTATGCCTGTGCCACAAAATAATATACCTTGTGAATAAGGTTCAGTTTTTAAATTTTCTGATAAAAGTTTTGCATAATCTGGATAATCAACTGCATCAAGAGAAAAACATCCTAAATCTTCTATTGTGTGTTTTTTTCTAATTAAAAAAACTTTAACTAATTCTTTTAGTGCATAACCACCATGATCCGAGGCCAAAAAAATTTTTTTTAACATGCAATTAATACCAATTAGCTTATTAACTTACAATTTAGATTTACCCTAGAAAAATAGAAACTTCAATTTGAAAATAATTAAAAAAATTTATAATATGGTAAAATTTGTTACAATTTTTTTTAATAATCCCTTGGATACAATCCAATAAGTAAAAAGTGAAGGAATAAATGAAATTATAAAAGATAAAAAAAATTTAAGTTTAAGGTTGGTTTTCATTGGTGCTGAGTTTGCATTTCCTTTTTTAGGTTTATCAGAAACTTTGACCCCAAAAGGAAGAGACATAAAAAACACAATTAACCATATCATTAAATGAACCAAAATAAAGGATAATATACTCATTTACCAATCACTATACTCTGTTAACATGGACTTTAACTACAGGTCTTTTAGAAAAAGTTAATTTGAATTCGCGCCTAACTAATTTTGAAATTTTATTTATTAATTCGTCGTCTAATATTTCTGTGACAAAATCCAGATTTTCTATAAAATTTTCTATTTCAAGAGATAAATTGATTAAAACATTTTCAACAATGTTACTGTCCGAAACACCAGTTTGAGATATTTGAGGAGGAATAACAAGGTATCCATCTTTATTAATAACAATAGAAATAGTTACAAATCCATTCCACAAAGAATGTCTTCTTGTTGTAAATCTTTCATTATTGATTGTTATTATTTCCCCTGCGTCAAACACGTGTGTAGTAAAATCAATTTTAGATATGACATTTGGTGTTTTTGCATTTAATTTAATCAGTTGTCCATTCTTAGGTTTAATAACAATTGGGACTTGACAATCACTTGCTAAGTTGCCGTGCGCTTCAATATGTTCTCTAGTTCCATGAACTGGGATAGAAATTTTTGGCTTAATATAT
This sequence comes from uncultured SAR116 cluster alpha proteobacterium, assembly GCA_902622875.1. Taxonomy (GTDB): domain Bacteria; phylum Pseudomonadota; class Alphaproteobacteria; order Puniceispirillales; family Marisalimonadaceae; genus Marisalimonas. The sequence continues at coordinate 3,566 of CACNRW010000054.1, forward strand.
GAGTACATCTCTGTAAGCTCATCTCTTGATGGATGTCCTGATACATGTACATTTTTATCATCGTCTGTAATTATTTCTATACCCATTTCTAGAAATCTATTCTGAACTTTTAAAATTGCATTTTCATTTCCAGGAATTTTTCTACTAGAAAATATTAATGTATCACCTTTTATAAGTTTTATAAATTTGTCTGTGTCCTTAGAAATTCTAGAAAGTGCCGAATTTGGTTCTCCTTGTGAACCTGTAGAGATTATAAGAACATTTGACCTTGGAATTAGGCTTAAATCCTTTAAAGACAATAAATCTGGAATATCTTTTAAAAAACCAACCTCTTTAGCAGCATCTATAGCTCTCAATAAAGCTCTACCTACTACTAAGACTGTTCTTTGGGTTTTCAAAGCAATATCTAATATTGATTTAATTCTGCTTATATTTGACGAAAAACAAGTCACAAGAACTGTACCTTTTCTATTTTTAATAATATCAAATAAACCGTCATAAGCATAATTCTCAGATGGCGTTTTTCCATTTACTAATGCATTAGTTGAGTCACAAACCATTGCTAATATTCCACTTGCACCTATGGAACGAAAGTTTTCTATATTAGTTTTTTCATTTAGGTTAAACGATTTTTCTAATTTCCAATCTCCTGTATGAAAGATGTTACCTTCATTTGTAGCAATTAACACTGAAACTGGATCAGGGATTGAGTGTGAGGTCTGAATAGCCTTGATATTAAAAGGACCAATTTCAAATTGTTCATTAATAGTTAAGATATTTAATTCTAATTTTTTTTCTTTATTATTTTCTTTAAGCTTTCTTTTTAATAAAGCAATTGTAAATGATGTACCCCAGATTGGACAATTAATATCATCTGCAAAATAAGGTATTGCCCCAATATGATCTTCATGACCATGAGTTAAGAATATACCTAAAAAATCATCCCCTAAAGATTTAATAAATTCAAAATCTGGCAACAAAACATCTATACCTAAATCAGTTTCATCAGGAAATGAAATACCTAAATCTATTAAAATCCATTTACCTTTATAATGGTATAGATTTGCATTCATACCTATTTCTTCAGATCCTCCAACTGGTAAAAATAATAAATCAGATTTTTTCCAATGCATTTGATTACTTTCTCATAACTTAAATATCGTTGTTTTTTAGAAATAAGTTTACTAATCCAATTAAAGTCAAATCGTCAATTACTAGATCAATGGACACTATAGAACATTTAAATAAATGACTTAATCCACCTGTTGCTATTACTTTATAATCCGAAAAATGATCAATGGATTTAATCTTATTTATTAGACCTTCAATCATTGAAACATAACCCCAGAATATACCTGACTCCATAGCATTTATAGTATTTTTACCAATGATTTCATTAATATCAGTCAATGATTTAATAGAAATCCTGGGGAGTCTTGCTGCAGCTAAGTATAAAGCTTCCAAGGATAAATTTACTCCAGGAGCAATTACACCTCCATTATAACTACCATCTTTACCTACTAAATCAAAAGTGGTAGCTGTTCCTAAATCAATAATAATTGCTGGAGATAAATCTAGTTTTTTTGCTGCAAAAGAATTTACTAAACGATCAGCACCTGCTTCATTCGGATTATCAATATTAACTTTTATTCCAATGTCAAAGTTATTTTCTCCAACAACAAATGACTTAACATTAAAATACTTTTTTATTAGTGACTTGATGTTTAAAAGTGTTTCCGGAACTACTGATGCAATGCATATCCCAGAAATATCTTTCAATTCAAATTTTGATAAATTTAACATTTGTAATAACCAAGGATAGTAAATATCCGCTGTTCTTTTGGAGTCATTATTAAT
>CACNRW010000055.1 GCA_902622875.1 uncultured SAR116 cluster alpha proteobacterium
ATTCCCAGAGATAAGTTTTACTATGTCTAAAAGAAGAGTATATCCTCAAGGTATAATTGCAGGCCATTTAACTGGTTATATGGGTTCAAATTCTAACACAAATATTGAAAATAATTCCTTGCACGGTATTGAAGTTGGTAAAAGAGGGCTAGAAAAATTTTTTGACGTTCAACTGAGAGGTGAATTTGGTAGAAAGAGAAATGAAGTAACATCTAAAGGATATGTAATTGATTCGCAGATTTATGAAAAAACAAAACCTGGTTTAGATATTCAAGTTTCTCTAGATATGAAGCTTCAAGCCTTTGCTATTGAAAGGCTCGAAAGGGGTAATTATGATCTAGTTTCTGTTAACAATAAACATATAAAAAAGAAAATTAGCAAACTTAACAACTTAACTAATTTATATAATAATCATGTGTATATTAATAAAAAAAATGAGGTAGTTAATCCTCAATCCGGCTCCATAATAGTTATGGATATAAATAATGGAGAAATTCTTTGTTCTGTCTCTTCACCAGGCTTTGATCCAAATATCTTTTCAAGAGATTTAGAAGTTGATGAATGGAACAAAGTCAAAAATAATTCACGATCTCCTCTATTGAATAGAAGCATGGCAGGTGTTTACCCACCTGGTTCCACTATTAAGATGGCCGTTGCATTAGCTGCTTTAGAAAGTGGAATAATAGACTATAAAAGTAATTTTTTTTGTGACGGATCAAAGGAGTTAGGCAGTAGTACATTTCATTGTTGGGCAAAAGATGGACATGGAAAAGTTAATTTAATGGGTGCCATTGAACAATCATGTGATGTATTTTTTTATGAATTAGGTTTAAAAGTTGGTATTGATAAAATTGCTTTAATGATGAAAAAACTAGGCTTAGGGCAATACTATGATATTCAGATTGATGATAAAGCAAAGGGTGTTGTACCAAATATTGAATGGAAATTAAAACGAGATGGTTTAAATTGGTCTTTAGGTGAAACTTTAAATGCTTCAATAGGTCAGGGATATATACTGACTACGCCTCTTCAATTAGCAACAATGGTTTCTAGAATTGCAAATGGTAAATTTGCAGTGAAACCTTCTTTAATGATATCGTCAAAAAATAAAAAATTTAATGTTTTAAATATTAATAATGAGCATCTAAATTTTATCAGGCAAGCTATGGAAAAGGTGGTTGTTGGAAAAAATGGAACCGCAAGAAATTATAAAATAGGATCAAAAAATTTAGAAATGGCTGGAAAAACAGGTACAGTTCAAGTTGTTAGAATTACTGAGTCCGAAAGAGAACAAGGACTGATTAAAAATGAAGATCGACCATGGGAAAAAAGAGATCATGCTTTATTTGTTGGATATGCTCCTATTTTTAAACCTAAATATTCCGTATGTGTTGTAGTAGAACACGGAGGTAGTGGCTCATCAGTAGCCGCACCAATAGCTAGAGATGTTTTTAAACACTTGTTTAAATTGTAGAAAAGTAACTAAATATTATGAACAGTAATGTAAAAAAATTTTCTTCTGAAAGTATAATTACCATTTTTTTTTCAAAATTGTTAAAAATTAATTGGATTATTATATTTTGTCTGATTTTCTTAGGTGTGGTCGGAGTAGCATCTTTATATTCTGCTGCAGGTAGTGATTGGTATCCTTGGGCAAAGAACCATTTAATTAGATTAATATTTGGCTTTGGTTTAATGTTTTTAATAGCTTTTACTCCCTCTAAATTCTTTTTTAAGTTCAGTGTTTTATCTTTTATTTTATGCGTCTGTGCTCTAATTTTGGTAAAATTCATTGGTACAGGAAGTGTGCAAAGATGGATATCTTATGGAGGTATAAACTTTCAACCTTCTGAAATAGTAAAATTAACTCTAATTTTAATCCTTGCAAAATATTTTGATCATATTTCTAAGATACAGCTTGAGAAACTTTTACCATATGTAATTCCAATTTTTATTATTATGATACCTGGGTTTTTAGTAATTTCTCAACCAGATTTAGGAACTGGTTTAACTATAATTTTGCTTGGAATTTCTATTTTATTCTTTGTAGGAATATCTATGAAATTTATAATTTTCTCTATTTTGATATCAATTTCATCGGTCCCGTTTGTTTGGCAGAATTTATACGAATATCAAAAGAATAGAATACTAGTTTTTCTAAATCCAGAAATTGACAGTTTAGGAAGTGGTTATCAAATCATACAGTCTAAAATTGCTATTGGTTCTGGAGGTTTGTTTGGAAAAGGATTTTTATTAGGAACGCAAAGTAGATTAGATTATTTACCTGAAAAACATACAGATTTTATATTTACCTTAATTTCTGAAGAGTTAGGTTTTTTTGGATCAATTTCTATTATTTTAGTTTATTGTCTTTTAATTGCATCAATTATGAAGGTATCTTTCAATGTTGAAAGTCTTTTTTCTAAAGTAGTAGTATTTGGGATAGGTTGTTTAATTTTTCTTTATTTGAGTTTAAACATAGGTATGGTATGTGGACTACTTCCTGTTGTGGGTGCACCATTACCCTTAGTAAGTTATGGTGGAACATCGTTATTAACAGTATTAATTAGTGTGGGGATAGTATTGAGTATCAGTATTCATGATAAGAAAGTATGATATATGATATATTGTTTTGAGGAATAAAATGTTTAGATTTTTCGTAATTAGAAAATGGTTTTTATGGTCATGGTTAGGGTCTTTTGTTATTTTGTCATCCTTATGGGTCCAGGTTAAAATTGACGTTAAAATAAATGAGTGGTTTGGTAAATTTTATGACATGATACAGAAAGCCCTTGCAAAACCTAACGCTATTACAATTGGTGAGTATTGGGAAAGTTTATTCTCATTTATATCCTTGGCGGGATTATATGTTGCAGTTTATGTCGTGATAAGTTTTTTTACAGCTCATTATTTATTTAGATGGAGAGCTGCAATGGTTGAGTGGTATCATTCAGTCTATGATAGAGCGAGCAAAATAGAAGGTGCTGCTCAAAGGGTACAAGAAGACACAATTAAATTCTCACGTATAATGGAATCTTTAGGAACTAGTTTAATTGAATCAATGATGGTATTATTTCAATTTATACCAATATTGTTAGGTCTTTCAGTAGGGATACCAATTTATTTCTTCGGAGATTGGCAATATGGATTGATTACTGGTGCATTATTATGGACATTAGGCGGTACTATTTTTTTAATAGTGCTTGGTTGGGTCTTAAGGTTAGTAGGTGTAGAATATGATCTTCAGAAAAAAGAGGCTGCTTACAGAAAATTGTTAGTTATAGCTGAGGATGATGGCTCTGTTAGACCTAAAAGCATAGAAGAATTATTTGATGATGTTAGATCAATTCATTTTTTGAGTTATATTCGTTATCTATATTTTAATATCGGGCGAATGGCATATTTACAGGCAAATGTCTTATCTGCATATGTCTTTCTAGCACCAGCAATTGTTGCAGGAGTAGTAACTCTCGGTGTTATGCAACAAATTATTAGAGCGTTTGGAAGAGTAGAGGGTTCAATGCAATATTTACTAAAAGCATGGCCAACTATTATAGAGCTAGCAAGTGTTTATAAGCGATTAAGAGAGTTTGAGTTGAGAATTTTAAAAGATGTTGAAGTTAAAGTATAATTTTGAAAATTTTTAAATGAATAAGCTTAAATTTTCAATTGGCATTTTGAGTTGGAAAGGTTACGATAGCCTTAGAAATTCACTCATATCATATGAAAAAAATGGTCTTTCAGTATTAACAAATAGTAAATTTATTTGTTTACCTGAATATAGTGAAGAAGGAATTGAAATAGCGAAAAAATTTAAGTATGAACCTATATTAATTAGAGAAAATATAGGTATTCTCGGAGGGTTTAAAGAGTTAGCAAAGCAAATGCCTAAAGGACCAATCTTGTTATTAGAAAATGATTTAGAATTAATTGAAAATAGGAAAACTACTTTTAATCAAATTAAAAAATCAATTGATCTACTTGCTAAACATAATGCTATTCAAGTAAGATTAAGAAGTAGGTTTGATCCTGGAGAACCTTTTGTTGGTGTTATAAAATATAAACAATATTGGTCGAATGATTTACTTTCCTCTATTAAAAGGTTCTTAAGACCGTCCAAAGCAGAAAAATTAATAGGGACTTCAATATATTCAATTAAAAATCCAGAAATACGTCATTCGAGATATATAAAAAAATTATCAAATGAGTTTTATTTAGTATCAAGTCCCAATTTAAATTGGGCAAATTTAGCGATATTAGTAGATCGTGATAGTTATTTAAAAATTATTATTAAAAGAGCAGAACTAACTAAGTCTAAACATTATATCAATGGATTCAAAAACATTGAAATTGAATTAAATAGTACATGGTGGAAAGAAAAAGAATTCAAAATTTTGTTAGCTCCTGGATTGTTTAAGCATAACAGATTATCGCATAGAGGTTACTAACTTTTTATATATCATTTTTTCTTTTTATTTATTTGATAAGCTCTTCCAATAGAAAGTGTGTTGTCTGGTATATCTTCGTTAAATGTACTACCAGCACCCATTGTAACATTCTCACCTATTGTTATCGGAGCAATAATTGTTGAGTTTGAGCCAACAAATGAATTTTTACCAATTTTTGTTTTATTTTTATTTTTTCCATCATAGTTGCAAGTAATTGTTCCTGCTCCAATGTTTGTCATTGAACCAACTTTACTATCACCAACATAAGATAAATGATTTATTTTGACACCTTTTGAGAGTTCACTTTTTTTAATTTCTACAAAATTTCCTACTTTAGAGTTTTTGCCTATAACGCTTTTACCTCTAATTCTTGCAAAGGGACCAATTATAGCTCCTGATTTTATTTTGCATTCTTCTAAATGAGAAAATGATTTAATTTCAACTGATGATTCAATAATAACATTTTGGCCAATAACAACGTTAGGATGTATAATGACGTCTCTACCAAACTGAGTATCATGATTGAAAAAAATAGTTTCAGGATCTATCAACTTTACACCTTTAAACATTGCATTACGTCTTAAATGATTTTGAGAAATTTTTTCAGCTACTGATAGGTCAATTTGATTATTAATTCCTAAAATTTCCTCTTCATTTATTTCAATAAAAGATATTTTCTTTTTTTCTTGATTTAAAATTTTTACAAGATCAGTTAAGTAAAATTCGTTACTAATTAAATTCTCTTGAATTTTTTCTAGTTGATTTAGCATTGAGCTATGAATGGCCATAATACCTCCATTACAAAACTCTGAATGTA
>CACNRW010000056.1 GCA_902622875.1 uncultured SAR116 cluster alpha proteobacterium
GGCCAGTTCCCATAACAACACAAGTAAGAGGATCTTCAGCTATAACAACTGGCAAACCTGTAGCTTCCCTGATTGTAGTGTCTAATTCACCCAAAAGAGCACCTCCTCCAGTGAGCACGATACCTCTTTCAACAATATCTGCTGCTAATTCTGGAGGAGTTTGTTCTAAAGCAGTCTTAGTTGCTTCAATTATTTGACCTACAGGTTCCGCCAGGGCTTCACAAATCTGTGCTTGATTAATTTCAATTTCTTTGGGAACTCCATTTACTAAGTCTCTTCCTCGCACCTCAATACTAGCACCTATTCCATCTTTGGGTATTTTAGCTGTGGCAATTCCTTTTTTTATCCGCTCTGCAGTCATTTCTCCAATTAGCAAGTTATGATGACGCCTAATAAAAGCTACTATGGCTTCATCAAATTTATCACCTCCAACTCTAACTGAACGAGCATAAACAATATTCCCAAGCGATAATATAGCAACTTCTGTTGTGCCTCCTCCAATATCAACAACCATAGAACCTGATGCCTCTGTCACAGGTAAATTAGCACCAATAGCTGCTGCCATAGGCTCCTCAATTAAAAAAACTCTCCTAGCACCAGCAGCTTCAGCTGACTCTTGTATAGCTCTTCTTTCGACAGCAGTTGCACCAGAGGGTACACATATTACAACTTGAGGACTTACTAATGCTGATCTTTTATGAACTTTTCTTATGAAATGTTTTATCATTTCTTCAGCGACATCAAAATCTGCTATAACTCCATCTGCCATAGGTCTTATTGCCCTTATATTACCCGGTGTTTTACCTAACATGGTTTTCGCTTCTTCCCCTACAGCTAAAACTTGAGATTTTCCTCTGATCTCAGTTATTGCAACAACTGAAGGCTCATTCAAAAGAATACCTTGGCCTTTTACATAAACTAAAGTGTTGGCTGTACCTAAATCAATAGCTAGGTCAGCAGAAAAAAAGCCACGTATGTATCCAAGCATCTGATATTCCTTCTAGAGATTTTAAAACTCACTTTAATAATTAGAATTTTTCTGTAAATGATTAATAGCTTATATTAGAGAATTAATAAATATTAATTTTTATCTTTATCTACTAATCTGTTGGCAGTAATCCATGGCATCATAGATCTGAGTTCATTACCAATAGCTTCTATTGGATGATCTGCAACTTTTCTTCTAGTAGCTTTAAAACTAGTTTGATTTACTTTATTCTCAAGCATCCAATCTCTTGTAAATTTACCTGTTTGAATGTCATTAAGTATTCTCTTCATCTCTGCTTTTGTTTCAGACGTTATTAATCTTGGTCCAGTTACATATTCACCATATTCTGCTGTATTACTAATGGAATAATTCATGTTTGCAATTCCACCTTCATAAATTAAATCCACAATTAATTTAACTTCGTGCAAACATTCAAAATAAGCCATCTCTGGTGCATAGCCAGCTTCAGTTAAAGTTTCATATCCAGCTCTAATTAATTCAACTAAACCACCACATAAAACTGTCTGTTCGCCAAAAAGATCTGTTTCACACTCTTCTTTAAATGTGGTTTCTATAATGCCTGAACGACCTCCTCCAATTGCACACGCATATGATAAGCCTATATCGTGAACATTACCTGAAATATCTTTATCAATTGCAATTAAACAAGGTACACCACCTCCTTTTTGATATTCAGATCTAACAGTATGGCCAGGACCTTTTGGAGCCACCATGAAAACATCTATATCATTTCTGGGTTCAATTAAATTAAAATGGACATTTAATCCGTGTGCAAAAGCTATTGCTGCACCTGATTTCATATTTTTTTCTATATCAGTTCTATAAATATCTCCTTGTAATTCGTCTGGCGTTAACATCATAATTACATCTGCCCATTTGGAGGCCTCTGCCACATTCATAACCTGGAAACCAGCTGATTTTGCTTTTTCCACAGATGTAGAATCTGATCTTAAAGCTACAGTAACATTTTTAACTCCGCTATCCCTTAAATTAGCAGCATGCGCATGGCCTTGACTTCCGTATCCGACGATAACTACTTTTTTATTTTTAATTAGGTTTATATCTGCATCTCTGTCATAGTACACTCGCATAAATTGCTCCTTATGAATTTTTTAAAAAATAATTATTTCAATATCAGTTTAGTTAGATTTTTTCTAGTAATTTAGTTTCTGTTTTGTTTCCCCTTGAAATAGCTGAAACGCCAGTTCTAGAAATTTCTGTGTCACCTAATGATCTCATTAATTCTATAAAAGCATCTATCTTAGAGGGTTTACCAGTTAATTCAAAAACAAAACTGGATAAAGTTACATCTAATGTTCTAGCTCTGAATGTTTCTGCAATTCGTAAGGCTTCAACTCTATTAGCACCTTTTATAACAACCTTAACTAATGCCAACTCACTTGTTATAAATGGACCTTCAAGTGTTAAGTCTCTTACTATGTGAACAGGTACAATTCTTAACAACTGGGCTTTGATTTGTTCAATAGTCATAGAAGTTCCCCTTGTAACTAGTGAAATTCTAGATAAATTCCGAGTATTATCTATCTCAGTTACAGTAAGACTCTCAATGTTATAACCTCTACCTGAAAACAGACCAATTACTCTAGCTAATGTTCCTGGTTGGTTATCAACGACAAGAGATAATGTTCTTGAAGTTTCTTCCTCTTTAATTTCATTATTTTGATACACTGACATTTTTAAATTACCTTAGACTAGTGCTAAACCCACATCTGACGTGTCTTTTAGTTTATCCTCAGATCCTAAAATCATTTCGTTGTGAGCGGCACCAGAAGGAATCATTGGAAAGCAGTTTTCTTCTTTTTCAACTCTAATATCCGCAATTACTGGGCCTTTGGTATTAATCATTTCGTCTATTGTCGAATCTAATTTATTTATTTCTTCTACTCTTAAGCCTTTGATACCAAAGCTTTTTGCTAACATTACAAAGTCAGGCAAAGAATCTGTATAACTCTCACTATATCTTGACCCATGATTTAATTCTTGCCATTGCCTTACCATACCCATCCATTGATTATTTAAAATAAAAATTTTAATAGGTAACTTATATTGAACGATTGTTGAAAGCTCTTGCATATTCATTAAAAACGAGGCTTCACCAGAAATATCAATAACCAATGACTCTGGATGAGCTATTTGCACCCCTACAGAAGATGGAAGACCATAGCCCATAGTACCTAACCCTCCAGAAGTCATCCAGTGATTAGGCTTCGAAAATCCAAAATATTGTGCAGCCCACATCTGATGCTGTCCGACCTCTGTTGTAACGTAAGTGTCAATATTTGTTGTTTTATAATATAAAGATTTTATAGCTTGTTGCGGCTTTATATTCTTGCCTATTTGTTTAAAACCTAGAGAATTTTTCTTTTTCCATTCATTTATTTTAGCCCACCAACTTTTTTTTGATTGAATTTTCTTTTGGTTATGTAACTTTTTAATTTCTTGAATTAAATTAGTCAAAACATCTTTACAATCACCTACTATACCATAATCTACTGAAACAACTTTATTAATTGATGATTTATCTATATCAATATGAATTTTTTTCGATTTAGGAGCAAAAGCATTTAACCTACCAGTTACT
>CACNRW010000057.1 GCA_902622875.1 uncultured SAR116 cluster alpha proteobacterium
TTTTTAAACGAAAACTTATAAATCTGTGAGTTTTAAAACATTTAATTATTTAATGGGCTATATTTTTAAAATTAAAAACAATAGTGATAGTTTTCAATAGAATTTTAATGTCTAAATTTATTGACTTGTTATCTAAGTAAAATTTTTCGTATTCGATTTTTTTTTTGGGAGAATTGTTGTCTCTTCCATTTACTTGAGCCCATCCTGTAATTCCTGGATTAAGATTGTTGCCATTAAACTTTTCTCTTTCGGACAAAAGTTTTTTTTCAGTGTATAATAATGGTCGTGGACCAATAAAGGACATTTTACCCATTATAATTGACCATAGTTGGGGTATTTCATCTATGCTCGTTTTTCTGATAAAATTCCCAACTTTAGTAACGTATTGCTCAGGTTCTTTTAATGTTTGTGTAGATGCAATAGGTGTATAAGTAACCATTGACCTAAATTTAGGCATGAAGAATAATTTTTTTCTTTTTCCATAACGTTTTGACCAAAATAAAATATTACCTCTTGTTTCAATTTTTATAATTAATGCTACTAACAAAAGAAACGGTAACAATAACATAAGTAAAATAAAAGCGATGATAGGTTCAATTTTTAAAAATCTAAATAACTTCATTTTATTTTAACCTTTATTTAAAAAATATATATAAAGAGTATTTATGTATTAATACTATATTTAGAATAAATATTATTTCTATATTGAATAATTTTTTGATAAAATTAATTCAACTAAAAAAGGAGTAGATCATGTTAGTTGTAATTTCACCCGCTAAAAAATTGAATATGGGTCAAACTAACAAATATAAAACAACTAAACCAATTTTTATACAAGAAGCTTACGATTTAGTTAATGTAGTAAACAAGTTGTCAGTTGATGGTTTTAAGAACTTGATGAAACTGAGCCCAAATTTAACTCAGCTAAATATGGAAAGGTTTTCAAAGTTTGGCAAACAAGAAAAAAAGGCTTCAGTTTTAGCTTTTGCTGGCGATACATATCAAGGACTTGATGCAGGAACATTTAGTAAAGAAGACTTTAATTGGGCCCAAGATCATTTAGTAATTTTATCAGGCCTTTATGGAATATTAAAACCATTAGATTCGATTGAACCTTATCGTCTTGAAATGGGATCAAAACTTAAAACAGATACAGGTAAAACATTATATTCATTCTGGGGGGATAAATTATCAAAATCATTAAACTTGCAATCTGAAAAAATCAATACAAATCAAATTATAAATTGCGCATCTGATGAATATTTCAAAGTTATTAATAAGAGTGTTTTGATCCCAAAAGTAATTACACCTACTTTTATGGAAGAACGAGATGGGAAAACAAAAATAATTAGTTTTTACGCAAAAAAAGCTAGAGGTATGATGGCTAGATATATAGTTGAAAATCGTTTAACTGACATCAACCGATTAAAACTTTTTAAAAATGATGGTTATATGTTTCAAGATAATTTATCGACCGATAGAAATTTAGTTTTTATTAGGAAGAAAAAAACCTAAATTTATTTTATTTACTTTCGCGCCAAGCAATGTAAGATGTTGAACTAATAATAAGTCCTCCACCTATCCAAAGGGTAATCTGTGGTTCTTCTGCAAATATTGCATAACCAATAAGAACTGACCAAATTAATCTTAAAAAATCAAAAGGTAGAAGCAAAGCTAATTCACCTTTTTCAAATGCCAAATTCATTATTGTTTGAGCTCATGTTCCAGTTATTGCTATGAATATTAAAATTATGAATTGTCTTAAATCAATCATTTCAAAAACAGGAAATGCCATAACAAAAGTCGCTGGGATCATTCCTATGCCAAAATAAAGGGAAATGGTAATTGCGCTATAAGTTTCTGTAAGTTTTTTTATGAAAATCAGACAAACAGACCACAAAAAAGAAGAAAAAACTATTAAAATAGCACCTAATTCAATTAAAATATCTGGTCGCGTAACAATTATCGTTCCAATAAAACCAATTATTAAAGCGCTTGTTCTTCGCAACCTAATTTTTTCTTTGATAAAAAAAACAGCGATTATGGTTGTAAATATTGGTACAGTAAAACCTAATGTAGTCAATTGAGCTAGTGGAGTAGTAGAAATCCCGTAAAAAAAACACAACATAGCCACGGAATTAGTTGCAATTCATAGAAACTGAATTTTAGGTTGTCCAGAAACGAAGACACTTTTAACTTGTTGTAAAATTATTGGTGCCAGTACAAAAATTACCAAAGCACATCGAAAAAATGTGATCTCAAAAATATGCACTTCTCTCGACAAATACTTTACAGCACTATGCATAAAGACAAAAAATAAACCTGATATAACCATTAGGCTTATTGCGATTAGTGGTTTTGGGAATTTATTTGTAAATTTATTTAATATACCAGCGAGGTACACTTAATATCCTTCATTGTAAAACTAAGATGTATTTATACATTTTTTTAAAAATAAGTTTTAAATAATAGTATAAATAAATTTCAAGATAAAAATACTTTTTGTAGTTTTGGTAATGTCATCTAATTAATTATAAAGATGGAAAAATTCAAAATGATAAAATTATTTTTTTTGATTCTAATTATTTTTAGCTCAACTACTTCAGCAAAGGACAAACTAAAAGGTTACCAAGTATTAAAGGATCAAGACTACAAAAAAACTTTATATTATTTGAGTTATGAAGCAAATTTAGGAGATGATAAAGCTCAATATAACTTAGGAATTATGTACAAAAAAGGGTTGGGGGTCCCAGTCAATAATAATGAAGCATTTAGTTGGTTTTTCTTATCTGCAAATCAAGGTAACATTTTGGCTAATTACGCTTTAGGTCATTCTTATTTAAAAGGTTCAGGGATAAAAAAAATTATAAGTTAGCTTTTAAAGCTTTTAAATATGCAGCCCTTCGAGAACACCCATCCTCAAGGCTTATTATAGGAAATATGTATTATCAAGGTTAAGGAGTCATTGTCAGTTATCCTAGGGCTTTTCTGTGGTGGAGTTTAGCTCAAAATTTAAATATAGGTGTGACAGTCAAAACATTGACATGATTAAAAAAAGATGAGCAAAGATCAAGATAGTAAAGCTAGAGGAATGTGCCTAATGTATATGCAAAATATATGATACAATTGAAAAAAAAATTAGATTTATTTTAAAAAGGTCGATTTTGAAGAAAAGAGAACAAATAGAGTCAGAATTACGAACTATAATCAAAAGTTCAAAAAAAAATGTTTTTGTTAAACTCTCTTTATCAGAGCTAATAAAAACTTCTAGAAGAATGTATGTAATCTTTGA
>CACNRW010000058.1 GCA_902622875.1 uncultured SAR116 cluster alpha proteobacterium
GAACAAAGGTGAAATGAAGGATGAAGTGGATTTTATAGCCACATTAATAAAATTTGATAAATTAAGAGTGAAAATTGCGTTTTATGAAAATGGGTCAGGTATTTTCCATGAAAAGGTAGGGTACTTTAAAGATGAGAATGAAAATATTGTAACTTTTTCAGGATCTATGAATGAGAGTATCAGTGGAGTTTCAGGGGAAGGTAATTTTGAAAGAATTAAGGTTTTTAAATCTTGGATTGAAACTGAATTAGATGATGTCACAAGGGATGTTAAATTTACAGATGAGATATGGGAAAATAAAGTCCATGGTTTAAGTGTAATTGATTTTCCAGATGTGCCTAAGCAATATCTAATTTCTAGAAGTAAAGATGATCTTGGAGAACATCATTTTCCAAAATTGAATAAAGTTATATCTAAAAGAAAAATTGATAATTTAGAAGATTATCAACAACAAGCTATTGATAATTGGATTGCAAAAGGTCACAGAGGTATTCTAAAACATGCTACAGGAAGTGGTAAAACTATTTCTGCAATATATGCGTTAAGTTTGCATATTAAAGAAGGTCACCCCGCAATCATTCTTGTTCCTAGTCAACTTCTTCTAAAACAATGGTATGAAGAAATCAAAAATGAAATTCCTGACTGTATTATTTTGAGATGTGGAGGAGGTCACGCTAGTTGGAGAGGATCAGAGCAAATCAAAATAATATTAAATTCCAGTCCTTCTGAAATGGGGTGTGTGATTTTAGCTGTAATGAATACTGCTTCAAGTCTTACTTTTCAAAACAAAATTCACAATAATGATAATATTATGATCATCATGGATGAAGTTCATGCTGTTGGAAGTAATAATAACCAATCAATTTTGAAATTACCTTTTGCAAAGTGCTTAGGACTAAGTGCAACACCTGAGAGATACTTAGATCCAGATGGTACCGAATTGATAATGAATTTTTTTGAAGGTATTGTTGACCCTGAGATTGATCTTGTTCATTCAATAAAAAAAGGACGTTTGGTAAATTACGAATATTTTCCAAAAATCACTTATTTAAATGCAGTTGAAGAAGATGAATGGGTTGAATTAACTAACAAGATTATAAATTTTATTAGATTTAATGAAGATAAACAAAATATTTTTAAAGATCCTATATTACAAAACATGCTTATAAGTCGTTCAAGGATCGCTAAAAAAGCACAAAGTAAAATTCAAGTAGTTATTGATATTTTAGAAGTTAATTACAACGAAGAAGAATTTTGGCTTGTTTATTGTGAAGATCAAGAACAACTAGATGAGGTATACAGGCTTTTATTAGAGCGAAATTATAGTCCATATATTTATACAACTTCAATGGATGGTTCAAAAGAAGAAGAATTAAAAGCTTTTAAAAGTTTAGGTGGTATAATGCTTAGTATCAGATGTCTAGATGAAGGAATAGATATTCCTCAAATTTCACACGCAATTATTGCAGCGTCTTCTCAAAACCCTAGACAGTTTATTCAAAGACGAGGAAGAGTCTTGAGATCCTTTCCCGGAAAGCTTATGGCAGTTATTTATGACTGCTTTGTATGCCCAAATAACAATTCAAACATTGAAAAATTTTCTAGTCTTATGAAAAGTGAAATTAAAAGAGGATTGGAATTTGCTAGCACAGCAAAAAACCATTTGGCAGCAGACTCGACTCTTCGTCAAATTTTAATTAACATGTCAATAGATCCAAATGATGTGTTTGTTGGCATTGACGAAGTGGAAGATGAAAATGGATAGTAATTTAGAAAAACAAAAAACTACTGCTTTAGAATTTATTTTAGCCTCAAAGAATGAAATAAATGAAAAAATTTCTGACGATTGTCTTGAAGAAATATATGATTTATTTGTGAAAGTTAGTTCCGGTGAGGATATTAATTCTAGTAATAAACTAGAAGAAATATTTAAAAAATATCATGAAAATTAATTCAATTCATATGGAAAACTGGATGCCTTTTAAAGGGAAACAAGAGGTTGTTTTTCCAACAGATAACCATGCAAATATATTAATAATAAATGGTGAAAACATGCATGGTAAAACGTCATTAATCACTGCGTTTCGATGGTGTCTATATGGAGAAGCGACAAGTAACAATACCAGATCAATACCTGATCATGAGTTATTAAACAGTGATGCTGCAAAAGAAGGTAGTAATCTCTTAAAAGTTGTTTTGAAGTTTGAAGCAGACGATAATACTTACGAATTAACTAGATCTATTTCTTTTGATAACTCTCCGCCTAAATCAGCTGTTTTTCTAAAAGAAAATAATACAAATGTTGCTGGATCTAATATCAATAATAAAATTGAGTTTTTAATTCCTGAGCAAATATCTCAATTCTTTCTGTTTGATGGAGAATTACTCCAAGAGTTTCAGCAATTAGTTATTGAAGAAAGTGGTCCTCAATCAAAAAAAATAAAGTCTAGTATAGAAAAAGCGTTGGGAATTCCAATTATTCAAAGAGCAATTGAAGAGTTATCTAAAAAAAATAAAATTCTACAAAGGCAAAAGCAAACTCAGTTAGCCCAAAATAATCAAATCCAAAGAATGGTAAAAGATTTAGAAAAACATACCAGTGATTTAGAAAGTAAGGAAAATGAACTTTCTGAAATAAATAATATATTTCAAATAACTCATGAAAAAGTAATTGAACTTGGTAAGAAATTAGAAAATCAAAGAAAAGATATTGAGTTAGCTACTAAGAAAAAAACTATTGAAAATGAAAAAAATGAAAATTTAAAATATGTTGCAGAAAAAAAAGTTGAATTACAAAAGTTTAACTCAGATTTGTGGAAGATACCTCTAAGTAAATCAGTTGAAAATAATAAAAAGAAATTAACGGAAGAATTAGACAAGCTTAGAGAAGCTGAAAAAGATAGTATTGGTGCTAATTCCAAATTAGCATCTCTTATGAAAGCTATAAGAAACAAAAAATGTGAAGTTTGCGGCCACGAGTTGTCTAGTGAGCAAGAAGATAAAATTAATAAAGAAATTGAAGAATTAAGTACTTTTTTGTCAGTCTTTGAAGAAAATCAAGAAAAAGTCAAAGAACTCTATTCTCGTATTTCAAACATTCAAGTTAAAAACAGTTCTGACAATTCAAGCGCTATCAAGATAATTAATGAAGAGATAA
>CACNRW010000059.1 GCA_902622875.1 uncultured SAR116 cluster alpha proteobacterium
GCAATGTAACTTTGGCTGGAGCAAAAATTAAATAAGTCAACTATTGATTATTTTTATTCACTATCGTCAACCATGTGCATTAAAAGCATGGGAAACTAAAACTCCAATTTCCAATATAAGACCATTACATATAAATAATGGATCAACAAAATCATCCCTGATATTCTTATAATCATCTTTAGTATCAAGTGTAGCATTTAAACCACTATTTGTTTTTATTCTTGGAAACGCTAATTTTATTTGGGAAACAACTTTTTCAACATCCATTTTTAGTGCTGACAATAACATATTTTCTGGGGTTAAATTATCTCTAGCAGAAAATGTTGGAAGTTGAGCTGTTAACAGAAGTACATGGGTCATAAGTGCTAGTCTTATAGATTGCAGTAAATCTAAAGTAATCCTCTCATTATTTTCTGGGTGTAAATTTAAATCGTCAGAAGCAATTAAGTTAAAATCTAAAGCATCATCTCTAAGCATTGTGACAAGACGAACTACACTCTCAGCTCGCTTATCATTTTTAAGAACATTAGATAGTTTTCTAAAGGCCCAATACATTTTTTTTTCTGAATTAGTGTATGATCTTGCTACCCAATATGATTGATCCAATAACCGAGCATAAGCAAGAGGAGTATTTAATGAACTTAATTTTTTTGCAGTAAAGCCAACCTCTATTAGTTGTTTAAACCTATTCGAGTTTTGTCTGAAATATTCAAACTTTTCGGCATCAACATTTGCTGCAGTCCCTAAACCACCTGCTATATGAGCTAAATATCCATATTGTTGAAGAATTGCGTTGTGTGATATTGCTCTTATTTGTGATGGATCTTTTCTTTCATTTGAGTAATCAGATGTTCTCTTATTTGTTCTTGAACCAGAGGGAACAACTAAGTTGCTTGAGAACAAATCTAAAAATTGCCAATAATCCCAATTAACATATAAATCTTCATGCCACTTTTTTAATGTTATAAAAAAATCTAGGCTATAATCTGTATCTTTATAAAAAATGTCCTCATTAACGTTATTTGGAGTTAGTTCAGAATTTAAAATAGAAGAAATTGAATTTTTAGTAATGTCCTTATTTCCAAATTGTAAATAACCATCCCCACCTTGAAATGTTGTTTCATGCTTGAAAGAAAATCCTTTTTTAATAAATGAGTTTCTTGCAAATGCAGTAAATACATATTTGTTTCTTTCCTCAATTCCATTTGGGTGCCCACCTCTACCAATACTTTCGCCATGGGTATTAAACATTACAACTTCTATTTTTTTGCTTAATTTTTTCTGGAAAATTTCTGCTAACTTTACTTGTAACCTTTCTACAGCAAGTGAAGAGGTAATTTGTCCCATAAATCTACCCGCATCAGAGAAACCGGTTTGTATAGCTATTCTTTTTCTATTATTAATATATTGGTTGAAGGGTTTGCAATCTAAAGCCTGCTCTAAAATTCTAGCACCCCGTTCTATAGATATTGAGGTCTCAAATAATGGGCTAATATCCAAAGATCTATCTATCCCATATTTTTTTGCAAAAAATAATGCTGATAAAATTGTTGCAGGATGTTCGCATTCAGCAATAAGTAGTCTCAACGGAATGGAATTATCTATATATCTAACAATTAAACTAACTAACATTAACTGTCGCTTAGCAGTTGTAGGCTCTACATCAATATCTTTAAAAGAAATCCTTTGAAACCTTACTGTTTCTATTAATTTTGATAATCTATTTAAATCTGTTCTAACTGATACGCTGTCGGTACTTATTTCAAGTATTCCTCTAAAGGCATTATGTAACTGTAAAGCATTAAATCTTAGTTGAATCTCTCCAACTCCAAAACCTTTATTCTGAATTTCTGATGCTAAAATTGACAGCTCTGAAGATACTTCAAAACTTTTACATATACTAGAAAGTTTGAAAATTTTATCAGCTAAAGTTTTAGAACTAATGACAAACTTTTTATAACTTTCTAATTTATCCTGTAATAGTGGGAAATTAACTTGGTCATTTATGCTAATTAAATTTAAAACTTCTTCTGTACATTTTTTTATGTATCTTACTTGATTTAATATAGACAATAAATTTGGGCTAATGTCATGTGAATCTAATTTTTTTATTCCCATGATATCAACATCTAATTTCTCTAACATTAATAACTTTTCTTTTAATCTTAGAAAAAATGAATCTATCCATCCAATATCCGTTCTGCCATCAAGATCGTATCCAACCCAAGTAGAACAATTTATGATATTTGTTTTGAAAACTTTATATTGTTTTGGCCATTTGTTTTTCCCAAATTTATTAATTATCCTACAAAAATTTCTTCTTACATCCCAAAAATTATTAATAGCGTTCAAAGCTGCATTATGTTCTTCTTGCAAAGTAATTTTTTTTGTTCTTCTTTGTTGAAAGTTTTTGAATAAATGATTTGAATTCTCCATTTTGGTAGCTATAACAATATTTTTCCATGCTTGATCATTTAGATTAAAAGTTGGATGAGCAGTAAAAACCGTTCCTATTTTTGTTGCAGCCCAAAAATTTTTATATTGTTCAAATGTTTTTAAGTTATTCTTTTTAGTAATGTTGATTACAGTTTTTTGTATATCACATGACTTATTTTTTTTTAGAGAGAGAACTCTACTTTTCACCTGTTCTTTAGATAAAATATCAACTATTAGTTCAATGTTTTGTATATCAATTTCTCTACTTAATAGCTTTTTTGAAATATGATGTGCCAATGCAGAAATTGGATTAGTTGAGGGGTCTTCAATAGATATTTTTCGTTTTTCTTTAAGAAATTCTTTTAATTTAACAAGTTCTTTTTTTGCATTCACGCCCATACTAAAATTATGATCATGGTGCACTAAATATCAATAATTACAGATTTTATAGTATTATAAATTAAAATAAAGGAACAATAATTGTGCAATTTTGAAATAGTTCTGTGGAAGTTGAATAAAATATAATATTTAGTATCAGAGTAAGAGAAAAGAAAAAACCTGACGACCGGTTGGTATAATGGTTGGTATGAAGACTGAAAATTACAACAAAAAACCCCAAAA
>CACNRW010000060.1 GCA_902622875.1 uncultured SAR116 cluster alpha proteobacterium
GTTAACTAATTGCTATTACATCTTGGAGTTTTAAATATGATAATTAATAACATCAACGATAATGGTTCAGGCCCATGGGGTAATAATGGAAACCAAAATCCTTGGGGAAAAAAACCAAATTCTAATGGTACTCCTCCTGATGTTGATCAAATGCTCAAAGAAAGCAAA
Organism: uncultured SAR116 cluster alpha proteobacterium; assembly: GCA_902622875.1. Taxonomy (GTDB): domain Bacteria; phylum Pseudomonadota; class Alphaproteobacteria; order Puniceispirillales; family Marisalimonadaceae; genus Marisalimonas. The sequence continues at coordinate 169 of CACNRW010000060.1, forward strand.
GATAAACTAAAAAAAATGATGCCTACAGGCTTTGGTGGCGGTAAGGGTTTAACAATATTATTATTTATCCTTTTGGCAATATGGTTGATGACAGGTATATATAGGGTCAATCCACAACAACAAGGTGTTGTAATGAGATTTGGTGAGTGGGTAAGAACCACACCTCCAGGCTTACATTATCATTTACCAACTCCAATAGAAAAAGTTATGACACCTGACGTTACTAGAGATAATAGAATTGAAGTAGGTTATAGATCATTTGGTGGTGCTGCTACAAGTAGAAGAGATGTACCAGACGAATCTAAAATGATTACAGGTGATGAAAATAATATAGATATTGACTTTATCGTATTTTGGAAAATTGCAGATGCTGGAGCTTACTTATTTAATATTCAAGACCCGCCTGAAACAGTTAAAGTCGCTGCACAATCTGTAATGAGAGACATCATTGGTCAAACAAAAATACAAACTGCTTTAACGGGTGGTAGGCAGGATATTCAGTTAAAAGCTAAAAATATGCTACAAGAACTGTTAAATGAATATGAAGCTGGTGTTGAAATTAGAGACGTACAGTTGTTATCAGTTGATCCACCTGCTGAAGTTATTGATGCATTTAATGATGTACAAAGAGCTAGGCAAGACAGAGATACTTTAATAAATGAAGCTGAGGCTTTCAGGAATGATATCGTTCCAAGAGCTCGAGGTGAAGCCGCTCAATTAATTTCTGAGGCTGAAGCTTACGCAAGCGAAGTAGTTAATAGAGCAAAAGGTGATGCGGACAGGTTCAACTCTATATATGAAAGTTATAAACTAAACCCTGAAGTAACTGAATCAAGAATATATTTGGAAACTATGGAAAAAGTATTTTCTAGGGTTAAAAAAATTATAATGGATAAATCTTCAAGTTCATCAGGGGTTGTTCCCTACCTTCCATTAGATCAACTTAAACAAAAAGGTGATAAATAATGTCTACTTATAAAATCATATCTGGCACGAGTATATTAGTTGTTTTATTTGGTTTATTTAGTTCTTTTTTTACAGTTGACCAGACCCAACAAGCTCTTGTACTTCAATTTGGTGAACCTAAAAGGCTTGTTAACAAACCAGGTTTAAATTTTAAGTTTCCCTTTATTCAAGAAGTTACGTATTTTGAAAAAAGAGTTTTATCTTTAGTTTCAAAAGATTCTGAAGAGGTAATTTTAGCTGACCAGAAAAGACTTGAAGTTGACACATATTCAAGGTTTAAAATCATTGACCCACTTTTATTTTACCAAACCGTTAGAAATGAATTTGGTGCACGTCAAAGATTAGAGTCAATTATAGATTCATCGGTTAGGAGAGTTTTTGGTAAATTTGAACTGACTGCTATTTTATCTGACGCAAGAACAAAAATAGTTGAAGATATAAGCGGTGAAGTTAATTCTACAATAAAAAAATTAGGTATGGAAATCGTCGATGTTCGTATCAGACGGGCTGATTATCCTGAAGCTACTAGTCAGAACATTTTCAACAGAATGAAAACAGAAAGAGAGCAAGAGGCCAAGGAATTCAGAGATAAAAAGTGAATATTATTATTTAAAATAGGAGAGTTTTTTGAGCGAATTTAATTATTCACCAATGTTTCCACTTTCAAAAGACAATACTGAGTATATCAAAATATCAGATTCTTACGTTGAAACCTCAGTAACAAACGATACAGAGATTTTGATTGTTGATCCTGAAGGTCTAACCTTATTATCACAAAGAGCTTTCAAAGACGTCTCTCACTTATTAAGGAAATCACATTTACAGCAGCTTAAAGATATACTTGAAGATAAAGATGCGTCTGATAATGATCACTTTGTTGCCCTAACAATGTTGAAGAATGCAAACATATCTTCCTCAGGGGTACTACCTATGTGTCAGGATACTGGTACAGCTATTATTTTAGGCTACAAGGGTGAAAAAGTTTTTACTAATACAGATGATGGTAAATATTTATCATTAGGTGTTTATAATACTTATCAAGCTGATAATTTACGCTTTTCTCAATTGGCACCTTTTTCAATGTTTGAAGAAAAAAATACGGCTAACAACTTACCTGCAGAAATTAGTTTATTTGCTTCTGAAGGCAATGAATACAAATTTGTATTTGTTCAAAAAGGAGGTGGATCTGCTAATAAAAGCTTTTTATTTCAAGCAACACCTGCAACTTTGAATTATAACAATTTAAAAAAATTTCTACATGACAAGATAATATCTCTAGGCACTGCCGCTTGCCCACCCTATCATTTATCTATTGTTATTGGAGGGACCTCAGCCGAACTAAATTTAAAAACAGTTAAGCTTGGTTCTATGCGCTATTTAGATAATTTACCAAATAAAGGTGATTACAAATCTGGTCATGCGTATAGAGACCATAAATGGGAAAAAATAATATTAGATTTAACACGTAGAATGGGTATAGGTGCACAATTTGGAGGTAAATATTTTTGTCATGATGTAAGGGTAATAAGACTTCCAAGACACGGAGCATCTCTTCCGATAGGTATTGGAGTTTCTTGTTCAGCTGATAGACAAATATTAGGTAAGATTAACAAGCATGGGATTTTCCTCGAAAAACTAGAGACTGACCCAAGTCAATTTATGCCTGATATTGATTTTAATGATGTTTCTGAAGAAGTTACAAACATAGATTTGAACCAACCTATGAAAAATATTTTGAAACAATTAAATAAATGTGAAGTAAAAAAAAGAGTTAGTCTTACTGGTCCCCTGATTGTAGCAAGAGACATAGCTCACGCAAAGCTACTTGAGAGACTTCAAAATGATGGTTTTTTACCTGATTATATTAAAGATCATCCTGTATATTATGCAGGTCCAGCTAAAACACC
>CACNRW010000061.1 GCA_902622875.1 uncultured SAR116 cluster alpha proteobacterium
GGAAAAGAAGATTAGAAATAATAGATACAAAACCATCTGTTTCTATATCAAATATAAAATTTAAACTTAGCAAATAATATTTCACAAAAAGTTCAAATAAATTTTTTCAGTTTTAGGGGGGATATGTCTAGTAATTACCTTGCATGATTTGAACATGCTGGTCTCTTCCATAATATCGTCTTGCATAGTACGTCATAGTCTCACCTAAATACTTCTTAAGTTCTGTGTCACTTACTTTTCCATCTTTGTTTTTGTCACCTTCTCCACTCATTGCTTTGAGGAAATATTTTGTAAATAAACTATGTGACTTGTCCTTTTCCCATGATGCCATTTGGTCTACTGCACCCGCTGAAATTACTTTTACATTCTTTGGTATCATTGTCTTTTTTGGAACAATTATTATCGGAGATGATTTAGGAAATAGATTGCCTGCCTGACTTACGCCAGAAAAACATGCTTCTAATATTACAGTGATGGATTTTGCAGGTAACTTACCAAGATTAGAATATAGAGTTGTAAGTGGATACCCAGATAAACCTATAGATTGTGCATTAGCATCTGTTGGCACAAGATAGGCATTACCTTTGTCTCCTGCAGGAACACCATGACCTGCATAATAAACATAAACCTTAGAGATTTTAGGTTTAACCCAATTGTATAATTGACCTTTGTGAGTATTCTGATTTCCAAAAACAGTTAAAAGTTGTGCTGCTGTAGCATCCTTGAGATAAATTATGTTCCCTTCTTTCACACCTTTTGCTTGCATAAAATATTTTTTAACACCCTCTGCATCAGCATAAGCAGGATTCACATTTGGAATATCTTTACCCATCTTTTGATAATTTGCGTTACCTATAATAACAGCAATGTCATTAGGTCTTTTATCATTTATCTTAAACTGAACATTTATAGGTATATTTGGAAATTTATTAATGATTTTATTTTTAACTAATGGTTTTAGTTTTTTGAGATTTTGATTTTCTCTGCGAAGTCTCTCAAGTTCTTTTGTGATCTCCACAGGTGTCTCTTTTTTTACTATGATTTTAGTATCTGTTATAGTACTTGATTTAGGTTTTTTATTTGTGGTTGAAGTAACTCCTACTTTTAAGCACTCATCTCCTTGTTTATAGAAACCTCTTTTGCATACCCAATCATCACCATAATAACTTAATTGTGAATTTGGTGGCATTTCTACTGATAGACATTCCTCTCCTTGTTTATAGAAACCCCTTTTACATACCCAATCATCACCATAATAATTTAATTTTGAATTAGGCGGAAGTTCGTTCCCATAACAGATTTTTATATTTGAACTTATAATAAGAAATAAGAATGTAAGAAATATTTTTTTCATACTCATAGTTTAATCGAAATAATTGTGATTGGTAAATAGTAATTGATATTTGTCTATATGTACTATTGTAATTTATGGATTAGATTTTAGTTGCAAGTTTAAGACGGGTGATGTTCTTGTGAGAAAAAAAAACTGAAAAAAATTGATATTAAATAAATAAAGTACCCCCTTACCAAACTACTCCACTGTTACCGACCGCTTTTAACTTATGATTTAACATAACCCCTACGTCAGAACTTTTTTTTACGAGAAGTAACAAACTTCATAGTGTTACTTTTGTGAGTATTACTCCCCTCTTTTATAACATATCCAAGTATTTATTGTTCTTATCATTATATATAATTTCCGATTAAATCGATTTCATTCATGAACAAGTTAAATGTTGACGAAAATTTAATTTTCTTATTATATTGAAATATTAAAGGTTAAAATATAAATAAATTCTTTAATACGATTGCAAAATAGATGTCGAGTATTGAATTGGAAAATATAAATAAATTTATATTAATTTTTAAAAATTGTTTGATTTCATTATTATTGATATTAAATTTTTCTTCTTCTACTTTTAGCAAAGATTCTTATACCAAGGCAGAAGAATTTCTACTAGAATTAGATATCCTCCCAGGAATAAATCCAGGAATTGTTGCTGGTTTAGGTACTGGTTCTACAATCTTTGAAAGTCTTTGTAATTCTTCACTCAGTATAAATGAAACACTTAATATTGAAATTGGCAACACAAACTTATCTGCCAAAATAAATAACCCTTTACTTAAATCTGTTATAGGCAATAGATATAAAATTATATCAAATCTTGTTTCTACCACTATATATATAGATAGGCATAAATTAGAATGCTATATGACTAATGAAAATGGTAAAAAATTAACAGTATCCGATCTACTGCAAACGGATGATGATAAATTTTTTTTAAAAATCAATTTTTTTGGTGATCCTTCTTTGTTCTTAGATCATATTAATAAAATAAGTAAAATACGTATATTTACATCTGATGGTATAAATGATAATTCAAATCCTATACCTTTTGACGCATTTACTATCCTTCAATTAGTTAAAATTAATAAATGGAAACCTGGATAGATTAATAATGCTATTTATCTTTTATTTTGAAACAATATTACTTTAATTTATAACCATTTGATTTATAATTATTTGATTATCTAAAAACTGTCTTCAGATACATCTTTCCCCACTCTGGTTCATATACTTTATTAATCAATTCTAACCTCTCCTGTCGTTCTCTATACCTCTTTAAAACAGAATGTACTTGGGTATTCTTCCAACTGTTACCTTTGGAAGTTTTGATGTTCTTTTCATTTAATATTTTGGAAATTTTTCTATAACCCAAACCACTTTCATGTAGTGATTTTATAAGATTATGAGTCTGTTCTTGTTCTTCAGAATACTTGTCATTTTGATAATGAACCAGAGTGTTGGTTCTATGTTTAACAGTAAAACAAACATAGGTAATGTACTTGTTTGTTAAATTGTAAGTTGAATAATCGGTGTTTGTTAAATTGTAAGTTGAGACTACTCTACTGTAACGGAATAGATTTAGAATAATATATTAA
>CACNRW010000062.1 GCA_902622875.1 uncultured SAR116 cluster alpha proteobacterium
TAGTCCAATAATGAAATAAGCTTTTTGTGTAATACCAAGTTTATTTAACGTAAGCATATAATTTTTCAAAATTGTTTCATCAAAAGCATATTGAGTTTGAAAAAACTCAACTCCTGAATTTATTTTTTTTCTTAAGTTTGCTCCATCAAAATCATCTTTTACTTCAAAAGGTGTGTCCGCTCCACCAATGAAAAATTCAGGTGGATCTTTAATTTTTCTTCCAGAAGGATAACTCCTTTTAATTTTAATATCGTGTGCAGTTTTTAATAAACTAATTGTATCAAGATCTCGAACTTCTTTTGTCTCTGGTTGGTCTCCACCTTTGACTTCATCACCATATAAACAAAGTATATTAGGAATATTTAAAGCCCATCCACCTAATAAATCGCCTTGAATTGCAATTCTATTTCTGTCTCTTGTAGTAAATTGTAATACTGGCTCAATTTCATTTTGAGCTAGTATTGCAGCTGTTGCCAAAGCAGACATATGGGATTTAGCACCGGCTCCATCAGTAACATTGACTGCGTCAGCTAAATTTTCTAAACATTTAACTTGATTTATAACTACATCTTTATTTCCTGAGTCTGGTGGGGATGTTTCTGCAGTAAAAACAAATTTATTATTATGTAGTGAATTTCTTAATTTACTTTTCATAAAAAATGTCCAAAGTATTTTTAGTTTTATTTAAAGGGGGGATTTTAAAATGTCTAATGATTTTTTTACTACGTCAAATAGAATTAAAAGTACCCCCTTCAGTTCAAGAAACCAAAAGGCAGGCGTAAAAAAATATAGTGTCTATAATAACACATTAATACCAACAATATTTAAATCTTTAAAAAGTGATTATTTGCATCTAATAAAATATGTTCAACTATGGGACGTATGTGCACAAAAAGTAATAGAAGTTAGAGGAAATAAAGCTTTAGGTATAATTAAGTATTTATTTTGCAGAGATTTCACAAACATTACTCCTGGCAGAGCTTATTATGCACCCATAGTAAATTTTGAAGGGGGCATATTAAATGATCCTGTTGTATTTTGTATCAATGAAGAACACTTTTTAATTTCATTGTCAGACTCGGATTTATTTAATTGGACTTCAGCAATTAATCATACCAAGGAATTTTTCGTTGAGGTAAATGAGACAGATATAATAACTATGGCTATTCAAGGTCCAAAATCAGAACAAACAATTTTGAAAATATTTGGTAAGGAAATAAAATCTATAAAGTCTTTCAATTTTAAAAACTTTATTTTCAACAATGAAAATATTATTATATCAAAAACTGGTTTTAGCAAACAGTCTGGATATGAGATATTATTATCAAATCCTAATAATGGAACACTTTTATGGGATTTAATTATTAAAAATGGTCAAGAATTCAATATAAGAGTGGGATGCCCAAATATGATAGAAAGAGTGGAAAGCAACCTTCTTAGTTATGGGAATGAAATGACTAATAAGGATTTTCCTCAAGATTGTGGCTTAGGAAAATATTGTAATCTTGAATCTGATTATGATTTTGTTGGGAAAACTGCTTTATTAAAAAAAGAAGAAATTGGATTTAATAAAACCATATATCAAATTCAATTTGATTTTGAAGCAAAAACTAAACCTATATTTTATAGTAATTTACCAATTTTTAAAAATGAACAAGTAATTGGAAAAGCAACTTCAATAGTCTGGTCACCAAAATATTCAAAGTATATTGGTTTTTTCATTGCTAACAAAGATGTTAAACTTGATTTAGAAACTTATTACCTTTTAAAAAAAGTGAAATTTGAGATGTATGAAATTAATTAGTTTAATTCATTAGTATAATAATAATAAAATTATACTTCAAACTTGCTCTTTTTATAATCTAGCATCCATTTCTCAAAAACTAATATTGCTTCATCCATATCAGAAGTTCTGTTAGGATGTTTTTTTGCTCTACCTAACATGGTGGATACAACATTTACCTGATATTTATTGTCTCTGTCTTTGATTGCATTTATTGTAAAAATTGCTTTTTCTTTATTCTTAAATCCAAGCCCCTTTACAGTTGTCTCAGGCTTATAGTCAGAAAATAGAGATAGATTAAGAGGTTTTAACTTTCCCTCATAGTTTTCATTACTCATTGGCATAGAATCTATAAGATCAAAAATGTTATGGGATTCTAAATTTAAATATTCTTTTTTTAAAGTACCATCGTAATCAATTAGTTTGATAGAAAACTTAAGACCCTTTTTTCTTAAAGACATTAATTTGACATGTCTTTTATGAAATTCTTTTATATGTTTTTGATAAAATTCTTTAGATTTTTTATAATCACTATTTCTATAACAAGTGGTACTTAACAAAAGAACTCTACATTTCCATTTGTATTTTGTTAAATCCATTGTTTATTAATTTGTATTAAATATTTTCTGTATCAACAATATCATTTTCAGTTTTACTAACTTGATCTTTTTTCTTTTTCATCTTGCAAACTTCTTTTAAAGCCAAGCTTGCCATCACTCCTATACCCATTCCTATGATAGTTCCTTTAATTATTCCTATTCCAAACATTTTAATCTCCTAATTTTCAATCCATGAAATAAATTGATAAAAACCAAAAAGAATACCAAAGAAAATATAAAGTCTGATTTGTGATCTCAATATTGGTATAACTATGATTTTTTGTATTATTGACATAGTAATTATTTAATCTTTTTAAATTAATATTCAATATCACAATATAATATCAAAAATTTAATAGGCTATTGACTGTAGTTTATTTTCAAAATAGAATTTAAAGATTAAACTAACTTCTATAATCATAAAAAATTACACCTCTATTATTTCTAGCTTTGATAGTATAACTTGTTTGCGCTTTAGGCATTACTTTTTCTTTAAAAGTTGCCATCCATTGTTCTAATTCTACTTTTGTTGC
>CACNRW010000063.1 GCA_902622875.1 uncultured SAR116 cluster alpha proteobacterium
ATATTTTGTCCTGAAGCTTTTGAAGCCTCCATAAAGCCAGAAGAAGTTAAGGATAAAATTTTAAAAAATAGAAAGTTGATTAAAATTAATGAAAATCAAAATTTTTTAAAAAATCCAGTTAAAGAAATTTTATTTTTAAGTAATGTTTTAATTACAACTCCTTCAGACTTTCTATCTACAAATATCCCTTTAGAGATTAAGGATGAATTAAAAAACTTTAAAAATGTTAAACAACGATTTTGGTATGATCATCCAATACCATTAGATGCTCTAAATTATGAAAATGAGATTATTTATGGTTTAGAAAATCTCGACAGGGCTATGGCCTTTGAAGTTAAAAGAGGTAATATTAACAATACAGATAAAATTAAGCTTATTTTATCAGTTTCTGTGACACATACTGGTTTAGAAAATATTGCATTAAAATATATCAAAACAATTATAAATAAACATTTGAATTTAAAATTTATCAATGTCTTCTTATTTGATGAAGATGTATGTAATAACATAAACTCAATTTTATTTAGTACGAGCAAAGATGCCGATAATATAATGGGTGTTAATGGCAATTATGGTCGCCACTATACATTTTTAAAGTATATATTATTAATATGGAATAAGATTGTCGATAAAGACGTAAGATATAGTTTTAAGATCGACTTAGACCAGGTTTTTGATCAAGAGATTCTTTCAAAAACAACGGGTTTTTCAATTTTTGAAATCTTTAAAAATCAAAAAAATTGGGGAGGTACAGCAATTGACTATGAAGGGAAAAAAGTTGATCTTGGCCTATTAGCAGGGGCACTAGTAAATAAGGCTGATATTTCAAAATCATTATTTACCCCAGACGTTAATCGACCTAAAAATAACAATTTATTAAAAAACCTATCTTCTAAAAGAGTATTTTGTCCGGAATGGCCTCAATCATTATCCACTGAATCTGAGTTGATGTATAGATTAGATAACATTCAAAGAATTCACGTTACTGGTGGTACTACTGGTATAACCGTAGATAGTTTAGTGAAATGGGCTCCTTTTACGCCTAGCTTTGTAAATAGAGCAGAGGATCAAGCTTTTGTAATTTCTTCTATTAAAGAAGAGGAATATTTAAGTCATTGTCACGCTAAAGATTTAGTTATGAGACACGACAAACATGCTTTTGCTCAAAAAAGTATAGAAATGTCTAAATTTGGAAAAGAAATTGGAAACCTAGAAAGAATTTTAATATTTAGCTATTACATGCAAATTCATGATTTAGGTTTTGAAATGTTAAAAAAACATTTATGGCCATTCACCTCGTCTTTTTTAACCCAATATCCCGAACTTTTATCAGGATTGATATTTTTAATTGATGGAAGTCATCATGGAAAAGATTATGTTAGTTTAGGATCACAAAGATTAATGGATACCCAAATCTTTTGTAAAACACAGTTAGAAAAACAATATAATATTGAGAAATTATTCTGGCGTGATTTTGTCAACAGGGTTAAAAAATTTAAAGATTATAATGGTAGCCTCAAATCACTTATTAATCATAGTAAGGTATGATTATGCTAATTAATTAATTAAATAACTAATAAGTATTATACAGGAACAAACTTATATCCATTTCCATACTTGTCCAAATAACCAAACTTTGGCTCTAACATATGACCGCCAGAACAGATTATTCTATCATTACAAACTATATCAAATACTTGCTTTCTAGATTTTAGACCTTGTTCTACGTCGACGTCAAAAATTACAGAAATATTTGTATTAGCCAGTTGTAAATTTGGAGTATGAAGAACATCACCCATTTGAACAAAACTGTCTTTACCATCATCTATTCTAAATCCACAATGCCCTGGTGTGTGGCCAGGTAGAGGCACTGGATAAATCCCATTGATAATTTCTTGATTAGTTTTGATAGTTTTGACCCTTTCTCCATAAGCTTTAATTACCGCTTTATTTAAATCAGCAAAATTTTTCCCATTTATTTCAACATCCTCAAAATCATCTTTACTCCAAAAATTCAATTCTTCTTCTATTACACTAACTACTGCGTTAGAAAACATAGCCATGCCATCCTTATCAATTGATCCAGCCACGTGGTCAGGATGTAAATGTGTGAAAAATATGTCTGTTATGTCCTCAGGTTTCACATTAGCTTTTGCAATTTGTTCATGAATAAAACCACAAGTTGGTCCAAACAAATCTCTACACCCAGCATCAACTAATAAGATTTTTTCGCCTTTAAATATAAGATAAGCGTTTATTTCACTTAAGGTAAGTTGATTGTTTTCTTCGGTTACTTTGTTAGAAGTATCCTCATCCAAATTTAAAAGAATTTCTTTAGGTAAAGTTAAATCCCCATCTTTCAAAGCTATTATTTTGGTGGAACCTACCATTAATTCTTGTAAATCTGACATTTTCTTATCCATTAATATAGTATTAAGGAAAAGTTTAAAAAAAAAATCTTCTCATTTCAATGCAAATTATAATTAAGGTTTTATAAAAATTCTGACTTAAATTGAGAAAGCTGTATTACCTCACTTGCAGGCTTGTCTTCTCTTAGTCTTTTAATACGAGGAAATCTTAAAGCAACACCTGATTTATGTCGATTACTTTCATTCACTGCATCAAACGCAATTTCAATAACAAACGTTTTTTCAACTTCCCTTACCGGGCCAAATTTTTTTATAGTATTATTTCGAACAAATTTATCTAAAACTTTAAGCTCATTATCATTAAATCCAAAATAAGCCTTACCAATAGGCGATAATTGATTGCCATTCCACAAACCAAAAGTGAAGTCAGAATAGTAAGAACTTCTTTTACCATGACCTCTAATTGCATACATTAAAACAGCATCAACATTCTTGGGATCTTTTTTCCACTTATACCAATATCCTTTTGGTCGGCCAGGAATG
>CACNRW010000064.1 GCA_902622875.1 uncultured SAR116 cluster alpha proteobacterium
CTGTTAAGCCAATATTCAGATTTTGTTCAGGATTATTAGATTTATCTATCAAGTCTAAGGATGAAACAGGATCTTTATTTTGATAAATTTTTTCTTCTACAACTTCCTGGCTATTTGTTATAGCACCTAAAGTTGGATCAGGTGTTTGAATTACTTCTTTGGGTGCTGGAGGTGTTTTTGGTTTTGCATTTAAAAATGGAACAACGTATTTTTCACGTGCTATTTGAATATCCGTCTTAAGTTTTTTTATGCGTGTATCCCAGTCTTGCATTTACTTACCTTGATTTAATCAACATATTTCAAATAGTTAATAAAATTATACAATTATTTTAAATTATCTCAAATTATCTTCAAAAAACATACCAAGTTTTACATTTCTTTTTAATTATTTATAATTAAATATCAAAGTGATAGGTGGAAAACATGAATGATGACAATTTAATTCAAAAGGATTTAATTAAAAAAATTATAGATGATGCATCTGGCGCGGTTGCTATACGATTATGTGCAATTGGAGTGGATTTAGGTATTTTTGATAATCTTGCTCATAATGGTCCAGCTACTAGCGAAGAACTATCATCCAGAATGAAACTTGATGAAAGGTATATAAGGGAATGGGCGCTAGGTTTATTTTCTTCTGGCTATCTAGATTTTAATAAAAAGGATAGGAAAATTTCTTTAAATCCAGAATATGTCCAAGTGCTTGTTGAAGAAGGAGGTAAATTTTCACAAAAAGGGATTATTCAACTACTTAATAGTACATTGTTACCATACCACGATCTCTTAGACGCCTTCAAAAATGGTGGTGGTATTAATTATGATAAAATTGACCAAGGTTTTTGGGATGGAATAGATCAAACAGGATGCACAAGATATAGGCACTTCTTAGTTAAAGATTGGATTGATGAAATGCCAGAATTAAAATCTAGGCTTAAAAAAGGTTCCGTAACTTTTGCAGATTTTGGTTGTGGCTCAGGAAGATCCACAATAGAGCTAGCTAAAAAATTTCCGAAAAGTCAGTTTTTTGGATTTGATTTATTTGAACCTAACATAGTAAAATCTCAAAGAAACGCTGAGGATGCTGGAGTTTCAAAAAATTTAAACTTTATTCAATGGGATGTCTCAAATAAACTTAAAGAAAAATTTGATTTTGTTGCATGCTTTGATCTTGTTCACGACATGATAGATCCTTTAAAGGGTATGAAAACGATAAGGAGTGCTGTTAAGGATGATGGCATTTTTGTTCTTATGGATATAAAATGTGAGGATGACCCAGCTGATAACAAAGGGCCAATGGTTCCTTTTTTGTATGCAATGAGTTTACATTTCTGTATGACAACATCTTTAGCAAATAATGGTGCAGGTTTAGGAACAGTTGGGCTTCCCGAAGCAAAAGTAAAAGAGTATTGTAAAGAGGTTGGATTTAAAACAGTTAAGCGAATAGAAATTGATCATCCGCTTAACGCTGTTTATGAAATTAGGCCAAATTAGACTTGTTTAAGTCTTTCGTTCTGAGGAAACATGAAGCGTTTCGCTTCTTCGTCAATCTCAACTTTGAAATTGTGATTGTTTAAGACATTGATATTTGTTGCTCTTTGACTAGCTGGTCTTTCATTTATCTCTGTCATAAGCCTATTTAAATTAACTCTTTTTTCTAGCTCCCCCTCACCAATTACTTTAGGCAACATTCTTGTCCAGCCCCATACACACATATCAACAATAGTGTATGTATCACCTAGCATATATTTGTTGTTTGCAAGTCTATCATTAAGAATGTCATAATGTCTTTCAGCTTCAAAAACGTATCTATTTATAGCATACTTTATTTTTTCAGGGGCCATATGTTGAAAGTGGACAGATTGACCAGAATATGGACCAATTCCAGTTGCCACAAACATTAACCAAGACAGAAGGTCTGCCCTAGATTTAGGACTATCATCAGGAATAAATTTTCCAGTTTTTTCAGCTAAATATAATAAAATGGCATTACTATCAAATATAACATTTCCTTCATCAACAATAGATGGTGCCTTTGCATTTGGATTTATTGCTACATATGATGATGCATGCTGTTCACCTTTTCTAGTGTCAACGGGAATAGCTTCGTATTCTAGACCCATCTCCTCCAAGCATAGTGCTATTTTCATTGGATTAGGACCGGTATTATAGTAAAATTTCAACATTTTTCTCTCCACCACTTACAAATTAATTATCATGTTTAATACAATAAATGGGTAAATCAACATTATTTTTTAAATAGTCTATAAACACCGCCATCATATTCATCATTAATTATAATTATAGAACCATCATTCATTTCTGCTAAGTCTCTAATTCTACCAATTTTATTTTCTAAAAATATTCTTTCATCTACTACATTATTATTTTGTAATGACAAAATATGTAATCTTTTAAATTTTAAGGAACCAATTATTATTTTATTTTTAAATTTAGGAAACATTTTACCGTTATAGATTATCATTCCAGAAGGAGCTATAGACGGTATCCAAACTTTTATCGGATCTTGATAACCTAGTTTACTGGTGCCTATTCCAATTTTTTTTCCACTTCCATATTCTTTTCCAAAAGTAATTAAAGGCCAGCCATAATTTTTTCCTTTCAAAACAATATTAAGCTCATCACCTCCTTGTGGACCATGCTCGTGCAGCCAAAGTATAGACTTATTGGAATTAAATATTAATCCTTGAGGATTTCTATGTCCTGCAGAATAAATTTCAGGAAGAGCACTTTTAAATGCTTTATTGTCAAAAAATCTTCCATTTTTTAGAAGTTTCACAACTGATCCAGAATGATTTTTAAAATTTTGAGCAGTATGCCTACTTCCTCTATCACCAATGGTAGCATAAATATGATCGTTTTTTATTGCTAACCTGCAAC
>CACNRW010000065.1 GCA_902622875.1 uncultured SAR116 cluster alpha proteobacterium
TCTGCATTTTTTTTAACTGATCCATCCACCATCTAAGGCTATGATGGCCTTCCATGATTGAAAGCATGTTACTATCCTGAGCAAATTTATGTACTACAGTGCATGGTTTATTAATTTCTTTTTTTATCCATAAACAAAAATTCTTTTTTAAAAACTTTTGATGACTTTTTAAATTATATCTAAAGAGTATCTCTAATTGAGGTAATATTAATTTAGCCTCTTGTCTTGCTAAATACCTACTTGTTTCATCTTGTCCTGGTCTTTTCTTTTTAACAGCTAAAATATTATGTTTAAGAATTTTCTTCGCTCTAGATAAAGGTAATAAGCTTGAGATGCCTCTGGTATGTTTTTGTTGATATGCATTTGCTGCTAAAGCTAGAAACCAATGATGAGAAGAAGAAACTTTACCGGTTTTTTTATTTATTAGCGTGAGTTTTTGATAATGATTTTTCAATATATTTATTCCATTCATTCATAAGCTCTCTTCTTCTTTCTAATTGATCACCACGCCTATAAGCTGCCTCAGTTTTGTTTCTGATAGTATGGGAGAGAGCTAATTCTACAGTCTCATTTGAAAACTGATGAGCTTCTTCTGCTGCCCAGTCTCTGAAAGTACTTCGAAAACCATGAGGGGTATATGGCCCAATCTTCATTTTTTTTAAGAGAACAAGCATAGCTCCATCACTTAAACCTCTCCCTATTTTTCCACCCATAAAAATAAAATCCTCAGGATTATGATTAGACTTTAAACTTTTTAGAATATCTATTGCACGAATACTAAGGGGCACTCTTTGCTCCCTTTGAGTTTTCATTCTATCCTCTGGTATCGTCCAAACTGCATTATTTAAATCAATTTCTTGCCATTTTGCTCCACGCACTTCACCTGTGCGGGTCGCAGTTAAAATCATAAATTCTAACGCTAGTGAAGTATTACCTATAAGTTCTCTTAATTTTTTAATTACTAAATAAATATCTTTATATGGAACAGCTGGATGATGTTTAACTTTCTTTACTTTTGCAGGATTAGCTAAAAGTTTATCTAAATGTCCTCGGAGACGAGCGGGATTTTCACCTTCAACATAATTTCGAGCACGAGCCCAATCCCATACAGTTTCAATGCGTTGTCTGATACGGCTAGCAGTTTCAGTTTTCGATAACCAGATTGGATCAAGTGCTTTTAAAACCAAATCAGTACTTAATTCAGAAATGGGTAATTTTCCAAAAACTGGATAAGCATAAGTCTTTAAAGTGTTGGACCATTGCTTAGCATGTTTAACATTTTTCCACTCGGGCTTTTTGCTAACAATACAATGTTCAGCAGCCTCCTCAAACGTCATAGTTTTAGCTTGTTTCAATAAATTGACTTGTTTAATTCGTTTACGTTCACTAATTGGATCAATTCCTTTAAGCAACTGCAAACGAGTTTCTACAGCAATCTTTCGGGCTTCGGCAAGTGAGACAACTTCTAAAGATCCTATTCCCATCTCTCTTTGTTTAGAGGTAACTGGTGATTTATATCTAAATATCCAAGATTTAGTTCCAGTGCGTGAAACTTGTAAATAGAGCCCACGATCACAACGATGATAACCAGTTTTAGTTACTGTTTCTACGCTTCTTGCTGATTTTAAAAAGGCCATATTTTTTTGTTAACCCACAACTCTACCCACAATAAATCAACAGATTAAAAGAAATCTGTATAAGTCTGATAAAGTATATTACATGAAAAACTTTAATAAATCAGCCAAAAAAACGTATTTTATCATAGATTAATAGATACTGGCTAGGAGGACCTTCCCTCCGCCATTATACTAATCCCATAGAAGTAAATCTAAGTAAGTATAAGTACGACTAAGTAAATATTTATTCAATAAAAACAATGACTTGCGTCTTTTTAAGCAAAATTGTATAATAAATTCAATGAATTAAAGTTTTGCCAATTAAGGGACTAAAATGGAAATTTAAAAGAAAAAACCGAATATGTGAATGACAAAAAGATTTTTGAATGGGTTTGGTCTTCTTTTAAAAAAGACTGGGATTTTAAAGAAAAATATAAACTCACTGCTAAAGGTTATGTCTATAAAGGTATGTGGGACTAATTTATTTTTATTCTGATTTTGTAGACTAAATTGTAGACTGAAAACTTGTTAGTCGATAAAATGTAAGTAAATCATATGGTTAATATGGAATAACGAGGAGGTTATCTCCGTCACGAATATTAAAAAACTTTAAATAAACCAGCTCATAAAAAATTAATTGAAGAAATAATTGCTGGTATTTAATAACACAATGATTTACCTGCACCAGTAGGCATAATAGCAAGGGTATGATTTCCAGAGATAACAGTTTCTATAATCTCTTTTTGCTTATATTTGTATAAGGAGTAGCCAAAAGTGTAACGTAATACATCAAAAGCTTTAGTATTCAATTCATTGATTAAATCCGCAATGTTGCCTTTTAAACTTGGCACCAAAAGGAGTTAGTGCATCAATTAAATCTTGTTTGGAATTACCAAAAACCAGCCATTCTTTAAAGTCAACATGATTCATTACTTCTTCGGCTATAGGGCTTGACATATGGTTGTTCAAACGTTGCATTGCACCATCACTATCACTAAATGACTCTACTAATGTTGCTTCTGAGTTATCATCAGACAAATGCCACTCATAACTTATAGTTTTTTCTTCTTTTAAATTAAAGACATATTTTGCAGCACGTTCCTTTGACCATGTTAGAAATTCATTAGGATCAGATTTGATACTACATTGAATGACAAATATTATTTTTTGTGATTTTGAATTTAGTTCTT
>CACNRW010000066.1 GCA_902622875.1 uncultured SAR116 cluster alpha proteobacterium
GAAATGGGTTATAATTCCCTATTATAGAAAAAGACAGCATTATTAAGCTAAGAGCTATTTTAATAAAAGCTAATAAAGATAAAAAAAACGTCGAGTTTAAATCAAGAATAGATTTATTTGCTATCATTGCTAATGGAATAAAGTAAAGACCAATACCAAGAGACATTGACGTAATCGACACTTTTAACCAATTTTCGTTAACCATTCCAGCAGCAATAAATACTGTTCCACATACAGGTGGTGTTATTGTAGATAACAATGCAAACCAAAAAACAAATAAATGTACTTGAAGTAATTCTAAACCCATATCAACTAAAGCAGGACCCGCTACTGAAACACAAATCACATATGCAGCTGTAGTAGGAACTTCCATTCCAAGAATTAAACAAGCCAAGCCAGTTAAGAGTAAGGCAGGCCAAATATTATTATCAGAAATAGAAATTATTAGTGATGTAAGTTTTACTCCCAATCCAGTAATTGATAAAACACCAATGATAAGGGAAGCGCATAAAATAATAGAACCAATTAGAGAAATTTGCTTTCCTGAAGAAGTACAAGCACTAAAAAATCTATTTAATCCCAACTTAAAATCAAAACCATTATCTAGATTAAAAAAAAGAAGTAAAAAAGAAGCTAAAATAGCAACTGAAGCTGCAAATTGAGGAGTAAAGCCTATAAACATAAAAATTAATAATATAGAAAAAGGAATAAGGAAAAAAAATGAAGTAATTAATACAATTGATTTTCTAGGCAAATATTTTTGATCTATAGGCTTCAGGTCATATTTTTTAGCATAAAAATCAATACCAACCCAAACAGCAAAAAAAAATAAAATAGCTGGAAGTAACGCTGCTAATATAATTTGATTATATGGTATTCCAGTTAACTCCACCATAACAAATGCACCTGCGCCCATCAATGGAGGCATGATTTGTCCACCAGATGATGCGACAGCTTCAACAGATGCAGCAAGCCTTTTAGGGTATTCTAACTTTATCATTGCAGGTAAAGTAACCATTCCAGTAGAGGCAACATTTGCAGATGCGGAACCTGATATTGAACCAAAAAGGGCTGAAGATATAACAGAAACTTTAGCCGCCCCCCCCTTTAGTCTACCAGCAAACGCTGTTGCTATATTCATGAAGCCAGATCCAGCTTCACCAGAATTTAAAAAAGATCCAAAAATTACAAATATAGATACTATAGATACCGAAACACCTGTCAAAGGTCCCCATATTCCACCTTCAGCAATGGTTAAAGTTCCAAAAAAACTATTGATAGGTATTCCAGGATGACCAAATTCCCCTGGAATGAAATCCCCAAAAATTCCGTACAAAATAGCAATTAGACTTACTAAAGGTAGAGGCCAACCAACGGATCGCCTTGCCATTTCTAGTACTATTAATATTAAAATTATAGATATTGAAAATTGAAAACCACCTTCGATAAAGCCATATTGGTCAATTAAGCTTTCATGATTGAACGATATCCAAAGACAACTAAAAATACCTAAAAAAACAATAAATGAGCTTATTAAGCTATTAGAAAAATTTTTATCATACAAAAATATCCAAGGTAAAATTAAGGCCATGTGAATAGGCCTTGATATCAAATTTGGGACTAAACCAGAAAAAATTAGATAAATGTGGAAAGTAATTGAAACAAATCCAAAAACAATCCACATTTTTTTTGTTGAAGACATTAAAAATTAATGATGATCAGCCAGTTTTGCTCCAATCTCTTTATATAACTTTATTGCTCCTGGATGAATTTTAGTAGATATATTAGAAAGCATCTTCGGTGTAACTCCATTCCACCATTTTGCTGCTTCACCTAATTTACCTTTATTATCCCAATAAGCTTTGGTTAGGTTGTATGCTACTTCATCACTCATATCAGTAGTTGTATATGCAACTACTGGAAGTGAAGTTGTAGAAATATCTGATTTTTGACCAGCATAAGTACCTGCAGGTATTATTAATTTAGTTCTCTTTGATGATTTTATTTGATCATTATTAAGTGATATAACATTTACACCCATTGACGCTGCTGCTTCAATAACATTAGGTGCTGGATAAGATCCAGCAGTTACAAAACCGTCAATTTGACCATTTTTTAGGGCAGGAACAGCATTTGAAAGCTCAACCTGAGCTAGTTTAACCTTACCTTCTAAACCAAATTTTTTTATGTATTTAGCACCTTCTTTTGCACCAAAAGAACCTTTACCTAAAAGTATAGTTTTGCCTTCCATGTCTTTGAAATTTGTTACACCTGATTTTTTTGACATTACAAAATGCATAGTCAGAGAGGGTATTGGGAATAATGCCCTAATATTTTTATATTTTGGATTTCCTTTACCTTTAAACATAGCTTTTTCTGCAATTGCAAGCTTTACAAGTACAGGTGGTGTTGTGAATACATAGTTACCCTTTCTACCAGCTACCTCTTTAACATTTTGAACAGAACCTTGGCTTTCTTCAATTGTTAAAATCATATCTCCATTAGTAGATTTTTTTATAGTATCGGCTATTTGCACAGCCATCTGGTAATAAGAAGATGTAGACTTTGCTGATTT
>CACNRW010000067.1 GCA_902622875.1 uncultured SAR116 cluster alpha proteobacterium
TTTATTGTAAATTATTTATTCAAAAAATTTAACGCTAGACCTTTTCTTGCCCATGGAACTTCCAGTAAATTTCCTTCATATGAAGCTGTAATGTATGCTGTTTGTAAATCTTTCGAGCCAAAACAAATATTAGTGATGTAAGGATCTTCAAATTTTATAAATTCAACTAATTCTCCTGATGGTGATATAACCGTAACACCTCCGTTAAAAAGTGTCCCTACGCAAATATTCCCATTATTTTCAACAGCAAGTGAGTCAAACCTTTTAATTCCTCCTTCATTATTTAACAAAATGCCTCCGTTAATAGAATGTGGAAAAGGGATTTTTTCAACTTCTCCATCACCTATAATTTTAAAACTGTAAAGTTTACCCCCTTCTGTTTCAGCTACATAAAGGGTTCTTTCATCAGGAGACAATCCTATTCCGTTAGGTGTCATAAAAGGGTGGATAACTTCTTTAATCATTGATCCATCAGCCTTAGCCCAATATATTGCACCCCTATCCATATCTCTATTTCTAACTTTACCAAGGTCTGTGAACCAAAAATTACCATTTTTATCAAATACTATGTCATTTGGGCCATTAAGAGGTATATTATTACAATTGTCATATAAAGTAGAGAACTCACCAGTAATAATATTGACTTTTTGTATTTTTCCACCTGAATAAGATTTACTTTCTAAGATAGGCCTCATGAACTTATTATTAGAAATTTCCCACTCAAACCCACCATTATTACAAACATAACAATATCCATCTGGCCCAATAGCAGCTCCGTTAGGCCCCCCTCCTAAATTTGCAATTACTTCTGTTTCCCCTGATATGTTAACCTTACTTAAAGTACCTCTTGCAATTTCAACTAAAATAATTGATCCATCATTCATAGAAATAGGACCTTCAGGAAATTTTAAACCTTTGGCTTTAACTTTGAACTCTCTACTAATAATACTCATGACAACTTCCTTTTTATATTTTAGCATATCTTATTTGAGGAACAGTCCAAAACAACAAAGCACCCAAGAATGTAAATATAGTACATATTAAGAAACCAAAGTTATAACCACCAGTCAAATCAAAAAGAAATCCTGCTAATAAAGCTCCAGTAGCAGCACCTAAGCCTTGACCAAGGTTTGTAGCTCCGTAAATAGATGCTAATCCTTTACCAGCAAATATTTCTGCCATTAAAGTAGTGATTATTGGCCCTCTTGCACCTGCAGACAAACCAAATCCTAATACAAATAGAATTAATAGTATTATAGAAGGAAATAATTGCATTAATGCTAAACTAAAAATAGCAATAAAACTTAGTAAATAACTTACAGTTGCCACAATATGTCTGGGGTACTTATCAGCCGCTAAACCAGTCAACACCATGCCAACAAAATTAAGCATGCCTGCTATACCAAAAGAAAATGCCGCCTGAACTTCACTCAACCCAATGTAAACTAAATACGCAACAACATGTAATGATATTCCAAATATGCCAACAGCTGTAAAACAAAAGATAAAGAAAAAACCCCAAAATGTTTTTTCTTTGACAGCTTTAATTAGAGTAACACCTCCTACCGCTTTTCCATTAAAAGTTTTACGAGGATTATTTTTAGAGCCTTTTGAAATCCTATTCCAAGGAAGAATTGATGCTATTATGAATAAAAAAACAAATACATATGAAATATATTTATAAGATAATTGCCAACCAACATCATCAATTAAAATTTGTGATATTGGAGCCATAATTAAAACCCCCAGCCCCTGACCTGCATAAGCGATTGATAAAGCTGTTCCTAAATTTTTATCAAACCATCTGGAAACTAAGCTTTGTGCAGGAACCACGCCAACCATGGACGCTCCAATACCACCAAAAACTCCTAAAATAATAAAAAATTGCCAAATCGAAGTTAAATTACCTAATAATCCATAAGATATAGCAAGTAAACCCAATCCAACCATATAATTAAACCGTGGGCCAAATCTATCAAAAGCCATGCCTGATAATAATGATCCAAGTCCAAGACATACCATATATATTGAATATATAGAGGCTACTGACGCCCTATCCCATGAAAAGTGAGAACTTAGAGGTAATAAAAAAACACCAAAACTTTCACCTGCACCTCTACTAAGCGAAGTCATTATTAAACAATAAAATAATACTAATAAAGATGAAAAAGATGCTAAAATATAAAAAGAAATATTCTTGAGCATATAAAACCTTTACCTTAGACGAACTTTATTTATTTGATGATTAATTATTATTTAGATTTTAATATTAATATATTACTAAGATATCTAAAATTGAATTAAAAGGAAACAATGTATCAAAAAATAAATAAAGAAGTAGACAATAAAATCCAAGCTATAATTGAAGGTGATTACGAGGTTTCAATCCTTGGAACCTTAGGAAAGGAAGGTTATCCTTTTCTATCAAAAATTCTACCAATGTATCACAATAATAAAATCTATATTTTAATAAGTGACTTGAGTGAACATACACAAAACATAAAATTAAATGATAAGGTAAGCTTCTATTTCTCAATGAAAGAAATCAATAATACAAAATTAAATAAT
>CACNRW010000068.1 GCA_902622875.1 uncultured SAR116 cluster alpha proteobacterium
GAAATTAAATCAATCTTCTAATATAACAGGTTCAAGATAAGAATAATAAAAATCAACTTTATCATCAAATTCTCTAGCTATCTCCTGAGCTTCCTTTTCAGTCCTCGCACAAAAACTCAAACTTAATCTGTAGTTATGCATTCTATAAAAAAGCCTTAAAATATCAATTTGGCAGTTTCCAACGTACCACGATTTTAATATCCAACCAATAAAAAATAACCATGGGGAAATCACCAATAGAAAGAAATAAAAAACCAAGGAAATACAAAAAAAAGTCCATAATCTACTTTGTAACATCCACAATGGTGGAGCTAAACTTGCAAGTATTGTGGGAAAAGTATTTAGCAAAATAGATGTTTTACCAGGGTTGATAATAGAAATAGATAGATTATTATGTTTATTTTCAGCTGACCATATTTTAATCATATGTTCGAGAGAAGCTTTAGAAACTGCATAAGCACCCCAGAATGGTCTAGCTTCAATAGCTACAGTTGAAGTCAAAAAACAAGCTTTTGGATTGTAACCTTTTTTTAATAATGCATCACATGAACGTATTAATCTATGATTACTTATTGAATTCACCATCATAACCTCTAAAAATTCATCATTACTTTGATGGTGTATAGGTCCTAAAGTACCAAGAACTGCAGCATTAGCAATCAAAATATCTAATTTTCCCCAACGATTATATATTTCTAATCCTAAATTATCTAATCCATTCAAATCCTTCATATCTAATTCAACTAAAGTACAAGTGCCACCATTATCAATTATAGACTTTTCAGTTTTTATCAGTCTTGACATAGATCTAGCAGTAATTATCGTATGTATATTTTTTTTTGCTAGTTGTATTGCTATTTCAGCACCTATGCCTCGACTAGCACCAGTTATTAAGGCAATTTGTTTATTTTTATTCATCAATTGCTTTATTAATTTCTAAAATTTCAGATACATCTACTGGATACTCTCCTGTAAAGCAATGATCAGTAAATTGTGGCGTTTCATGGTTTCTTTCCCTACATCCCATTGCTTGATAAGTTCCAGATAAAGACAGAAAAAACAATGATTTTGCTCCTACTCGTCTAGTCATCTCATTTAAATCAGATTTGTATGCAATTAATTCATTATAATTCGGCGTATCTATTCCATAGAAATCTGGGTGCATAATAGGAGGACAAGATATTCCTAAGTGGACTTCTTTTGCACCAGCTTCATAAACCATTTTAACGATTTTTCTAGCTGTTGTTCCTCTTACTATTGAGTCATCGATTAGAATAACTTTTCTATTTTCAATACATGATTTATTTACACTATGTTTAAGTTTAACTCCAAATTGTCTTATTGTTTGTGAAGGTTCTATAAATGTACGACCTATATAATGACTTCTGATGATTCCTAGTTCAAATGGAATACAAGATTTTTGCGAAAAACCTATTGCAGCAGAAACTCCAGAGTCAGGGATAGGGACAACAACATCTGCTTTTATATGATTTTCAATTGCTAATTGCTCTCCCAGAGCTTTTCTATAAGTATATACAGTCTTTTTTCCAACTACACTATCTGGACTTGCAAAATAAATTCTTTCAAAAATGCAAGGTCTTTCTGAAACTCTCTCAAATGGCTTGATCGATTCTATTCCACTTTCAGTAATTATAATAATCTCACCATTTTCCACGTCTCGTTTATATTTTGCTCCAATCATATCAAGAGCACAAGTTTCTGAAGCTAATACGGGAGAACCATCTTTTTCACCTAAAACTAAAGGTCGTATTCCATAAGGATCTCGTACTCCTATAAGTTTTTTGTTAGTTAGTATAACAAGTGAATAAGCACCTTTAATTTGGTTGAGAGCGTCTATTAACTTATCAATTAACTTTTTTTTCTTTGATCTAGCTACTAATTGTAAAATGATTTCAGTATCAGATGATGTTTGAAAAATAGAGCCACTTTCAACTAATTGTTTTTTAACAGAATATGTATTAGTCAAATTACCATTATGTGCACATGCAAAGCCACCAATTGCCAAATTTGCAAAAAATGGTTGCAAATTTTCAGGTTTAGACTCACCAGTGGTCGAATATCTTACATGACCAATTGCGGTTTTCCCTGGAAGCTGAGATAAAATATCAACATTATTAAAATTGTCACCTACTAATCCTTGTTTACGAACTGAGTGAAAATTATTACCGTCAAAACTTACTATTCCAGCTCCTTCTTGACCTCTATGTTGAAGAGAATGTAGTCCTAAGGTGGTCAAAACTGAGGCTTCATCACTTCCGAAAATACCAAATACACCGCATTCATCTTTATATCGATCAGTATTCTTGCAATACATTACAAATCCTTAATTTCTTTTTCAATTTGATTATTCATTGGTTCAACCTGTTCAGTAAAAAATTCACTAAACGCATCAGTAGTATATTTTAAATATTCATAAGTGTAAGCTTCTAGAATTATATTTGGTAATTTTTTTTCTTTACCAATTAAATATAGAAATCCTAAATACAACAAAATGACTATTAATGTGCCTCTTAAA
>CACNRW010000069.1 GCA_902622875.1 uncultured SAR116 cluster alpha proteobacterium
CATTGCTATTACTGCCAATCCATATGCAGGTAAATACCATGAAGATTTGCAATCAGGAACAGAAAATCTTAAGGAGATTGGTTTAATGCTAACTGACAGGCTTATATCTTCTCTAGGTGGAATTAAAGATATTGATGGATATGGAAAAGCCGCTTTGGCAGGAGAAAATGGAGAATTAGAGCATACTGCGTTATGGCATGTTCCAGGTGGATATGCAATGCGGCAAAGACTGAGTAATTCTAAAGCAATAGTTCCTTCAGCTATGAAAGTTGCAGGTATGGGATCTTCAATTGATATTCCCTTAGGGCATACAAATGCAGCATATGTAAGAAGTCATTTTGATGCATATGAAGTCAATGTAACTGACAGTCCACGAGCCAATGAAATCATGTTTTGCCTAGCAATGACAAAAGGGCCTAGGATACACAATAGAATGGGTGGGTTGGAAGCAAAAGATATCTTAGGCGAAGATGGTTTGAGATAACTAAATTATATAATTTTATGAACGTAAGTTTCATCATATCTTTGAGATAAATATTCACCCGCCAAAAGGTTCCTTTCATCACAGATAATAGTATCATATTGAGGATTAAAGAAAAATGGTATTGAAAATCTTTGCTTATTAGTTCCAGTAACTTTATGAGGTGTTGCTCTAATTTTTTTATCTGACCAAATTTCCAGCATATCTCCAAAATTTATTATTATTTCATTTTTTTTTGCAGTCACTGGTTCCCATTTTTTTGAAGGCAGTTCTACTTCTAATCCTGGTGTTCCATCTGTGAATAAAAGGGTTAAACAGCCATAATCAGTATGTGGAGCAATTCCAAAATCATTATCAGTAAGTGCCTTAGATCTTTTGGGATAGTAATTACATCGGAGCAGTGCCATAGGAAGATCAAACTTATCCGCAAAGTAGTTAGTCGAATAGTTAAGTGAAATTTCAATTTGTTTCAAAATAGAAATTGAAATTTGACTACATAATTTATAAAATTCCATGATATTTTTTTCAAAAAATGGAATTTTATCTGGCCAAATATTTTTTGAATAATAAGGCAAATCTTGAAACTTATGTTCTATAGTTATTTTAGGCCCACAGTCAAATATTTCTTTATTATCAGGATTGAAATCTGAGTTAACTTGTTCTGCTTTTATGCCACCCCAACCTCTGTTTGAGGCTGTCTTTGACATGTTGACTTTATTTTTTTCATAAAAACTTTGTTTAAAAAATGTCTTATATAAAGAAAAAACATTTTCAATTTTATTACTATTAATAGGATAATTTTTCATTATCAAAAAACCATATTCATTCACAGCAACTTTAAGTTTTTTAAGTTCTTTATAATTATCATCCTCATTATTATTACATAATAAGTTATAATCTATTCTTGGAATTTGATTTGACATAAACATCACTTTTATAAATAGTTTATAATATGAATTAAAATATATTTGTGAAGTATTATTTAGTTGTTTTAGTATTTATAAAATCAATTGCTTTAGCAAAAATAAGTTCTTTTCTATTAATGTTCATCCGTTCTAACGATTTCACTAAAATTGCAAGTCTTGGATTACTTTGGAAAAAAGAAATATTATCACTCATAAACATCCAATACAAGCCATCTACTACATCACACCAATCATTTTTTTTGTAATTACTCATTTTTAAAATATAATTTGAACCACAAGAATATGGTTTTGTAGCAAATATACCACCATCTGCAAAAGTTCCCATTCCATAAACATTTGGAACCATTACCCAATCTGAAGAATCTACAAACATTTCCATAAACCATCTGTAGATCTCATTCGGGTGTATTTTTGCTAGATTCATTATATTGCATATGACCATTAATCTTGGAATATGGTGGGTATATCCAAATTTAAGACAATCTTTTATCGCATCATCCAATGGATCTATTCCTGTAGTTCCTTCGTACCAATCTTTTGTCAATTTTCGTTGATGATTCCAAAAATTTGATTTAATTTCCTCATTACCTCTATTGTGGTATATGCCTCTAATAAATTCTCTCCATCCAATAATTTGACGAATAAAACCTTCTAGGGAATTGATAGGTACTGACTTCAATTTAGAGAATTCTAACGCCTTTTTAATAACCTCATCTGGAGTTATCAAGCCCATGTTAAGAATAGGGCTTATTGCACTATGAAAAAGAAAGTTATTCTCTGATCTTATTGCATCCTCATAATTACCAAAATTTGAAAATTTATTTTCTAAAAAATTATCTAACCACTTTAATGATTCTTCTCTGTCTGTGGGCATCCACAAGTAATCTGTAGATCCGGGATGGTCATGAAAGAAAGAATTAATTGTTAATTTAAGTGACTTAAATTTTTTGTCATCTTGCATTGGAGGTATTTTGGGTATGTCGATATTTTTTGGTATTTTTTTTCTATTATCTTCATCATACGACCATTTTCCACCTAAAGGTTTATTTTGATTATCAATTAAAATAGACATTTTCTGACGTGTTTTTTGATAAAAACTGGCCATTCTTATTAATT
>CACNRW010000070.1 GCA_902622875.1 uncultured SAR116 cluster alpha proteobacterium
ATCATCTCTATCTACAGCTAAAGCTGAACCTGCAGGTACTTTATTCAAATCAGCAGTTTTCATAATTAACGAGTCAGACATTCTTAATTCTTCATGTAAAACTCCTACTGCATTATATTCTTTATCGTCTGATCTAAAGGAATTAGAACACACTAGTTCAGCTAAATGTTCAGTATTATGAGCTTCAGTTTTAGTGTTGGGTCTCATTTCATAAAGGTCAACATCAATTCCTAATTTAGAAATTTGGTAAGCAGCCTCGCATCCAGCTAAACCACCACCAACAACACTTATTTTATTTTCATCTTTCATAATATTATTTATTACCTAATATTCTTTTTAGGAAAATACCAGTATGACTTTCTTTCACTTTAGCAATTTCCTCAGGAGTACCTTGAGCAACTACGTATCCACCTTTGTCACCTCCTTCAGGTCCTAAGTCAATGATATGATCTGCTGTCTTAATTACATCAAGATTATGTTCAATCACAATCATTGTATTTCCATTATCTACGAGTTCTTGCATAACTTCTAAAAGCTTTTTTATATCGTGAAAATGTAGACCTGTTGTTGGTTCATCTAATATGTAAATTGTTCTGCCAGTTCCTTTCCTTGATAACTCTTTTGCAAGCTTTATTCTTTGAGCTTCTCCGCCGGATAGCGTTGTAGACCGTTGACCAATTTTAATATACCCTAAACCAACTCTTTCTAATGTTTCTAATTTTTCATAAATTAATGGTACAGCCTTAAAAAGTTCAGCTCCTTCTGAAACAGTCATATCCAAAACGTCTGAAATAGATTTATCTCTCCACTTTACATCAAGTGTTTCTCTATTATATCTCATCCCTTTACATTGGTCACATTTAACATAGACATCTGGTAAAAAATGCATTTCGATTTTTATTACTCCATCACCTTGACATGCTTCGCATCTTCCCCCTTTAACATTAAATGAAAATCTACCTGGTAAATAACCTCTTGCTTTTGCTTCAGGTAGACCCGCAAACCAATCTCTAATATGATTAAAAGCTCCAGTGTAAGTGGCGGGGTTTGATCTAGGAGTTCTTCCTATAGGTGACTGATCAATGTCAATAATTTTATCAATTTGTGATATGCCATTTATTGATTTATATGGTGAAGGCATTGAACTATTACCATTTAAAATTTTTGACAAACTTTTTTGTAGTGTTTGTATTACTAAAGTAGATTTTCCTCCACCAGACACGCCAGTAACACATGTAAGGATTCCAAGGGGAAACTCTACATCAACATTTTGAAGGTTGTTACCAGAGGCTCCCCTTAGTATGATGTGTTTATTTGGATTAATTTTTCTTCTTTTTTTAGGGACGTTAATTTTTTTAATACCAGATAGATAATTCCCAGTAATACTATTTTTATTATTTTTGATATCTTGGGGTGTCCCTTCAGCTATAATTGATCCGCCATTAATTCCAGCACCAGGGCCAATGTCTACAACATGATCTGCTATTAAAATAGCTTCTTCATCATGCTCAACCACTATAACAGTGTTTCCAAGATCTCTTAATTTTTGTAATGTATGTAATAGTCTCTCGTTGTCTCTTTGATGTAATCCAATACTTGGTTCATCAAGTACGTATAATACTCCTGATAATCCAGAACCAATTTGACTAGCCAAACGTATTCTTTGACTTTCTCCACCAGATAAAGTTCCACTATTCCTGGAAATTGATAAATAAGAAAGCCCAACACTTGTTAAAAAACCAAGTCGGTCATTTATTTCTTTTAAAACCTGCCTTGAAATAGCTAATTCTTGTTCATTCAGTATTGAATTTAGATTTAAAAACCATTCTCTAGCGTCTTCAATTGTTAATCTAGAAACATCTGCAATATCTTTTTTATTAATTTTAACTGCTAGAGTTTCTAATTTAAGTCTTTTTCCATTACATTTTTGACAATTTTTATCAGATTGAAACCTACCCAATTCTTCTTTAACCCATTTACTTTCACTCTCTTTTAGTCTCCTAGCCAAATTTGGAATTACACCTTCAAATGCTTTGTTAGATCTATAAACTCTAGTTCCATCATTGTAGACAATTTCAATTTTTTCTTCACCAGAACCATATAAAAGCTTTTGTTTTATATCATCTGAAAGATCTGAAAATTTACTATCAATATCGAATTTATAATGTTTTGCTAAAGATTGGATTGTTTGGATGTATAATTTGCTAGTATTTAGAGCCCAAGGGGCAATTGCACCCTCTCTTAAAGAAATAGTTTCATCAGGAACTACAAGGTTAACGTCAAATGCTACAGCATTACCTAAACCATCACATTTGTCACATGCACCGGCAGGATTATTAAAAGAGAAAATTCTAGGTTCAATTTCGTCAATCGTAAAACCGCTCTCAGGGCAAGAAAAATTAGATGAATATATTTCTTTATTATTTGTATCTAAATCTAAAATATATAATAAACCGTCTGATAATTGTAATGAAAGTTCAACAGAATCTGCA
>CACNRW010000071.1 GCA_902622875.1 uncultured SAR116 cluster alpha proteobacterium
ATAAACACAACTCTTGAACTGCGATCTTTACCTGCCGGCCATGGACCCATTGGAGATGCGTCCATAAGCATATGAACTCCTTGAAAAACATACCTATCATCTCTACCTTCAAAATTCAGAATGCCTTTAGATCTCAAAATATCTTGGCCTTTTTCTTGTAACAAATTACCAAACCAAGCTTGAAATTTATCCATATCTAAAGGCGTATCAGACACAAATGATAAACTTGTAACATCATCATCATGTTCATGGTCATGGTCAGATTCTAGAAAATCTGGTTCAACTTCTAAAACTCGATCCAAACTGAAGGCGTTTAAACCTAGAACTTCCGTTAGTGGCGCAGAGCAGTGATTAGTTTTAATAATTTTTGCGTAAGGGTTTATTTTACGAATACGAGTTTGAACATTTTCAACGGCTTTATCATCAACAAGGTCAATTTTATTAAGTAATACAACATCTGCAAATGCTATTTGTTCTTCAGCTTCATGATGCTCACCAAGTTGTGAACTTAAGTGAACGGCATCTGCAACTGTAACTATAGCGTCTAATTTAGTTCTGTCAGAAACATCTTGGTCTACAAAAAACGTCTGTGCAACTGGAGCTGGATCTGCAAGGCCTGTGGTCTCAACTATAATTGCGTCAAGTTTGTCTGCACGCTTCATTAGACCGCCAAGTATACGAATTAGGTCACCTCTGACTGTACAACAAATACAGCCATTATTCATTTCAAAAACTTCTTCATCAGCATCGACAACGAGATCATTATCAATACCTTGTTCTCCGAATTCATTAACTATTACAGCATATTTTTGCCCATGCTGTTCTGTAAGTATACGATTTAGGAGTGTGGTTTTACCAGCACCGAGAAATCCAGTTAGTACTGTAACTGGTACTTGCGACATATCATTCATTATCTTTCCTTTCAGGCACTCTATTAATTATTTGCACATACACCACATCGACCGTGAATTTCTAGAACTGGATTGTCTGGGATAAAGCCAGTTCTTTTGGATAAATTATTAATATTATTTGTAAATTCTCGGTCAAGATGTTCCTTAACATACCCACAATCATTACATATTTCAAAAACAGGTGTTTTATCATTATGAGATCCACAACATACTGTCCATGCATTAAGAGATTCTATTTTGTGCACTAATCCAATCGACATTAATTTGTCTAAAGCTCTATAAACTGTAGTAGCGGCTGCTACGCCTTCTGACCTCATACCCTCTAGAATATCATAAGCTGAAAGTGGTTGATCTTGATTTTTTAAATATTGAAATACTCGATCTGCATGAGTTAGGCGAGATTTACTTTTTATCATTTTTTTTCCTCAAATTAATAAAAGTAATTAACTAGTTGTAATGTTATAACATTGCAATTTTTATTTGACAACACCCTACTGGCAGTAGTAATTAAAAAAATATGTTATGTTATAACATTACATATATTATGTGATGCAATTAGTTAGTAAAAATTTAGGAACAAAAATAAAATGTTAGACGCAAAAAAACCTATTTTGTCCATTTGCCTTTCTTGTAAGGATGGCCTTGAGAAAACAAGGAAAGAAAGAGGAGGAAAACGGTTCTTAGAACTCTTAATGGAAAATATTAAGCAAAAAAAAATTGGAGGGTTGAAAGTAAGAGGAGTTAATTGCATGAGCCAATGTAAACGCTCTTGTATAATATCACTTACTGCTGAAAATTCATTTACATATATATTTGGTGACATAAATCCATCTAAATTTGAATATGTAGATGCATTATTAGACCTTATATCAATTTATAACTCTTCATCAGATGGTTATTTAAGACGAAGAGATAGACCAGAACTTTTTCGCTCAAATATTCTTGGAAGACTCCCTCCAATATCCACTAGCTCTTCACTTGTTAGTTATTTATTTAAAGGATAATTCCAATGAAATCACCAGTGAGTATAGATGTTAATGATATCAGTTGGACAGAGCCAAGAAATAAGCAAAAGATACTACATCCTGTTTCTTTTAATTTAGATCCTGGAAAAATTTTAGGTATTGTTGGTCCTAATGGAGCGGGAAAGTCTACGCTTCTTCGCTTATTATATAGGCATCAAAAACCAAGCACAGGCGTAATTAAGATAGATGGAAAAGACATTTGGTCAATACCCGCTAAGAAAGTAGCCTGCATAATTGCCGCAGTTTTACAAGAACAAATTACAGACTTTGCCCTAACAGTTCGCGAAATTGTTGCTTTGGGCCGAACTCCTCATAAACAATGGTTTGGAAGTTTAAATAACGTAAATGACGAAGAAATTATAGAAGATTCATTAAATCGGTTATGTATCCTTAAATTTGCAGATAGACAATTAAATACTTTATCTGGCGGAGAACGACAGCGCGTAATGGTTGCTCGTGCTCTAGCACAAGAAACTAAATTATTAATTC
>CACNRW010000072.1 GCA_902622875.1 uncultured SAR116 cluster alpha proteobacterium
TAAAAAACAACATAAATCATCTTCTTATTCTAATACAGACTTTGTTTTTCCATATATAAAAGATGGGAATGATATAGATATCCAAGTATTTGTTGCTGTACAAATTTCATCTAATGACAGAATTAGAATGGTGCAAGGTGAACTTAAATCAGGAGGACAGGCGTTTGCAGTGACAGGGAATGGCATGAGTGCTTCTTCAAAAAACCTAGATGCAATTGGAACGCAAATTTTATCTGGAATGATTGAAAAGAATCATAGTCTTGTTTGTTATAAAAAAGAAATAGATAGAAAAATTAAAGAACTAGAATTATCTATAAATAAAAAGAAAAAAGATGGCAATCCTCTCAGTAGTGTTCCCAAAAATAAAATAAAATTAAAATATTATAAAGATTACACTAAGTCATTTTCTGATTTTGGTAAGTTGCTCAGAGACAGGTTTTTATCAAAGTAATAAAAGATTATTTTAAATGGCATTAAAATATATAAAAGTTGAATTGGTTAAAAATCATTGGGAATCAGCACTAAAAAGAGCAGAAAATTTAAAAATTTTTACTAACTCACATAGAAAAAAAGAAGCAAATGAAGTTGGTTGCTTAGGTGAGGTAGTTTTGGAAGAGTTTTTTAGAAAACATAATATCAAATACAAAGATGATAGAGATAAAACGACGCATGACTACCTTATAAATAATTTATATACACTTGATGTAAAAACAAAAGACCGAACAGTTTTTCCCAAGAAACATTTTGATAATTCTATTCCCCTTTATAATCACGATCATCAAAGACCTGATTATTATTATTTTGTGTCTTTAAAACGTGACAGTTCTAATAAGTCAAAAAAAATTGATAGATTCAGTCATGCGTGTTTACTAGGTTTTTTAGATTTAAAGTCTTTAGAGAAATCTGGACACCATTGGAAAAAGGGTGAAACAGACCCATCAAATGGTACTCAATTTTGGACAGATTGTTTGAATGTAAAAATGTATGATCTTTATGACAATAAAAAAATGATTAAAGTTTTCAAGGGCGAAGAATTATAGAATAATATTTTTTAAGATAGTAATAAAGATAGATGTTTACCAATTTCGTATGCAAGTTTTACAGGAACTGCATTTCCAATTTGAGTGTATTTAGGAACTTCTCTATCAAATATGGACTCCCTTGGATTGCCTGCTCTTCGTACACCCCCAGTTGTTCTTTTTCCTGCAAATTGATACCAATCTGGAAATGTTTGTAACCTTGCCCATTCTCTTACAGTTAATGATCGTGCTTGCTTATAATGAACAAAATCATCTGGCAAAGAACAGGCAGTTATAGTAGGTCCTTTGTTACCCCATTTGGATGGTAACAAGCGTTGTGCAAATTTTTTAGTTTTTAAATGATCAGGAATAATTCCATTATTTTTAATCATATAAGAAAATCTTTCTTGTACTCTTTCAGAATGATTGCTGTACTCTTGTTCCGATAAAAGTTCACCTTTGCTAAAAATTTTTTGAGAGTGGGGATCTTTTCTGATTTGTTCTTGCCATTGGTTTTTAGGATCATATTTATAAGTTTTTGTAATGCCGCCATATTCAAAATTATGATCAATTAAGTCTGAAAAAATATCCTCAATATTTGGATAATCAGATGTGGGGTATGGAAGATATCCAGATAGAACTGCATCTTCTTGATCTACTAAATCTAGATTTAGATCATCTCTAATTCCAATAATAAAAACACGAGGACGATTTTGAGGAACTCCATAATCTTTAGCATAAACTAATTTAAATTTTACAGAATAGCCAGGTATTTCTTTAAATGTTTTCAAAACTTGTTTGAATATTTCACCTTTGACACCTTCTTTAGTCCATTTTGCTCTAAGTAAACCTTCAACATTTTCAAATAAAAATACCTTCGGGTTTATTTTGTGAACAAAAAATGCCATATCTTCAAATAAATGATTTGATGGAAGTTGAACTTTATCTACTGAATAAGAACGTCTGATTCCAATTCCAGAAAAACCTTGGCAGGGTGGACCACCAGCAACTAAATCAACACTGTGTTTTTTAAAATTTCTTTGGAAATCTTTTTCAAAATTACTTAATAATTTTTCAAAGAAATCTTTATTTTTTATAATGTTTTTAATATCTCTAGAATTATATTTTTTTCTTAAATGGGGGTAATGTTTTTCACGGTTAATCAGATAAGTTTCTATGGCATCTTTATTCAACTCATTGACATAAAGAGG
>CACNRW010000073.1 GCA_902622875.1 uncultured SAR116 cluster alpha proteobacterium
ACAATCTTAAAGAATTTTTCTAACAATTTAAGAGCTCAGCAAGGATTAGCCGCATTAAAGAAGTATAATCTAAATAAGGTAATACAAAGTCCGCCTCAGGAAGTTGTTGACCAACTCGTCAATCTATTTAATCAAGGACAATTTGCCGTAGTTGCTGAGCAAGCTGAAGTTTTAACAAAGCAATATCCAACAGCTATTCTTATTTGGAACATACTTGGAGCATCAAGATCTCAAATAGGAATGCTTGACGAGGCCATAGAGGCTTATAAAAAAACTATCTCACTCAAGCCTGATTATGCTGAAATTTATAATAACATGGGTGTTACTTTTAAAAATCAAGGAAAGTTTGCTGAGGCTGTAGATGCTTACAAAAAAGCAATCTCACTGAAGCCTAATGATGCTGAGGCTTATAATAATTTAGGAAACATCCTACAAAACACAGGTCAGCTAGACAAAGCTATTGAGGTATACAAGAAGATGAGTTTTCTTAAGCCTAATGATGCTGATATATATTATAATTTGGCTGCTGCATTCAAAGAACAAAGGAAACTGAAAGAGGCTGTAGATGCTTATAAAAAATCAATTTCACTAAACCCTAATCATGCTGAAGCCTACAACAATCTAGGAATTGTTCTCAAAGATCAAGGCTATCTTGATGAAGCTATAGATGCTCACAAACAATCTATATTACTTAAGCCTCTATATGCTAAGGCTTACTACAATCTTGGAAATGCACTTAGAGAACAACTTAAACTAGATGAAGCTATTAAATATTATAGTAAATCTATCTCAATTAAACCTAGCTATGCCGATGCTTACAACAATATAGGCACAGCTTATCATAAATCAGGCAGACTTGGAGAAGCAGAAACAAACCTAAGGCAAGCGATTTTGCATAAACCTGAGTTTGCAGAAGCACACCACAACTTAAGTTTTACGCTCCTTAATAATGGTAAACTAAGAGAAGGTCTCGATGAAAGCGAATGGCGTTGGAAAACTGATAAATTTTTACTACAGAAACGTAATTTTTCTCAACCTCTTTGGGACGGGAAACAAAGCCTGAATAGCAAAAGGATTTTGATTTGGTGTGAGCAGGGTGTTGGAGATACAATAATGTGGGCTTCTAAAATACCATTTTTGACCTCACAATCAGCAAACTGTATATTAGAGTGTCAGGAAAAGTTAGTTCCATTATTAAAACGCTCATTTCCCAATGTTGAGATCAAACCCGAAGATAGAAGTAGAGATATAAAAAGAGATGACTTTGATTATCACTTACCAATGGGAAGCCTTTATAAACACTTTCTACAAGAAATTACAGAAAACCCAAAACCTGATGCTTACCTTATTCCTGATCCAGTTCGTGTTAATTACTGGAAAGAACGACTAAACTTGCTAGGAAAGGGGCCATATATTGGCATTAGTTGGAAAAGTTCTAATATGTCTGCTGAGCGTCTTCCAAACTATTCATCCATATCTGAGTGGTCTCAAATACTTTCGATCCCTAATGTAACATTTATAAATTTACAATCTAAGGATTTTGAAGATGATTTAGCTAAAGTTAGAGAAGAACTTGGAGTAACGGTTCATAATTTTGATGATTTAGATCAATGGAATAATATAGATGATGTGGCAGCTCTTTGCACTGCAATTGATATAGTTGTGTCAAATAAAACAACTACACCTTTGATATCAGTAGCAGTTGGAACTGTAACTAAACTAGCTAATTGGCGTCAAAGTCCTTGGAATAATATTTTAAACAACCCTGTTGGTCCATCAATTGATATATTTGAAAGAGATACATTAGGGTCATGGGACAATATATTTAAATTAATCAAAGAAGATATCGTAAAATTCACAAACAGAGACCTAAATTAGTGAGATAGGATTTAGATATGAAATTAAATTTAGGAAGTGGAAGTAAAATTTTAGATGGATATGTTAATGTAGATAAGTTTGACTTATATGACATTGACGTTAAGCATGATTTAGAGAAATTTCCTTATCCGTTCGATGATAATTCCATCGAAGAAATAATGCTTTCTCATGTTTTAGAACATCTTGGTCAAGATCCTGAAGTTTTTATAAACATTATAAAAGAGATTTATAGAATTTGTAAAAAGCAAGCTTTAATCAATATTATTGTACCACATCCACGACATGAAGCTTTTGTTTCGGATCCT
>CACNRW010000074.1 GCA_902622875.1 uncultured SAR116 cluster alpha proteobacterium
CGATAACATCTGGGAGTATCACGGTAAATGGATTTGATGTGATTAAGGATTATAGAAAAACAAGAGAGATTATTGGGCTTGTACCTCAGGAATTAGCACTGGAACCTTTTGAAAAAGTTATTAACTCAGTCAAATTTTCCAGGCGATTGTTTGGTAAAAAAGATGATGTTGAATATATTGAAAATCTTTTAAAGAAATTACAACTATATGAAAAAAAAGACAATATCATTAAATCTCTATCAGGCGGAATGAAACGTCGAGTAATGATAGCTAAGGCCTTAAGTCACAACCCTAAGATCTTATTTCTTGACGAGCCTACAGCAGGAGTTGACGTTGAATTACGTAAAGATATGTGGAACATTATAAAAGAATTAAAAAATGAAGGAGTTACAATAATTTTGACTACTCACTATATTGAAGAAGCTGAAATGATCGCGGATAATATAGGTATAATAAACCATGGGGAATTATTACTGGTTGAAGAAAAGAACAAACTTATAAAAAGAATGAGCGTTAAAACACTTAAAGTAAAACTGAAAAAATCACTTTCAACAATACCTACTAAACTTAAAAAATATAATCTGAAGCTGATTGATGAGGGCAATTCATTTCATTATTACTATAATACGGGAAAAGAAAGAACTGGTATAACTTCCCTACTGTCAGACATGAACCAAATTGGTATAAATTTATTTGACATTCAAACAGAAGAAACATCATTAGAAGATATTTTTGTAAAAATTATTAAGGATTAATTAATGAACCTTCGAGGAATACAAGCAATCTATATATACGAGATGAATAGATCCTTTAGGACTCTAATTCAAAGTCTTGTCTCTCCAGTTTTATCAACAATACTTTATTTTATTGTTTTTGGCGCTGCTATCGGTTCAAGGATGGAAAATATTAGCAATGTAACTTATGGCGCATTTATTGTTCCAGGATTAATAATGTTAACTGTTCAAATGCAAAGTGTAAATAATGCTTCTTTTGGTATTTATTTTCCAAAATTTATTGGAACTACTTATGAACTTTTGTCAGCACCATTATCATTTGTTGAAATAGTGATTGGTTATGTAGGTGCAGCAACAACTAAAGCATTCTCAATAGGCTTAATAATATTAGCAACATCTTATCTATTTGTTACGATAGATATTGTACACCCGATTTTTATGTTATTGTTTTTATTGTTAACGTGTATTAGTTTTAGCCTTCTTGGTTTTATTATTGGTATTGTATCAGATAATTTTGAACAACTAAACATAGCTCCAATGTTAATAATTACTCCTTTAGTTTTTTTAGGTGGAAGTTTTTATACAATAGATATGTTACCTCCTTTCTGGCAAAACTTTGCACTATTAAATCCTATAGTTTATTTAATATCTGGCTTTAGATGGGCTTTTTTTGGTATTGGTGATGTGCCAATACTAACAAGCATTTTTTTTATACTGTTGTTCACTAGCATATGTATTAGTATAATTTGGTACATTTTTAAAACTGGATATAGAATAAAAAACTAATTCAATTAATAGATATTTTAACTACAAATTTAGAGGTTATTAATGAAGTTATATACTTTCACCCCTGCAGCAAACGCACTTAGAGTTGAAATGTTCCTAAAAGAGAAAAAAATAGATATAGAAACCATTCAAGTCAATGTTAGAGAAGATGAGATATTTAAAGAACCATATAATACAATGAACCCGTTTAATTGTGTTCCATTTTTGGAATTAGAAGATGGGACAATTATTTCAGAATCAATATCAATTTGTCATTATTTAGAAGATAAATTTCAAAACCCAAATTTATTTGGGAGTAATAGTAAAGAGATAGCTATTATTGATATGTGGAACAGGAGAATAGAATTAGACGGATTTTTACCTCTTTTGCACTCTGTAAGAAATAAAACATCTTTTTTTAAGGGGAAAGTAGTTCCAGGCACGCGGAACGAAATTGATCAATCGCCTGAAATTGTTGTTCGTGGAATTGAAATGTTTAAAATTTTTCTGAGTAGAATTGAGCCACATCTTTCAAAGAACAAGTTTATTGCTGGAGAAAAATTTTCTATTGCAGACATAACAGCACATTTTATGTTTAATTTATCAAAAATCTTAAAAATTGATCTTGAAGATGAATACAAAAATGTTT
>CACNRW010000075.1 GCA_902622875.1 uncultured SAR116 cluster alpha proteobacterium
TGTATGGAATTAAAAATGATAAAATGACGAATAGTTTTTTCATATTTACAGTTTAATCACAATAGTTTTCCAAGGTAAAGGATAATTTATATTTCTCTCTGGATACTATGGTGGGGTTAAACATTTCTCTTAATTACGTGCAATAGCTAGGATACACCCAATGTCCCTTGCCAAACCTAATTAAATATAATTTTAAAAGCTATTTAGAGACGATTTTAGAGTCACCGAGTCTGTATAATTATTCTAGACTATAATACTGCTCAATTCATCAGCTTTGACTCTGTATGAGTCTTAAATCGGGTCTTTATAATGAGCATATCTGAATAGCTGCGATATTGTTCTGTGCCCACTAATTGAAGCAATGTGGGGTATGGAAAGATTTTGCTCAATTAAACGGCTTATAGCTTCATGCCTTAAATCATGGAACCGTATTTTAATATAAAGTTTGTTACATAATCGTTGATAACAGAGCCTCAGACTATTTATGCTTATCGGAAATATTTTGTCATCAACTATATCTAGGTTTTCGAAAACCACTCGAACATCATCATTCATCTTAATAGATCGACCAAATCCAGTCTTTGTATTATCACGTTTAAAATCTATATCCGACCATTGAAGTGAAAGTTTCTCCCCTCTTCTCATTGCTGTATTTAAAGCTATAAAATAATGGGCTTCAGATAGATATTGCTGTGCTTTGAAGCTCCTTCCAGCAACTTAACAAGATCATGATCAATGATACGTCGAATAGCTTTTTGGTGAAACTGTGGGAGTCTAATGCCTGTAAACAAGTCATTCGGAACATCTCAGTCCCATTCTAGTTTTGCAACTTGCAGCGCATGTTTTACAATACCAAATTCACGTGAAATTGTTGATGGTTTTTACGCTCAATAATCTCTTATCTCTGTATTGAGTTATCTGTAATGCAACCCATTTATTTTTTATAAAGGCATTAATCATAAAGGTTTCAGATGAAGCTGATTTCTTATGGGGAATTACAACTTCTTTATATTTGTCTAAAATCTCAAAAGTGTTTTGGGACGATATTTCATTCCTACTTTTATATTTTTTTCAAACTCTATTTCTTTGGATCTTGCCCACCGTCTTTCAAGATCAAGGGTATGAAAAGTTGCAGATGTCCCCTTTCCTCTTATTCTTACTTGTACTTGATACTTATTATTTCGTTCACGTATTGTCGCCATATATCTCTTCTATCGTGATTGTAGAGTCATAACAACGAAAAATATGACTTACATTTGTAGCTAAACTGTTGATATTATGGTAAAAACCTACTGAGATTGAACCAGTGACCCCTTCGATATCAACCAAGTGCTCTCCCGCTGAGCTATAGTCCCATTATCAAATTATTAATTATGTGATAATAATATAAATAATGTTAAAAGATAAAATGTAAAGTTAAATCATCATGAGAAAAGTTATTTTGAAATGTAAGGGAAAAGAATTAGTTTTCGAGTTAAGAGATACTTTAACTGCTGACATAATTTATAATTCATTACCACTAAAGTCAAAAATACAGAAATGGGGAGAAGAAATTTATTTTAACACTGGATTAAGCATTGAATTAGAAAAAAACGCTAAATCAGTTGTGAAAATTGGTGAAATTGCTTTTTGGAATAGTGGATCTGCTATAGCCATAGGATATGGAAAAACTCCAATCTCTAATGGTAACGAAATAAGACTAATCTCACCTTGCAATATATGGGCAGACTGCAAATTTGATAAAAGTTACATTGAAAACATAAAAGAAAATGAGACAATTATTTTAGAAAAAGTTTAAATTTATAGTTCTACAAATATAGTGTCTAATGTTTTTTTAAAATCATAATTTAAAGGTATTGGAGTATTTGTTTCTCTATCTACATATACATGTACAAAAAAACCATCCGCAGAAGAAATTTCATCTTTTTCATTAAATAAACCTACTTCATATCTTACCGAACTAGTTCCAATCTTGGTTACTCTTATTCCCGCATCAATTTCTTCTGGATATTGAAAAGAAGAAAAATAATTGCAGCCTGATTGAACAATCAAACCGATATTTTTACCATGTTTTATATCAATTAAATTATTTTGAATTAGCCATTTGTTAACTGCAGTATCAAA
>CACNRW010000076.1 GCA_902622875.1 uncultured SAR116 cluster alpha proteobacterium
TAGCAACTGGGTTAAGGAGTATTCCATATCGCCATTCTTTGATTGCAGTCTTAAATACTCTTTGGATTAGAGTTAATTCTGCCTTTACAGTTCCAGATTTAACCTCTTTCAATCTATCTTCTCTGTATTGTTCAAAATGAAGTTTAGTAAGGTCTACAACTTTACACCCCCCTATCCATCTTTTAGATATTAATCTCAATTGGCATTGTTCAGTCATTCCACTCTTTATTTTGGAAGAAACTTCCTCAGCGTATCTATTCATTAGATAAGATAGTTTTAAGTTCTGAATATTTTCTTCTGGAAGTGAAGTGTTTCTTAACTGATGTTCTAACTTTGAACCCCAAGTTATAGCATCACTCTTTTTATTAAAGGATTTAGTAAAACTTCTCCAACCAGATACTCTTACTTGAGCATTCCAAGAATTACCTCTTTTTCTCACACAACTCATCTTTGACTCCTTTTACTGTGTCAAATCTGTGTCAAAACTGAGTAATCTCTGGGTATTATTTAAAATCAATTCTTCTAAATAATTGATATTAAACAATAAGTTATGGTGCGCTCTGAGGGACTCGAACCCCCAACCTTTTGATTCGAAGTCAAATGCTCTATCCAGTTGAGCTAAGAGCGCATTTTGTGTCATAATTAAATATATGAAAAACTAATTTATACAAAGATTTATTCATATTTTATTGTTGGTGGCTTAACACCATTAGGAATTGGACAAATATAAGGATTATTTTTAATTTGTTTTTCAAAAGCTTCTTTTGCTTGATTTAATTTTTCAGGGTCATTTATTATTGCGCATGCTGTAGACGCCATAATTTTTGCAGCATGTACCATTCCTTTGTGCGCAGCAGGGGCTTTGCCTTGTGCTACTGTTTGCCAGGTATGAAATGGCGTACCAACCGCACATGTTGCTACCCTAGCTTGAACAGTAGGAACCACCCAACTAACATCTCCTACATCAGTAGAGCCTATTCCTCCACTACTAACATTATTCAAAGGGGCTACAAAATCACATAACGGCATATCTAAAGGAGCTTTTATTCCAATTCTTTGAAAACTGTCTAAAATATCAGATTCTGTTAAGGTTGATCTGATTTTATTAGCAAAATCTTTGTCTTTTTTATCAAATAAAACAGGACCTAATTTTTCAAATTCATTTTGCATTATTTGTTCTAATGGTTCATTGCCTAATAAATTTGATACTCCGCTGTAGACTTTCTTTTCCACACTTGTTTCGGTCATTAGGGCAGCACCGTCTGCAATTTTGTAAACTCTATCAATTAAAGAACGAAGTTCTGTTAAATTTGATGCTCTTATCAAATGCCGTATAGTAACGTTGGCTTGAACTACATTTGCTGCATTACCTCCAGCATCCATGTATGCATAATGTACTCTAGCAGAGTCTGGCATATGCTCTCTCATATAATTAACACCTATATTCATTAGTTCTACAGCATCTAATGCGCTTCTACCTAAATGAGGCGCGGTAGCGGCATGAGCCGCTTTACCTATAAATGTAAAATCAATTCTAGAATTAGCTAGAGAAATTGGTTTATTAACAGAATTAAAAGTAGCTGGATGCCAACATATTGCAGTATCAATATTATCAAACAAACCATCTCTAGCCATATACGTTTTTGCAGCTCCTCCTTCTTCTGCAGGACAACCATAATATACAATTTTAGCTTGAATATTATTTTTTTCTAACCAATCTTTGACAGCAGTCGCTGCTAGTAGAGAGGCGGCTCCAAGTAAATTATGTCCACAACCATGTCCATTTTTACTATTTTTGATTGGTTTATGTTCAGCAACTCCTGCTTCTTGACTTAATCCTGGTAAAGCATCAAACTCACCTAAAATAGCAATTACTGGGCCCGATTTACCATATTCTCCCATTACAGCTGTAGGCATATTACAAATGCAATCTGTAATTTTAAAACCTTCTTTTTGTAACATTTGCTTATGTTTTGAAACCGATTTAAATTCTTTGTACAAA